>NZ_JBQVNM010000114.1:0-1688 GCF_052436175.1 Brevundimonas sp. | reverse complement strand
GTGGACCTGAGGCTTGATTTCGTCCCACTTGAAGTTCTTCAGGCCGGCGACCTGAATCTCCGAGTCGAAGTGGCCGATGTTGCAGACGATGGCGTTGTTGCGCATCCGGCGCATGTGCTCGACGGTGATCACGTCCTTGTTGCCCGTGGCGGTGACGAAGATGTCGGCCTTGTCGGCGACGTCGTCCAGGGTCTGGACGTCATAGCCTTCCATCGCGGCCTGCAGGGCGCAGATGGGGTCGATCTCGGTGACGATCACGCGAGCGCCGCCCTGACGCAGCGAGGCGGCAGAGCCCTTGCCGACGTCGCCGTAGCCGCAGACCACCGCGACCTTGCCCGACAGCATCACGTCGGTGCCGCGACGGATGGCGTCCACCAGCGATTCACGGCAGCCGTACAGGTTGTCGAACTTGGACTTGGTGACGCTGTCGTTGACGTTGATGGCGGGGAAGGGCAGCTCGCCGCGCTCGGCCATCTGGTACAGGCGGTGGACGCCCGTGGTCGTCTCTTCCGACACGCCGCCGATCGCGTCGCGGATGGCCGAATAGAAGCCGGGCTTCTCCTTCAGATACCGCTTCATGACCTTGTAAAGGGCTTCCTCTTCCTCGTTGGTCGGGTTGTCGAGGACGCTGGCGTCCTTCTCGGCCTTCGGACCCAGGACGCACAGCAGGGTGGCGTCGCCGCCGTCGTCAAGGATCAGGTTCGGATAGCCGCCGTCAGCCCATTCGAAGATCTTGTGGGCGTAGTCCCAGTATTCTTCCAGCGTCTCGCCCTTGGTGGCGAACACCGGCGTGCCGTTGGCGGCGATGGCGGCCGCGGCGTGGTCCTGGGTCGAGAAGATGTTGCAGGAGGCCCAGCGGACGTCGGCGCCCAGGGCTTCCAGCGTCTGGATCAGCACGGCGGTCTGGATGGTCATGTGCAGGCTGCCGGCGATGCGGGCGCCTTTCAGCGGCTGGGCCGCGCCGAACTCCTCGCGCAGCGCCATCAGGCCCGGCATTTCGGTTTCGGCGATGGCGATTTCCTTGTTGCCGAACGGGGCAAGCGAAATGTCGCGGACGATGTAGTCGGCCAAGGGAGGCTCCTGATCGGAATGGATTTGAGCGCCGCTATAGCCGTCTGCGGCCGTGGCGGCAAGAAACACATAAGGATGTCTTTATATGAAGGCGCCGCGGCCCCGTGTTTCGCGGTCTGGACGCCCCCTCTACCCGCGAGTAGAAAAATCCCATGGCCGACGACGCATCCCCCCTTCGCACCCTCAGCCGCGACCCGGCCGAGCCCCGCCACGACTGGACGCTGGAGGAGGTCGAGGCCCTGTTCGCCCGCCCCTTCATGGAGCTGGTGTTCGAGGCGGCGACCGTACACCGTCGCTGGTTCGACCCGTCCGAGGTGCAAAAGTCCCAGCTACTGTCGATCAAGACCGGCGGTTGCGCCGAGAACTGCGGCTACTGTTCCCAATCTGCCAGTTTCGATACGGGGCTGAAGGCCGAGAAGCTGATGGAGACCTCCGCCGTTCTCGCCGAGGCCATGGCGGCCAAGGCCGGCGGGGCGTCGCGCTTCTGCATGGGCGCGGCCTGGCGCGAGCTGAAGGACCGCGACACGCCGAAACTGGCGGCGATGATCTCCGGCGTGAAGGCCTTGGGTCTGGAGACCTGCGCGACGCTGGGCATGCTGACGGCGGATCAGGCGAGA
>NZ_JBQVNM010000113.1:0-2711 GCF_052436175.1 Brevundimonas sp. | reverse complement strand
GGCGCCGGTCGCGCCCGCCGCTGCGGCGACCGGAACCTCGGCCGTCCAGATCGGCGCCTTCTCCTCAACCGCCATCGCCGACCGCGAATACGCCGCCGTCGCCGGTCGCTTCCCCCAGTTCGCGCGCGGCGCCCAGAAGCGGGTTCAGGAGGTGACGGCCGCCAACGGTTCGACCGTGTACCGCACCACCTTCTACGGCCTCAGCCGCGAGCGGGCCCAGGCCTTCTGCGCGGCCATCAAGGCCGGCGGCCGCGACTGTCTGGTGCGCTGACCCGGTGACCACGGCCGCCATCTACGGCTGTCACGGAACGGGTCTCGGCGACGAGGAACGCGCCTTCTTCGCCGAGCAGAAGCCTTGGGGTTTCATCCTCTTCCGGCGGAATGTGGAGAGCCCGGGTCAGGTTCTACGCCTGACCGACGCCCTGCGTGACGCCGTCGGATGGAACGCTCCGATCCTGGTCGATCAGGAGGGCGGTCGGGTCCAGAGACTGGGCCCGCCGCACTGGCCCAAATACCCCCCGGGCGAGGCCTATCTGAAGGCCACCAACGATCCGCTGACGGCGCGCGAACTGGCGCGGCTGGGCGGGCGGCTGATGGCGCACGACCTGAAGGCGGTGGGGATCAACGTCGATTGCGCCCCGGTGCTGGACGTCCCGGTGCCCGGCGCCCACGACATCATCGGCGACCGCGCCTATGCGAATGACCCCGCGACCGTGGCCCAGCTGGGTCGGGCCATGGCCGAGGGACTGCTGGCGGGCGGCGTCCTGCCGGTCATCAAGCACATGCCGGGTCATGGCCGCGCCTTTGGCGACACCCACAAGGAGCTGCCGACCGTCCACGCCGATCTGGAGACGCTGGACGCCTGGGATTTCGCGCCGTTCAAGGCCCTGTCGGACATGCCGATCGGGATGACGGCCCACATCGTCTTCACCGCCATCGACCGGAAACGCCCGGCGACCCAGTCGAAAAAGGCGATCAAGCTGATCCGCGAACGGCTCGGCTTCGGCGGTCTGTTGCTGTCGGACGATCTGGTCATGAACGCGCTGAGCGGGACGCTGACCGAGCGGGCGGAGACATCGCTGAAGGCCGGCTGCGATCTGGTCATCCATTGGAACGGCGATCTGCCCGAGATGCGTCAGGTGGCCGAGGGGGTTGGCAGGCTCAAGGGCGGCGCCGCGCGTCGGGCCGAGGCCGCCCTGGCCAGGATCGTCCATACCCCGGAGCCGCTGGATGTGCGCGAGGCGCGCGACCGCTTCGACGCCATGCTGGCTGGACGGCTGACGGCGGCGAAGGGGCCGGATGTCGGGGAGGCGCAAGCGCCTGACCTCGCCTCAAGTAGCGCGAAGGCGCGGTAGGCCAGAAGGATGACCGAGGCCTTCCAGCCCAATCTGGATTTCACTGCCGTCGAGGCCGCCGAGGACCGCGAGGCCTTCGTGGTGGATCAGGACGGGAATGAAGGACCGATGCACGTCTTGCTGGCTCTGGCGCGGACCCAGAAGGTCGATCTGCTGAAGCTGTCGATCACCAAGCTGGCGGAACAGTATCTGCTGTTCGTGCACGAGGCGCGGCGGCGGAATTTCTCGCTGGCGGCCGACTATCTCGTGATGGCGTCCTGGCTGGCCTATCTGAAGTCGCGCCTGCTGCTGCCGCGCACCGAGAAGGGCAAGCCGGATGAGCCGCCCGCCGAACAGATGGCGGCGGCCCTGGCCTTCCGCCTGCAGAAGCTGGAGGCCATGCGGAAGGCGGCCGACGCCCTGCTGGACCGGCCGCAGCTGAAACGCGACGTCTTCATGCGCGGCGACCCCCAGGCCACGGTCATCGTGCCCTCCGACCGGATCGACGCCAGCCTGTATGAGCTGATGTCCGCCTATGTGACCCAGAGGCGGCGGGAACAGGCGCGACACTACAATCCGGGACAGAGGGTCGAGGCCTTCGCTCTGGAGGCCGCGCGCGACTGGCTGCGCGAGGTTTTGCCGCGTCTGGAAAGCTGGACCCCGCTGGAGCGGGTGGCGCCCGAGCGCGATCCGGAAGGGGAGGGGCCCAGCCAGGCCAGCTATCTCGCCTCAACCCTTTCGGCCAGTCTGGAACTGGTCAAGGAGGGAGCCATGGATGTGAAACAGGCGGCGGCGTTCGACGACATCTGGCTGAAACGGCGCGGACTGGGCCTGCCGCTGGAACTGACCCCATGAGCCTCGATTTCACCCCCGATCAGGCCGAGATCGAGCGCCGCGTCGAGGCCCTGCTGTTCGCCGCCGCCGGGCCGCTGTCGTTGCACGAGATCGCGCGGCGCCTGCCCGAGGGCGCCGATGTGCCCGCCGCCATCACCGGGCTGCAGGCGCGCTATGAGGGGAGGGGCGTCGTGCTGGACTGCGTGGCCGACCGCTGGCGGTTCCGCACCGCCGAGGACCTCGGCTTCCTGATGACCGAGGAACGGGAGGAGCCGCGTCGCCTGTCCAAGGCCGCGCTCGAGACCCTGGCCATCATCGCCTATCACCAGCCCGTCACCCGCGCAGAGATCTAGAGCGTCCGTGGGTTGTCTATCTCCAAGGGGACCCTGGACCTGTTGCTGGTGATGGGCTTTGTGCGGCTGCGCGGACGGCGCCGGACGCCGGGTCGCCCGGTGACCTATGCGACGGCCGACCGCTTCCTCGAGCATTTCGGATTGGCGCGGCTGGATGATCTGCCGGGCGTGGCGGAGATGAAGGCGGCCG
>NZ_JBQVNM010000112.1:0-2792 GCF_052436175.1 Brevundimonas sp. | reverse complement strand
TGAGCCGCCTGCGAGCGGGGGCCTATCGCCCCGTGTCCTATTTCGGAGACCGCCGTCCATGCTGGTCACCCTGATGAAGGCCAAACTGCACCGCGCGACGGTGACCCAGGCCGATCTCGACTATGAGGGCTCGATCGCCATCGACCGCGATCTGTTGGACGCCGCGGGCATCTTCCCGCACGAACAGGTGGATGTGCTGAACATCACCAACGGCGCCCGGTTCACCACCTACGCCATCGAGGCTCCGCGTGGGTCCAAAGTGATTGGCGTCAACGGCGCCGCCGCCCGACTGGTCCAGAAGAACGACAAGGTGATCGTGGTCACCTACGGCCAGTTGCCGCAGGAAGAAGCCCGTCAGTGGAACCCCACCGTCGTGCTGCTCGACGACGCCAACCAGATCAAACGCGCGGCCTAACCAGAAATCCTCTCCCATCGGGGGAGGGGGACCACGAAGTGGTGGAGGGGGCCAACCGCAGACACCGCGTCTGGGTCAACCCCCTCCACCGTCGTTCCGACGGTCCCCCTCCCCCTGCGCTACGCTTGGGGGAGGATTAGATCACCGATCTATGTCGTAGACGCCCGTCACGTCGATCTTGACCGACAGCTCGCCGCCCGAAACGGGGGTCGAGTCCGCCGCCATCGCGCCGGCGCGCATCGCGTACATCGGCATCGGCGGCTGGGGCGTATAACCACCGCCTTCGTTCAGGCTGCGGATGCCGCCCAGCTGGACGCCCAGGGCCTCGGCATAGAGCTGGGCCTTGGCCTGCAGGGCCTTCACGGCCAGACGGCGCGCCTCGTTCTCGGCCGCCGACGGATCCTTCAGGCCGAAGGCCACGCCGTCGATCTGGTTCACGCCCGCAGCGACCACGGCGTCCACGGTCGCGCCGGTCTTGGTCAGGTCCATGACCCGCACGGTGACGCGGTCGGAGGCCTGATAGCCGCGCAGCTTGGGTGGCTGGTTCTCCTGATAATCGTACTGGGCCTGAAGGTTCAGGCCCGAGGTCTGGATGTCGCGCTCGGCCACGCCCGCGCGGCGCAGGGCGGCGGAGACGGCGTTCATCCGCTCGGCGTTCTGGGCCATCGCCGCCTGTGCGGTCGGGGCCTCGGTCACGACGCCGAAGGTCACGGTCGCCATGTCGGGCGCCACCCGCACCTCGCCCGAGGCGGCGAGATTGAGCGAGGGCTGGGTCTGGATCATCTGGATGGTGCTCGAAACGGGGGTCTGCTGGACCGATTGGGCGGAGGCGGCCGTCGCCGCCAGGGCGGTCGAGGCCATCAGGGCGGCGCCGAGGGCGAGAGCGGAGAGTTTGCGGGTCATGGGTATCCTCAGGAACGAAACGCAGCCGACCCTGTGGCCGACCGTCATGGCCGCTTTCTGGCGGATCCCTCCTGAACGCGTGGACAGGCGATCCGCTCAGCTTCCGTTCATCGGCGTGAAATCGCGGCAATTGTGGAGGCGGCTTTGCAGCCTGCGCCCGGCCTGCTAACCCCGCGTGTCACCACTGGGGGCGAGTAGCTCAATGGTTAGAGCCGACCGCTCATAACGGTCTGGTTGGGGGTTCGAGTCCCTCCTCGCCTACCAAAATCGGTGCCGCCGCCTATATGCCGGTCCCCGCCAGATCGAGTTCCGACATGTCCTACATCGCCCGCGACGACCGCCCCGCCGACAAGGCTGAACGCTATGCCGAGGTCGAGGCCGAGATCCTGGCCGTGCTGGACGGCGAGCCGAACGTGACGGCGCGGATGGCGACGGTCTCCTCCATTCTGGCCGACGCCTTCCCGGCCTTCTTCTGGACGGGCTTCTACGTCGTCGATCCGGCGAAAGCGCGCGAACTGGTGGTCGGTCCCTATCAGGGGACGCTGGGCTGTCTGAGGATCGCCTATGGGCGGGGCGTCTGCGGCGCGGCGGCCGCGACCGGCGTCACCCAGATCGTGCCCGACGTCCACGCCTTCCCCGGCCACATCGCCTGCGACAGCCGCTCGGCCAGCGAGATCGTGGTCCCGGTCAAAGGGCCGGACGGCGAACTGATCGCGGTCTTCGATGTGGATGCGACCGAGAAGGCGGCTTTCGATGCGGTGGACGCTGACTGTCTGGAGCGGCTGCTGGGCAGGGTGTTCGGCTGAGCTACAAACCACACCAACACCGTCATCCTCGGGCTTGACCCGAGGATCGGAGGGTCCGCCTGCGCGAATTCAAATCCAGCGCACAGGGGGCGGATCCTCCGGCCCTCGGGTCAAGCCCGAGGGTGACGGATGAATGTGAAAGGCGACCCTACAGCCCCTCGAACAACGCCGTGGACAGATACCGCTCCGCAAAGCTGGGGATGACGACCACGATGGTCTTGCCCGCATTCTCGTCCAGGGCGGCCAGACGGAAGGCGGCGGTCAGGGCCGCGCCGGACGAAATGCCGACCGGAATGCCCTCGACCCGCGCGGCCTTGCGGGCCATGTCGAAACTGTCCTCGTTGGAGACCTGCTCGACGCCGTCGATCACCGAACGATCGACGATGGACGGCACGAAGCCCGCCCCGATGCCCTGGATCTTGTGCGGACCGGGGGCGCCGCCCGACAGAACCGGCGAGGCGGTCGGCTCGACTGCGATCAGGCGTACGGACGGCTTCTTCGCCTTCAGGGCCTGACCGACGCCGGTGATGGTGCCGCCCGTGCCCACGCCGGCGACGATGATGTCCACCGCGCCCTGGGTGTCGTTCCAGATTTCCTCGGCGGTCGTCGCCTTGTGGATGGCGGGGTTGGCCAGGTTGTCGAACTGGGACGGGCTGACGGCATTGGGC
>NZ_JBQVNM010000111.1:0-3567 GCF_052436175.1 Brevundimonas sp. | reverse complement strand
GGAGCCGGGGCAGCGGCGGCGGCGGTCGCGGCGGCGGCTTCGGCTGCGGCCTTGGCGGCGTCATCGGCGGCCTTGGTCATCGAACCGCCCTTGGAGGCGACCCAGGCTTCGAACTCGGCCTGGGTGACGACGCGGATCTCGATCGGCATGAAGGCGTGATCCACGCCGCACAGCTCAGAGCACTGGCCATAGAAGGTGCCGGTGCGCTCGGCCTTGAACCAGGTGTGGTTGGTCCGGCCGGGCACGGCGTCGGTCTTCAGGCCGAAAGCGGGGAGGGCGAAGGCGTGGATCACGTCGGCGGCGGTGACCAGAACCTGGACCGTCTTGCCGACCGGCACGACGATCGGCTCGTCTGCGGCCAGACGGTAGGGCACGCCCCGCGCCTTGGCCTGGTCTTCCGGCAGCATGTTGGAGACGTATTCGGCGATGCCCTGGTCGGGATACTCGTAAGCCCAGTTCCATTGGTTGCCGGTCGCCTTGATGGTCAGGTCCGGCGTCGGCATGTTATTGTAGGCGAACAGCAGGCGGATCGAGAACAGCGAGATCACCAGCAGGATCAGGACCGGCGCGACCGTCCAGATGACCTCGATCAGGGTGTTGTGGCTCCAGCGGGCCGGGACCGGATTGGACTTCTTGTTGTAGCGGATGACGATCCACACCAGCAGGCCCAGCACCAGCAGCACGATCGCGGTGATGATGACCATCAGCAGCGTGTGGAAGTTATGAACCTCGTGCTTCAGCGGCGAGGCGGCCTTCTGGAGCCCGATGCCGCCCGGCGTCGGCTGTCCCCACAACTCCTGCGCCCACGTCGGGGTGGCGAACAGGATGGCGAAAGCAGCGCCGGTCATCAGACCGCCGGCGGCTTTCAGGGCTCGTCTGCCCAGTTCCATTCGGAATTCCTCTTTAAGCCATAGGCGTCAGGTAGTTGCGATCCAGTCGCAATACCCGCCGATCCAGTAGAGCACGGTGTTTCGCGGTCCATATCGGCTGGATCGGCGCTTGCCAAGCGACTGATCCGTCGTTCCGCGCGGATGGGCGAAAAGCCGCGCCGATTAAATCGCTGTCATGTTTGAACAGCTACCTTGCAGCGCACGATACCTTGTCATAGTCTCTTCCTATCGAAAGAGGAGGCCACATGGCGCCCGAAACCATAGACATCCAACTGAAGAAAGGCGTGCTGGGCCTCTGTGTCCTTGCACTCCTCGATCGGGGAGACAGCTACGCCTACGAGATCGCCAGCCGCCTGTCGGACGCGATCAACATGGGCGAAGGCACGGTCTATCCCCTGATGCGCCGCATGCAGACCGACGGACTGGTCGAGACCTATCTGGTCGAAAGCCCGTCGGGCCCGTCGCGGAAATACTATCGACTGTCCCCGGCCGGACGCGACGCCCTGGACGGACAGACGGCCGACTGGAAGACCTTCACCGCCGCCGTCGACGCCGTGCTCGACGCGCCCAGAGATACACCCCCAAAGGCGGCCCAGACCGCCGACGCCCTCGTTCCCGCAGGAGACGCCCAATGACGCGCGCCGAGTTTCTCGCCCGTCTCAAGCGCGGTCTGGTCGGCCTCCCGACCTCCGTCGCCCACGACATCATCAACGACTACGAAGTCCACTTCGACGACGCCGCCCGGGCCGGGCGCAGCGAGGCCGAAACGGCCCAGGCTCTCGGCGATCCCGACCGCCTGGCCCGCGAACTCAAGGCCGAGGCCGGGGTTCAGCGCTGGCGCCAGGAACAGACGCCTTCGGCCGCGGCCGGCGCCGTCTTCGCGGTCCTGGGTCTGGGCGCGATCGACATCCTGATCCTTCTGCCTCTCCTGATGGGGGTGATCGGGACGCTGTTCGGCTTCTTCGTCGCGGTCATCGCGGTCTTCGTCGCCGGCGGCGGCGTCATGGTGGCCGGGCCGTTCGCAGGCTTCCCCGGCGGCGGGATCGCGGCCTTCCTGGCAGGGCTGAGCCTCATGGCGGGTTCGGTGGCCGTCGGCGCCCTGCTGGCGGTGTCGACCAAGCTGCTCATCGACGCCCTCGTCTGGTTCGCCCGCCTTCACTACCGCCTGCTCAAGCCCGCGCTTGAGCCCCAGACGGCGACCTATCAGGCGCCCCCCTACCCTGGACCGGTCGCCCCGTCCTACGCCCCCACTCAAGCCACGGGAGATCCGGCATGATCCGCACCCTTCTCATCATCGCCGGCGCGGCCTTCGTGCTCTGCCTCGGCTCGGCCGCCGGCGCCCTGGCCATCGGCGGACGCGACATGGCCGCCCACGGTTGGAACTGGACCTTCCACGACAGCGACGGCGACGGCGACACCCTGTCCATCGTCCGCGACGACGGAACCCGCCCCGCCGACACGACCCGGACGCTGGACTGGACCGGCGGCGAGCAGCTGGTCATCGATCTGTCGGCCGACGTCGATTATGTCCAGGGCGAGACCCCGGGCGTCGTCATCACCGGGCCCGCCGATCAGGTGAACCGCATCCGCCTGGACGGCGACCGGCTGACGGCCGATCAGGTCGACGGCCCCCGCCATGAGCGGATCGTCTTCGGACGGAACCAGAACGGGCGCGGGATCTGGGTTCGCGATGACGACGTCAAGATCGTCGTGACGGCCCCCTCGGTGCGCCGCTTCGTGATGAACGGGTCGTCCGACCTCTACATCCGGGGCTTCGACCAGCCCGAACTGTCGCTCGACATGACCGGATCGGGCGACGTCATGGCCGAGGGCCGGGCCGACAACCTGGTCCTGGTCGCCACGGGCTCCGGCGACGCCGATCTGGAATCCCTGTCCGTCTCGGACGCCCGGGTGTCCCTGAGCGGCAGCGGCGACGCCCGCATCGCCCCCACCCGGGCCGCCGACCTGACCAGCTCCGGCTCGGGCGACATCGACCTGGCCACCCGCCCGGCGACCCTGCGTCAGTCGACCACCGGATCGGGCAGCGTCCGTCAGGACTGAGCCTGAACCCACAGACCGCAAACTCGCGCCCCCTTTCCACAGCGGAAGGGGGCGCTTTCTTTTGAGGTAAACAGCCCCTTAACCCTGTGGGGGTGAAAACGGCGGGTCCGCCCCGGCTCAGGCTCAGAGAGAAGACCCATGTCCGCCGTCATGATCATCGGCAATCGCGCCTGGGAAAGCGCCCGGGTCATCTGGGACGCCCCCTTCATGGTGCGGTTCCGGGGCGTGCTTCAGGCCCTGCTGGCCCTGTTGCTGGTCGCGGCCCTGATCTCGTGGAATCCCGCCGATCCCAGCCTGAACGCCGCGACCTCGACCCCCGCCACCAACTGGCTGGGGAACGGCGGCGCCCTGTTCGCAGACCTGATCCTCCAGTCCATCGGCCTCGCGGCCTGGCCCGCCGCCGCCCTGACCGTCGCCTTCGGGCTGGCGGTCGCGATCGGAGAGGCGGTGCAGCAGCGGCTGCGCCCGACCCCGCTCAAGGCCCTGTCGGCCGCGGCAGGCGTCCTCTGCCTGTCGGCCGCCCTGTCCACCCTCGCCGCCCCCGCCGCCTGGCCCCTGGCCGTCGGGCTCGGGGGGCTGTGGGGCGACGGCGTTGCGGGACTGGCCGCCTCGGGCC
>NZ_JBQVNM010000110.1:0-3627 GCF_052436175.1 Brevundimonas sp. | reverse complement strand
GGCGACAACGCCGAGCTGACCGTGGAACTGATCACCCCGATCGCCATGGACCAGGGCCTGCGCTTCGCCATCCGCGAAGGCGGCCGCACCGTCGGCGCCGGCGTGGTCTCCAAGATCATCGCCTAAAGGCGATGGCGCGCTTTTGAGCGCGTCAGCGGCCTCAAGTCGCGAGCCTCCGCGAGGTGAGCATAGGCCAAACAAACAGAGCGGCCCCCGGAGCGATCCGGGGGCCGTTTTGCTGTGGCGCACGTCCGCGATGACCACGCACCACGGGCAGGTTAGAAGGACCGAATGCGTCGCGTCCTGAGCCTCTGTCTCCTTCTGGTGCTCACTGCGGCCTGCGCCACCCATCCGGGCAAGATCCCGGCGGTCGTGGGCGCCTCCGACGCCCGTAGGGTCGAGGCGAGCGTCGAGGGCGGCGTCGTGCGCGGGGTCGAAGGCGCGGGCGTTCGCGCCTTCCTCGGCCTGCCCTATGCCGCGCCGCCGGTCGGGTCCCTGCGGTGGCGGGCGCCCCAGCCGGTGCGGTCCTGGCAGGGCGTGCGTGACGCCACGCACATCGGGCGCGACTGCACCCAGGCCCTCGGGCGCGACGCCATTCTCGGCGGGGGCGGGGGGATCGTCTTCGGCGCCGAGGACTGCCTCTATCTGAACGTCTACGGCCCCGCCGACGCCGGGCCGCATCCGGTCATGGTCTTCCTGCCCGGCGGCGCCTTCACCATCGGGGCGGGCGCCAACTACGATCCGTCGAGGCTGGCGGTCGAGCAGGGCCGGGTGGTGGTCACGGTCAACTACCGCCTCGGCGCCCTGGGCTGGCTGGCCCATCCCGGCTTTGCGGCGGACGGCGACGGCCTGGGCGGCAACTGGGGTCTGATGGACCAGCAGGCGGCCCTGCGCTGGGTTCGCGCCAATATCGCGGCCCTGGGCGGTAACGCGGCCGATGTCACGGTCTTCGGCGAGAGCGCCGGGGCCTGGAGCGCCTGCCACCTGATGGCCTCCCCGGGATCTCAGGGCCTGTTCGACCGGGTGATCCTGCAGAGCGGAACCTGTATCGAGCCCCAGTCCCTGCGCTCGGCGGATGAGGCGGCGGCCGACGGCCCGGCCTTTGCGTCGTTCGTTGGCTGCGTGGGCGAGGCGGTCGTCGAGTGCCTGCGCCGTCTGCCCGCCCGAAGCATCGCCCGCGCCGCCTCCACCCGCGCCGGGCTGAACGGGCCGGGCTCATGGGGGCCTGTCTATGGGGACGCAACCGTGCCCGTCGCCCCGCCGCTGGCCTTCCTGAAGGGCGACTTCGTGCGCGTGCCCGTCGTGGTCGGGACCAACGCGGACGAGGGCCGGCTGTTCGCGGTCCAGGTCCGGGACGCGGCCCGCTACGCCGCCCAGACCCGCTGGCTGTACGGCGACTCCGGCGACGCGGTCCTGGCCCGCTATCCGATCGACCCAGCGGACGGGAAGGCTGGCCCCGGCCTCGCCATGGCGCGCAGCTTCACCGACCAGAAGTTCGCCTGTCCGGCCGAGGCCCTGCGTCGCCTGCTGGCGCGCCATGTTCCGGTGTCCGGCTACGAGTTCGCCGACCCGGATGCGCCCCTGGCCCTGCCGGCCTGGTTGTTTCCCTATGACATGGGCGCCTACCACGCCTCGGAACTGACCTATTTGTTCGGCAGGCCCTGGGCCTTCGCCGATCCGGCGCGGTTCACGCCGGAACAGGCCGCGCTGGGCGAGCGAATGCGCGGCCTCTGGACGGGTTTCGGCCACGGCGCGGACTGGCCTGGGGACGGGCGCGTTCTGGTCCTCGACCCGGCAGGCGACCGGTTGAGCGACGACTTCGCCGCCCGCCATCAGTGCGATCTCTGGGCGACGACGCCGTTCGGGCCTGTCGCTCCCTCTAGATGAACTTCACCTCCACCCCCGGCTTGACCGCCGCCGCCAAGATCTGGGCGTCCCAGTTGGTTAGGCGGACGCAGCCGTGCGAGGCCGTCTTTCCGACGCGGGAAGGCTCGGGCGTGCCGTGAATGCCGTAGCTCTCGCGCGACAGGTCGATCCAGACGGCGCCGACCGGATTGTTCGGCCCGGTCGGCACGACCACCTTCTTTCCGCCGGGGCCATAGCTGAGCTTGGCGGGGTCGTAGGTGTAGTCCGGCGTCCGGGCCACGCCGTTCACCTTCAGGTCGCCGCGCGGCGACGGGTTGTCCGAACTGCCGACCGTGGCCGGAAACACCGCCAGGACGGCGCCGTCCTCGCCATAGGCGGTCAGACGATTGCCCCGGCCGTCGATCTCGATCCGCGCCACGGGGGCCAGGGGCGGCCGGTTTACCAGAGGCACGACCACGGCTTGACCCGCTCGGTCGAAAGCGACCCCCGGATTGAGCGCTTGCAGCAGGGCGGGGGAGGCGTGGACCCGTTCGGCCAGACGTTCCAGCGCCGAAGTGTAGGCCACCCCGTTGCGCGCCTGGGCTTCAAGGTCTTCGCCGGGTGGCGGGCTGAACGGGCCGGCGACATCGACCTCGGTCAGCTGCTCCGTCGTCGTCACGGGCCGGTCGTCGTTCCGGATCAGGGCCTGAAGCAGAGCGTCGTCGGCCATCTCGGAGGCGCCCAGACCATGGGCCTGTCGATAGGCGGCGATCGCCCGGCGCAGGTTGGAGCCGTCCAGCCCGTCGATCTCGCCCGGGGAGAAGGGGGTGCGGTCCAGCAGGATCTGCATCCGCACCAGTGCCGGATCCGGCGCGCCCGATCCGGGCAAGACGGGCGGCAGCGCGGCGGCCGTCTCGATGGCCTGAACGAGCGGATTGGCGGGCGTGGCGGCGGGCGCCTGGGCGCGCCCCGATCCCTCCGTCGTCCCGGGTTCACCGCAGGCGGCGAGCAGGCCGAGAGCGAGGGCGGAGGAGATCAGGAGGGCGGGACGCGGCATGGAAACTCCGTAAGCGACTGGTCTCTAAACCAATCGCCCGAAGCGCCCTGACGTTCCTTCTGCTGTTCCCTTCGGATCAGCGCACGGCGGCGGCCAGGCTGTCTGCCGTGACCGAGGCCCAGCAGGCGTAACCGTCGTCGTTCATGTGCAGGTCGTCCGGCCCGATGCCGCCGCGCGTCAGGCCGGTCCAGCCGCGCATGGCGTCGAAGCGGTGCTGGACCGCATAGCCCATCCGCGCGCCCTCGACGGCCAGGAGCCGGGCGACCTCGCCGAGCTCGGTGTTCTTGCCCCGGAAATTGACCCCGTCTTCCGGCAGCCTCTGCGGGTCGATCAGCAGGACATCGACGTTGGCCGCGTCGAGAATGGCCTGGCCGCGCGCGATGTCGGCCATGACGTCATTCCACGGGCGGGCCCGCAGTACGTCGTTGGTCCCCACCTGCCAGATGACGAGGTCGGGCTTGTAGGCCGTGATCTCGGCCTGCATCCGGTTGGCGGTCTCGAAGGCGGATTCGCCGCCGATGCCCCGGTTGATCACATTGACCGCGACATCGGGGAGGCGGGCGCGCAGATCGGCTTGCAGGCGGGGCACGAAACCCAGGTCGCGACTGCTGGCGCCCACGCCCTCGATGCTGGACGAGCCGATGGCGAGGATGTTCAGCCGGCTGGCCTCGCGCACGGCGGCGCGGGACCGATAGAGCCCGTCTCCGGCCAGGGTCAGGGCGGCG
>NZ_JBQVNM010000109.1:0-3775 GCF_052436175.1 Brevundimonas sp. | reverse complement strand
CGGCGGCAGGGTGCCCGTGCCGTGGCCGGCGGGCTCGCCCCGCTCCCAGGCCCAGCGGGCGGCGGCCATGGCCGAGGAATCCAGCGTCTCGGCCGTCGGGGCGGCGGCGGCGACGGCGATGTCCACCCCGTCGGGCAGAAGGACCACGGCCCTGCCCCCCACGGCGGCGGCGGCCTGTTCGGCCAGAACCCGGGCGGTCTCGGGACGGTCGTCGGCGGCCGCGAGACTCTGGCTGGCGGCGAGCAGGGCCGAGACGGCCGAGGCGCGCCGCTCCGCATTGCGCGCCTGATCCCGCACCCGCCCCGCCAGCCCCCCGGTCGCCAGGGCCACCGCCCAGAAGACCACGAGGGTCAGGACATCGGTCGGCGAGCCGATCCGGAAGGTGTAGCGCGGCTCCAGAAACAGGAAGTTGTAGGTCAGGAAGGCCACCGTCGCCGCCGCCAGGGCGGGGCGAAGGCCATAGAGCACGCCCGCCGCCAGCACGGCCGACAGATAGACCACCCCCAGATCGACGCGCGCAAAGCTGCGGTCCAGCACCGCCGCGAGGCCGGTCGCCACGAGGATGAAGGCCGCGCCGACGGCATAGCCGCGCCAGTCGGCCGTCAGAGGCCTGCGGGCCGGCCGGGTCGCAGGCCGCTCGTCGTGCGGGGCGTCGGTGACCACATGGATGGCGACGCCCCTCGCGGCGCGCAGCAGCTCCGCCGCCAGCGACCGGCCCAGCCATTCGTTGATCCGGCTGTCTACACCCTTGCCGATGACGATCTGGGTGACGTTGGCGCGGCGCGCATAGTCCATCACGGCGGCGACCACGTCGTCGCCCGTCAGCACCACGGTGCGTCCGCCCAGTTGCTCGGCCATGACGAAGGCCTCGCCCAGCTTGGCCGCCGCCTGCGGCCCCGACGGGGCGCGGTTCGGCCGCTCGACATGGGCCACGGTCCAGGGCGCGTCCATCATCATGTCCGACAGGCGCCGCCCGGTGCGGACCAGGGAGGCGGCCATGGCGTCACCGCCGACCAGCACCAGAATGCGCTCGCCCGCCGCCCACGGCCCTTCCACGCCCCGGTCGCGCAGGGTCGCCACCAGCTGGTCGTCGACCGTCTGGGCCGCCCGCCGCAGGGCCAGCTCGCGCAGGGCGATGAGGTTCTCCACCTTGAAGAAGCGATCCGACGCCAGCCGCGCCGTCTCGGGCACATCGACCTTGCCCTCGGCGAGGCGCTTCCTCAGCTCGTCGGGCGTGATGTCGACGACCTCGATCTCGTCCGCCCGCGACAGGGCGCTGTCGGGCACCGCCTCGCGCTGGCGCACCCCCGTGATGCGCAGGACGACGTCGGACAGGCTTTCCAGATGCTGGACGTTCAGGGTGGTCCAGACATCGATCCCGGCGTCCAGGATCTCCTCCACATCCTGCCAGCGCTTGGGGTGGCGCGAGCCGGGCACGTTGGAGTGGGCGTATTCATCGACGAGCAGCAGGTCCGGGCGCCGGGCGATGGCGCCGTCGAGGTCGAACTCCAGCAGGGTCCGGTCGCGATAGTCGATCGGGGCCCGGGCCATGACCTCCAGCCCGCGCAGCAGGCTCTCGGTCTCGCGCCGGCCGTGGGTCTCGACCACCCCCACCACGACGTCGCCGCCCTCGGCCTTTCGGCGTCGGGCGGCGCGCAGCATCTCATAGGTCTTGCCGACGCCCGGCGACATGCCGAGGAAGACCTTCAGCCGCCCGCGTCTGGGGCGTTTCGAACCGACCCTGGGCGGATCGGGCGTCGGGTCTTCGACAGGCTCGGGCAAGTCAGGCCGCCGGCACGCTGGACGGGGCGCTGGACAGGAGTCTGGACGGGACCTTGGCGTCGAGCGCCCGGTTGGTCAGCAGCACATTGACGCGGGGCTGGCCGATGAAGCCGAACAGGGCGCCCCTGGTGTTCGCATCGATCACGGCCTGAACCTCCTGGACGGGGACGCCCCGCGCCCGGGCCACGCGCGCGGCCTGGAGTCGAGCGTAGGCCGGAGACACATCGGGGTCGAGACCCGAGGCCGAGGTCGTCACGGCGTCGGCGGGAATGGCGGCGCCCCCGGCCTCGCCCCTCAGGGCGTCGGCCTCGGTCTTGACCCGCTCGGCCAGGTCGGGGTTCAGCGGACCCAGGTTCGACCCGGACGAGGCCGAGGCGTCATAGCCGTCGCCGGCCGCGGACGGACGAGGGTGAAGATACCGGGCCTCGGCGAACGGCTGACCGATCAGGGCCGAGCCGACGACCCGGCCCCCGGCGTCGCGGATCAGACTGCCCCCGGCCTGATCCGGGAAGGCGATCTGGGCGACGCCCGTGACCGCCAGCGGATAGGCCAGGCCCAGCAGCAGGGTGAACAGGGCGAGCATGACGACCGCCGGACGAAGGGATTGCAGCATCGAATGATCCTTTGGGAGCGCGGACCTCCAGGTCCGCATGGGCATGACGTTGCGAAGGGCGGACCTGGCGGTCCGCGCTCCAATCAGAACACCGCCTTCAGGGTGGCCACGCCCCGGCTGCCGTAGATGTCGCCGAAGTCGTGCTCGTCCGTGTCGTGATACCGGACGTCGAGCGCGAGGCTGTCGGTCAGGGCGTAGGCGACCCCGAGGTTCCAGGTCGTGTAGTCGAAGTCCGAGGAGACGAACTGGCGTCCCAGGGCGCCCGACACCGTCCACTTCTCGGCGGGGCTGAAGGCGGCGTTCGCCTCAACATAGGTCGCCTCATCCTCGGCCGCGCCGAAGAAGTCGGGCGACCAGAAGACGGCGGCGCCGATCGTCGCGGGGCCGATGGCGCGCGACGCCGCGACCTTGGCCTCGACATAGTCGTAGTCCGCTCCGCCGGGCTGGTTGGTGTAGAGATAGGCGACGCCGCCGACGTCCAGCGCCCAGCCCGCGACCTCGGCGCGCCAGCCGCCGTAGAGATCGATCTCGGCCTGGGTGTCGTCGTCGCCGGGGAAGGAGACGTTGGAGGCCCAGGCCCCGGCGTAGAAATCGCCCGAGGTCAGGTCGATCCCGGCCGAGATGGCAGGGTCTTCGTCGGTCTGGCTGACGCCCCGAAAGACGTAGTCGGAGCTCGCCGCCGCATTGGCGGACCACGTGATCGAAGACGACGAGGCGGCGTCCTGGGCGAGGACCGGAGCGGCCGGCGAAAGGACCAGACCCAGAGCGAGGGCGGCGATGCGGATGGGGTTATGCATGACTATTCCTTGAGGACGGCGGCGGGGACCGGCCCGGGACGGCCGGGGGCGTCCGTTTCGTCGGCCGTGGACAGAAGGCCGACCAGGATGACGGCCGCGATGAAGAAGAGGGAGAACCAGACGTCGTTCTTGCCCGACGCCCTGAAACCGCGAGACATGGCCGCCGCCCTCACGCCAGACCGAGGCCGGAGACGACCAGGTCGATCAGCTTGATGCCGACGAAGGGCGCGATCAGACCGCCCAGGCCGTAGATCAGCAGGTTGCGACCCAGCAGCTTGCCGGCCCCGACGGCGCGATACTTCACCCCGCGCAGGGCAAGGGGAATCAGGGCGATGATGACCAGGGCGTTGAAGATCACCGCCGACAGGATGGCGCTCTCGGGGCTATGCAGGCCCATGACGTTCAGCGCGCCGAGCGACGGCAGGGCGACCACGAACATGGCGGGGATGATGGCGAAATACTTGGCCACATCGTTGGCGATCGAGAAGGTCGTCAGCGCGCCCCGGGTGATCAGCAGTTGCTTTCCTACCTCCACGATCTCGATGACCTTGGTCGGGTCAGAGTCCAGATCGACCATGTTCCC
>NZ_JBQVNM010000108.1:0-4285 GCF_052436175.1 Brevundimonas sp. | reverse complement strand
CCGCTCCTGACAGCCTCGCCGGCGACCGCTCTGGACCAGAGCGGCGGCGCACCCCTTTGCCCTTATCGAATTCTACAGTTTTGAGAGCCGTATCATGTCCTCCATCGACACCAAGACCCCCAGCCACATCCAGCAGGTCTGGCCCGAAATGAACCCCGCCGAGATGACGCCCGAACAGACCGCCCTGGCCGAACTGCGTCGCGAGATCGACCTGATCGACGACCAGTTGCTGGAGCTGTTCGAGCGCCGCCTCGCCATCGCCGCCACGGTCGGAAAGGCCAAGGACGCGCCGCACGGGCCGCACACCAAGCTGCGTCCGGATCGCGAACAGACCGTCCTCGGCCGCATGCTGGAGCAGGCCGAACCGCAGAACGCCGAGGCCGTCGCCGGTCTCTGGCGCGAGATCGTCGGCTGGGGTCTGGCGCGTCAGGGCCAGCTTCAGGTCCAGGTCTGGTCGCCCAAGGATCCGACCCGTGCCTTCGACGGCGCCCGCCAGCGTTTCGGCATGGCCGCCGATATCCGCATGGTCCGCACGGCCAAGGAGGCCCTGACCTTCGCCGCCGAGGGGCATGGGGTGGCCGTTCTGGCCATCAACATTGACGACGACTGGTGGGTGGGCCTGCGCCGCGACTGGTCCAGCCTGTCTGTGTTCGACGGCTTCGGTCTGGGCGGCGGCCAGCCGACCGCGCTCGCCGTGGGCAAGATCGATCCTCCGGCGCTTCCGAAGGGCCGCCGCGTGGTGGTCAGCGCGGGCGGAGACGCGGGCGACGGCGGCGGCGCGCGCCGCTGGGGCCTCTCCACCCACCACGGCTGGACCCTGGCCCTGACGGACGCGGACCATCTGTCGCCGGGCGACGCCGAGGGCTGCGTCGGCGCGATCGGGTGAGCCGAGGGATTAGGGATTAGGGATTAGGTTCGAGGCATGAAGGTTGGGCGCCCGGACCTAGAACCTAGAACCTAGACCCTCGAACCTCGCCCCTTGGACCGCCATATTGTCGATCAGCCGGGTGCGGCCGATGCGGGCGGCGGTGAGGATGCGGGCGGGGCCCTCGACCACGCCGCTCGAAAACGCGGCGAGGCTGTCGGTCTGGCGTACGGCGACATAGTCCACCGTATCGAAGCCGGCCTCGAGCAGGGCGGCGACGGCGTCGTTTTCAACCGTCGCCAGTGGTTGTCCGGCGGCGGCCCTGTCTGCGGCCTCGCGCAGGATGACATTGAGACGGCGGGCGATCTGGAGTTCGTCGGCGCTCAGGTAGGCGTTGCGCGAGGACAGGGCGAGGCCGTGATCGTCGCGAACGGTCGGAAGGCCGAAGATCTCTGTCGGGATGTCGAGGTCGCGGACCATCCGGCGCACGACCATGAGCTGTTGCCAGTCCTTCTCGCCGAAGACGGCCACGTCGGCCTGGACCTGGTTGAGCAGCTTGGCGACGACGAGGGCGACGCCGCCGAACATCTGGGGCCGGAAATCGCCCTCCAGCCCCTGCGACGGACCGCCGGTTTCGGCGTCGCCGACGGTGATGCGGGTCACGGCCCCGGGCGCGTACATCTCGTCCACGGTCGGGGCGAACATCAGGTGACCGCCAGTCTGGTCCAACAGTTCGGCGTCTCGTTCCTGCTGACGCGGATAGGCCCCGAGGTCCTCATGCGCCGCGAACTGGGTGGGGTTGACGAAGACGCTGGTGACGACCCGGTCGGCGCGGCGCAGGCCTTCGCGCACAAGATCCAGATGGCCCTCATGCAGGGCGCCCATGGTCGGAACCAGGGCGACGCTGAGCCCCTGGGCGCGCCAGCCGCGCATGACCCCCCTCAGCTCCGCCACCGTCCGGACGATCTGCAAGGGAACCGGTGCGGCCTGTGAAACGCTCATGGTTATCGCATTAACCTCGCGGCTTAAGGCTGTTCGTGAACGCGACCTCAAAGCCTGATCGCTAAGGGTGGGCTTATGACGTCCAGCAGAACGCTTCGTCCAGTCCTGACCCTCCTCGCCGGGGGGCTCGTCGCCTCCTGCGGGGCGGCGGAGGTAGACGCCAATCGCTTCGCCAACCTGGCCCAGCAGGTCGCCGACATTCCCGTGGACGGGCCGGTGGCCTCGGCGCGCGAGCCGCAAGAGACGGACACAGCCGCCACGCGCGGCCTGCGTCCCGCCTTCGGCGTCGAAACAGGCCAGGCCGGCGCCCTGAGGGTCGAGGTCCTGGACCCCCATGCCCTCTGGGATGCACGCGATGGCCTGCGCCGTCCCCCCGCCGCCGCAGAGCCGGTGCTGCAACAGGCGGTCCAGCGGGCCGTCGCGCCGGCGCCCGTGGCCGTGACGCCGGAGGTCAGGCCGATGGCTGCCGCGTCTCGCGGGCCGCGCACGACGATCCAGCTGGGCGCCTATTCCTCGCCGGAGGCGGCGCGCTCGGCCTGGGCCGCCGCCAGCGCCGGCAAGGCCCGCGCCGCGCTGAACGGACTGACGCCCGATTTCGTGGCCGTTCAGGTCAACGGCAAACCCTATGTCCGCCTGCGTGTGTCTGCGCCCGCCGCCACGGCCGCCGCCATCTGCCGCGCGGCCGAGGTGTCCGACCCCTGGTGTCTGCGCGGCGCCTGACGACGCCGGACGTCTGTCCACATCGCCACCCGCGTTCATCTTAACCTTTCATTGACCTGAAAGGCGATGCGCCCGATTCTGCCACGTCAGGACGGATGCGGTGAGTCGCGCCGTCGGCAGTACGGAACAGGCATAATGGCGCAACCTCTCGTCATCGTCGTCGGCAATGAAAAGGGCGGGGCAGGCAAGTCCACCCTGGCCATCCACATCGTCGTCGGGTTGATGCAGGCCGGGCACAAGGCCGCCATCATAGACCTGGACCTGCGCCAGCGGTCGATGTCGCACTTCTTCGCCAACCGCGCGGCCTGGACGGCGGCGAACGGCCATGTCCTGCCCATGCCGTTTGAGCCCGATCTGGGCGACGGCAAGGCCCTGGCCAAGGCGCCGGAGGAAGAACAGGTCGCCCGGTTCGAGGCCGCCTTTGCCGAGGCCCAGCAGAAGGGCGTGGAGGTGATTCTGATCGACACGCCCGGCGGCGACACGGCCCTGTCGCGGCTGGCGCATGCCCGCGCCGACCAGATCGTGACGCCGATGAACGACAGCTTCGTCGACTTCGACCTGCTGGGGCAGGTCGACCCGGTGACGCTCGATCTGATCAAGCCCTCCATCTATTCCGAGAGCGTCTGGGAAGCCCGCAAACAGCGCGCCATCACCCAGGGTCGCCAGGCGACCATCGACTGGCTGGTGGTGACCAACCGTCTGGCCGTGGCCGAGGCCCGCAACCGTCGCCGTCTGGAAGAGCGAATGACGACCCTGGCCAAGCGGGTCGGCTTCCGCGTCGGGCCGGGCCTGCGCGACCGGGTCATCTATCGCGAACTCTTCCCCTTCGGCCTGACGGTGGCCGACCTGTCGGCGGACATCCGCCCCGTGGCCGTGTCCCTGGCCCATGTCGCGGCGCGCCAGGAGATGCGCAACCTGATGCAGGCTATGGGGCTGGAGAGCAGCGCCCTGGACCAGCCGGTCGGCGGGCTGGACGTGGCGGCCTGACCGGCGGGGCAGGACGGGCCGAACCATGGGCCTGATCTGGCCGATCCTGGCGGTGGTCGCCCTGTGGGCGCTGGTCAGGCTTGGACGCCAGGGCGAGCGGCCGGGGCGCGGTCATTGGCGGATCGCCGCGACGGTGCTGGGCGCGGTGCTGATCGCCGCTGCTGTCGTGGCCGGATCGCACGGCGCCTGGATCGGCGCCGGGGCGGCGGCCGTGGGGGGGCTCTATCTGATCGTCAGTTCGCGGCTGCGTCCGATCGTGCGGCCGCCCGGTGGGGGCCGTGAGGCGCTGAGCGAGGCCGAGGCGCGCTCGATTCTGGGGGTTTCCGCAGAGGCGTCGGAGGCGGACATCCAGACGGCGTGGCGCAGGCTGATGGCGCGGGTGCACCCGGACCAAGGCGGGGCCGAAGGCCTGGCCGCCAAGTTGAATGCGGCCCGGGATCGGCTCCTGAAGCGCTGAACCTGAAGTGCCTGAAGGCTCAGTCCGGGCGGATGACGGCGCAGGTGACGCGCCGGGCCGCCAGGGTGGAACAGGCGCTGCGCGCGGCCTCTTCCGTCAGGCCGGTGAAGCGCGACCGATACCATTCGCCGGCGGTCTGGACCGTGCGCTCCGCGCCCGCGAACTCGCTGCGGAACCGACGATTGATTTCGCCCAGCCAGTTGCGGGCGACACGTTCGTCCTTGAAGGCCCCGACCTGAACGGTCCAGCGACCG
>NZ_JBQVNM010000107.1:0-4465 GCF_052436175.1 Brevundimonas sp. | reverse complement strand
ACCCGGACGCCGGCGCGGCCGACGCCCCCACGGCCCACGCCCCCGTCGCCCGCGCCCAAGCGCAACACCCCCGCCCTGGACCTCGACGCCCTGGCCGGACCGCCCCGCGCCCGCCCCAACCCCGGCCGTCCTTCGACGGGTCAGCAGGGCGCGGGTCAGGCGTCACAGGCGACCGGGCCGCAGCTCGGCGCTCTCGCGCGTCAGGTGACGCCGAACTGGAATGTCCGCGTGGTCTGCGACCTGCCCGGCGGGGACGAGATCGTGCTCCGGGTGCGGGTGCGTCTGGGGGCCGACGGCCGCATCCAGGGCAGTCCCCAGGTCGAGGGCGGACGCAGCGACGCCACCTGGCGGGCGGCGTCCGACGGCATTCTTCAGGCCCTGCGCGCCACCTCCCCCTTCGACGTGCCCGAGGGGTTCGCCGCCCAGGAGGTTCCATTCCGCTTCGAGACCGCGCGCCAGTGCGCCGGGCGCTGATGCCGCGCCCGCATCTGAAGACTTGGACAGAAACCGGTCCGCAATCTCGCCCCATTCGCCCGCAAGCTGGCCATGGGAAACGCGCCCGCGTTACATCATCGCGCCGTCACCTTCGTCGAGGAAGCTATACATGCGTCTGAATCTTCTCCTGGCTTCCGTCGCCGCCCTGGCGATCGCGGCCCCGATGACGGTCCAGGCCCAGGCCGCCCAACCCGCTGGCGCCCAAACCCCGGCGACCCCGCCGCCGGTTCAGGATGTTGTGGTGGACGAAGGCGTCCTGCGCCCCTTCCAGATCGCTATCGCCCCCTTCGGCGGCCCGGGCGGCTCACAGATCACCAGCGTCCTGACCTCCGACCTGACCCGCTCCGGCTATTTCGAGCCGATCAATCCGTCCAGCTTCATCGAGACCGGCCTGACCCTGGCCAATGCGCCCAACTTCCCCCAGTGGACCCAGATCGGCGCCCAGGCGGTGCTCTACGGGGCGGTGACGCCGCGTCCCGACGGCCGCAACGACGTGGGCTTCCGTCTCTACGACCCCTACCGCCAGTGCCAGCTGGTCTCCTACCAGTTCACCGCCACGCCGGAGCAGTCGCGCCGCATCGCGCACAAGATCGCCGACGTCGTCTATCAGCGGATGACCGGCGAGAGCGGCTTCTTCGACACCCGCATCCTCTATGTGGCCGAAAGCGGCACCGAGCTGAACCGGCTCAGCCGCCTCGCGGTCGTCGATCAGGACGGCTACAATCCCGTCTTCCTGACCGACGGGTCCGAGATCATCCTCACGCCCCGCTTCTCGTCCAGCCCGGACGAGATCGTCTACATGGCGCTGGGCAAGGACTACAGCCGCATCTACCTCTACAACCTGTCGACCGGCCGGCGCGAAAGCCTGGGCCAGTTCGACGGTCAGGCCGTGGCGCCGAGATACTCCGCCGACGGATCGAAGGTCGCCTTCTCCATCATCCGCAACGGCAACGCCGACGTCTATGTGATGAACCTCACGACGCGCCAGCTCTCGCGCCTGACCTCCGACCCCGGCATCGACACCTCGCCGTCGTTCAGCCCCGACGGCCGCCAGATCGTGTTCAACTCCGACCGGTCGGGCACGCCGCGCCTCTATGTCATGAATGCCGACGGCTCGGGCCAGCGCCCGATCTCGCGCGGCGGCGGCAGCTATACGGCCCCCGCCTGGTCGCCGCGCGGCGACATGATCGCCTTCACCAAATCCTCCGGCGGACGCTTCTCCATCGGGGTGATGAACGCCGACGGCTCGGGCGAGCGCCAGTTGTCCTCCTCCTATTTCGAGGAAGGCCCCTCCTGGGCGCCCAACGGCCGCTATCTGATGTTCGCGCGCCAGACGCGGGGCGGATCGACCAATCTGTGGATGGTGGACCTGTCCGGCCGGGTCATCGCCCAGTCGGCCTATCAGGGACGCGGCTCCGACCCGGCCTGGTCGCCCCTGCTGGACGCCCCGCCCGCCAACCTCGGCCTCAACCAGGGGGCGGACAGCTGCCCGTCCTGAGCCGAATCGATCACACCGGGAGCCGAACGGCTCACCTGTGCGTTATCGGCGGACAAGCGCCACCATTTCGCCACCCGCCCCGTCAAGGCTAAGCTTTCAAAGGCCGTAAGCCGTTACACGCGACGGCGGGGGACACGACAGGAGACGACCTCGATGACCAACACCACCCTGATCAAACTGGCCGCCGTGGGCCTCGTCGCCGCCTCGATGGCCGCCTGCACCCCCAAACGGGCGGTGGAGCCGGCGGTGCCCAACACCCCGACCGCCCCCCCGACCGGCCCGGTCTATCCCGGCCCCGACAGCGGCGGCGTGACCGGCGCCCCGGCCGGCGCTGTGCGCCCGGGTTCGGAACAGGACTTCGTCGTCAACGTCGGCGACCGGGTCTATTTCGACCTCGATTCCTATCAGGTGAACCCGGAGGCCTATCCGCGTCTGGACGCCCAGGCCGCCTGGCTGGCCCGCTATCCCCAGATCATGGTCCGCATCGAGGGCAACGCCGATGAGCGCGGCACCCGCGAGTACAACCTCGCCCTGGGCGCCCGCCGTGCCGAATCGATCCGCACCTATCTGATCAACAAGGGCGTGCCCGCCGGCCGCATCGACACCATCAGCTACGGCAAGGAGCGTCCGATCGCCGAGGGTTCGACCGAGGACGCCTGGGCCCGCAACCGCAACGGCCACACCGCCATCGTCTCTGGCGCCTACTAAAGCCCCGACGAACCAAAACCTGAAGGCGCCGGATCGCGAGGTCCGGCGCCTTTTGCGTTCCAACGGCTTGAACCCCGTCGTCAGGGCGGGCAGGTTCCCGCTCTCTCGGGGGAGCAGGGCGTATGGATATCGAAGGCGCGGGCGGAGCGGTGACCGGCGGACTGGTCGCCGCCGCCGTGGAGAAGCCGACAGGCCATTCAGGCGAGGCCCATGTGGGCGTCTGCTCCGACTGCGGAGCGGAGACCAGCGGGAACTTCTGCGCCCACTGCGGCCAGCCCACCCATGTCCACCGCACCCTCCTGCATCTGGGCGAAGAAGTGCTGCACGGCGTCATGCATTTCGACGCCCGCATCTGTCGCACCCTGCCGCTTCTGGCCTTCAACCCCGGACGGCTGACGCGCGAATGGGTTCAGGGCCGGCGCACCCGCTATGTTTCGCCCCTGGCGATGTTCCTCTTCACCATCTTCGTGATGTTCTTCGCCCTCAGCTTCATGCCGCACCCGGAGGCCCGGATCGAGCCGCTTCCGCAGCGGATCGCCGCCCAGCGCGCGGCCGTGATCGAGGCCGACAAGGCGGTGGCGACGGCCAGGGCCGAACTCGAAACCGCCGGCGACGCGCCGGGCGAGAGCGGCGTCGCCTCGGGCATGCTGGCGGCGGCCGAAGGGGCCCTTCTGGTCCAGAAGTCCAACCTGGCCAAGCTCGAGAAGGAGGCCGTCGAGGGCCGCAAGGACGGGCTGCAGTCCGGCAGCTGGCAGGCCGCCCTGGCCGACATGAACCTGCAACCGACCGAGGGCGACAAGGCCAGCGGCATGACCACCACGGTCCTCAAGAAGCTCAAGAACCCGGACCTGGCCGTCTACAAGCTGCAGCAGACGATGTACAAGTTCGCCTTCCTGCTGGTGCCTTTCTCCATCCCCTTCATGGCATTGCTGTTCCTGTGGAAGCGCGGCTTCACCCTCTATGACCACGGGGTGTTTGTCCTCTACTCCCTGACCTTCATGGCGCTGCTGCTGATGGTCATCGTCCTGGCCTTCACGCTGAACCAGAGCGTCGGCGGGATGGCCTTGGCCATCGCGTCCCTGGCCATACCGGTCCACGTCTTCGCCCAGTTGAAGGGGGCCTACAGTCTCAGGATCTTCTCGGCCCTGTGGCGGACGGTCTTCCTGCTGACCTTCTGCAACATCGTGGTGGCCCTCTTCATCGTCGCCATCGTCTATCTCGGCCTCGGTCACTGAGGCGGGATGCGGCCCGCCCGCCTTGCGGCGGCCCCAAATCGGTGAAAGCTAGACGACCATGAAGATCAAGCGCCCCCACCTCTCGCCTCTCGCCCGCAACATCCTTCTGGGCGGCGTCGCCGTCAGCCTGCTGGCCGGGGTCGCCGTGTCCCAGGTCGCCCCCCTGCCCGCCGTGGAGTGGGACGTGCGCCGCCTCGACACCCTGGACCGTAACGTGCGGCGCCTCGAACGCGCCCTGACCCAGAGAAACGCGGTCGGCCAACCCGTGCTGGTCGAGCCCGATCCCGAGGTGATCCAGCTCCAGAGCCAGGTCGCCGCGGTTGATCGCCGCATCGCAGATCTGGAACAGACCGTCCAGCGGATGAACGCCGACAACGAGCGCCTGACCTTCCAGCTCGACGAGCGCGGCCGCGAGACCGAGACCCTGCGCACCGGCCTGACCCGCGCCGAGACCCGGATCAAGTCGCTCGAGGACGCCGCCGCCGCCCAGGCCGCCGCCGCCGCCGCAGCGGCCGCCGCTCAGCAGGCC
>NZ_JBQVNM010000106.1:0-4618 GCF_052436175.1 Brevundimonas sp. | reverse complement strand
GCGGCGGGGGCGGCAGCAGCGGCCGGGGCGGCGTCAGCCTTCGGCGCGGCGGCGGGTTTGGCGGCCGCGCCGCCTTCGCTGACCGAACCCAGGATCGCGCCGGGGGTCACGGTGTCGCCCTCGCCGAACTTGATCTCGCCGAGCGTCCCGTCGGCCGGGGCCACGACTTCCAGCGAGACCTTGTCGGTTTCGAGTTCGACAAGAACCTCATCCTTCTTGACCGGATCGCCGACCTTCTTGGACCATTTGGCGATGGTCGCCTCGGAAACGGATTCGCCAAGGGCGGGGGTCAGGATATCGGCCATGTCTGGGTCCAGGCTTTGGTGTTCGGTCTTATCTAGGCGTTCGGGCGGGGCTTGTCAGGATCAGGCGAAGGCTTCGGTGGTGAAGGCTTCCAGTTCCTTGAGGTGGCGGCTCATCAGGCCGGCGGCGGTCGAGGCCGAGCCGGGACGGCCGACGTAGCGGGCGCGCTTGGAGGCGACGTCCAGCTTGTCGAGGGTCAGCTCCAGCCAGGGATCGACGAAGGTCCAGCCGCCCATGTTCTTGGGTTCTTCCTGGCACCAGACGACCTCGGCCTTGGGGAAGCGGGCCAGCTCCTTGCGCAGGGACTGGATGGGCCAGGGATAGAACTGCTCCAGACGAAGGATGTAGACGTCGTCGGCACCCTTCTCCCCGGCCTTGGCCTTCTTCTCGCGGGCGTCCAGCAGGTCGTAGTAGACCTTGCCCGAGCAGAGGATGACGCGGCGGATGTCCTTGTCGGCCTTGATCTTGATGCCGGCCACCTCGGGACGGGTCTGGGCGTCGTCGTGCAGCAGGCGGTGGAAGGACGAGCCTTCCGCCAGTTCCGACAGGCTCGACACCGCCTTCTTGTGACGCAGCAGCGACTTGGGCGTCATCAGGATCAGCGGCTTCCTGAACGACCGGTGCATCTGACGACGCAGGATGTGGAAGTAGTTGGCCGGGGTGGTGCAGTTGGCGACCTGCATATTGTCCTCGGCGCACTGCTGCAGGAACCGCTCGAGACGGGCCGAGGAGTGTTCCGGGCCCTGCCCCTCATAGCCGTGGGGCAGGAGCATGGTCAGGCCGCTCATCCGCAGCCACTTGCGTTCGCCGGACGAGATGAACTGGTCGATGACCACCTGGGCGCCGTTCACGAAGTCGCCGAATTGGGCCTCCCACAGGACCAGGGTGTTCGGGTCGGCGAGCGAATAGCCGTATTCGAAGCCCAGCACCGCCTCTTCCGACAGGGCCGAGTCGATCACCTCGAACTGGGCCTGGCCTTCGCGCAGGTTGTTCAGCGGGATATAGCGGTCCTCGGTCGTCTGATCGACGATGCCCGAGTGGCGCTGGGAGAAGGTGCCGCGCACCGAATCCTGGCCCGACAGGCGGACCGGGAAACCCTCGTCCACCAGACTGGCGAAGGCCAGGCTCTCGGCCGTGGCCCAGTCCAGGTTCTCGCCGCTGTCGATGGCCTCGCGCCGACCGTCGATGACGCGTTTCAGCGTCTTGTGCATGTCGATCGAGTTCGGGATCGTCGTCAGCCTGTGGCCGAGATCCTTCAGCTTGGCCAGGGGCACGCCCGTCTCGCCGCGCGCCTCTTCCTTGGGCGCCGCCAGACCCTGCCACTGGCCGTCCAGCCAGTCGGCCTTTTCGGCCTTGAAGGTCTTGCCGGCCTCGAACTGTTCGTCCAGCCAGGCTTCGAAGCGGGCCAGTTCGGCGTCGACCTCGGCCTGGGTCAGGACGCCCTCCTCGACCAGACGCTTCGAATAGATCTCGCGCGTCGAGGGCTGGGCGCGGATCTTCGAATACATCACCGGCTGGGTGAAGGTCGGATCGTCGCCCTCGTTGTGGCCGAAGCGGCGGTAGCAGAACATGTCCACCACCACGTCCTTGTGGAACTTCTGGCGGTATTCGGTGGCCACCTTGGGGGCGAAGACGACGGCTTCCGGGTCGTCGCCGTTGACGTGGAAGATCGGGGCCTGGACCATCAGGGCCACGTCCGACGGATAGGGGGTCGACCGGCTGTTCCGCGGCGAGGTCGTGAAGCCGATCTGGTTGTTGATGACGAAATGCATCGTCCCGCCGGTGCGGTAACCCTTCAGCCCCATCAGGGCGAAGCATTCGGCGACCACGCCCTGACCGGCGAAGGCGGCGTCGCCGTGGATAAGCAGGGGCATGGCCTTGGAGCGGTCCAGAACCCAGTCGGATTCCGGCTTGCCGGCATTCGCCTCGCGGATGTCGAAGGCCTGTTTGGCGCGCGCCTTGCCCAGGACGACCGGGTTGACGATCTCCAGGTGCGACGGGTTGGCGGTCAGGGACAGGTGGACGGTATTGCCGTCGAACTCGCGGTCCGACGAGGCGCCCATGTGGTATTTGACGTCGCCCGATCCCTCGATGTCGCTGGGCACGGCCGAGCCGCCCTGGAACTCGTGGAAGATGACCTTGTAGGGCTTGCCCATCACGGCCGCGAGGGTGTTCAGGCGACCGCGGTGGGCCATGCCGATGACGATCTCGTCCACGCCCAGGCTGCCGCCGCGCTTGATGACCTGCTCCAGGGCCGGAACCATGGCCTCGCCGCCGTCCAGGCCGAACCGCTTGGTGCCGGGGAAGCGCTTGTGCAGGAAGCGTTCGAAGCCCTCGGCCTCGATCAGCTTGTTCAGGATGGCGATCTTGCCTTCCTTCGTGAAGGCGTTGGCCTCGAACTTGTCGGGCCCCTCGAACCGCTGCTGGAGCCAGGACTTCTCCTCCGGCTCGGCGATATGCATGTACTGGATGCCGATGTTGCCGCAGTAGGTGCGCTTCAGCAGGTCCAGCACCTGACGGATGGAGCCCGTCTGCAGGCCCAGCACCCCGTCCAGATAGATGGGGCGATCCAGATCGGCGGCGGTGAAGCCATAGAATTCCGGCGTCAGCTCGGGATTGTCCGTCGGCTGCTCGATGCCCAGCGGATCGAGCGTCGCCTGCAGGTGGCCGCGCACGCGATAGGCGCGGATCAGCATCAGGGCGCGAATGGAGTCGTGGGCGGCGGCGCGGATCGCCTCGGCGCTCACATCGGCGGTCGCGGGCGTTGCGGGCGTGGCGGCAGGCGCGGGTTTGGCGGCGGCGGCGGCGGCCTTAGGATCAGGCTTCGGCCCAAGAGGCTTCTCTGGCCAGCGACCGTCGAAAACGCCCGTCTCCTCGGTCGGTTCGGCGGCGCCCTTGCGGCCCCAGCCCCCGGCCTGGGCCGAGGCGGTGACGGCGGCGGCGTTGTCCTTCAGCTGGTCGAAGAAGGCGCGCCATTCGGCGGAGACGGAACCCGGATCGGCGGCCCATTTCTCGTGCAGACCCTCGATGAAGGCGGCGTTGGAGCCGTAAAGGAAGCTGGTCTCGGCAAAGACCTGGTTCAGCCGACCGGCATCGTCCGCCATCGTGTTTTCGTCCCGACTATCGCTTGCGCCTTCACGGTCACGATCATGTGAAGGCGACCGTCATATAGGCTCTCTTTCCCCAGCGGTCATGACCGAAACGGGGCCTCGCGCAATAAATTGGTCGATTAATCCGATAAAAAAAGGCCCCGGCGCGAACCGGGGCCTTCTCATATGCGATCGGCGCATGGGTTCATGCCGAACCCGTGCTGAAACGGCCTCAGCCCTTCAGCACTTCGACCAGCGTCTTGCCGAGGCGAGCGGGCGACGGCGACATCTTGATGCCGGCCGCTTCCATGGCCGCGATCTTGGATTCCGCATCGCCCTTGCCGCCCGAGACGACGGCGCCGGCGTGGCCCATGGTGCGGCCCTTGGGCGCGGTACGCCCCGCGATGAAGCCGGCCATCGGCTTCTTGCGGCCCTTCTTGGCCTCGTCGATCAGGAACTGGGCGGCGTCTTCCTCGGCGCCGCCGCCGATCTCGCCGATCATGATGATCGAGGTGGTCTCGTCGTCGGCCAGGAACATCTCCAGCATGTCGATGAACTCGGTGCCCTTGACCGGGTCGCCGCCGATGCCGACGGCCGTGGTCTGGCCGAGGCCCTCGTTGGTCGTCTGGAAGACGGCCTCATAGGTCAGGGTGCCCGACCGCGACACGATGCCGACGTTGCCCTTCTTGAAGATGGAGCCGGGCATGATGCCGATCTTGCACTCGTCCGGCGTCAGGACGCCCGGGCAGTTCGGGCCCAGCAGGCGCGAGTTGGAGCGGTCGAGGCGGGCCTTCACCTTGACCATGTCCAGCACCGGGATGCCTTCGGTGATGCAGGTGATGAAGGGGATCTCGGCGTCGATGGCCTCGATGATGGCCGCCGCGGCGCCCGCAGGCGGAACATAGATGACCGAGGCGTCGGCGCCGGTGGCTTCCTTGGCCTCGGCGACCGAGGCGTAGATCGGCAGGGTCTCGCCGTGCGAGCCCGTCCAGTTCGTACCGCCCTTCGACGGATGGACGCCGGCTACCATCTGGGTGCCGTGATAGGCCAGCGCCTGCTCGGTGTGGAAGCCGCCGGTCTTGCCGGTCAGGCCCTGGACGATGATCTTGGTGTTCTTGTCGATCAGGATGGACATGGTTGCTCCTCAAGCCTTCTTGATCGCGGCCACGATCTTCTGCGCGGCGTCGTCGAGGTCGTCGGCGGGGATGACGTTGAGGCCGGAGGAC
>NZ_JBQVNM010000105.1:0-4855 GCF_052436175.1 Brevundimonas sp. | reverse complement strand
CGCCGGCGCCGCAGCCCGACGCCCCGCGACGCCGAGAGCGGCGCGGGCCCGGCCCCAGATCAGGGCTTGTCGGAAGCGGTTCCAGTCGAACGTCATCGAGATCTGCGAGAGTGACGCCCGGAGGCGCCGGAAGGGCGAGGCGAATAGGCGGGGTTCTGGGCGGTTTTCAGGCCGAAAGATCAAGGTTCCGCAAGGTTCGCCCTGCCGCCTCTGCCCCGTTCAGTCTCCGCCCCGCTCAGCGGCCGCCGAGCGTGGAGCGCAGCATCCAGGTGAATTTCTCGTGCGTGGCCAAACGCTGGGTCAGCAGGTCCACCGAAACGTCGTCCCCGTCGTCGTCGGCGATCTTGAGCGCGGCGCGCGCCGTGGCGATCAGGGTCTCGTGATCGCGCATCAGCTCGGTCAGCATGGCGGTGGCGTCCTGTTCCGGATCGCCGTCCTTGATCGAGGTCAGGTTGGCGAAGGCCGAGCCGCCCTGGGGCGCCAGTTCGCCCAGGGCCCGGATGCGCTCGGCGATCAGGTCCAGGGCCTCCCAGATGTCGCGGTACTGCTGCTCCAGCAGGTTGTGGATCGAGAAGAAGTCCGGCCCGCGCACGTTCCAGTGATAACCATGGGTCTTCTGATAGACGGCGTAGCTGTCGGCCAGGACCTTGGCGAGTTCGGCGGCGACGCCGGTGCGTTCGGCCTTGTTGAGGCCCGTCTTGATGGTCACGGTCATGGGAGACTCCGTTTGGCGTGAATGGACGACGCAGCCGGATCGGCACGCCGGGAACTGGGATAGAGACGTAGGCGGTCCGAGCCTCATGGCCAAGGTTGTCGCGCCACAATCGTCAGACGGGGCGTCCGACGGTGGAACGGGCCGTCGACGGGCGGAACGCACGGCCCGCCGAAGCGTTGCAATGGGTCGCGCCCGACTGACCCGAGTGCGACGACGGGGGTTGCATGAACGCCAGCGGCTGGCTGAGACGGACGGTCGATCTGGGCATCGCGCGCATCGCGCGGGCGCCAGATCCGCCGTGGTGGGGCGCCGCCCTGCTGGGATTCGGCTGCGCCCTCGTGATGCTGACGGTGCGGATCGCCCTGGACGAACTCCACGGCAGCGCCACCGGCTTCATGATCCTCCTGCCCGCTGTCATGGTCGCGGCCCTGGCCGGAGGATTGAGGTCGGGGATGGTCGCCTTGATGGCCTGTCTGGTCGGCGGCTGGACCATTCTTCATTTCGGCGCGATCGGCCTGGATTTCCAGTCCCCGCAGGCGCGGGCCTCGTCGGTCAACTTCACCCTAGTCGGGACCTTCGCCTCATTGATGTCTGCGTCGCTGCGCAGCACCGTGCGACGGCTCGACGCCTCCCTGCGCAAGTTGGACGTCACCTCCGACGAGGCCCAGGCAGCCGAAGCGGCCCGGCGCGACAGCCAGGCCCAGCTGCGCGCCATGATCGATCAGGCCTCGGCCGGGATCGCCCGTGTCGATCTGGACGGGAAGGTGGTCAGCGCCAATGCGCGCTTCGCCGACATGCTGGGGCTGTCTCCGGCGGCCGTCATCGGCATCCGCACCGCCGACGTGTCCCATCCCGATGACGTTCGCCCGACGCTCGAACTGCTGGCCGCCGCGGCCGCCGGCGCAACCGCCGGTCAGATCGAAAAGCGCTATCTGCGGCCCGACGGATCGGTGGTCTGGGGCCTGACCAGCCTTGCGCCCCTGACGACGGAAGAGGGCGCGACCGAAGGCTATATCGCCGTCATCGTCGACATCACCGACGCCAAGACCGCCGAGTCCGCCCTGCGCGAGAGCGAGAGCCGGTTCCGGCTGATGGCGGACACCGCCCCCTCCCCGGTCTGGCTGACGAACGAGGCCGGCGAGGTCGAGTTCGTCAACGCGGCGCTCGAAACCTTCTATGGCCGACCCGCCGAGGAAATCCTCGGCCACGTGTGGAAGGCCGCGATCCATCCCGACGACGTCGCGAGCGTCGCCGAGGCCCAGGCGGCGGGCCGCCCGAGCTTCCAGCCCTATGCCTTCGAGTGCCGTTTCCACCGCGCCGACGGGGCCTGGCGCTGGATGCGGGTGACGGTCAGTCCGCGTTTCGTCGAGGGGGTCTTCCGGGGCTATGTCGGTCTGTCGTTCGATGTGACCGCCTCTCGCGAGGCCCTGGACGCCCTGGCCGTGACGGAGCGGCGCCAGACCTTCCTGCTGGACCTGTCCGACCGGATCCGGGACATGGCTGAGCCCGTCGCCATCATGCAGGAGGCCACCCGCGCCCTGGCCCAGAAGCTGAACGTCAACCGCGCCGTGTTCGGCGAATTCGACCCGGCCGCCGGGGTCTATCGCGTCCAGGCGGAATGGACCGAAGGGGTTTCGGTCGGCGTCGGCGAATGGCCGATCGACCGCTTCGCCCCGGTGCACGCGGTTCTCGCCTCCGGCGAGACCGTCGCCACGACGGACGTGCAGACCGATCCCGTCACGGCCCCCAGCCAGGCCATCCATGACGAGATCGCCGAACGCGCCTTTGTCGCGACGCCCCTGATGAAGGCCGGCCGGCTGAGCGCCTATCTGGGGGTGTCGGCGAGCGAGCCGCGGGACTGGACCCCGTCCGACATCCGACTGGTCGAGGCCGTCGCGGAACGAACCTGGAGCGAGGTCGAACGCGCCCGCGCCCAGGCGGAGGTGGTCGAGAGCGAGGCCCGGTTCCGCGCCATCGCCGACACGGCCCCGGTGCTGATCTGGGTGACCGGCCCGGATCGGACCCGGGCCTTCGTCAACCAGGCCTATGTCGCCTACTACGGTTCGACCTATGAGGAGGCCCTGACCGCCGCCTGGCAGGATGTGCTGCATCCCGACGATTTCGAGCGAATCGTGCGGGAATCCCTGGCCGGCGAGGCCACCGGCGAGCCCTTTTCGCTGGAGGCCCGGTATCGCCGCCACGACGGGGAATATCGCTGGCTGAAATCCTTCTCGCGCCCCCGACTGGATCCGCGCGGCAGGGTGGTCGGCTTCGTCGGCGTGGCCTTCGACATCTCCGACGCCCGGCGTGCCGAGACCGATCTGAAGCGCATCAACGAACTGCTGGAGGAGCGCGTCGGCGAGGCCCTGGCCGAGAAGGAAAAGGCGGAGGCCAATCTGATGCACGCCCAGAGGATGGAGGCGGTCGGGCGGCTGACCGGCGGGGTGGCGCACGACTTCAACAACCTGCTGACCGTCGTCATCGGGGCGTTGGACATGATCCTGAAAGCGCCCGAGAACACGGCCCGGCTGACCAAGTTGGGCACGGCGGCCCTGGCGGCGGCGCGGCGCGGCGAAGGCCTGACCCATCAGCTGCTGGCCTTCTCGCGGCGTCAGGCCCTGCGTCCCGAGGCTGTGGATCTGAACCACCTGATCCGTGACGGCGAACCCCTGCTGAAGCGGGCCGTGGGCGACACCATCGCGTTCGAAACCCGTTTCCGCCGGGGCGGGGCGCGGGTGCGCGTCGATGTCGGCCAGTTCGAGGCCGCCCTGCTCAATCTGCTGGTCAACGCCCGCGACGCCGTGGCCGATCGCAAGCACGGCAGGATCACGGTCAAGACCCACAGTTGCGTCATGAAGGCCGGCGCCGTGCCGGACCTGCCGGCTGGCCCCTATGTCTGTGTCTCGGTGCTGGACAACGGGTCGGGCATGGACGCCGCGACCCGGGCGCGGGTGTTCGAGCCCTTCTTCACCACCAAGCCGGTGGGCAAGGGAACGGGACTGGGCCTGTCCCAGGTCTATGGCTTCGCACGTCAGAGCGGCGGCGGGGTGGAGATCCGCTCGACTGTCGGCAAGGGCACGGAGATCCGTCTCTATCTGCCGCCTCTCGACGGCCCGGACGCCGCGGCGCCGCGCAGCGCCGAACCCGATGCGGCCGACCTGAAGGGCCTGTCGATCCTGGTGGTCGAGGACGATGTCCAGGTGGCGGAAATGGCCATGGCCCAGCTGGCCGGCCTGGGTCTGAAGGCCGCCCTGGCCGCCACGGGCGATGAGGCTCTGGCTGTCCTGGCCCGGCGAAGGTTCGACCTGATGATGTCCGACGTCGTCATGCCGGGCGGCATGACCGGCATCGAGCTGGCCCGCATCTGCGCCGGGCGCTGGCCGGAGATGAAGATTCTGCTGACCTCAGGCTATGCGGGAGAGGATGTCGACGCGGCCCTGGCCGACGCGCCTTGGCGGCTGCTGCCCAAGCCCTATTCCGGCGATCAGCTGAGGCAGGCTCTGGGCCGGGAAGTGTCTTCGGCCGGCTGACGCAGGGCTTCTGAAAGCGAGGCGTGCATCACGGCGAGCACGGCGATTTCACAACGATCACAACGGGACTGGATGCGACATCGTGGTGTCCGTCGCGCCTCGCTGTGGGCGTCGTGACGAACCGCCTTGCTACGATACCCAGCCGCAAGACGCGCTGATGCCGCTGCCGCGCGACAACTTGGCCAAAGAAAAAGGGAGCGTGGCGAAGACGCCGCGCTCCCTTCACATCAGTCTCCAGGACCAATCAGCGCGAGCGCGCCTTGCGGGCGGCGTAGCGGGCGTCGCGGGCGGCCTTCTGCTCTTCCTTGGTGAGCTGCTTGCGCTCCTTGCGGGCCGCGCGCTTCTCGGCGTCGACCGCCTCCTGTGCGGCCATCTCGGCGGCCAGACGGGCGGCTTCCTTCTCGGCCTTCTCGCGACGCTGCTCGGCCTTGGCCAGTTCGTGCTGCTGACGCAGGGCCTCCTTCTCCGCGGCGCGCTTCTCGGCCAGCTTCTCGAACTCGGGATCGGGGGCCGCGGCCTTGGGCGTGCACGTGGCCAGCCGGGCCTGCTGCGCCTCCTGCTGGGCGGAGATGCGATCGGTGAAGCTGGTCGGTTTCAGGTCTCTCATGCG
>NZ_JBQVNM010000104.1:0-5128 GCF_052436175.1 Brevundimonas sp. | reverse complement strand
GCCCTCGGCCGGAGCGGGGGCTCCGCCTTCGACGGCGGCTTCAGCGCCGGCGGGCGCAGCGCCGGCGGCCGGTGCGGCGCCGGGCTGACGGGCGGGATCGGGCGCCGGGATGGCGTAGCCGGTCGAGCCCTGCGAGCGCAGCCAAGCGATCAGATTGTGGCGGGTGGCCTCGTCGCGCAGACCCGCGAAGGACATCTTGGTGCCCGGCACGTCCTTGCCCGGGTTGGTGATGAACTCGTCCAGGGCGTCATAGGTCCAGGTCGGGGCGATGGCCTTGTGCGCGGCCATGGCGTCCGAATAGGCGAAGCCGGCGCGGTGCATGACCGGGCCGCCGACGACGCCCCAGAGATTCGGGCCGATGCCGTCGGCGCCGCCCTGGGTCGCATTGTGGCACGCCTTGCAGCGGGCGAAGGCGGCTTCACCGGCGGCCAGGTCGGCGGCGGGCAGGACCGTGCCCCAGTCGGCGGGCAGGGCAGGGGCCTCGGCTCCCGCCTCGGCCTCTTCCGGGGCGTTGACGAAGTAGCCCATCTTTTCAGGCTCATGCGTCTTGTAGACGAAGCCCGAGCCTTCCTTGACGACCAGGATGACGAAGGCCGTCCCCAGAGCCGCGCCCAGAATCTTGTTCCACTTCAGATCGCCGCTCATGCGCGTGGTCGCATCCTCTAACCAGGTCCGACGACAGGCGCGGCGGACGAATTCTTGCGTGGGCGTCTCTGACACGGTAGCGCGGCCTTCGCAACCGGCTCCAGGGTGGTTTGGTCGGGGTTTGAAGGCCTTGCGGGCCACAGCCGTATGAGTGTGACGATGAACCCTCTGATAATGATACCCGCTCGCATGGCGGCGACCCGTCTGCCCAACAAGCCGCTGGCCGATATCGGCGGAAAACCGATGATCGTGCGGGCCTGGGAAAGCGCCATGAACTCCGGCCTTCCTGTGGTGGTGGCCGCCGGCGATCCCGAGATCGTCGAGGCCGTCGAAGCGGCCGGGGGGCGGGCGATCCTGACCGATCCGGCCCTGCCGAGCGGCTCGGACCGCATCCGGGCGGCGGTCGAGGCGGTCGATCCGGAAGGCGAGCACGACGCGATCATCAACCTGCAGGGCGACATGCCCTTCGCCGATCCAGGTCTGGCCACGGCCTGCGCGGCCCTGCTGCACGGTGAGCCGACCTGCGACATCGCGACCCTGGTCGCGCCCGAGGCGGACCTGTCGGATCGGGCCAACGCGGATGTGGTCAAGGCGGTCCTGGCCCTGTCCGAAGGCGAGCGTCACGGCCGCGCGCTCTATTTCACCCGGTCGACCCTGTACGGCGACGCGCCGGTCTGGCGGCATATCGGCATCTACGGCTACCGCCGCGAGGCGCTGATGCAGTTCTGCGCCGCCCCGCCGTCGCCGCTGGAGACCCGCGAGAAGCTGGAGCAACTGCGGGCGCTGGAGATGGGTCTGTCCATCTGGGCCGCCGTCATCGACGAAGCGCCCCTGTCGGTCGACAATCCGTCAGATTTGGAAAGCGCCCGCCGTCTTGCCGAGTGACCGGCGTTCGGCCTAGCTGTCGGGAACCTTGGAGCCCGACATCATGCGTCTTTCCACCTTCGCCGCCCTGATCGCCGTCGCCGGCGGGATCGTGGTCACCCCCGCCGCCGCCCAGACGGGCCAGGCCCTGATCCGCAATCTGTTCACGCAGCTGGAGGCCGACTTCAGGGACAAGGGCAGGCGGATGACCCAGGTCGCGGCCTTCCAGAACGGCATCGAGGACGGATCGAGCCGTGGCGACATCGTCAGCCTAGACCGCGGCCAGACCTACTGGATCGTCGGCGTCTGCGACGAGGACTGCAGCGACTTCGATCTGGAGGTGAAGGATTCGAACGCCGTGGTCGTCGGGTCCGACGTTCTGGACGACGACGCCCCGATCGTGGTGCTGGAGAATGTGCGAGGCGGCGCCTATCAGGTCCGGAGCGTCATGGCCGACTGTTCGGCCGACCCCTGCCTGACAGGGGTTCGCGTCTATCGCGCCGACTGACAGTCAGCCTTCATCGACCCAGGCCCGGATCAGGGTGTGGGCGATGGCGAAGGGCGGCGGGGCCTTGATCTCGGGGTGGGCGCCGTCCAGCACGGCCCGCGCCTCGGCCCGGGTCAGCCACGCCACCGCTTCCAGCTCGGTCTGGTCCGGCGTGGCCTGGTCGTCGGAGACTTCGGCGATCAGGCCGATCATCAGTTGCGACGGGAAGGGCCAGGGCTGGCTGGAGTGGTAGCGGACGGCGGTGACGGTCAGTCCGGCCTCTTCCTTAACCTCGCGGGCGCAGGCCTCCTCGATGGATTCCCCGGGCTCGAGGAAGCCGGCCAGGGCCGACATCCGTCCGGCGGGCCAGGCGGCCTGACGGCCCAGCAGGCAGACCGGTTCGGCGCCGCCCATATAGACCGGCAGCATGATGGTGACCGGGTCGACGCGCGGGAAATGCTCGGTCCCGCAGGCCTCGCAGATCCGTTTCCAGCCGCCGGACCCGGTGCGGGTCGGCTGGCCGCAGGCGGCGCAGAAGCCGTGGCGCCGCCGCCAGTCGAACAGGCTCTTGGCGCAGCCGGCCATGGCCGAGTCCTGGCCCGGCAGCATCCCGGCGGCGGTACGCATGTCGTGGAAGACGCCGAGGCCCTTGACCGGCCCCTCGGCCGGATCGGCGGGGCCCTCGAACTCGACGGCGAAGACGGGCGCGCCCTTCCAGAGGCCGAGGAACAGCTCACGGTCGGGGACCAGCACCCGGGCGTGGGCCATGTCGACCCAGGCCAGCCGCGGGCCGTCGGCGGTCTCCTCGATCAGGGGCGCGCCGTTCCAGAGGATCAGGGCCAGGGCGTCGTCGCGCCCCGCCTGTTCCGCCACCCAGTCCGGATCGTTCCTCAGATCGCCCGCCCGATCGAGCGGATTGCCAGCGAAGGTGTTGACGGGATCGAGAGCCATGGCCGTCTCATATCGTCTCGCGACAGAGTCGTCTCGCGGCTTGATTTCGCCCGGTTCACCCGCCATATCCCCTCTCGGAGATCGCGGGCGAAGGCTTCGCCAACCTGGTCAGGGCCGGAAGGCAGCAGCCACAACGAAGTCCCCTTCGGGTCGCGGTCTCCACTTCTCCCGTCTTTTTTGGCGCTAACGCTCGCCCCGGATCAGGTCCGGGGCTCGCTGCCTGAGCGCGGTTTCTTGCGGCTAACGCACGGGACGCGGTCCCGCGCTGCTTGAGCGCGTCCGCTCGCACTGGTGACCGACTGCCGTCGCAAGGCTGTGTGTAAATGTTCGTAAACCCGGGGTGGCGCGCAACCCGGAGGGGCGCCACTGGTTGTCTTCTCATTCAATGTGGAGCCACACCATGAGCATTTTCGGCAAGATCCTCGGCGGCATCTTCAATCGCAAGAAGCCCGCCGCGCCCGCCCCGGCCCCGACGGCGGCCCCCGCAGCCCCGACCGCCGCGCCCGCACCCGCCCCGGCCCCCGAGCCCGTGGACATCGAGGCGGTCCTGAACGAACTGGCGGCCGAGAACCCGCAGAAGCTGAACTGGCGCACCTCCATCGTCGACCTGATGAAGCTGGTCGGCATGGAAAGCTCGCTGTCCGAGCGCAAGGAACTGGCCGATGAGCTGGGCTACACCGGCGACAAGTCGGACAGCGCCGCCATGAACATCTGGCTGCACAAGCAGGTCCTGGCCAAGCTGGCCGCCAACGGCGGCAAGGTCCCCGCCGACCTGCTGGACTGATCGTCCACAACAGTTCGACTGTTTTCAGCGCCGTCGCCTGCATTCGCGGGCGGCGGCGTCGTCGTTTGCGGTGACGGCTCGCCCCGGTCGCGTTAAGACATCGGCATGAGCGATGTGGACCCGAGTCTCGACGGCCCTCCCTGGGAGGAGGACGATCTCCCCGAGCGGGACGAGAACACCGACGACATGTTCGGCGCGCCCGCCGCTGCGCCCGAGCCGGCGAAAGACGTCGTTCCGGCTGAGGCCGCAGCCCCGGCAAAGGCCGCGCCTGCGCCGTCCGAGGTCCACGACGAGGCTTCCGGCGAGGCCTATACCGTCTTGGCGCGCAAATACCGGCCGAAGACCTTCGAGGACCTGATCGGTCAGGAGGCCATGGTCCGGACCCTGACCAACGCCTTCGCCACCGGCCGCATCGCCCACGCCTTCATGCTGACTGGGGTGCGGGGGGTCGGCAAGACGACCACGGCCCGGCTGCTGGCACGGGCGCTGAACAACCAGACCGACGCCATCGACCGGCCCTCGCTGGAACTGACCGCCAACGGGGTCCATGACGCCGCCATCATGGCCGGCCAGCACATGGACGTGATGGAGATGGACGCCGCCAGCCACACCGGCGTCAACGACATCCGCGACATCCTGGAGAGCGTCCGCTACGCCCCGGTCGAGGCCCGCTACAAGGTCTATGTGCTGGACGAAGTGCACATGCTGTCGAACCAGGCCTTCAACGCCCTGCTGAAGACGCTGGAAGAGCCGCCGCCCCACGCCAAGTTCATCTTCGCCACCACCGAGATCCGCAAGGTGCCGGTGACGATCCTGAGCCGCTGCCAGCGCTTCGACCTGCGCCGCGTCGAGCCGGAAATTCTGGTCGAGCACCTGTCGCGCATCGCGGGCAAGGAGGGGATGAAGGTCGAGGACGACGCCCTGGCCCTGATCGCCCGCGCGGCGGAGGGTTCTGTGCGCGACGGCCTGTCCCTGCTGGATCAGGCCCTGGTGCAGGGTGAACGCGGGGAGCCGGTCAAGACCGAGGTCGTGCGCGACATGCTGGGTCTGGCCGATCGCACCCAGACCATCCAGCTTTTCGAACAGATCATGGGCGGCCGCACGCCCGAGGCGCTGGAGACCTTCCGCACCCTCTATGGCTACGGCGCCGATCCGGTGCAGGTGACCAATGACCTGCTGGAACACTGCCACGCCGCCTCGGTGGCCAAGATGCTGGGCCCGCAGGCGACGCGCCTGCCGGCGGATCAGGCGGCCAGTCTGGCGGCCCTGGGCGCCGCGATCTCGGCCGGAACCCTGTCGCGGGTCTGGCAGATGCTGCTCAAGGCCCTGGACGAGGTGCGCCGCGCGCCCAGCCCCGCCGATGCGGTGGAGATGGCCATCGTCCGGCTCGCCTACGC
>NZ_JBQVNM010000103.1:0-5499 GCF_052436175.1 Brevundimonas sp. | reverse complement strand
CGTCCGTCGCCATGCGGGCGGCGGCGGCGGGGGCCGTCCTCGCGGCGTTCAGGGGCTGGGTGTCCCGGGCCGACTCGGCGGCGCGGGCGGGACGCCGCGCCACCTCGCCCGGCAGCAGGGGCCGGGGCTCCAGTTCGATGAAGACCGGCATCTGGTCGATCGTCGGATTGGGCGTCAGGGGCGTTTGCACCAGCTCGTGGCCGATCAGGGTTAGGACCGCCGCGTGAAACGCCAGCGAGCCGCCCAGGACAACCAGCCGTCTGCGACGGTCGGGACCGCGCCCTCCTGCTGAAACGATCGTCGCGCTCATCGGTCCCCGTCGCCTGATCGCGTGAAGGGAGGGGGCAACCGTGGCGGGCTGATGGCGGCCGGTCTCAATGGTGCTTCAGCAGCGACCGCAGTCCCGGATAGGGCGCGTCCCGCTCGCGCGTATAGCTGCGCCAGGCCTCGTTGGCCGCCGCCTGTTCGGCGAAGGCCTCGTCGCGTGCCTCGCCGGGCGCACGGCCGCGTCGGGGCTCCGGCCGGGCGACCTCGACGGGTGGCGACCCCCTCGCCGCAGCACGCAGGGCCGGACCGCGCTCGCGACAGTTCGCCGCTTCCCAGGCCCGGAAGTTGCTGATGTCGCGACACACGTCGCCGCCCCACGGTTCGCGGCCCGGCCCGGCGCCGCCGACAGGCCAGGCATCATCGACCACAAGCCCGTCCGCAGCAGCGATCTGGGTCGGCGTCCCCAGGACGTCGGCAGGCGGCGCTGCGTTTCGCGCTGCGTCGGTCGACCTCGCCTCGCGCGGAGCGGCCTCAAGGGGCAGGCGCGCGGTCGGCCGTCGCGCCTGAACGCCCGGCCAGGCTGGTGGAGACAGGTCGAGGGGAATGACGCCCGGATCCGTGTCGATGGCGACAGTCTCGCCGCCCACCAGCCCCCATAGCGCCGGCCCCAACAGGGCCACATGGACCAGCAGGGCCGCCGTCAGTCCGATCAGGCGCGGATCGCGCAGGCCGGGCGCCAGTCGTCTCGCCGCCGCGTCTTCCCGCATGCCCCTTCATCCCCCGTCGCGCCGTGCGCGTCCCCGACTCCGATCAGGCCGGACGACCGTGGCCGCATGGCGGCGCGATCTTGACCCCGGGGCGTCCGGCGTCGGGGAGCGGGCAGTCCCGCCTTGACCTGAACCGGCATCGCGCGTAGAAGCCGCCCACTTTCGAGGCTTGGGCGAGTCACATCGTCCGTCGAGATCGTGACAATCGAACGAACGGGCTGTGCCCGCCGGAACGCCCAAAGCGCGCGTTCCGGGTTTTTTGTTTGGGGGTCCGGCATCGTCCTCAGAAGACAACCCGGGCGGGGATGACCCCGTTCAGAAGAAGGACATGAGGCGCTTCGGCCGAAAGGCACACGCCTCCATCAGAAGTCGAGACGAGTTGAAATGCCTACGATCAACCAGCTGATCCGCAAGCCGCGCAAGCCCACGCCCGTCCGGAACAAGGTTCCGGCCCTGGAGGGTTCGCCCCAGCGTCGCGGCGTCTGCACCCGCGTTTACACCACGACCCCGAAGAAGCCGAACTCGGCTCTGCGTAAGGTCGCCAAGGTCCGCCTGGCCAAGAACGGCTACGAAGCCGTGTGCTACATCCCCGGCGAAGGCCACAACCTGCAGGAGCACTCGGTGGTCCTGATCCGCGGCGGCCGCGTCAAGGACTTGCCCGGCGTTCGCTACCACATCCTGCGCGGCGTGCTCGACACGCAGGGCGTCAAGGACCGCAAGCAGCGCCGTTCGCACTACGGCGCCAAGCGTCCGAAGTAAGCGACCGCTTCATTCCATTCGCCAGGTCACTCTGGCCGTTCGATACCGATTTAAGAGGCTAAGCCCATGTCCCGTCGCCACCGCGCCCAGAAACGCGAAGTCCTGCCGGATCCCAAGTACAAGGATCTGACCGACACCAAGTTCATGAACTACGTCATGTACGAAGGTAAGAAGGCCGTCGCCGAGAACAGCGTCTACGGCGCCTTCGCCATCCTGGCCGACAAGAAGAAGGACGTCGAAGCCGTCGTCACCTTCCACACTGCCCTGGAAAACGTCCAGCCGGCCGTGGAAGTCCGTTCGCGTCGCGTCGGCGGCGCCACCTATCAGGTGCCGGTCGAGGTTCGCCCCGACCGTCGTCGCGCCCTGGCCATCCGCTGGCTGGTCAACGCCGCCCGCAAGCGCGGCGAGAACACCATGACCGAGAAGCTGGCCGCCGAGCTGCTGGACGCCTCGAACAACCGCGGCACCGCGGTCAAGAAGCGCGAAGACACCCACAAGATGGCCGAGGCGAACCGCGCCTTCAGCCACTACCGCTGGTAAGGCCTGCAGGGGACGCCTTCAAAGCGTCACTTGCGATGACTATCTAGGACTATCCGGCGCGGGCGGTTTCAGCTAAATCGCCCGCGCCCGCTTATCCGAACAGACTGACTTTCCGAGGGCGCCGTCCGCGTCCTGAACACATTTCAAGGCACGCTTTCATGGCCCGCACTCACAAGCTCGAGGACTACCGCAACTTCGGCATCATGGCCCACATCGATGCGGGCAAGACGACGACGACCGAGCGGATCCTGTATTACACCGGCAAGTCCCACAAGATCGGCGAAGTCCACGACGGCGCCGCCACCATGGACTGGATGGACCAGGAACAAGAGCGCGGCATCACCATCACTTCGGCCGCGACGACCGCCTTCTGGCAGGGCAAGCGCCTGAACATCATCGACACCCCCGGACACGTGGACTTCACCATTGAAGTCGAGCGTTCGCTGCGCGTCCTCGACGGCGCCGTGACCGTGCTGGACGGCAACGCCGGCGTCGAGCCGCAGACCGAGACCGTCTGGCGTCAGGCCGACAAGTACAAGGTTCCGCGCATCGTCTACGTCAACAAGATGGACAAGATCGGTGCCGACTTCGACGCCTCGGTCGAGTCGATCCGCGACCGTCTGGGCGCCAAGGCCGTGCCGATCCAGCTGCCGATCGGCGCCGAATCCTCGCTGTCGGGCCTGGTCGATCTGGTCCGCATGACCGGCGTCGTCTGGGACAACGACGGCCTGGGCGCCTCCTACAAGGACGTGCCGATCCCCGCCGACATGGTCGACAAGGCCAATGAGGCCCGCCAGTACCTGATCGACAACGCCGTCGAGCTGGATGACGAGGCGATGGAAGCCTACCTCGAGGGCAACGAGCCGTCGGAAGAGGTCATCAAGAAGTGCATCCGCAAGGCGGTTCTGACCGGCGCCTTCTATCCGATCCTTTGCGGCTCGGCCTTCAAGAACAAGGGCGTGCAGACCCTGCTGGACGCCGTCGTCGACTACCTGCCGTCGCCGCTGGACATCCCGCCGACCCCGGGCATCGACTTCAAGACCGAAGAGCCGGTCGTCCGCAAGGCGTCCGACGACGAGCCCCTGTCGGTCCTGGCCTTCAAGATCATGGACGACCCCTTCGTCGGCTCGCTGACCTTCTGCCGCCTGTATTCGGGCAAGATGGAAACGGGCATGAGCCTGCTGAACTCGTCGCGCGACAAGAAAGAGCGCGTCGGCCGGATGCTTCAGATGCACTCGAACAACCGCGAGGACGTCAAGGAAGCCTTCGCCGGCGACATCGTCGCCCTGGCCGGCCTGAAGGAAACCCGCACGGGCGACACCCTGTGCGATCCCCTGAAGTCGCCCGTCATCCTCGAGAAGATGGAGTTCCCGGCCCCGGTGATCGAGATCTCGGTCGAGCCCAAGACCAAGGCCGACCAGGAAAAGCTGGGCGTCGCCCTGGCCAAGCTGGCGTCGGAAGATCCCTCCTTCACCGTCTCGACCGACCATGAGTCGGGCCAGACCATCCTGAAGGGCATGGGCGAGCTTCACCTGGACATCAAGATCGACATCCTGAAGCGCACCTACAAGGTCGAGGCCACCATCGGCGCGCCCCAGGTCGCCTATCGTGAATCGCTCGGCCGCAAGGTCGACATCGACTACACCCACAAGAAGCAGACCGGCGGTACGGGCCAGTTCGCCCGCGTCATGATCACCTTCGAACCCGGCGAGCCGGGCTCGGGCTTCGTGTTCGAGAACTCGATCGTCGGCGGCGCGGTGCCCAAGGAATACATCCCGGGCGTCGAAAAGGGCCTGCAGTCGGCCAAGGACAACGGCCTGCTGGCCGGCTTCCCGCTGATCGACTTCAAGGCGACCCTGACGGACGGCAAGTTCCACGACGTCGACTCCAGCGTGCTGGCGTTCGAAATCGCGGCCCGCGCCGCCTTCCGCGAGCTGAAGGAAAAGGGTGCGCCCAAGCTGCTCGAGCCGATCATGGCCGTCGAGGTCGTGACCCCGGAGGAGTATCTGGGTTCGGTCATCGGCGACCTGAACGGCCGTCGCGGCATGATCCAGGGTCAGGACATGCGCGGCAACGCCACCGTCGTGAACGCCTTCGTGCCCCTGGCCAATATGTTCGGCTATGTGAACACCCTGCGCGGCATGTCTCAGGGCCGCGCCCAGTTCACCATGCAGTACGACCACTACGAGCCGGTGCCGCAACACGTCGCCGACGAAGTCATCAAGAAGTACAGCGCCTAAACCCCAACCCATCCCGGCGGGCCCCAGGGTCCGCCGGACCCCTGAAAATCTAGGATATGCCCCCTCAACTCAGGGGACGGAGAGAAGAGAATGGCCAAGGAAAAGTTCGAACGCACCAAGCCGCACTGCAACATCGGCACGATCGGTCACGTTGACCATGGCAAGACGACGCTGACGGCGGCGATCACGATGACGCTGGCCAAGGCCGGCGGCGCCAAGGCGATGGCCTATGCGGACATCGACGCTGCGCCGGAAGAAAAGGCGCGCGGCATCACGATCAACACCGCGCACGTGGAATATGAGACGGCCAACCGTCACTACGCCCACGTCGACTGCCCCGGCCACGCCGACTATGTGAAGAACATGATCACCGGCGCCGCCCAGATGGACGGCGCGATCCTGGTGGTGTCGGCCGCCGACGGCCCGATGCCCCAGACCCGCGAGCACATTCTGCTGGCCCGTCAGGTCGGCGTGCCGGCCCTGGTGGTCTTCATGAACAAGGTCGACCTGGTCGACGACGCCGAGCTGCTCGAGCTGGTGGAGATGGAAATCCGCGAGCTGCTGAGCTCCTACCAGTTCCCGGGCGACGACATTCCGATCACCGCCGGTTCGGCCAAGGCCGCCACCGACGGCGTGAACCCGGAAATCGGCGAGCAGCAGGTGCTGAAGCTGATGGAGACGGTCGACGCCTACATCCCGCAGCCGGAGCGTCCGGTCGACCTGCCCTTCCTGATGCCGGTCGAAGACGTGTTCTCGATCTCGGGCCGCGGCACCGTGGTCACGGGTCGCGTCGAGAAGGGCATCGTCAAGGTCGGTGAGGAAGTCGAGATCGTCGGCATCCGTCCGGTCCAGAAGACGACCTGCACGGGCGTGGAAATGTTCCGCAAGCTGCTGGACCAGGGTCAGGCGGGCGACAACGTCGGCGT
>NZ_JBQVNM010000102.1:0-5545 GCF_052436175.1 Brevundimonas sp. | reverse complement strand
CTGAGTGCGTTGGCCGACGACCTGACAGTCGTCGAGCTGGAGCACAGTGACCGGAACGTGCGCGCCGTCTTCGGCGAACACGCGGGTCATGCCCAGCTTCTTGGCGATCACGCCCGTGCGCATCGGATCCCGCCTCTTTCTCGTTAAATCTTGATCTCGACGTCCACGCCGGCGGACAGGTCGAGCTTCATGAGCGCGTCCACGGTCTGCGGGGTGGGGTCGACGATGTCGAGAACACGCTTGTGCGTGCGGATTTCAAACTGCTCGCGCGACTTCTTGTCGACGTGCGGCGAGCGGTTCACGGTGAACTTTTCGATCAGGGTCGGCAGCGGGATCGGACCGCGAACGGTCGCGCCGGTGCGCTTGGCCGTATTGACGATTTCGCGCGTCGAAAAGTCGAGGACGCGGTGATCGAGGGCCTTGAGCCTGATGCGGATGCTTTGATCCATATCGGTTGTTATTCCCAAGCAGGCGAACCTGCGTCCTGTGAACCATTTCAAAGACCGGAGCCTTTAGGGGAAACCCCTTCAGGTACGCACTTCGCAAAAACGATCGGCCCACGCAGTCCCCCGCGAAGGCCGTGAAGTCCCAAGAAGCTGCAAAGAACAGTGACTTAGGTCGTTCCTGCGAACTGCGTCTGCGGTTTCCCGCACAGCCAGTCCAACAAGAGTTGGGGCTTATGACCTCCGATTCCGTTTTCGTCAAGCGACGAAACCGTGGCGGAGGCTGAACCAGCGCCAGAAACTAGGGCCTGAAAACGCCTTCGGCCGCATCCCATGTCAGGGGCGTTCCCGGACAGGCTTCGCCATAGTCGCACGGGGGGGTGTCGATCAACCGGGCGGGGGTTTGGCCGATGTCCAGCTGGGGCCAGTGATCGACCGGTCCGCTCCAGGCCAGGGTCACCCTGCCCGCCCGTCGAGAGCTGTTCTGCCCAGCGCCGGTCTCCGGGGCCGACACCCAGACCTGATAGCCGTAGGCGGCGGGCTCTTCGGGACCGCAGGCGACGGGGGCGTCGATGATCCAGTCGCGCACGCCGTCGCCGTTCAGGTCCGGCAGGCTGCGGAGCGCCGGCCAGGAGGTGCGTGCGACCTCTCCAGGATCGGCGACCGGGCAGACCCGGGCCCCGTTCTGAAACAAGGTATAGAGGGCGTCAGGCGTGTTGTCCGCCAGCACGAGCTCGCCGTCCTTCTCCCCCAGATCGACCGGTGGGCCGTCGAGGCTGGTCAGGATGTGATGGCCGTCGCGGCTGGGCCGTTCGGTAAGGGCGCCGGTCTTGCGATCCCAGGCCCAGGCCAGGCGGCAGTCCTCGCGTTGCGGGGTGCAGTTCAGATGATGGAAGGAGGCCTCGATCCGCGTCTCGCCGGCGACCTTGTCGATGGTCAGGTCCCAGGCCTGGCGGTCGAACACCCGCCGGTAGCCGCCGTCGGCGCTGACATAGATCGCGCGCCGGCAGCCGCCGGTGCCGCAGAACTGGGCGCCGTCCGGCCAGTTGATCAGCCAGTCGGCCACGCCGTCGTCATTGATATTGACCGGCTCCAGCACGCCGGCGGGAACCTCGGTGATCAGGTCGGGCCGGTTGGTGGGATCCTCGATGTCGAGATAGAATTCGTTGAGCTCATTGAGGACGTACCAGGTGAAGCCGGCGGGCGGCGTCTCCCCGGCCGTCGCCAGACCCGGCGCGCCGATGACGACGCCGAGCGCCACGCCCGCCACACCCCACAGTCCCGATCCACGCATGTCCGTCCTCCAGAGACGGCCAGGGTGGAGCGTGTGAAGTCGCCGGGCCACTTTCGTTTCCTGACAGCCGGCAGGGCCGGGAGCCTGCGCCGCCGGCCCTTCCCTGCCCGCCGCTGCGATCAGCGGCCGATATGGACCTCGCCCGAACCGACGATCGCGCGGCTCACGTCTCCGGTCGCGCGGGCGATACGCACGTCGCCCGAGCCGGCGATCGCCACGTCCACGTCGCGCGCCTCGCCCCGGAAGTCGATGTCTCCGGAACCGCCGATGGCCGCCGACAGGCTGGTCGCGCGCCCGCCCCGCACGAGGATGTCGCCCGAGCCGCCGATGGCGAGATCGGCCGCGCCGTCCGCCCGCGCCACGGTGATGGAGCCCGAGCCGCCCACCTTGGCGTCCAGATCGCCTGTGGCGCCCGCGACAATATCGCCCGAGCCGCCGACATTGGCCTCCAGACGACGAGACGTGCCTGCCCGAATGGTCCCTGAGCCCCCGACATTCAACTCCATGGCTCCGCTCGTATTGGCCACCGTCCAGTCGCCGCAACCGCCCGCGCCCAGTTCGATGGACGCGGCGCCCGGCCCCACCGAGCCAAAGACGGCCGAGCCCGCCGAGACATCCACATCGCGCGGCGAACGGATGACGATCAAACTGGCGTTGCGCATCTCGACCCGGCCGCGATTGCGCACCTCGACCCAGGCCCCGTCACCGGGCTGACGCGCATAGGCCGCGCCGGAATGGCAGTCGCGGATCTGGTTGCGCAGGCCGCCGTCGATCACGACCCGGTCGCCGATACGACGGATCTGGAGGCCGGGCAGGCCGGCGGCGCCGGGCTCGACCTCGACGCTGACGTCGCGGCGGTCCTCGACGATGACGACAACGCGGGCGACGGCGTCCCTGATCTCGACCGAGCGGCTGTCGAAGGTCTGGGCTGCGGCGGGCGATGCGGCGGCGGCGGCGGCCAGAACGGCGACGACGGCGGCGGTCAGCACGATGGTTTTCATGGCGGGTTTCCTCTCCGGCTATGGAGAGAAGGTGCAGCCCCGGCCGCGCCAAGTCATTTTAACTCGAGGTCATGACTTCGAATTCATGAAACGCCGGTCGTCGATGTCGTCGAATTCCTCGCGAGGCGTATTCCATGTCGCCATGAGTGCGTCGTCGAATTCCCTGCCGGATATCGACGACTCAGGCGCGCAGTCGGCCCGCGCCGTCGGCCGCCCCGACCTCGGGCTCGAAGTCACGCTCGAAGTTCGCGATACGGCTCTTCAGCCCGCCGACCCGCTTCAGCGCCAGGGACGCCGCCCAGCGCGCGGCCAGCTCCGGCGGGCTCATGCCGTCAGTGAAGCGCGGGGAACCGCCCCGGCTGCGGATGACGGCGTTGGTGTAGAGGGCGCCGTTGCGGATGCGCGACGACCAGGTCTGGAAGTCCATCGACAGGGAGACGCAGAACCGGTCCAGGTTCTCCACCCGGTGGGGCGCATAGAGGGGCCAGGTCAGGGCCTGCCCCGGCTCCAGATCGACCACGTGGGCGTCGGCCTCGAAGGCGCGGGTATAGGGCAGTTCCTCGGTCGTCTGGCGCGCGACCACCTGTTCCATATTGCGTTCGGGCAGGTGAGTCTCGTCGCCCGGATAGACGAAGATCCGCTTCTTGCCGCGCAGGTGGAACAGCACCACCCCCGCCGCGTCGAAATGATAGGGCACCTTGGCCGCCGGCGAGGAGATGATGAGCTGACCCGCATTGGTCACCGCCCGCATGCCGGGATAGGTCGCCTGGATGCGCCGGAACTCGCCCATCGCCGCCGCCCACAACTCGGGACAGCCGGCCGAGGCGTCGCGCAGATTGACCCACAGCCGCCCGGCCTGGATCGCCGCCAGCAACTGGTCGCCCGACAGGGAGCCGCGCGCCCCGGTCCGGAGCGAGACCTGACCCTCGTCGTCGTAGTCATAGAGGTTGATGTCGAACAGGTCGGCCGGATAGCGATGCAGGACTTCGGCGAGCGCTTCGTCGGTCGCGAATCCGCGCTCGACCAGGTCGTGGGCGTGGACGCGGGCCTCCGCGATCGGGCCGGGATAGCGGGTGCGGCGCGGGGCCGTGTGTTTCAGGCTCATCCTTGATCCCTCAACCACTGACCGCCGGATCGGACAGGCGGGCGGCCGCGCGCTCGCGGCCCCTGGCGAAGGCGACCTGGGCGGCGCCGACGGCGCCGAGGAAGCGGTTGGCGCGCGTCGTCTCGCACGCCTCGATGGCGGCCCAGCGCCGCCGCATGCTGGCGCGCAGACGTTCGCCCCTCTGCTTGCCCGCCCGATTGAGCAGATCGACCGCCGCATCGCTGACCGTCGCCGCCAGCCCGGGCCGCATCACGACCGCCTCGCGCACCGTCTGGTTGGCGTTGCAGAAGTACTTTTTGTAGCCCTCGCCGCCGAAGCCGAAGTCGAAGACCCGATAGCCCTCCTCCGAGGCCAGCCGCATGGTGTCCAGGGTCAAAAGAATGCCCGGCGAACACCGCGCCAGCCCGGGCTCATAGACCGGGAACCAGAAGTGGTAGCGCCCGCCGGCGTGCAGCGAATACTCCACCGCCACCAGCTTTCCGCCCGCCCACATGGCCGCCATCGAGGCGCCGAAGTCGTCCTCGCCCCGCGTCTGGAGCAGGGCGTGGAGCAGGTCGCGCGTCCAGCCGCATTCGAAGATGTCGTGCCGCCCGGTACGGCGATACTGGTCCCGCTTCAGGTCGATCAGGCGGTCCAGCAGGGCCGGGTCGCGCAGGCCGCGTTCGACGCGGATGGGGCCCAGTTCAGCCTCCAGGCTGCGGCGGGCCCGCTCCTTATCCTTGTAGTACTTGCCCCAGGTCTTGCGGCGTTCCTCATACCAGGGGGCGTAACCGCCGTCGGGCATGGAGACCATCAGGGTCTCGCGGTCCTCGCCTTCCTGGGCCTCACCGACCCAGGCCCCGACCCGCAGTCGGGGCGCGTCAAGCGACCAGGCGACCTGTTCCAGGCAGGGCCCCTCGCCGGGGCGGGAGATGACGCCGTGATAGTCGTTCATCGGCGCCGCCAGGGGCTGGATGGTGCCGCCGCGCATCTGGTGCGGGAAGAAGCCCACGACCTCACCGTCGCGGCGGAAGACAGCGACGGCCGCATCGGGGCTGATCGAACCGGCGACCTGAGTGAACTCGGGCCGGAAATAGGGGCTGGCCAAGGCGGGATTGGCCGCGATCATGGCGCGCCAGGCGGCGACATGCGCCTCGGTCAGGGCGTCCGTGCTGATGATCTCGACGTCGACCGGTCGTCCCATGCCCGCGGGCCCCATGCATGCGGCGCTGTCACGCCCGTTCGCCCCAGTCTGGCCGCTGCGCCCTTTCGGTACGGTTTAGCCGGATGGTGAACGATAGCTTTCCGGAACCCGACCCACAGGATGAGACGTTGCCGCAGGGCGCCTTCGCATGGATAATCAGGGAACCGCCCGATGACCGACCGCCCCAAAGATCGCCAGACCGAGACCGAGAACCAGCGCACGCCCGCCCGACCCGGCGAGCCGCCGCGCCCGGCCACCGAACCGCCCGGCGCCGAAGGCAGCAGCAATTCCGGCGAGACCGAAACCGACCCCGCGACCGGAGAAGAGAACGGGTGAAACGATCCACTGTGCTGCTGGCCGCCGTCCTTGGCGTGAGCGCCAGCGCCCTCGCCTTCCTGCTGGCCGGATCCGGCCGCACCCAGCCCGCCCCCGCCCCAGTCGCGCCCTCCGGGACCGCCTCGCCAGAGACGGCGCCCGCGCGACCTCCCGCGCCCCGGCGCGCGGCGCCCCGGCCGGCCG
>NZ_JBQVNM010000101.1:0-6063 GCF_052436175.1 Brevundimonas sp. | reverse complement strand
GCGTTGTCCTGGATGAAGCGGAAGCGCGCCTCGGCCTTCTTGCCCATCAGACGCTCGACCAGATCCTCGATGTCGTCTTCCGATGCGGGCAGCGTGACCTTGGCCAGGGTCCGCTTCTTCGGATCCATGGTGGTTTCCTTGAGCTGGGACGCCATCATCTCGCCCAGACCCTTGAACCGCCCGATCTCGACCTTCTTGCCCTTGAAAGTGGTGGCCAGCAGTTCCTCGCGGTGGGCGTCGTCCCGCGCATATTCCGACAGGGCGCCCGCCGAGATGCGGTAGAGCGGCGGCAGGGCCATGAACAGCCGACCCTGACGGATCACCTCAGGCATGGAGCGGTAGAAGAAGGTGATCAGCAGGGCCGCGATGTGGGCGCCGTCCACGTCGGCGTCGGTCATGATGACGATCCGCTCATAGCGCAGGTCGTCGATGTTGAAGCGCGGTCCCGGCGTCACGCCCAGGGCCAGGGTCAGATCCGACAGTTCGACGTTCTGGCGCAGCTTGTCCGCCGTGGCCGAGGCGACGTTCAGGATCTTGCCGCGCAGGGGCAGGATGGCCTGCACCGTCCGGTCGCGCGCCTGCTTGGCCGAGCCGCCGGCCGAATCGCCCTCGACGATGAACAGTTCGGTGCCGTCCGACGACTGGCGCGAACAGTCCGATAGCTTGCCGGGCAGGCGCAGCTTGCGCGTGGCGGCGGCCCGCTGGACCTCCTTGTCCTTGCGACGGCGCAGCCGGTCCTCGGCCCGGTCGATGACGAAGCCCAGCAGGGTGTTGGCCTGTTTCGGGCTTTCGGTCAGCCAGTGATCCAGCGGGTCACGCAGCAGTTGTTCGACCAGTCGTTGTCCTTCCGGCGAGGACAGCCGGTCCTTGGTCTGGCCCTGGAACTCCGGGTTGCGAATGAAGACCGAGATCATCGCGCCGGCGTTGGCGATGACGTCCTCGGCCGTGATCAGCCCGGCGCGCTTCTCGTTGGTCAGCTCGCCATAGGACTTCAGCCCCTTGACCAGGGCCGCACGGAAGCCCGCCTCATGGGTGCCGCCGTCGGGGGTCGAGACGGTGTTGCAATAGGACTGGACGAAGCCGTCGGCCTCGCCGAAGCCGATGGGCGACCAGGTCACGGCCCACTCGACCGCGCCGGCTTCGCCCTTGCGCTCGACCCGGCCGGTGAAGGCGGGGGTGACCATCTCCTGATCGCCGATCCGCTCGGCCAGGGCGTCGGCCAGACCGCCGGGGAAGTGCAGCACCGCCTCGGTCGGGGTCGCGTCGGTGATGCGCTCGGCCGCGCAGGTCCATTTGATCTCGACCCCGCGGAACAGATAGGCCTTGGACCGCGCCATGCGGAACAGGCGGGCCGGCTTGAACGCCGCCCCCACGCCGAAGATCTCGTGGTCTGGATGGAAACGGATCAGGGTGCCGTGCTTCTTCGACGGCTGGACCTGCTGGATCGGCGCCAGGACATGGCCCCGGCTGAACGACTGCTTCCACTCGAACCCGTCGCGCCAGACCGTCACGTCGAGATGATCCGACAGGGCGTTCACGACCGAGACCCCGACGCCGTGCAGGCCGCCGGACGTCTCATAGGCCTTGCCCGAGAATTTGCCGCCCGAGTGCAGCACGGTCATGACGACTTCCAGCGCCGACTTGCCGGGGTGTTTGGGGTGGGGATCAACGGGGATGCCGCGCCCGTCGTCGAACACCGACAGGAAGCCGTCGGCGTCCAGATCGACCTTGATGACCCTGGCGTGGCGGGCCACGGCCTCGTCCATGGCGTTGTCGAGCACCTCGGCGAACAGGTGGTGCAGGGCCCGTTCGTCCGTGCCGCCGATATACATGCCGGGGCGTTTGCGGACGGGCTCCAGCCCCTCCAGCACTTCGATGGACGAAGCCGAATATCCGCCGGGGGACGCCGGGGTTTCAGGCGCGCTTCGGGGGGCGGGCGCGGGAGGGGCGGCCGGCGCCTGAACCTGAACGGGAGCTGGCGCGGGCGTGCCGGCCGGGCGTTCAGGCTCGGGCGCGTCGTCGAACAGGGAAGGGGCGGGCTGAGCCATGATCATAGTCTGAGGCGATTCGGGACCGCGTCAGGTAGCCCCCGCGTCGGGTGCGGGCAAGCTCGCTCGTCCCGGCGACCCGAGCCGGCTGTGGATCGGGCAGGAAGCCGCGCGCCAGGGCCGCGAGCAACAGGGTCCACGGCAGGTTGGCGTTGGTCAGCAGCACGCTTTCCGACAGGCTAAGCAGCAGGAAGACCGCGAAATAGGCCAGGTTGAAATAGCCTTCGCGCGCCCCGGCGCCCCCGATCCGCGCCAGCAGCATCACGAAGGTCAGGGTCATAGTGAAGCCGACGAGGATCGCGCCCGGCCAGCCCAATTGCACCAAAAGGTCGATCCAGCCGTTGTGGGCCGAGGGCACCGGCCACTGGGTCTCCTGCCGGATCCACATCGCCGGGACCGACGTCCGCCCCCAGAAGGCCTGATAACCGAAGCCGGTCCAGGGCTTCTCCGCCACCTTGCGCATCAGGGCGGCCCAGATGTCGGTCCGGCCGGTCAGGGACGGGTCCTTGCCGAGCGCCTTCAGGATGACCGCCGGCTCGGTGATGACCAGATAGAGGATGAAGGCGCCCAGAACGACGCCGAGCCAGAGGCAGACCACGGAGAAGGCCGCTCCGCCGCGCCGCATGGCCCACAGTCCGCCGATCAGCCCGACGCCCACGATCATGCACAGCAGGGAGGTTTTGGACTGGGTCGCCAGCACCAGAAGCCCGCACACAGCGACCGTCAGAGCCGCCACGATCATCGACAGGCTGACACGGGTGTTGTCGGCCGAGGCGAGACAGGCTGCGGCGGCGATCACCCCCGCCACCATCACGACCCCCATCTGGTTCTTTTCATACCAGAGACCGCGCCACAGGCCGGCGTTGTCGTACTGGTGCACCCCGATGGCGGGAAAGGCGAAGACCATCACCAGACTGCCCAGCCCCATCAGCAGGCAGGAGATCATCAGCACCCTCGGCAGATGCGGCCCCTTGAACCTCGCGCCCAGATAGAGGGCGAAGACGCTCGATAGAGCCAGGGCGATGGTCCGCCGTGTGGTCACGCCCGGGTCGATCGACCAGTATTTCGACGCATAGGCGTGGATCACCATGATCCCCAGCAGCAGGAAGGCGGGCCAGGCGCGCCAGATGCGATCGGCGCGGAACAGCAGCAGACCCATCGTCGCCGCATAGACCGGCAGCCACATCATCCTCAGGATCGGGGTCTCTTCCTGCGTCGGCGCCAAGATCGGCCCGACCAGGGCGCCCGTCAGCAGCACGATGATGACGACGACGATCGCCTGCTCCCACCAGGGTGGAGCCGGTTCGTCGAGCGCAACCTCTGGACGAGCAAGGGACACGGCGCCACCATGAACAGAGTCGCTTAAGGAAGGGTTGGGGTCGGGTATGGTCGGATCGTTGTTGCGCGAGCGTCGTGCGGGTGAACATGCGCGCGTCGGGTTCGTCGAGCTGTTCTTCGATCTGGTCTTCGTCTTCGCCATCACCCAGGTCAGTCACCTGCTGATCCACCATCCGACGCCCCTGGGGGCGCTGGAATCCCTGATGCTGCTGATGGCCGTGTGGTGGAGCTGGAACTACACCAGCTGGGTGACCAACTGGGTCGATGTCGAGACGACGCCGGTCCGGCTGATGATCTTCGCCATCATGGCTGGCGGTCTGGTCATGGCCATGGCGATACCGGAGGCGTTCGACGCGCGTGGCCTGGTCTTCGCCGCCGCCTATGTGGCGATCCAGGTCGGGCGCAGCCTGTTCATGCTGTGGTGCGTCCGCAGCGACCCCGGCCTGACCCGCAACTTCCAGCGCATCCTGATCTGGTCTTCGGTCGCGGGCGTGCTCTGGATCGCGGGCGGACTGGCGGATCCGCACGACCGGCTGTGGTGGTGGCTGGCGGCCCTTGCCGTCGATTACGCCGCCCCGGCGATGGGCTTCCGCGTCCCGGGTCTCGGCAAGGCCGTTACGGCCGACTGGACCGTCGAGGGCGCCCATCTGGCCGAACGGGTCGGCCTGTTCATCATCATCTGCCTGGGCGAGACCCTGATGGTCACCGGCGCGACCTTCGCCGAGCTGGAATGGACCGCGCCCCACGTCTGGGCTCTGGCCTCGTCCTTCGTGACCTGCGTGGCCATGTGGTGGCTGTTCTTCGGCCGGGCGCACGAAGCCGCGTCCGAGCATTTCGCCCATGCCGCCGATGTCGGCGCCATCGCCCGCCGGGCCTACACTTACGCCCCCATCGTGGTCATCGCCGGGATCATTCTGGCGGCCGTCGGCGACGAGTTCGTCCTGGCCCACCCACTGGGCCATGCGGAGCCCCATGTCGCCGCCGCCATCCTGGGCGGGCCGCTGCTGTTCCTGTTCGGCAGCTCCCTGGCCATATTCGCCGTCTGGGGCCGCTGGAGCGTGGCGCGGTTGATGGGTTGTGTGGCGCTGATCGGTTTGGCGTTCGGCTGGCAGGTCCTCTCGCCGCTGACGCTGAGCCTGTCGTCGTCTGCGGTCCTGATCGCCCTCGCGGCGTGGGAGGGACTGCGCGCTCAGCGATCCTGACGGCTGTGAAAGATGCGCAGGATCGTCACCTGACGACTTGTGCGTCGGTAGCGGATCACAAAGCCGTCGCGTCCGAACTGAACGTGTTTTTCGCGAATGGTCCCACGAACCGAGAGACCGATGTCAGGAAAGTCGGACAGCAGGTCGATCACCTCGACAATGCGGATGGAAGCGGCTCTGCCGGCTTCTGGAGAATGGAGCTGTAACCATTTCACCTGGGCCTCGAAATCGAGTTCGGCCCGAGGCGACAGGATGACCTTCATCCGGGCTTGCCGAATGTCTTGTCGATCAGCGCCATGAATTCGGGCCGGACTTCGCTCCAGGGACGGCCTTCCTCCTGAAGGTCGTGGTCGGCGGCGTCTTCGTCACGAGGATCGCCATTGATCCAGGTGAAGTCGTCGTAGTCAAAGAATCGCGCATCCAGCACCATCGCCGCAAGGGCTTCCGGAGCGATGCCCATGGCTGTCGCCCGCTCGGCGATCTTGGCGGCGGTATAGTCGTTGAGCGTGAGGGTCAGAGCACCGTCGGCCATTCCCGGATCATGCCGCAACTTTGAAACTCATGCGAGAGGGCGCTCATTCCGCCTTCTCCACGAACGTATCGATCACCCGTTTCTCGCCCGCCTTCTCGAAGTCGATCAGCAGCTTGTTGCCTTCGATCACCCGCACGGCGCCATAGCCGAACTTCTGGTGGAAGACCCGTTCGCCCTTCTTCCAGCCGGACCCGGCCTTCGGGTCGGCGGTGGCGACGAGGCGGCCTTCGCCCTCGATGACGGCGCGGCGGGCGTGGGTGGGGCGGGGCGTGGCGGCGGCGGTGTGGGTCTGGGCCCGTTTCCAGCCGGGGGAGGAGTAACCGCTGCCGAAGGACGGCGCGTCATCCCAGCGCGACTTGGCCTCCTTCATGCCCTGCGAGGCGCCGTAATAGCCGGTGTCCGACTGGGCCTCGACGTGGGCCAGCGGCAGTTCATCGACGAAGCGGCTGGGCAGTTGCGAGGTCCATCGGCCGTAGACCAGACGATTGGCGGCGAAGGAAATCCGCGCGTCCTGCTTGGCCCGGGTGACGCCGACATAGGCCAGGCGGCGTTCCTCCTCGAGGCCCTTCTCGCCCTTCTCGTCGATGCTGCGCTGGCTGGGGAAGACGCCTTCCTCCCAGCCCGGCAGGAAGACCAGCGGGAACTCCAGCCCCTTGGCGCCGTGCAGCGTCATGATCTGAACCGCGTCGTCCCCGGCCTCGCCGCGATCCAGGTCCATGACCAGGGAGACATGCTCCAGATAGGCCTGCAGCGTCTCGAACTGCTGCATCGACTGTGTGAGCTCTTTCAGGTTGTCGAGCCGCGTCTGGCCCGAGGTCCGGTCGGCCTTCTGCATGTCGGTGTAGCCGCTCTCCTCCAGCAGGGTCTCGGTCAGCTCCCAGTGGGGCAGGTGGGCGGCCATGCCGCGCCAGCGGTCCAGATCGCGCACGAAGTTGGACAGGGC
>NZ_JBQVNM010000100.1:0-6836 GCF_052436175.1 Brevundimonas sp. | reverse complement strand
GGCGTGGCCGATGCGGTCGGTGGCCGACAGGCTGACGCCCAGCATGTCCGTCACGCCCCGGCGGCCCAGTTGCTGGGTTTCCAGCAAGAAGGCGGCGGCGTCGAGCGTTTCCTCGTCCAGCAGAGGCGAGTCGTCGAACTTCGGACGGGTCGGCGGCACGGTCGAATGGAAGACCTGATCCCGGATACGCCAGTCCGCCGTCAGCGCCTGGCATTGCGCCCAGCCGCCCGTCCAGAGACGCGGCGCGGTCTCGCCGGTGGCCGCCATGGCGGTGCGGAAGCGGGTGTTGAACGCCGCCACGGGCGCCAGGCGCGCCTCGGCCGTCTGGCCCGGCTCGACATAGGTGGTCAGGCCGAAGCCGTCGGTGAACCAGTAGGCGCCGTCGCCCCTGTGACCGTTCAGATTGATCGCCCCGCGATCCTTGCCCGAGACGGCGAAGATGCGGCTCTGCGGGCTGACCGACTTCAGCCAGTCCGGGACCGCGGTCGCCTGAAGCTGGCCGGGACCGACGGGGCCGTTATCGGTGATTCTGCCGTGGGCCAGGGTGTTCTGCGGCGCGGCGAGGCAATAGACCTCATGGCCCGTCGCCGGATCGATCCAGTCATTGGCGGGAATGCCGGTTCCGGTCGGATGGCGGCCGGTCAGGACGGTCGAGTGCCCCGGGCAGGTCTCCGTCAGGCCGTGGGTTTGATAGCCGTTGGTCGAGACCAGCCCCTGGTCCGCCAGCCGACGCAGACCGCCGGTGTAGCGGCTGCGGTACTGGTTGAAGAGATTGGCGCTGAACTGATCCACCACGACGGTGACGATCAATGACGGCGCGGCCGCCTCCGCCCGGGGCCCAGCATCGTTAGCCGTCTGGGCCGACACGCCGGACGCAGCGAACAGGACCGACGCCGCACCGGCGATCACGGCGGATTTGAACGACTTCACCAGCGAACTCCGGAACACAGTAGCCTTCGCCCGGCCTTAGGCTCCGAGCGTTGCGGGACGATGACAGTCCCAGGAAGCGCCCTGCCTACCAGGCGCCGATCTTCTCGGCCTCGTGGTGGCTGATCGGGTGGCCTTCGGCCTTGTGATCCTGTTCGGCGAGGAAGCGGACCGCGTCCAGCGCCGCCATACAGCCCATGCCGGCGGCGGTCACCGCCTGGCGATAGATGTCGTCGGTCACGTCGCCGGCGGCGTAGACCCCTTCGATATTGGTCGCGGTCGAGCCGGGCTTGACCACCAGATAGCCGCCCTGCTTCGTCTCAAGCTGCCCCTGGAACAGCTCCGACGAGGGCGCATGGCCGATGGCGATGAAGACGCCGTCGGCGGCGATCTCCTGGGTCGCGCCCGTCTTGACGTTGGCGACCCGGACGCCGGTGACGTTGGAGCTGATCCCGTCCGACTGGCCGAGGATTTCCTCGACCGCGTGGTCCCAGACCACCTCGACCTTGGGATTGGCGAACAGCCGGTCCTGCAGGATCTTCTCGGCCCGGAACTCGTCCTTGCGGTGGACCACCACGACCTTCGACGCGAAGTTGGTCAGGAACAGCGCTTCCTCGACGGCGGTGTTGCCGCCGCCGACGACGATGACGGTCTTGCCGCGATAGAAGAAGCCGTCGCAGGTCGCGCAGGCCGAAACGCCGAAGCCCTGGTATTTCTGCTCGCTCTCCAGCCCCAGCCATTTGGCCTGGGCGCCGGTGGAGATGATGACTGTCTCGGCCAGCATCTCGGCGCCCGAATCCAGCTTCAGCCGGAAAGGGCGCTGGGACAGGTCGGCGGAGACGACGATATCTTCGATGACCTCGGTCCCGACGTGTTCGGCCTGGGCCTTCATCTGCTCCATCAGCCAGGGCCCCTGAATCACCTCGGCGAAGCCGGGATAGTTCTCGACGTCGGTGGTGATGGTCAGCTGGCCGCCCGGCTGGAGGCCGGCGATGATCACCGGATTCAGCAGGGCGCGGGCCGCATAGATGGCGGCGGTCCAGCCGGCGGGGCCGGAACCGATGATGGCGAGGCGGACAGAGCGAGGAGACTGGGTCATGACGCCCAATCTAGGCGCTGATTCCATGTTTCGCGACGCCCAAGCCCAGTCTCGGGCCTATTTCACCAACAGGCGTGTGCCGAAATAGCCGGCCAGGGCCGCGCCGCAGGTCAAGATCGTCCCCCAGGCGATGTCCGCCACGGTGATCGTCGTGCTCCAGGTCCGCAGCGTCGCCTGATTGGTCAGGTCATAGGTGGCATAGGCCACGAAGCCGAGGATGGCGCCGTTGATCGCCGCCGCCTTCCATGAGGCGTCGCGAAGGGCCGGCAGGGTCACCAGGGCCGTGATGCCCGCAATGTAGATCAGGTAGAAGGCCACGGCGGCGGTGAAGTTGACCTTGTCCGCCAGCAGGTCGCCGAGGATCGGTCGATACAGCTTCGGCCCCACGAGCGTCAGCCAGACCGCATCGATCGCCAGAAAGGCCACGGCTGAAAAGCCGTAGGCCGAGATTATCTTGATCATTGCCCGCTCCGCCTCATCCGATAATGGCTCACGCCCCAAACCTCGCCGCCGCTGTCGCCGAACAGGCCGGCCGTCGCCATGAAGAACCGCCGCCAGCGCCGCATCCACAGGGCATGGTCGTCGCCGTAGACCTCGGTCATCAGGGTGCGGATCTCGTCCTCGTTGCGGTCGAAATTCTCCAGCCAGAGGTCGGCCGTGCGCTGATAGTGTTTTCCGCTCCAGCGCCAGTCCTGCTCGACCTCGAACAGGTCGGCATACTGATGCATCAGGCCGTGGCTGGGCATGACCCCGCCGGTGAAGAAGTGCTGGGCGATGAAGTCGCTGTCATCCGAGACCTCGAACCGATAGGGCGCGTTGATGTGGCTGAAGACATGGATGAACATCCGGCCGTCCGGGCGGAGCCACCCGCGGGCGCGGGTCAGCAGGGCGCGCCAGTTGGCCATGTGCTCTAACATCTCCACCGAAACGATCCGGTCGAAGGTCCGGTCGGTCTGGAAGACGTTCATGTCGGCGGTGACGACCTCCAGGTTCGTCAGTCCCCTCGCCTGCGCCAGGGCGTCGATCTCGGCCTTCTGGCTGCGGGAGTTCGACACCGAGGTGATCCGGGACGCAGGATAGCGCTCGGCCATCCACAGCGACAGCGAGCCCCAGCCGCAGCCGAGCTCCAGCACGTCCTGGCCGTCCTGCAGGTCCGCATGATCACAGGTGAGACGCAGGGCGGCCGCCTCGGCCTGCTCCAGGGTCGCGTCCGGCGTGGGGAAGTAGCAGCTCGAATACTTGCGGTGCGGGCCGAGGCACAGTTCGAAGAAGCGCGCGGGCAGTTCGTAATGCTGCTGATTGGCGGCGTCGGTGTGCTCGGCCACGGGACGCTCCGCCATTTCGCGCGCAAAATCCGCCTCGGCGAAGTCCGGCGACCGATCCAGCCGCCGACGCGCATTGGCGACCAGCAGGGCGATGGCCGGGCGCGTGACGAAATCGGGGAAGGGCGCATCCTGCAGCCGGTTCACGCTATTGGCGATCAAACTCACGCAAGGCTCCTGAAACGAAAGAGAAAACGAAGGGGACGCCTCACCCGCCCGACGGCTCGAGCTGGGCCGTCGGCAGGCCGAGTTGCCCCATCCGGGCCGTCAGTTGCTGACGCTGGGCGGCGGACATGGTTGGGCTGCGCGACAGCAGGGCCGGGAACTTGCCGTCGGCCGTCGTGGCGATCATCCAGCTGTAGTCGGGCGCGATGTCGATGACCCAGTAGCGCTGGCGGATCAGCCCGCCGAAGAAGCTGGCCTCGAACTTGGCGTTGGTGCGGGTGTCGGTGACGCGGGCGCTGGTGTTGATGCGGCGCACCGGGCCGGTGCGCGATCCGCGATGGCAGGTCTGGGAAATCGAAAACCGGCCCGGCGCCGTCTGGGCCCAGACCTGGCTGGCCGCCCAGCAGTCGCGCTGATGGTCGTTCGGCGTGCGCAGGATCTCATGCCAGCGGCCCATGAACCGTTCGAGGTTCAGGGTCTGGCGCGGCTCCGGCGCCTGGGCCGAGGCCAGACCGGGCCAGCCGATGAAGACGGCGGCGACAAGGGCCAGAAAGGCGGCCTTGAACGCGCCGGGCGCGAGTCCCGTTTCCGTGGGCTGGCTCTGAACCCGCATGTCGTCGCCTCACATGGCGCCCCTGAAGGGCCGGTGCGAAGACTACGCGCAGCCTGGCCGTTTGGATGCGCCTTCAGACGGCGGGAATGGTGCGAGCGGCGGGGATCGAACCCGCAAGACCGAAGTCGACAGATTTTAAGTCTGCTGCGTCTACCAGTTTCGCCACGCTCGCATGGGGATCAGCGCCCCGCCGTCGCGGCGGGCCGCATGGCGCGGAAATCGACGTCGCTGTCGGCGGCCAGCCAGACCAGAGCGGTCCAGGCGGCGACGTTCTGGCTCAGCTGTTTCGGGTCGATCTTGTCCAGGGTGTCGTCGGCCGTGTGGTGCAGGTCGAAATAGCGGGTTCCGTCCTGGTTCAGGCCGAAGACTGGAACCCCGGCCTCGACGATGGGGCCGATGTCGGCGCCGCCGTGCAGTTCCGGGTCCGGCGACGGCAGGACGCCGATGGGATAAAGCACCCGCGCCGCGGCCTTGGCGAAGTCCGACCCTTGCGCACCGACCGGCAATCCGAAGGCGTAGACGCGGTCGGCGCCGAAGTCGCTCTCTCCGGTGAAGACGTGGTTCTTCAGCTCGTCGGGGCTGAGGCTGCGCAGATAGGCGCCGCCGCCGTTGCCGGTGTTGGTCGGCTGGGCCACCTCTTCCGAACCGTACAGGATCACGCGGACGGTGCGGGCCGGGGCGCCCCGCTCCATCATCAGCTTGGCGGCGGCGAGGGTGATGGCGCCCCCTGCCCCGTCGTCGATGGCGCCGGTGCCCAGATCCCAGCTGTCCATGTGCGAGCCCAGGACGATCACCTGTTCCGGATGGGTCCGGCCCGGCAGATCACCGATGACGTTCTGGGATTTGGTCTCATAGGTATGGGCGGTGGAGGTCAGGCGCAGGCGCGGCTTCTCACCCATATCCATCAGGCGGCTGAGCTGGCTGGCGTCGGGCCCGGACAGGGCGAAGCCGGGCAGTGGCACCTTGCCATCGATGTAGCGGGTGGTGCCGGTGTGGGGCATGCGGTGCATGTCCGAGCCGACGGACCGCATGATGAAGGCCGCCGCCCCCTTCTGCGCCGCCACGCCCGGACCGGCGCCGCGAATGCGGGTCAGGGGGCCGTAGCCGGAGCCGTCCTGCATGGGGATCAACTGGCCGGCGTCGACATAGGCGATCTTGCCGCGCAGCGACCCGTCGGGAACGGCCTGAAGCTCTTCCAGAGTGCGGAAGCGGACGACCTCGCCCTCGACCCCGGCGGCCGGCGTGGCGACCGAATGGCCGAGGGCCGCGACGACCAGATGCTGCGGGTTCGCGCCCAGCAGGGTGGCGCTCTCCTCGCCCCGCTCCCAGCCGACGAGCGGAAACTCCTGAATGCGGACGTTCTTGAAGCCTTGGGCGCGCATGTAGTCGGCCGCCCAGGCGGCGGCGGCCTGTTCCGAAGGCGACCCCGCCGGGCGGGCGCCGAAGCGGGTGGTCAGCTGGGTGACGTAGTCGAGGGCGATATTGGACTGCAGCGCCTGGTCGCGCAGTTGTTCCGCCGCGCGGATGGCCCCGGCGCTCTGGGCCTGGGCCGCGCCGGCGCCGAGGACGGCCAGGGCGCAGACGCCGGCCGACAGGAGGGAAGCAAGACGGACGGAGCGAACCACGGCGACCTCGAAAGACTCGAACGGAAGTCCGTCTTCTAGGCCCGATCAGCCCTCGCCGTCACCCTTGATATAGGGCTCGACCGGCCCCTGCATCTTGATGGTCAGGGCCTTGCCGCGACGATCCACGCGATTGCCGACGGCGAGACGCACCCAGCCCTCGGAGACACAGTATTCCTCGACATTGGTCTTCTCCTCGCCCTTGAAGCGGATGCCGATGCCGCGTTGCAGCAGTTCGGCGTCGTGGAAGGGGCTGTCGGGATCAACCGAAAGGCGGTCAGGCAGGGCGTCGGACATGGCGGAGACTCTTATCGCAGCGAGCCGGCTCCATAGCCCCTTGCGACCGGGCGCGACAACCCGTCCACTTGCACCAGGTGCGCGGCCTTCGCACATCTGGACGACGATGCGGGCCCCTCTGGCGTCGTCGCCATTCCCCCCGGCGATGACGCGATGTCGGATCGTCACGGATGCGACCGCATCCGATGCGTCGGCGCCCGGCGGCCTCCTCCCCGCTTCCGGGCGTCGACGCGCCTATCAACCCGAGGACCCTAATGCCCCTATTGATGTGCCCCAACGACAACGCCGCGATGCAGACGCTGGAACGCTCCGGCGTCCAGTTCGACATGTGCCCGAGCTGCCGGGGCGTCTGGCTGGATCGCGGCGAGCTTGAAAAGCTGATGGATGCGGCGAACGCCGAGGGGCGCGCCACGGCTCCCGTCCAGCCGACCTATGCGCCCCCGCCCCCGCCCCAGCCCCAGTCGCAGCCCTGGAGCCAAAGGCCGGACCATCATCGGTCTGACGATCGGGAGCGTTACCGTCGCGACGACGACGACTTCTATCGCAAGCGCAAGAAGCGGGACTCGATCTTCGACATCTTCGACTGAGGTCGGACGTCTGCCCTACTGAACCGACTGGCGGGGCGCCGGGGTGGAGGCCGCCGGCGCCGTCGAAGCCGCGCTTCCCGCCTGATAGGGCTGCGGGCCGCTGGCGGCGGGCGTCGATGACGAGGCCGCCGGTCGGTTCGCCGCCGGCCTGGTCGCCGCTGGACGGGGCGTAGGACGGCGCGCCGACGGAGCGGCCGCACGGGG
>NZ_JBQVNM010000099.1:0-6841 GCF_052436175.1 Brevundimonas sp. | reverse complement strand
GCCCGCCGCCGCCTTCACCCCGCCGCCCAAGGTGGCCTCGGCCGTCGTGCATCTGGTCCCGCACGACCGGCGCCCCGACCCCGCCACGATAAGGCGGCTGGAGCGGGTCACCGCCGCCGCCTTCGGCCAGCGCCGCAAGATGCTCCGCTCCAGCCTGAAACAACTCGGCGGCGGCGCCCTGTGCGAGGCTGCCGGTATCGAGCCCGACGCCCGCGCCGAGGTCATCGATCTGCCGGGCTTCCTCAGACTGGCCGACGCCCTGGGCGCGATAGAGGCTTCGGCATGACCGCAGAGATCGAACCCTTCCACGCCATCGCCATCAGCCGGATCGCCCACCAGCTCAAGACCCAGGGCCGCTCCATCATCCACATGGAGTTCGGCCAGCCCTCGACCGGCGCCCCGCCCGCCGCCATCGCCGCCGCCCATGGCGTGCTCGACACCGACGGCATGGGCTACTGGGAAAGCCCGGCGCTGAAGGCCCGCATCGCCCGCCTCTATCAGGACCGCCACGGTCTCGACATCGACCCCGACCGGCTGTTCCTGACCTGCGGCGCCTCGCCCGCCCTGGTCCTGGCCCTGTCCAGCAGGATCGACCCCGGATCCCGGATCGACAAGGCCAGTCCAGGAAAAGTCGCATGACGCAACAAAAAACGCGCCCTGCACATGCAGCCGGTGGAGATCGCCTGCGGCCCGGCCGAACATTTCCAGCTGACAGCCGCCGCCCTGGACGCGCTCGATCCCGCACCCGACGGCCTCATCATCGCCAGCCCGGCCAATCCGACCGGCACGCTCATCGCCCCTGAAGAACTGGCCGCCATCGCCGGGGTCTGCGCCCGGCGCGGCATCGCCATCATCTCGGACGAAATCTACCACGGCCTGACCTACGCCGGATCGACGCCCTCGATGCTGGAGTTTGCTCCCGACGCGACCGTCATCAACAGCTTCTCCAAATACTGGAGCATGGCCGGCTGGCGGCTGGGCTGGATTCTGGTCCCGCCGACGCTGATCGAGCCGGTCCGCGCCCGGATCGGCAACCTGTTCCTGACGCCCCCGTCTCTCAGCCAACACGCCGGTCTGGCGGCCATGGACAGCGACGACGTGTTGCAGGGCCACCTCGACACCTACCGCGCCAACCGCACCCTGATGCTGGACGCCCTGCCCGCCCTGGGCCTGAAGTCGATCGCCCCGCCCGACGGAGCCTTCTATATCTGGGCCGACATCGGCCACCTGACTGACGACAGCCTGTCGTTCTGCGAGCAGTTGTTGCGCGACACGGGCGTGGCGACCGCCCCCGGCGTCGACTTCGACCCCGTCGACGGCCACCGCTTCATGCGCTTCAGCTTCGCCGTCTCGACAGAGCAGGTCCGCGACGCCCTGGCCCGGATGATCCCCTGGTTCGCGGCCCGCGCGGGGCGCTAGACCACTTCCCTCAGCAGGGCGGCCTTGTAGTCCGCGACCCACAGGTTGCGGGCCCGGCGGGCCCGTTCGGCGTGATAGACGTGGGCCAGTTCCGAATAGGAGCTGTCGAAGTCCTCGTTGACCAGCACATAGTCGAAGGCGTCGCAGTGCTCGATCACGCCCTTGGCGTTGGCCACGCGGCGTTCGATCACGTCCTCGGCGTCCTGTGAGCGAGTCACCAGACGACGCCGCAGTTCGGCCAGGCTGGGCGGCAGAATGAAGACGCGGACAGCGTCCTCCGGGCATTTCTCGGCCACATCACGCGCGCCCTGCCAGTCGATGTCGAACAGCACGTCCCGACCCTCGGCCAGGGCCCGGTCCACCGGCGCCCGGGGCGAGCCGTAGCAGTTGCCGTGCACATCGGCCCATTCGAGGAAGGCGTCTGCGGCGACCAGCCGGTCGAACTCTTCACGCGACACGAAATGATAGTCGCGCCCGTCCACCTCGCCCGGCCGGATGCCGCGCGTGGTCATCGACACCGACAGCTCCAGATTCCGGTGATCGGCCATCAGGCGGCGGCACAGCGACGTCTTGCCGGCGCCCGAGGGGCTGGCGACGATCAGCAGGACGCCTCGGCGGGGCGTGCGTTCACTCGACATTCTGGACCTGCTCGCGAAGTTGCTCGATGACCGCCTTCAGCTCCAGGCCGATTCCGGTCAGGGCGGTGGTAGCGGATTTCGAGCAGAGGGTATTCGCCTCCCTCATGAATTCCTGCATCAGGAAGTCGAGTTTCCGTCCGGCGGGGGGTTGCTGCAACAGGGCGCGGGCCGAGGCGACATGGGCCGCCAGCCGATCCAGCTCCTCGCGCACATCCGCCTTGGTGGCCAGGGCCGCCGCCTCCAGCACGATCCGCTCGTCCAGACCCGGCGCCTCGGGCGCCAGTTCGGCCATGCGGCGTGCGAAACGGTTGCGGATGGCGTCGGTCTGGGCCGTCGCCTCGTCCTCGGCCGAAGACACGAGGGCCTCGATCCGGTCGTTGAAGTCGGTGATGACGGGCGTCAGGGCCGCGCCTTCGCCCTCGCGTGACGCCTTCAGGGCGTCCAGCGCCTGTTCGATCGTGCCGGCCATGGCCGCCTCGACCCGTTCGCGGGCCTCAGGATCGTCCTCGTCCTCGGCGACATCCACGACGCCGCGCAGGGCCAGCAGACCGTCGGCGGACGGCGGCGTCGCCCCCTCCTCCGCCAGGGCGTTGGCCAGGGCCAGATAGCGATCCAGCGCCGCCTGATTGATCCGCAGCTCACCCGTCCCGCCCGACCGTTTGGCCTGGACGCCGAGGGTGACCTGACCGCGGTTCAGTCTCGCCTGGGCCGCCGCCTTGGCGCCGCGCTCCAGCCCGTCGAAGCCCGGTGGGCCGCGAAACCTCACCTCCAGCGACCGACCGTTGACCGACCGCGCCTCGACCGTCCAGTTCCAGCCGTCCAGCGCCCCGTCGGCCCGGCCGAAGCCGGTCATGCCCGAGATCGCGCTCACCGGCCGCCCGGCGCGGCCGGCCGCATCGCGCCCTGAGGCTGCATCGTGATGATGGCCTCGCCGGACGCAACGGGCGGCGGCGTTCCGGTCGCAGCCGGATCGGCCGTCGGGGACGTCGCCCCTGCGGGCGGCAGCCCGGCCTTGCGTCGCTCGACCTCGCGCCACCGGGCGACATTGACCAGATGCTCGTCGAAGGTCCGCGCGAAGACGTGACCGCCCGTCCCGTCCGCCACGAAGAACAGATCTTCCGAGCGCGGCGGGTTCAGAACCGCGGCGATGGCGTCCCGCCCCGGATTGGCGATCGGCGTCGGCGGCAGGCCGGAGATCAGATAGGTGTTGTAGCCGGTATCGGCCGCCAGTTCCGACTGCCGGATGCCCCGTCCCAGCGGTCGGCCTTTGGTGATGCCGTAGATGATGGTCGGATCGCTCTCCAGCCGCATGCCCAGTCGGAGACGGTTCGAGAACACCGCCGCCACGCGCGGTCGTTCGGCCGCCACCCCGGTCTCCTTCTCGACCACGGAGGCCAGGATCACGGCCTCCTCGGGCGACCGCACCACGGTCGTCGGCCCTCGGGCGGCCCACAGCTTGGCCAGATTGTCGTTCATGGCCTTCTGCATGCGCGCCACGACGGCCTGGCGCGTCTCGCCCCGCGACACCTCATAGGTCTCGGGCCACAGACTGCCCTCGGGCGGAACCTCGACCGTTCCGGTCAGAACCCCCTGCTTGTTCAGGATGTCGACGGCCTGGGCCGAGGACCATCCCTCGGGCAGGGTCACATAGTGGCGCACCACCGTCCCGTCGGTCAGCAGCTTCAGCACAGACCGCAGCGACGCCCTGTCCGGCACCCGGTACTCGCCGGCCCGCAGCCGTCGGTCGGCCCCGGTGATCGTGGCCGCCGCCTTGAACATGTCGATGGAGCGGATCACCCCGCTTTCCTTCAGCGTCGCCGCGATAGCCGAAACGCCCGACCCGCTGGGCAGGGTGACAATGGTGTCCTGGCCCGATCGCGCCGACGGCCCCGGCGCATAATAGACGCTCCAGCCCCAGACCAGGGCCGCGATCAGGAAGACGCTGAAAGTGGCGGAGGCCGTCAACAAGCCGACGAACAGCCCCGAGCGGCGGGCCTTGGGCGCGACCTTCGGCTTGCGCTCGGTCGCCACCCTCAGCCGACCTTCTTGAAGATCACCGAGGCATTGGTGCCGCCGAAGCCGAAGCTGTTGGACATGGCGACATCCACCTTCCTGTGACGCGCCTTGTGGGCGACCAGGTCGATGGCGGTTTCATGTTCGGGGTCGTCGAGATTGATCGTCGGCGGCACGACCTGATCCCGGATCGCCAGGATGGAGAAGATGGACTCGATCGCCCCGGCCGCGCCCAGCAGGTGTCCCGTCATCGACTTGGTCGAAGACACCGAGACGTTCGGCGCATGATCGCCGACCAGCGTCTCCACGGCCTTCAGCTCGATCCAGTCGGCCATGGTCGAGGTGCCGTGGGTGTTGACGTAGTCGAGGTCCGACGGCTCCATCCCGGCCCGTTTCAGGGCCGTCTTCATGGCCCGCAGACCGCCTTCGCCGTCTTCGGACGGGGCGGTGATGTGGTGGGCGTCGCCGCTCATGCCGTAGCCGACGACCTCGGCGTAGATCTTGGCGCCGCGCGCCTTGGCGTGTTCGTACTCTTCCAGCACCACCACGCCCGCGCCCTCGCCCATGATGAAGCCAGCATGACCCCGATCATAGGGGCGCGACGCCTTCTCGGGCGTGTCGTTATAGGCCGTGCACAGGGCCTTGCAGGCCAGAAAGCCGGCGATGCCGATCGGGACGATGGAGCCCTCGGCTCCGCCCGCGACCATCACGTCCGCGTCGCCCAGGGCGATCATCCGCGCCCCGTCGCCGATGGCGTGGGCGCCGGTGGCGCAGGCCGTCACGACCGAGTGATTCGGTCCCTTCAGCCCGTGGCGGATAGAGACCTGGCCGGAGACGAGGTTGATCAGGGCCGAGGTGATGAAGAAGGGGCTCACCCGACGCGGCCCCTGCTCCTTCAGCACGATGGCCGTATCGGCGATGGGGCCGAGGCCGCCGATGCCGGAGCCGATGATGACGCCGGTGGCCTCCTTGTCCTCGTCGGTCTCGGGGGCCCAGCCCGCGTCCTTCAGCGCCTCGTCGGCGGCGGCGATGCCGTACAGGATGAAGTCGTCGACGCGCTTGCGGTCCTTGGCCGACATGATCTGGTCGGGATCGAAGCTGCCGGGCGTGTCCGGCCCGCCGCCGCCGCGCCCGTCGACCGAGGGCACTTCGCCCGCGATCGTGCAGCCGTAGCCTTCGGTGTCGAAGCCCGTGATCGGCCCGATGCCCGAACGGCCCTCCACGATGCCCTTCCAGCTGTGTTCCACGCCCCAGCCCAGGGGGGTGACGAGGCCAAGCCCCGTGACGACGACGCGCCGCATGAATCGCGCTCCCGTTAACTCAAGACCCAAAACAATAATGGCCGCCGGGCCCTTCCGCTAGGGAAGGCCGGGCGGCCATCATGTCACGTCGATCGAACGACGGGCTTAGCCCGCGGTCTTCTCGGTGATGAACTTCACGGCGTCGCCGACCGTCTGGATGTGCTCGGCGGCGTCATCGGGGATCTCGATGTCGAACTCTTCTTCGAAGGCCATGACCAGCTCGACGTTGTCGAGCGAGTCGGCGCCCAGGTCGTCGATGAAGCTGGCCTTGTCGGTGACCTTGTCCGGATCGGCGTCCAGGTGTTCGATGACGATCTTGCGGACGCGTTCGAGGATATCGGACATATGTCTCTGCCTTCTGATGCCGCACGGTGCGGCGGTTTTCTCAATCTCTGCCGTATGACGGCGGAAGCGACGGCGCAAGCCCCGTCTGGAGCCCCACCCTCGTCGCCGGGCGTTTAGCACAGCCGACGGGGGTTGAAATAGCCTGTTGCAGGACGTGAACGCACCACGGGGGCGAGCGTTTCCGTCCGGCGGGCTCAGATCATCGCCATGCCGCCGTTCACGTGCAGGGTCTGGCCCGTCACATAGGCGGCCTCGTCGGACGACAGATAGACGGCGGCGGCGGCGATCTCGTCACCCGTGCCCAGCCGCCCGGCGGGGATGTTCTTCAGGATGGTCTCGCGCTGGGCGTCGTTCAGCACGTCGGTCATCGGCGAGGCGATGAAGCCCGGGGCGATACAGTTGACCGTAATGCCTCGCGACCCGACCTCCTGGGCCAGGGACTTGGAAAACCCGATCATCCCGGCCTTGGACGCCGCATAATTGGTCTGGCCCGGGTTGCCGGTCACGCCGACGACCGAGGTCACCCCGATGATCCGGCCCGAACGACGCTTCATCATTCCCTTCATCGCCGCCCGTGAAAGACGGAAATAGGATTCCAGGTTGATCTTGATGACCTGTTCGAAGTCCTCGTCCTTCATCCGCATCAGCAGGCCGTCCTTGGTGATGCCCGCGTTGGCGACCAGGATGTCCAGCGGCGAACCGGCGGCCTCTTCCGCACGCCCGATCAGGCCGTCGACGGATTCGGCGTCCGACAGGTTGGCGGCGGCGGCGAAGGCGCGCTCGCCCAGTTCGGCGGCGATCTCCTGAAGCACGGCCTCGCGCGTGCCGGACAGGACGACGGTCGCCCCCTGGGCATGCAGGGCGCGGGCGACGGCCCCGCCGATGCCGCCGGTGGCGCCGGTGACGAGGGCGGTCTTGCCGGTGAGGTCAAACATGGAATGATCCTTCTTCTAACTCGTCATCCTCGGGCTTGACCCGAGGATCGGGCGCTGGCCCGCATCGTGTCAGACGCTCGCGCCTGTCTCCGCCGCACAGCCTGCTGAACGACCGGCCCTCGGGGCAAGCCCGAGGGTGACGGGTCTGGTTCAGAGCGACGTGGGAAAAGCTTACAGGTCTTCCGGCGAG
>NZ_JBQVNM010000098.1:0-6876 GCF_052436175.1 Brevundimonas sp. | reverse complement strand
TTCGCCGGCTCGGCCTTGGGCGGAATGGGCTCGGGGTGCGGCCGGGGCGGCGGCTTTCGCGTCTCGATCGGCGACCGCGCCGGCTCGGGGCGATTGGGCTGAGCGGGTCGGGGCGCGGCCCGGGCGGCTCCGCCCGGAGGCGGACCCAGCCAGACGTCGATCGCCTGAGGCGCGCTCTCGGGTGCGACGACTGCGGGCGGCGTGACCGGCATCAGGGCCCAGAGGATGAGCAGATGCACGAGCCCGACCGCCAGACCGGCGGTCACCCTGCTCGTCTTGCCCCGTCCTGATCGCATCACGCCCCGCCCCTGCAGGCTTCCTGTCTCGCGACATCCGGGCGAGGGGATGGCGGGATGCGACAGAACGGAAATGATCGGGGCAGGATCAGGACGTCCGGCGAAACATGGCTTCAGACGCCCCAGTCCTGTTCAGAACCGATGGGGCTGCCGGGCGGGACCGGGACGGTGCGTCCACGCTGCTCCAGCAACTGGTCCAGCCGCTCGCGGTCGGACAGAAGGTCGCCCAGCCGCTTCTCATGGGCGCGCTGCACCGGATCGACGGCGCGGGAGGCCGAAAGCCGGGTCGCCAGTTCGGCCAGCCGCGCCTCGACCACAGCCGCAGAGGTGTTGGACAGGCTGCGGTCGCGCAGCAGCCCGGCCAGGGTCAGGACATAGCGGGCCTGGACCCGGCGCGCCGGCTCGGCCAGACGGCCCGCCGCCGGGGCGAAGACCGAGCGGGTCGTGGTCTGGAGCGTTTCGTCCAGGCTCAGGGTCGCCGGATCGCGCCCGGCCTGATCGCTGAGGCGGTTGACGCGCTGGGGCGCGAACAGGGCCTGGAAGGTGACGTCCGCCGCCGCCTCGGCCGCCATGCCGGCGTCGAAGGCGCGGCCGTTCTGGCTGCGGAAGACCTCGATGTCGTTCTGGGGGTCGGGGTCGCCGGACTGTTGCGCGGCCAGCAGGGCAAGCAGGGGCTCGGCCAGGTCCAGCTGGGCCGGCGACAGGGTGGCGATCAAAGCCGCAAGGGCGCGGCGCTGTTCGGCGCCGGACACCGGCGTCGCCGCTTCCGCCCCGTCGCCTTTGACGGAATAGCCGTAATCGACGCCGCCGACGAACTTGGCGACCGCGTCCACCTGATAGCGGTGATAGAGGTAGATGGGGACCAGACGACGGCGCAGGTCGTTGACCGCCGAGCCCTTGGGCAGGTTGGCCAGGCCGAAACGGTCCAGAGCGATACGGCGGATCTGTAGGATGTGATCCATCTCGGCGATGGGATCCTCGCCATTGTCCCACAGACTGCCCCAGGGCTGGGCGTCGCCGCCGACGCGGGCGTCAGCGTCGGTGACATAGCGCAGGCGGCGCGCCCCCTCGGCGGCCTTGCGCTCCAGGGTTGCGGCGTCGGCCTCGGCATAGAGCCAGTCGACGGCGAAGTCGTCCCAGCCGCCCATGCCGACGCCGTAGGCGTTGGAGAAGTCGAGCTCGCCGTCGCGGACGGCGATCTTCGGCACCGGATAGTCCATCACCGAGCCGTTCCCTTGGGTCGAGGCGGCGAAGTTGTGCGCCAGGCCGATGGCGTGACCGACCTCATGCGCGGACAGTTGGCGGATGCGGGCCAGGGCGATGCGTTGCGGATCATTGGCGCCGCCGTCTCCCGTCTGGCCGGCCCCGACCAGGCCCTCGAAGATCAATATGTCCTGACGGATGCGCAGGGAGCCCAGCAGGACCGACCCCTTGACGATCTCGCCCGTGCGCGGGTCCGCGACGCTCTGGCCGTAGGACCAGCTGCGGGTCGCGCGGTTGACCCAGTTGATGACGTTGTAGCGGGCGTCCAGAGGATCGACCCCCTCGGGCAGGACCTCCACCCGGAAGGCGTCTATGAAGCCGGCCTTGTCGAAGGCGTCGGCCCACCAGCGTGCGCCCTCCACAAGGGCCGAACGGATCGGCTCGGGCGCGGCGCGGTCGACATAGAAGACGATCGGCTTGACCACGGTCGACCGGGCGGCGGTCGGGTCGGTCTTCTCCAGGCGGAAGCGGTTGGCCCAGCGATGGACCATGGCCTGATCGAGGGGCGCCGAGAAATCGGTCACCACGGTGGAGAAGCCTCCGGTGCGCGGGTCGAAGGCGCGCGGGCGATAGCCGTCGTCGGGCAGGCGGATGAAGCTGTGCCGGACCGTGAAGGTGGCCAGCCGGGCGTCCGGGGCGATCATCGACAACTGCGGCCCCGGCGTGTCGACCGCGAAGGTCAGCCGCGCCTCGAGCTCGACATTGTCGGGAAAGGCCCGCGCCTGGGCCGGATCGACCAGGGTCAGGTCGGCGACCGTCTTGAGAGTCCCCTGCCCGCTTGATTTCAGCTGTTCGGCGATGCCCATGGCGTCGCGGGTCAGAAAGCCGGCGATGTCGATCAGGACCGAGCCGTCGGGCGCGGTGGCCACCACGTCGCCGGACCAGACGGTCGATCCGACGAAGGCGTCGCGCGCCGCCACCTGTTCCTCGGGCGTGCCGGCGGGCGCGGCGTACTTCGGGTTCTCGAACTCGGCGACCACCTTCTTGCCGATGCGGCGGAAGGCCAGGATGTTGGTGGCGCCGATCTGTGCCCGGTCCAGGCCGGTCTGGGCCGAGCCGACGCCGGTGCGCAGGGCGGTGTGGTGGATGAGGCGGGTCATGACACCGTCCGGGGCGGCGGGCGGCAGTTGCACCAGAACCCGGCCGCCGGTCTGGTCCACGAAGATCGGCAGCAGGCCGTCCTGACGGGCCAGGGGGGCGACGACCTCGGCGTAAGGCTTGGGCGCGGGGTCCGCCGCCAGAACCTCCACGGGCGCGGCGCCCAGCATCAGGACCAGGGCGATCGCCGTCGCCGTCTTGCCGATGTAGCCCGTCATGCCGTCCCCCGTGTGCGATGCGGCATGGATAAGGGCGTGATTGGCCGGGAGGTGTCAAACGGGTTCGGGGCGGAATGCCCCTACTGGCGCCCGAACTGGACGCTGATGGTGACCCTCTGGCCCTCGATCGGTCGGCCGGACGCGGTCATCGGCGGACGGTAGCGGAAGAAGCCGGCGGCGCGCAGCCCCGCCTCGCCGAAGCGGAAGCCGACGGGCGTTTCGCTCACGACACGGCAGTCGTCCAGCCGCTCATCCACCCGGATGACGCAGTTGATCGAGGCCCGGCCCGCCTGACGGGCGCGACGCGCCTCGGGCGGGACGATGCTCAGGATCTCGGCGGTGCTGGCGCCCTTCAGGATCAGGGGCGGGGTTCCGCCGCGGCCGGGGCCGTCGCCGTCGCCGATGCCGTCGCCGGTCCCCTCGCCTTCTCCGCCCTGTCCCATGCCGGGGATCGGTGTGGCGACGGGCGCGGCGCCGACGATCAGGGGCTGGGTCGGGGCGGGCTTGGGCGGGGCGATGATTTCCGGGGGAAGTTCCGGCGGCTTGACCGGCAGATGCACGCGCGACGGCGCGGCGGGGGCGCCGCCGCCCGCGACCGGGGCCGGTTCGGCCGGCGGAGGCGGAAGCGGAACCGGCGGGGGCGGCTCCAAGGTCACGAAGAGCGGCGGCATGGCCGGGATCTGCACTGGCGCGGGGTTCACCAAACCGAGCATGGCGAACAGGGCCGCGTGGACGACGACCATGAACGTCCACACGCCGATCCGCACGCCCTTGGCGCGGTCGATCTTCGGAAGGGAGGCTCGGTCGGTCACGGCCCGATCCTAACGCATCAGACCGCCGGAAGGATGACGCCGGGGTTCAGCCGGCGTTCATGGCCATCAACCGAGAACGGCGTCGATGTCCGTCGCCACCGCCTCGATGGCGCGCATGCCGTCGATCTCGGTCAGCAGGCCCTTGTCGCCGTAATAGGGCAGCAGGGGCGCCGTGTTGCGGTTGTAGGCGGCCAGACGCACCTGGAAGCTTTCGGGATTGTCGTCCGGGCGGCCCTGTTCGGCGAACCGCTTGGACACCCGGGCCATCAGAGCCTCGTCATCGACCTTGAGCCGGATGACGTGGTCGATCTGCTTGCCCAGCTTGGCCAGCATCTCGTCCAGCGCCTCGGCCTGGGCCACCGTGCGGGGGAAGCCGTCGAAGATGGCGCCGCCCGCATCCTCGGCCTCTTTCAGCCGGGCCTCGATCAGGGCGATGACGATGTCGTCGGCGATCAGACCGCCCTGCGACATGATCTCCTTGCACTGCTGACCCAGCTCGGAGCCGGAGGCGATGGCCTCGCGCAGCATGTCGCCGGTCGAGAGCTGGACCATGCCGCGCGTCTCCACGAGACGCTTGGCTTGGGTGCCCTTGCCCGCCGCCGGCGGTCCGAACAGGATCAGGTTCATGTGTGCGCCCTCCCCCGGCGACTCAGTTCGTCTATCGACGTACGGGCGCCGCGCCGCCGCGTCCACCGCCGCGACCCCGAAGCTTGGCCTTCTTGATCAGACCTTCGTACTGGTGCGCCAGCAGCTGCGACTGGACCTGGGCCACCGTGTCCATGGTCACCGAGACCACGATCAGCAGGGACGTGCCGCCGAAGTAGAGGCTGTTGCCCATCTGGGAGACCAGGAATTCCGGCAGAAGGCAGACGGCGGTGATGTAGGCCGCGCCGATCACCGTCAGACGGGTCAGGACATAGTCGAGATATTCCGCCGTCCGCTTGCCCGGCCGGATGCCCGGCAGGAAGCCGCCGTATTTCCGCAGGTTCTCGGCCGTCTCTTCGGGGTTGAAGGTGATCGAGGTGTAGAAGAAGCAGAAGAAGATGATCAGGGCCGCGTAGAGGACCATGAACAGCGGCTGGCCGTGCGTCAGCTGGGCCGTCACCGTCGGCAACCAGCTCAACCAGGCCGGCAGATCGGCGTTGGCCGTGAACTGGGCGGCCGTGGTCGGCAGCATAAGCAGGGACGAGGCGAAGATGGCCGGGATGACGCCGGCGGTGTTGACCTTCAGCGGCAGGAACGACCGCTCGCCGCCGGTCATCCGGTTGCCTTCCTGGCGCTTGGGATACTGGATCAAAAGACGGCGCTGGGCGCGCTCCATGAAGACGATGAACATCACCACGGCCACGGCCATCAAGGCGATGAACATCAGGGAGAAGACCGACATCTGACCCTGCTGGGCCAGGCCGAACAGACGCGCCAGGGTGCCCGGCAGAACCGCCACGATGCCCGCGAAGATGATCAGCGAGATGCCGTTGCCGATGCCGCGCGCAGTCACCTGCTCGCCCAGCCACATCAGGAACATGGTGCCGCCCGTCAGGCTGACGACCGTGGGGATGATGAAGAACAGGCCCGGCTCGTCGATCAGGCCCGGCTGTCCGTTCAGGCCGGCCGCAATGCCCAGGGACTGGGCCAGGGCCAGGAAGACCGTCAGGTAGCGGGTGTACTGGTTCAGCTGCTTGCGGCCGCTTTCGCCGCCTTCCTTCTTCAGCTTCTCCCACGGCGGATAGACCGTGCCCATCAGCTGCACGATGATCGAGGCCGAGATGTAGGGCGTCACGTTCAGGGCGAAGACCGCCATCCGCTCCACCGCGCCGCCCGAGAACATGTTGAACATGTCCAGAATCCCGCGCTGACCGTCCGGGTTCTGGAAGAACTGCAGGAAGGCCGCGGAATTGATGCCCGGGATCGGCACATAGGTGCCGATGCGATAGACGAGCAGAGCGCCCAGGGTGAAGAGCAGCCGCTTGTGCAGGTCCGTCGCCTTGGCGAACGTCCCCATGTTCATGTTTGCGGCGAGTTGTTCAGCGGCCGAAGCCATAGGTCGATACCCCGACTGTCAGTGGGCGGCGCATCGGACCGGAATCCGGCGCCTGCGTCCAGATAGGCGAAGGGCGGCCTCTTAGCGAGACCGCCCCCGGACTATTTTGGCCTAAGCGGCGATTTGGTCTCAGCCCTTGGCGGCGGCGCGCTTGGCGCGGGCCGAGACCTTGTTGGCGTCACCTTGGGGCGCCTTGGCGGCCGGAGCCTTGCCCTTTGCGGCGTTGCGCTTCTCGACGCGGGCGGCGGCCTTGGCTTCAGCGGCGATGCGCTCCTGCACGACCGTGCCGCCGGCGGCTTCGATGGCCTTGATCGCGCCGGACGAGGCCGACCAGACGACCAGGTTCAGCGCGCCCTTGATCTCGCCGGTGCCCAGCAGACGGACGCCGTCCTTGACGCGACGGATCACGCCGGCGGCGACCAGGGCGTCGCCCTTGATCTCGCCCTTGATGTCCAGCTTGCCGGCGTCGATGGCGTCCTGCAGACGCCACAGGTTCACCTCCGCCAGCTTCAGGGCGTTCGGGTTGTTGAAGCCGCGCTTGGGCATGCGCATGTACAGCGGCATCTGGCCGCCTTCGAAGCCGCCGATGGCGACGCCCGAACGCGACTTCTGGCCCTTGACGCCGCGACCGGCGGTCTTGCCCTTGCCCGAACCCGGGCCGCGGCCGACGCGCATGCGCTTCTTGTGTGCGCCTTCGTTGTCGCGAATTTCGTTCAGTTTCATGTGCCTGATCCTTTCGGGTTCTAGCGCTCGCTGCAGCAGCGAACTCGGCTGTTGGACATGTGAAAAGTGCTAGTGAGTTGTGAGTGGGAAGCGTCGCCGCCGGCCCCTACTCACCACTCACTAGCACCACTCACTTGATTACTTCTCGACGATCTCGGTCAGGTGCTGGACCTTGGCGATCATGCCGCGGACCGAGGGGGTGTCTTCCAGCGTGGACTCGCGGCCCAGGCGGTTCAGACCCAGGCCCACCAGGGTGGCGCGCTGGTCGTTCTTGCGGCGGATCGGCGAACCGGTCTGCTTGACGGTGACGGTTTTCTTCTCGGCCATGACTTAGGACTCCACGGCTTCGGCGGTCTCGGCGGGAGCCGAGGCGCCGTCGTTGCGGCGGCCCATCAGGTCGGCGACCTTCTTGCCGCGCTTGGAGG
>NZ_JBQVNM010000097.1:0-6918 GCF_052436175.1 Brevundimonas sp. | reverse complement strand
CGGCCCAGCCGTCGTTGACGTCGAAGTTCCAGTTGTTGCCCGTGACCTGCGACTCGGCGTTCAGCGGGTCCGAGAAGTGGTGATAGCCGGCGTCAACCGCACCGTACCAGCCGTCCGGCTCCGCCGACGCAGCACCGGCGGAAAGCGCCAGCGCAGCAGCGGTCCCCGACGCCAGAATGAAAGTCTTCATACGCATGGGTGTGAGCCCTCCGCAGCAAAAGTGAATATGCGGCGGTCTCACCGCCTCACGGCCTCTTACCAGCGTTACCGTATGCGGTCGAGGCGCAAAGACGCCTCAATCGCCCGAAACACCCGACCGTGACGTTGAAGCTACACGAGAAAATCGAACGGGGCGAGTCGTCGTCCGGGTTCGGCCGCATTTTCAGCGACGGGGATCAGCCTCCGCCTGTGCGGCCGAGGGCGCGGCCGGTTCCCGTGCACACAGGGCAGGTCTCGCCCGAGGCGAGGGTGCCGACGCCTGCGCATTCGGGGCAGAGGGTGGCGTCGGGTGCCTGGGCGGCCGCCGGATCGGCCGGGTCCTGGGCGGTCAGGCCGCGATCGTCGATGTCATGTGGGGTCATAGACTTTGAACGACCCACTGCCGCACCGGTTTCACGGCGGCACCCGTCGTCCCGGATTCACCGTGACAGGGACAGGCTTCGCCGCTATCAGCCCGCGCGTGATGGAAGAGACAGAACGCCAGTCCGAGGAACGCAGCTGGGAGACGGCGAAGACGCTCGCCGAGGCCCTGCCCTATATCCAGGTCTATGACCGCGAGACCGTGGTCATCAAATACGGCGGCCACGCCATGGGCGAGACGGCCGTGGCGCGCCAGTTCGCCGCCGACGTGGTCCTGCTGAAGCTGATGGGCGTCAATCCGGTCGTGGTGCACGGCGGCGGACCCCAGCTCAGCGCCATGCTGGACAAGGCGGGGGTGAAGTCCAACTTCGTCGACGGCCTGCGCGTCACCGATCCGGCCACGATGGAGGTGGCCGAGATGGTCCTGTCCGGCGCGGTCAACAAGGAGATCGCCCACTGGATCACCATGGCCGGCAAGGAGGCCGACGTGCGCGGCGTGGGCCTGTCGGGCAAGGACGCCGGCCTGCTGACGGTCGAGAAGACCAAGCGCACCCGTCGCGACCCCGACAGCATGATCGAACATGAGGTGGATCTGGGCTTCGTCGGCGAGCCGACCAGGGTGGATCCCAAGCTGATCGCCGGCCTGATCGCCTCTGAGACCGAAGACTGGGTTCCGGTCATCGCCCCGATCGGGGTCGCAGAGGACGGACAGACCTATAACGTCAACGCCGACACGGTGGCGGGGGCGGTCGCAGGCGCGTTGAACGCCAAACGCATGCTGCTGCTCACCGACGTGCCGGGGGTGAAGGGCGCGGACGGCGAGATCATCCGCCAGATGACGCTCGACGAGGCCCAGGCCCTGATCGACACGGGTGTGGCCACCGGGGGCATGATCCCCAAGCTGGAAACGGCCATGGCGGCGGTGCGGGCCGGGGTCGAGGCCGTCGTCATCCTGGATGGACGCCGGTCCCACGCCATGCTGGTGGAACTGTTCACCGAGTTCGGCGCCGGAACCCTGGTGAAGGCGTCTTGATCGATCTCTCCAGGGCGAGGGTCTGGGTGTTCGATATGGACGACACCCTCTATCCGCGCGAGCAGGGGCTGATGGCGCTCGTTCAGGCCCGGATCAACGCCTATGTGGTCGAGGCCGTCGGTCTGGCGCCGGACGAGGCAAGAGTGCTCCAGCGGCAGTTTCTGGACGAGCACGGCACCACCTTGGCCGGTCTGATGGCCAACTACACCATCGATCCCGAGGATTTCCTCGAGGTGGTGCATCAGGTGCCGCTGGATTCGGTCGAGCCCAATCCCCGCCTGGCCGAGCAGTTGAAGCGCCTGCCGGGCCGCCGGTTCGTCTTCACCAACGGCGCGCGCGGCTATGCGCACCGGGTGCTGGACCGGATCGGGATCGGCGACTGTTTTGACGGCGTCTTCGCCATCGAGGACGGCGACCTGACGCCCAAGCCTGCGCCCGCCGCCTATCGCCGCATGATCGACAGGTTCGGCTTTGAACCGCGCGACGCGGTCATGTTCGAGGACACGCCGCGCAATCTGGAGGCCGCCAAGGCCTTCGGCATGGCCACGGTCCTGATCGGCGACGGCCACGGCAAGCCCATCGGCGACCATGTGGACCACATCGCCCCCGACCTGCTCGACTTCCTGACCGACCTGACCTTCAAGGACCAAGCCGCATGACCGACCTGTCGCATCTGGAATCCGTCATCGAGGCCGCCTGGGAAGACCGGGCGAACGTCTCGGCCGCCACCCACGGCGACGTGCGCCACGCCGTCGAGACGGCGCTGGCTCTGCTCGACTCGGGGCAGGCCCGGGTGGCCTCGCGCGGCGCCGACGGCGTCTGGACCACCCACCAATGGCTGAAGAAGGCGGTCCTGCTGTCCTTCCGCCTGAACGACAACCAGATCATGCGCGCCGGCGATCGTGGTCCGACCAGCCATGCCCCGGGCGTGGGGCCCTACTGGGACAAGGTGCCCAACAAGTTCGGCGACTGGACGGCGGCCGATTATCAGACGGCGGGCTTCCGCTCCGTGCCCGGAGCGATCGTCCGCCAGGGCGCATACATCGCGAAGAACGTCGTCCTGATGCCCAGCTTCGTGAACATCGGCGCCTATGTCGACGAGGGCTCGATGGTGGACGCCTGGGCCACGGTCGGCTCCTGCGCCCAGATCGGCAAGAACGTCCACCTGTCGGGCGGCGCTGGCATCGGCGGGGTGCTGGAGCCGCTGCAGGCCAATCCGACCATCATCGAGGACGGCTGTTTCATCGGGGCCCGCGCCGAGGTCGCCGAGGGCGTCATCGTGCGCGAGGGCGCGGTTCTGGCCATGGGCGTCTATCTGTCGGGGTCGACCAAGATCGTGGACCGGGCGACCGGCGAGGTCTTCCGCGGCGAGGTGCCCGCCTACAGCGTTGTGGTGCCTGGCAGCCTGCCCGACCCGAACGGCGGGCCGTCGCTGTATTGCGCGGTCATCGTCAAGCGCGTGGACGCCCAGACCCGGGCGAAGACGGGCGTGAACGAGTTGCTGCGAGATTGAATAGGGTGATTAGTGATTAGTGACTAGTGAGTGGAAGAGGCCACTAGGCTGACACCTCCTCACCCACTAATCACTACTCACCAATCACTACTCACCGCTCCACGCACATCGCCACGCCCATCCCGCCGCCGATGCAGAGGGTGGCGAGGCCCTTCCTCGCGCCCGACCGCTTCATCTCGTGCAGCAGGGTGGTCAGGATGCGGGCGCCCGAGGCGCCGATGGGGTGGCCGATGGCGATGGCGCCGCCGTTGACATTGACCTTGGCCGGGTCGAGGCCCAGCTCCTTGAGCACGCACAGGGACTGGGCGGCGAAGGCCTCGTTGGATTCGACCAGATCGAGATCGGCGACGGTCCAGCCGGCCTTTTCCAGAGCCTTTTTCGAGGCCGGGATCGGGCCCGTGCCCATGATGGCCGGGTCGACGCCGGCGGTGGCCCAGGAGGCGATGCGGGCCAGGGGCTCCAGCCCACGCGCCTTCGCCTCATCGGCGGACATCAGGACCAGGGCGGCGGCGCCGTCGTTGAGGCCCGAGGCGTTGGCGGCGGTGACCGAGCCGGTTTTCACGAAGGCGGGTTTCAGCTTCTCCATGGCCTCCAGCGTCGCGCCGTGGCGGATGTATTCGTCCTGATCCACGACCACGTCGCCCTTGCGGCCGGAGATGGTCACGGGAACGATCTCGTCGGCGAACTTGCCGGCCTTCTGGGCGGCCTCGGCCTTGTTCTGGCTGGCGACGGCGAAGGCGTCCTGGGCCTCGCGGCTGATCCCGTTCTGGTCGGCGATGTTCTCGGCCGTCTGGCCCATGTGATAGCCGTTGAACGCGTCCCACAGACCGTCCTTGATCATGGTGTCGGTGAAGGCGAGGTCGCCCATCTTCTGGCCGTTGCGCAGGTGGGCGGCGTGGGGGGCGAGGCTCATGCTCTCCTGGCCGCCGGCGACCACGATCTTCGCATCGCCCAAGGCGATCTGCTGATAGGCCAGGGCGACGGCGCGCAGGCCCGAACCGCAGATCTGGTTGATGCTCCAGGCCGGGGTCTCCTTCGGCAGCCCGGCGCCCATCGCGGCCTGACGGGCCGGGCCCTGGCCGGCGGCGGCCTGAAGCACGTGGCCGAGAATGACCTCATCGACATCGGCGGGGGCGACGCCGGCCTGTTCCAGAGCGCCCTTGATGGCGATCTCGCCGAGTTTGAAGGCCGGAAGGCTGGACAGGGCGCCCAGGAAGGAGCCGACCGGAGTGCGGGCGGCGGAGACGATGACGACGTCGGACATGCGGTTCACTCCCTAAGGCCCATCAACGGGCTGCATCTTTGTGTGCAGTGCAACATTAGGCCGGTCTCGAGGACGCCGCAAGGATTCACCGGATTCTCACTTCCTTCTGGTCTGATGTCGGGAACGAACGGCCGAGGGCCGTCGCTGTGGAGTGAGGATCCAATCGGGCGATCCGGGGCATCCCGCCTTCGCCGTTCAGAGGGGTAGAAGGCCCATGCGTCTGAAGAACCTGTTCGTCCACGTCTGCACCCCGGACGAACTCGACATGATCGAGCACTACCAGACCCGCGCCGAGCGCCTGGCCGATCTGTGGGTGCATCTGACGGGCCTGTCGCTGGCGGCGGCGGGCGGGGTCGTCATGGCGATCCTCGCAGCCGTCTACGGCGGGCCGAAGTTGGCGATCGCCACGGCGGTCTATGCGATCTGCCTGATCGCCATGCTGGCCTGTTCGACGGCCTACAACTGCACCCGGCCGTCGCCGGCGCGCCCGGTTCTGCGGCGGATGGACGAGGCGGCGATCTTTCTGATGATCGCGGGCTCCTACACCCCCTTCACGACCCAGAGGTTCGAGGGCCTGTGGTCGGTCGGCTTCACCCTGACGGTCTGGATCATCGCCCTGTCGGGGGTGGCGGCCAAGATGGTGGCGCCGCGCCTGTCGGACCGGTTCTGGAGCGTGGTCTACGCCCTGTTCGGCTGGCTGGCCGCGGTGGCGCTGAAGCCGATGCTGGATACGGTCCACCCCCTGGCCCTGAGCCTGCTGGTGGCGGGTGGGCTGATCTACACCTCGGGCGTCTTCGTCTTCATCAGTCCGAAGGTGAAGTTCCGCCGGGCGATCTGGCACGGCTTCGTGGTGGCCGGGGCCTGCCTCCACTGGGCGGCGGTCCTGGTCGGGGTGGTGCTCATGCCCCACGCCGCCTGAACCCACCCGTCAGGGCGCGGCGCAACAAAGCCACTGGCGCCGTTCGCCGCAGTGCGGAATACTGACGGAAAGTAAGGGAGACTGGTCTTGGCCGACGACCAACCGCAGAACGCCGCAGCCAGCGGCGGAAAGGCGAAGCCCGGCGACGTGGTCGTCATCAAGAAATACGCCAACCGGCGGCTCTACAACACCTCGACCAGCGCCTATGTCACGCTCGAGGATCTGGCCCGTATGGTGCGCGAGGGCGTGGACTTCGTGGTCTTCGACGCCCGCACGAACGAGGAGCTGACCCGTCAGATCCTGACCCAGATCATCTTCGAGGAAGAGAGCCGCGGCGAGGCCCTGCTGCCCGTCCAGTTCCTGCGCCAGCTGATCGGCTTCTACGGCGGCCAGATGCAGGGCGTCCTGCCCGGCTATCTGGAGATGTCGCTCGAGAGCTTCTCGCGCCAGCAGGAGCAGTTCCGCACCCAGATGAGCCGCACCTTCGGCGCGACGCCCGGCGGCGCCTTCATGGAAGAGGCGGTCAAACAGAACATGGCCATGTTCGAGCGGGCTCTGAAGATGTTCCCGGGCTTCGGCTTCGGCGTCGGCGGCGAGGCCGCCCCGTCCGAGGCCCCGGCGTCCGCGCCCGAGACCCCGGCCTCCGATCCGCTCAGCGAAATGCGCGCCCAGATGGAGGAGATGCGGGCCCAGATCGAGCGGCTGGCGACCAAGGGCAAGGGCGACAAGGCGTGACCCGTCCGGTCGGTCCCGTGGGGGCGGCCGGCCAGACGGGGGCGGCGCCGACCGTGCCCGACCCCCGTGACGTTCAGGAAGACCGCCGCCTCGTCGATCGACGCAAGTCCGAACGCCGCGCGCCCTCGCGTCGCAAGACTAAAACGGCCGATGGCGAGGCCTCGGCCGGCCGCGACCTGGTTCCCGTCGGGGCGCCGGTCACCCACGATCCTGCCCCGGCCCAGAAGCCGTCTCAGCCCGCTGCGGCCGAGGCCGCCTTCGCCGCCCAGCTGCTGGGCCAGAGCGGACAGAAGCGCGGCCTGCGGGGCGGCCCTCCGGTTCTGGACGCCGCCCGCTCCACCTATCTCGGCGCTGAGTATGCGGGCGAAAAGGATCGTCGCCCCCCGGTCGGCAAGGCGACAAAGACCGAGATCTGAACCGGGCCGGGCATTGGCCCGAGGCTTGCAGGGGCGGACCCGATTCTTGCCCGAGGTCCGGTTTCCATGTCTCTCGCCTTCCGCGCCTTCGATACTCTGGTCGTCGCCCTGGTGTTCGCCGCCCTGCTGTAAAAGGTCGCGCCCCGGCCTGCGTCTTCCGGTCGCGGTTGAGGCGTCCTATCTGGACGTCATGACCGACCTGTCTCCCCGCGAAATCGTCTCCGAACTCGACCGCTTCATCGTGGGCCAGCACGACGCCAAGCGCGCCGTCGCCGTGGCCCTGAGGAACCGCTGGCGCAGGAAGCGCGTCCCCGCCGACCTGCGCGACGAGGTGACGCCCAAGAACATCCTGATGATCGGCCCCACGGGCGTGGGCAAGACCGAGATCGCCCGCCGCCTGGCCCGTCTGGCCGGGTCGCCCTTCCTCAAGGTCGAGGCCACCAAGTTCACAGAGGTCGG
>NZ_JBQVNM010000096.1:0-6945 GCF_052436175.1 Brevundimonas sp. | reverse complement strand
GGTCATAGCAGCCGTTGAAACCCGCCAAACCTTTTTGATACCGATTATTGATGAAAGATTTGGCGGAACTCGCCCGAGGGCTCGCATACTCGCCCGAGGCATCAGGAACGCCGAAGCAAAAGCATTCGCTTCCCGTTCTGCGTCGTTTCCATTCGGCGCAGCATGCCTGTGCAGTACGAGGTGACCCAACTCATGTGCAGCATCGAAGCGGCGACGTTCTGCAGACTTCATAGTGTTCAAGAATACGAACGGCCTCGATTCATGCCAAAGCGAGTAGGCATCAACTTCGACACAGTTCTCCATAAGGGAGAATAGACGAACTCCTCGTGACTCGAGGAGATGGACAATGTTCTTGACCGGCTTTTCGCCAAGCTGCCAGAGACGACGCAACGAATCTGCGGCGATTTCCGGGTCAGCACCGGACAGATCTGGAAGGTCTGCTGCTGGTAAGTCGAACTGTCCATCTGCCCAGTTGGACAAGAGCAGCGCGATGGAACCGGCAGATACTGCGGCATCCCGCTGCTTGGCCGTCATCTTCGTCATTGACCTGAAGCTGACGCCACCGGGGTCAATCGTATCGATGTCGTCGGAGTCAAAGAACGAACGTGGAAAATCCAGAGCGGATACGATGCGATCAAATGTCTCTTCAGAAGGCGCGTATTGGTCCGCTTCGTATCCGGAGACTGCCCTTGGATCGACGCCAATGCGAAGAGCCAATTCCTTCTTTGTTAGCCCGGCACGTTGCCGGGCTATACGCAAGCGCGAAGCATTAAACACGGCTAGGCTTTACGGCGGACCGGGATGTCGATGTCCGGGCCAGCATCAAAGTCAGGGGTAACGGCAACGCCGCCCAATGGGTCATCCGAGTCTGGAATGAAGATGCGTTCGTCCCACCCCACGATTTGCCTATCCTCGTACATCCCAGGAAGCGACAGTTCGGCGCGGTACTCGTCGTCAGTAATGTATACAAGAAGCATCCATGTCGGATGTTCCAGAATGGCCGCTACACGACGCAAGTCCTCAGAAAGCGTATCTGGGAATAAATCGGTTTCGAACCGATTTCTCAGGGCCGCCGCTTCCACATAAAGCCCCTTCAAGGACTTCGTTTTTGGGGACAGATGCCGCATCCGAGTAGCGGCGTCTCCGCTTTCCACGATGATATTGATCTTCCGCTTGTCATTTATGACTAGCGAAAAATTGCCTGGGTCGGCCTTCCGCCATCCAAGCGGGACGAGAGCGTCGCGAAGAGCTCGGACGGTGTAGCTCCACCCGAAGGTGCCGGGGATGAATGGCGCATCGTTCTCAGTCGCCAAAATGCGGCCCGCGTGGCCGGCGGCCACAGCAGCTTGTAGCGCCTCGACGGAAACGCCCAGCTCCATCAGCCGAGTGTGAGCTTCTGCGGGAGTTGCGAACAGCTTGGTGGTGAGCATGGTGACTTCCGTTTCTCTCCCAACATATCGGATGAAAAACGGAAGTCAAGCTGGTTAATGCACCCGCGCCTTCCCGATCTCCAGCCCGTCCGCGCCCGCTGACACGGCCACCACCGAACCGTCCTCGATTTCGCCGGCCAGCAGTTTCTTGGCCATGGGGTCGACCAGTTCCTTCTGGATGACGCGTTTTAGCGGCCGGGCGCCATAGGCCGGGTCGTAGCCCTTGTCGGCGAGCCAGGCGGTGGCGGTGTCGTCCAGGGCGAGGGTCAGGCGGCGGTCGGCCATGAGCTTCTCAAGCCGCGCCAGCTGGATGCGGACGATGCCGCCCATCTGTTCGCGGCCCAGGCGGTGGAAGAGGATGATCTCGTCGATGCGGTTCAGGAACTCGGGCCGGAAATGGCCGCGGACCGTGTCCATGACCATGGGGCGGACGGCCTCGACATCTTCGCCCTCCGGCTGGTCGGCCAGATACTGGCTGCCCAGGTTGGAGGTCATGATGATGAGGGTGTTCTTGAAATCGACCACCCGGCCCTGACCGTCGGTCAGGCGGCCGTCGTCCAGCACCTGAAGCAACACGTTGAACACGTCGGGGTGGGCCTTTTCCACCTCGTCGAACAGGACGACCTGATAGGGGCGACGACGCACCGCCTCGGTCAGGGCGCCGCCCTCGTCATAGCCGACATAGCCCGGAGGGGCGCCGATCAGGCGGCTGACGGAGTGCTTCTCCATATATTCCGACATGTCCATGCGGGTGATGGCGGTCTCGTCGTCGAACAGGAAGGCGGCCAGGGCCTTGGTCAGTTCGGTCTTGCCGACGCCGGTCGGGCCGAGGAACAGGAAGGAGCCGAGCGGGCGATTGGGGTCGTTGAGACCCGCCCGCGCACGGCGGACGGCGTCGGAGACCGCTTCCAATGCCTCGTCCTGACCCACGACGCGGGCAGAAAGGGCGTCCTCCATGCGCAGCAGCTTGTCGCGCTCGCCCTCCAGCATCTTGTCGACCGGAACGCCGGTCCAGCGAGAGACGACGGCGGCGATCTGTTCGGCGTCCACGACCTCGGGGGTCAGCGGGCCTGAACCGGCGGTTTCGGCAGCCTCGGCCTCGGCCAGTTGCTTCTCGATCTGCGGGATCTGGCCGTAGGCGATTTCCGACGCGCGGCCGAGGTCGCCCTGGCGCTGGGCGGCGGCCAGTTCGGCGCGCAGGCGGTCGAGGGTTTCGCGCAGCTGGGCGCCCTGACCCACCTTGTCCTTCTCGGCCTTCCAGCGGGCGGTCAGGTCGGCGGATTCGATCTCGAGGTCGGAGATTTCATCCTCCAGCCGTTCCAGACGCAGGACCGAGGCGTTGTCGGTCTCCTTCTTCAGGGCCTCGCGCTCGATCTTGAGCTGGACCAGACGGCGGTCGATCTCGTCCAGGGCCTCGGGCTTGGAATCCACGGCCATGCGCACGCGCGACCCGGCCTCGTCGATCAGGTCGATGGCCTTGTCGGGCAGGAAGCGGTCGGTGATGTAGCGGTTCGACAGGGTGGCGGCCGCGACGATGGCGCTGTCGGAGATCCGCACCCCGTGGTGGACCTCATACTTCTCCTTCAGGCCACGCAGGATGGAGACGGTGTCTTCCACCGACGGCTCGTCGACGAAGACCGACTGGAAGCGACGGGCCAGGGCCGGGTCCTTCTCCATATATTTGCGGTATACATCCAGCGTCGTGGCGCCGACGCAGTGCAGCACGCCGCGCGCCAGGGCGGGCTTGAGCAGGTTGGAGGCGTCCATGGCGCCGTCGCCCTTTCCGGCGCCGACCAGGGTATGCATCTCGTCGATGAAGAGGATGATCTGGCCCTCGGCGGCGGTGACCTCGTTGAGGACGGATTTCAGCCGCTCCTCGAACTCGCCCCGGTATTTCGCCCCGGCGATCAGGGCGCCCATGTCGAGGCCCATGACGGTCTTGTCCTTCAGGCTCTCGGGCACGTCGCCGTTGACGATGCGCAGGGCCAGACCTTCGACGATGGCGGTCTTGCCGACGCCGGGTTCGCCGATCAGGACGGGGTTGTTCTTGGTGCGCCGGGCCAGAACCTGGATGGTGCGGCGGATCTCCTCGTCGCGGCCGATGACGGGGTCGATCTTCTGGTCACGCGCCGCCTGGGTCAGGTCGCGGGCATAGCGTTTCAGGGCGTCATAGGAGTCCTCGGCGCCGGCCGAGTCGGCCGTCTTGCCCTTGCGGACCTCGGCGACGGCGGCGTCCAGCTTGTCGGCCGTGACGCCGGAGGATTTGAGGATTTCGGCCGCGACCCCGCCCTCGCGGGCCAGGGCGGACAGCAGGCGTTCGGTGGTGACGAAGGCGTCGCCGCTCTTCTTGGCGGCCTCCTCGGCGGCGGCGAAGACGCGGGCCGTGGCGCCGTCGAGATAGAGCTGGCCGGAGCCGCCCTCGACCTGGGCGCGTTTGCGCAGGGCCGTTTCGGCGCCCTCGGCGGCCTTGGCCGCGTCGCCGCCGGCGGTGGTGATCAGGTTTCGGGCGAGGCCGTCACGCTCCTCCAGCAGCACCTTGAGCAGGTGCTCGGGCGCGAAATGCTGGTGGCGGCGGGCGAGCGCCAGGGTCTGGGCCGACTGGACGGCCTGTTTGGCGCGGTCGGAATAGAGGTCGAGATTCATGATGTCCCCATCGAAGGCGGAATCAGGGCGGGGCGCCCTTTGAAGCAAGCGACGCGCCGTCCCGTTGCAAGGGATGTGTGTGTGGCCGATGCGTCACACAAGGGCGGGACGGCCGAATTACGCCGGGCCGAATGCGGCGACGGGACGGCGATCCTGTTTCAGGATGGAAATCATTGTAAAAACACATGATTTTATCTCGGTCGTGGAACGGAAGCCGGGGCGGAGTGCGTTTCATCCGGCGTCAGACACGACACAACGACTGGAGACCTCCCATGAAGACCCCCGCGTTCAAACACGGCCTGCTGGCCGTCGCCGCCGCCTTGATGGCCGTTTCGGCGCCCCTGGCCTCGGCCGAGGCCGCGACCCAGACCCGTCCCTCGGCCGACCGTCAGGACGAGCGCGCCCAAGGCCCGAGCCGCAACCCGAACCAGAACCGCACTGACGATCGCTATGGCCGCTGGGACAACAGCTGGGGCGCTCGCCCGGTCGCCCCGCCGCGCAGCTTCACTCGCTCTTCGGACTGGTATCGTCACGTCCGCGCCTGCCAGCAGCGCTATCGCAGCTATGACGCCCGCACCGACCGCTACACGGTGCGTCGTGGCCAGACGGCGGTATGCCGCCTGTAGGCCGACAGAAAAAAGGCCCGCCGTTCGCACGGTGGGCCTCCTTTCTATCAGCCGCCGGTCGGGCCGGTGGAGAAGTCGAACTGTTCCGGCGGCTTCCTCGGGCTGGTGCCGAAGGTCCAGGTCAGGCCGACGTAGAAGGCGCGCAGGCTGATGTTCTGTTCGGACACCTCGCGGAACAACGGCGTGTTGTAGGTCGTGGTGTTGTTGAACGAGTTGAGGATGTCCCGGCCGGTGAAGTTGAACGAGACGCTGTCTGTCAGCTTGCGGCGATAGCCGATGTTGACCATGCCGCCCGCCTCGCGCGTGCCCTGGGCCAAGAGGCTTTCGCCCTGCCAGAAGCCCGTCAGCTGGACGAAGTCCTTGGGCGTGACCTGCCAGGACAGGCTGGCGCGGCCGCTGACGATCTCGCCCTCGCGGTCGCCGCCGCCCGGAATGCCGGCCGCGTCGATCTCCTGACGGAAGGCGTTGATGCTGGCGTTGTAGCGCAGGGTCGGGGTCAGGGGGCCGGCGGCGGTCAGCTCCAGACCCATGTCGCGCCGGGAGCCCAGGTTCTCGGGCCGGGTCAGCAGGACGCCGCCGCCGATGTCGGTCGCCACCTCGGTGAAGGCCTTGTCGGTGTCCCGCAGATAGGCGGTGGCCATGTAGAAGCTCTGGCCCTTGCGCACCTGCCACATGGCCTCGAACGAATCCGTCTCCTGCGGCGCCAGATCCGGGTTGCCGGAGCGGACGTTGAGCGGATCCTGATAGGCGACGAAGGGGTTCAGCTGGGCCGGCTGGGGCCGCTGGATCCGGCGCGAATAGGAGGCGCGCAGGGTCTGGGTCTCGGACAGCAGATACTGCAGGTGGGCGGTCGGATAGGCCTTGAAATAGTCCTGGCTCGCCGAGGCGCCGCCGGTCAGATCCTCGATCTCGATATCGGCCTGTTCCAGACGCAGGCCGGCCTGGCCAGACAGCTTGGCCGTCAGGGGCTTCTCGTATGTGGCGTAGAGGGCGTGGACGGTCTGGCGGGCCTCGAAGCGGTTGTTCTGGCCGGCGACCGGGGTCAGGGCGGTCTCGGACGGACCGCGCAGGAGGGTCACCTCCTGATCCGGGCGCTGCTGATTCAGCTCATAACCGAGACGCAGCTTGCCCCCGTCCTTGGTCGGCCGGACATAGGCGGAGGTGAAGCCGAGCGTGACCTGCTTCTGGTCCTGTTCGGTCCACTCGTAATAGGTCGGCAGGGCCGGGACCGAGAAGACGTTGATCCCGAGGCCCGAGGCATCGGTGGCGTTCCGGTCGAAGCGCAGCTCGTTGGACCATTCGTGGCCCGCGTCGTCGAAACGATGGAGAAGGCGACCCGTGGCGCCCCAGTTCTGGAAGGTGAAGTCGGACTCGCCGTCGCGGGTATAGGCGCTGGTCACGGTCCCGGCCGCATTGCGGGTCTCGTACAGGCTGTCGACCCCGCCGCCGCCCTCGAACACCACGCCGCGCAGTTCGGCGGTGATCTGGGTCTTGGGCGTCAGCTTGTACTCGAGCGAGAAGCGGCCGATGGAGCCGGTCTGGTCGGAGAAGACGTCCTGATCCACGCGGGTGGTGGACACGACCGCGCCGGTCAGGGGATCGAGCTGTTCCCGCACGCGGTTGAAGCTGAACTCATTGGGATCGACCCGGTAGCTGAGGTCGCCGGACAGGGTCAGCTTGTCCTTTTGCCACGATCCGCTGACGCCGAGGTTCCAGCGGCCGTTGTCGCCGACATTGGCGCGGACCGAACCGGTGGTCAGGGCGTCTGGCCGGGTCGTCGTCGGCTTGGTGATCAGGTTGATGACCCCGCCCGAGCCCTCGGGGCTGTAGGCGGCGGACGGGTTGGTCATGACCTCGATACGGGCGTAGCGATCCGCCGGCAGCTGCAGCAGGGCCTGGGCCCGCGCCTCGCCGGTCAGGATGCCGGACGGCTGGCCGTCGACCAGGATGGTGACATTGCCGTCGCCGCGCAGGGAGACATTGCCCTGGGGATCGACATCGACGGAGGGGACGTTGCGCAGGGCGTCGGCCAGGCTGCCGGTCGTGGCCTGCAAGTCGTCCTTCAGGCTGTAGCTGACGGAATCGATTGAGGTGCGGATCGGGCTGGCCTGGGCGGTGACGACCACGTCGCCGACGGTGGAGGGCTGCTCGCCCTCGGCCGGCTTGGCGGGGGTCTGGCCCTCGGGCGTCGCCGGGGTCTGGGCGGCCGGGGCGGGCGCCGCCGGAGCCGTCGCGGGCGCCCGGGT
>NZ_JBQVNM010000095.1:0-7073 GCF_052436175.1 Brevundimonas sp. | reverse complement strand
TCCGATGACCACGCTCAAGCAGATCCGTTCGACCTATCTCGACTTCTTCGCGGCCGACGGCCACGAGAAGGTCCATTCGGCCCCCCTGGTGCCGCAGAACGATCCGACCCTGATGTTCGTCAATGCGGGGATGGTCCCGTTCAAGGACTATTTCACAGGCGCCGCCACGCCCCCCTACCCCCGCGCCACCTCGTCCCAGAAATGCGTTCGCGCCGGCGGCAAGCACAATGACCTGGACAATGTCGGCTATACCGCCCGCCACCTGACCTTCTTCGAGATGCTGGGGAACTTCTCCTTCGGCGACTATTTCAAGGCCCACGCCATCGACCTGGCGTGGAAGCTGGTCACCAAGGACTTCGGCCTCGACCCCAAACGCCTGCTGGTCACCGTCTATATCGACGACGATGAGGCCGCCGACATCTGGAAGAAGGTCGCGGGCTTCGCCGACGACCGGATCATCCGCATCGCCGGTTCCGACAACTTCTGGGCCATGGGCGACAGCGGCCCGTGCGGCCCCTGCACCGAGATCTTCTGGGACCACGGCGACAGCGTCCCCGGCGGCCCTCCCGGCTCGCCCGATGAGGACGGCGACCGGTTCGTGGAGATCTGGAACAACGTCTTCATGCAGTTCGAGAAGGAGAACGACGAGATCGTTCGCAAACTGCCCAAGCCCTCGGTCGACACCGGCATGGGTCTGGAGCGGATGACCACGGTCCTTCAGGGCGTGCATTCGGTGTTCGAGACCGACCTGTTCCGCACCCTGATCGCCGCCTCGGAAGACGCCACCTCCACGAAGGCCGAGGGCGAACAGGCCGGCAGCCACCGGGTCATCGCCGACCACCTGCGATCGTCGTCCTTCCTCATCGCCGACGGCGTCACCCCGTCGAACGAGGGCCGGGGCTATGTCCTGCGCCGGATCATGCGCCGCGCCATGCGCCACTCCCATTTGCTGGGCGCCGCCGACCCGCTGATGCATCGGCTGGTGCCGACGCTCGTCTCGGAAATGGGCGAGGCCTACCCCGAGCTCGGCCGCGCCCAGGCCTTCGTCGAGGACACGCTGAAGCAGGAGGAGATCCGCTTCCGCACCACCCTCAGCAAGGGCATGACCCTGTTCGACACGGCGGTTCAGGGCTTCCGGCCCGGCGACATGCTGGACGGCCAGACCGCTTTCACCCTTTCGGACACCTACGGCTTCCCCCTCGACCTGACCCAGGACGAGGCCCGTCGTCGCGGCTTCTCGGTCAATATCGACGGTTTCGAGGAGGCAATGGCCCAGCAGCGCGCCCGCTCGCGCGAACACTGGAAGGGCTCGGGCCAGCAGGCCAATACGGCCGAATGGCTCAAGGCCCGGGACCGCCTCGGCCCGACCGTCTTCATCGGTTATGACGCCATCGACGGCTCGGGCGAGGTCCTGGCCATCATGAAGGACGGCCAGCCGGCCGACGCCGCCGAGACCGGCGACATCGTCGAGGTCCTGTTCGACACCACCCCCTTCTATGCCGAAAGCGGCGGTCAGGCCGGCGACCACGGAACGCTGGAATGGCCGGGCGGGAGCGCCGAGGTCATCGACGTCAAGAAACAGGCCGGCGACCTGCACGTTCTGTCGGCCGAGATCACCTCGGGCCGGCTGGAGACCGGCGCCCGCGTGGCCCAGTCGGTGGATGCGGACAAGCGTCTGACCACCCGCGCCAACCACTCGGCCGCCCACCTGCTGCACACCGCCCTGCGCAACGTCCTGGGCCCCCAGGTGGCGCAGAAGGGCCAGATGGTCGACGCCGAACGCGCCCGCTTCGACTTCAGCCACAACGCCCCGGTGACCGAGGCCCAGCTCGAGGCCATCGAGGCCGAGGTCAACGCCGTCATCCGTCAGAACGTCCCGGCCGAGACGAAGCTGATGGCCCCCGAAGCCGCCATCGAGGCCGGCGCCATCGCCCTGTTCGGCGAGAAATACGGCGACGAGGTCCGCGTCCTGACGCTGGGCCGTGCGCTGACCGGCGACAACAACGCCCCCTACTCCGTCGAACTGTGCGGCGGCACCCATGTGACCCGCACCGGCGACATCGGCCTGTTCAAGGTGGTGCAGGAGACCGGCGTCGCCTCGGGCGTGCGCCGGATCGAGGCCCTGACCGGCGAGGCCGCGCGCCAGTATCTGGAGGGCCAGGCCCGGGTGACCCGGACCCTCGCCCGCGACTTCAAGGTCCAGACCGGCGACGTCGCCGTCCGGGTCGAGGGTCTGCAGACCTCGGTCAAGACATTGGAGAAACAGGTCGCCGACCTGAAGAAGCAACTGGCCCTCGGCGGCGGCTCGGGCGCGAGCTCGGCCCCGGAAGAGATCAACGGCGTCAAGCTGATCGCCCGCGTCCTCGACGGCGTGGACGGCAAGGGGCTGCGCGGCGTGGCCGAGGACTTCCGCAAGCAGGTCGGAACCGGCGTCGTCGCCCTGATCGGCGTCACCGACGGCAAGGCGGCGGTCACGGTCGCGGCGACGAACGACATCGTGGGAACGGTCAACGCCGCCGACCTGGCCCGCGCCGCCGTCCTCGCCATGGGCGGCCAGGGCGCCGGCGGCAAACCCGACTTCGCCCAGGGCGGCGCCCCCGACGGCTCGAAGGCCGAGGCCGGACTTCAAGCCGTCCGCGACGCGCTCAAGGGCTGACCCGCCCCAGCCGAATCCGGATCGGCCAGACCACAGGTCGCCGCCGATCCGGCTCACCCCACAGCACGGCCAGGTCCGCGCCGAAGCGATCGAGAAGATCGCCTCGGCCGGCCTCGCGCGCCTGTCTGACGGCGGACCAGGTTCCGACATAGCCGAGGAATTCGGCCAGCGACCAGTCGCGCCGGATGGCGAAGTGCGGGATCGATAATTCCTCGAACGGGAAGGCCATATCGGCGTAGCCGGCATCGACCAGCCGTCGCTCGGGCGGCCAACAGGGTCCGATCTCCTCGCCGTAGAAGCGGTCGAAACGGTCACGCAGGTCGTCCTCCAGCCCCGGCGCGCCATAGGTGATCAGGGCCAGCGCCGCCCCGGGCGCCGTCAACCGGCGGACCTCGGGATAGAAGGCGTCCAGATCGAACCAGTGGGCCGCTTGGGCGGCAGTGATCAGATCGGCTTTCCCGGCGTCCAGACCCGTCGCCTCGGCGGGGGCCACGACATAGCGCACGCGGGGGTGGGGCGTCGCATGGGCGATCTGGTCGGCGCCCGGATCGACGCCGATCACCGCATCGAAATGCCCGGCCAGGCTGACGGTCAACTGTCCCGCGCCGCAGCCGACATCGACGGCGAGTGATCGGCCCGGCGCGACCGAAGCGAGAAAGGTCGCCAGTTCCGGCGGATAGTCGGGGCGGAAGGCCGCATAGGCCGCGCCGCCCTGATCGAACCAGTTCACCGACATGCCGCCTCCATGATCCGGGACACAGCCCGTCATAGTCGAAAATCCTCGCCCCGCCATTGACGCGGGCGGATCGGCGCCGCCCCATGCCGCCCTGTTCCTCGGGGGAGATATTCGCATGATCCGCATCGCCGTCGGCCTGACCGCCGCCCTTCTGGCCTCGACCGCCGCCCCGGCCGCCCTGGCCCAGAGCGCCTCGCCCGCCGTCGCCGCGACGCCCGCGCCCAATCCCCAGCTGGCCGCCCTGCTGACCGACTATGAGGCGTTTCTGAAGGCCAACGACCCGATCAGCTCGGGGCTGGAGGGGGATCAGGCGGCCAAGTCCAAACTGCCCGACATCAGCCGGGAGGCCGAGCTGGCCCGCAAGGCGCCGCTGGAGGCGCTGAAGGCGCGGGCCGAAGCCATCCCGACGGCCGGCCTGTCGTCCGAGGACAGTCTGAACCGCGATTTCCTGATCTGGGTGCTGGACCGGTCGATCAAGGCGATCGCCTTCGACAGCGGTCGCCTGGCCTTCGATTCCGAGGGCGGCGTCGGCCAGATGGCCAACTATCTCGCCTCCCTGACCCGGGTGACCAATCGGGCCGACGCCGACGCCTGGATCGCCCGTCTGGAGGGTCTGGCCAGGGTCTATGACGACGGTCTGACCAACGCCCGGCGCGGGCTGGAGACCGGCTTCACCCAGCCCAAGTCCGTGGTCGAGAGCCTGCTGGTGTCGCTGCGCAACGAGGCGGCCTTCACGCCCGAGACCGACCCCCTGCTGAAGCCCTTCGCCCAGCTGCCCGCCTCGATCCCGGCGGCCGATCAGGCGGCCCTGCGCGCCCGCGCCGCGGCCATCGTCGCCGATCAGATCAAGCCCCGTCGTCAGGCCTGGCTGGCCTTCGTCCAGAACGGCTACCTCCCGGCCTCGACCGACGTGGTCGGCATCGGCTCGCGCCCCGGCGGCAAGGACTATTACGCCTTCCAGGCTCGGTCCTATACGACCACCGACCTGACGCCGGACCAGATCCACCAGATCGGCCTGAGCGAGGTCGCCCGCATCCGCGCCCGGATGGATGTGGAGATGAAGGCGTCCGGCTGGACCGGCGACTTCGCCGGCTTCCTGAACCACCTGCGCACCGATCCGAAATTCTACGCCACCTCGCGCGAGGACATGATCGAGAAGGCGTCGGAGATGGCCAAGCGGGCCGACGGCGGCCTGCCGGCCCTGTTCCGCACCCTGCCGCGCCTGACCTACAACGTCCGGCCCGTGCCGCTGGACATCGAGGACACCTATACGACCGGCCGTTACAACGGCGGATCGTTGGCCGAGGGGGTGCCGGGCGGTTACATCGTCAACACCGGCAAGCTGGACCAGCGGCCCCTGTACGAGCTGCCGGCCCTGACCCTGCACGAGGCGGTGCCCGGCCACCATCTGCAGATCGCCCTGCAGCAGGAGGCGGCCGAGGGCCCCTATTTCCGCCGCAACGTGGATGTCACCGCCTTCACCGAGGGCTGGGGCCTGTATTCGGAGTTCCTCGGCGAGGAGATGGGCTTCTACCGCACGCCCGAGGAACGCTTCGGCCGGCTGAGCTACGAGATGTGGCGCGCCTGTCGTCTGGTGGCCGACACCGGCATGCACTGGATGGGCTGGACGACGGAACAGGCCCGCGCCTGTTTCACCGAGAATTCGGCCCTGTCGCCGCACAATATCGAGACCGAGCTCCAGCGCTACATCGGCTGGCCGGGTCAGGCCCTGGCCTACAAGATCGGCGAGATCCGGCTGCGTGAGATCCGCACCCGGGCGGAAACCGCTTTGGGTGACAAGTTCAACGTCCGCGACTTCCACGACGCCCTGCTGGTCGACGGCCCCCTGCCGCTGGCCCTGCTGGACGAGCGGATGAACGCCTGGATCGAAACGCAGAAGGCGAGGTAGCCGCGTCAGACGCGGGGCGGGAATTCCACGCCCGACAGCTTCCAGTCGAACAGGCCGTGGCGGGTCATGAGGAGGCGCAGGGGCTGTTCGGGGCGGTCCTCGCGGGTCAGGCGGATGACGAAGGTGTTCAGGTCGCGATAGCCGTAGGCGCGGTGAAGGCGGCTGTCGCTCGCCTTGGGCTCCGGGTCCGACCCGCGCACGGCGTCGCGGGCCTCGGGTCGCTGGCCCGTGCGCACCACCTCGGCCACGACGCGGGGCGTGACCAGGGCGTCCACGGCCGAGTCCATGAAGCTGGGGGCCAGGATCATGCCGAGACCGCCCAGTCCCGAGCCGAGGTCGCCGGCCTTGTCGCGCAGTTCGTCGCGCATGACGCCGCTCATCTCCGACTTCAGGCTCTGGCGCAGGGCCGGGAAGTCGACCTTGCGCTCCAGGGCCGCCGCATCCCCGGCCTCGGCCGCCTTGACCAGGGACTGCACCGCCAGCACCGGCGATCCGAAGTACGCGACGCCGAAGGCCAGGACGGCGAGGACGATCAGGGAGGTCAGAAGCTTGCGGCCCATGGGGTTCCGTCTCGAAGGGAGGTTACGAGGTCAACGCCGCAAGGGCGCTGTCGTTCATGGCGTCGGCGTCGCGGCGGCATCGACGCGGGGCGGCAGACCGATGTGCACCAGCTTCCATTCGAACGGGCCGCGCCGCTCGAAGGTGAAGAGGGTCTCTGCGGACCGGTCCGGCGCCTTGACCGCCACCCGGGCGCGATTGACGCTCCAGTAGCGCGGCCAGGGCCGGACGCTACGTCCGCTGGGCTGTGCCGCGTTCGGCGGCCTGTCGATGTTCGGGGCGCCGTGGCCATAGCCGAGGCTGAGCCCTTCCAGCGCGCGCGGCTCGAGATAGGTCTCGACATCCGGGCCGGCCGGGGCGCGGGGCTGGACCGTCTGGTCGAACTGTCGGCGGATGGCGCCGATGGGATCCTGGATGATCGACGGCGGCGGGGTCTGGGGGGCGGGACGATTCGACAGCTGGGGTCGCAGCGAGGCCCGCACGGCGTCATAGTCGATCAGCTGCGCCAGCCCCTGGACGTCGCTCGCCTGGGCCGCCGCCCGGATGCCATAGAAGGCCACCAGGGGCGCCACGAAGAAGGACACGACAGCGATCCCCAGCCCGAGGACGATCAGGTTGAGGATCAGCCGCTTGACCGAGGGCTCGCGCCGCCGCGCCGCGCGCTCGGCGGCGGCCTGGTCCCAGACCCGGCGACGGTCGTCGGTCGGCGGCATGGTCGTCAAAGGCGGAGGTCCGGCGTCATGGCGAAGACGCTAGAGTGAAATCCGGACCGGACAAGGGCGATCCCGCCTCGCGCATACGAAAACGCCCGCCGGACAGGTCCGACGGGCGTTCTCAATCTCGCGATTGCGCTCAAGTCGCGAGTGACCGCGTCACGAGCATAGCGCAGGCATCATGCCTCAGCCCAGGTGCGGCAGCCTGGCCTTGAGGTTCTCGGCCACCTTGTCGAGGAAGCCCTCGGTGGTCAGCCAGAATTGCTGATGGGCGTCCTTGAGGGCCAGGTACTTGGTGATGTTGTAGTCATAGTCGGTGTGGTCGACGACCTTCTCCAGGGTCTCGGCGAACTCGGCCAGTTCGGCGTTGTCGTCCAGCTTGGCGCGGTGCTTGAAGCCCTGGGTCCAGGCGAAGATCGAGGCGATCGAGTTGGTCGAGGTGGCCTCGCCCTTCTGGTGCTGGCGATAGTGGCGGGTCACGGTGCCGTGGGCGGCTTCCGT
>NZ_JBQVNM010000094.1:0-7101 GCF_052436175.1 Brevundimonas sp. | reverse complement strand
CGGCCCAGCGCAACGCCGCCTGGCGCGACGTGGCCCGGCGTATCGCCCATGAAATCAAGAATCCCCTGACCCCGATCCAGCTCTCGGCCGAGCGGCTGAAGCGCAAGTATCGCGTCCGCATCGGTGATGACGTCGAGGTGTTCGACCGCTGCACCGACACCATCATCCGCCAGGTCGGCGACATCGGCCGGATGGTCGATGAGTTCTCCTCTTTCGCTCGCATGCCCGCGCCGCGATTCGCATCCGAGGATCCGGCCGAACTGCTGCGCGCGGCCGTCTTCGCCCAGAGGGTGGCTGCGCCGGACATCGCCGTCGAACTGATCGAACCCTTGCCGCAGGTCACCCTGAGCGCCGACGGGCGGATGGTGGGGCAGGCCCTCGCCAACATCCTGAAGAACGCCGGCGAGGCCGTGGCCGCCAAACGATTGGCCCATCCGGTCGATGAGGAGGCCGTCGGCATCATCGCCAGGCTGGAGCTCGACGCCCAGCATCGTCTGGTCTTCATCATCGAGGACGACGGCAAGGGCCTGCCCGACCGCGACCGCGACCGCCTGACCGAGCCCTATGTCACGACCCGCGAGAAGGGCACCGGACTGGGCCTGGCCATCGTCAAACGCATCTGTGAGGACCACGGAGGCGAACTGAAACTGGCGGACGCCGAGACACTCAGCGGCGCTCGCGTCTGCCTGATCTTCCCCCTCAACCCCCATGCCGCATCGACGACGGACGCGCGAGCATCCGGCGTCGCGGCTGAATAGCGAGGACACATGCGTTCCACCGGCGCCGATATTCTGGTCGTGGACGACGAGGCGGACATCCGCGAGCTGGTCTCCGGCCTGCTTGAGGACGAGGGCCATGCGGTTCGCGTCGCCTCCAACTCCGAAGAGGCCCTGGCGGGCGTCCGGGCGCGCAAGCCCAGCCTGATCGTGCTGGACATCTGGATGCAGGGCGGGGGCATGGACGGGCTGGAATTGCTCGACATGGTCAAGGAACTGGATCCCGACCTGCCGGTGGTGATGATGTCCGGCCACGGCAACATCGAGACCGCCGTGAGCGCCCTGAAACGCGGCGCCTATGACTTCATCGAAAAGCCGTTCAAGTCGGACCGGCTGGTCGTCGTGGTCGAGCGGGCGCTGGAAGCGGCGACGCTGAAGCGGGAGAACCGTCGTTTGCGGGCCCAGACCATGGCGCCGACGGGTCTGATCGGGCGCTCCGCAGCGGCCCAGGTCTTGCGCACCACGATCGCCAAGGTGGCGCCGGCCAACAGCCGGGTGCTGATCTCCGGCCCTCCAGGCTCGGGCAAGGAGCTGGTGGCGCGGCAGATCCACGAGGCCAGCCCGCGCGCCCGCGCCGAGTTCGTGGCCATTTCGGCGGCCGGGATGACGCCCGAACGGCTGGATTCGGAACTGTTCGGAGAGGAGGGCCATGACGGCCGTCCGCGCAAGATCGGACTGTTCGAGCGCGCCCACGGCGGCACCCTCTATATCGATGACGTCTCCGACATGCCGCGGGAGAGCCAGAGCCGGGTGCTGAGGGTGCTGGTCGAGCAACGCTTCCGGCGGGTAGGCGGCGAGCAGGACGTCCAGGTGGACGTGCGGGTGGTCACCTCGACATCCAAGGATCTCAAGGCCGAGATCGCCGAAGGCAGGTTCCGGGAGGACCTGTTCCACCGGCTGAACGTCGTGCCGATCCGGGTGCCGGCCCTGGCCGAGCGGCGTGAGGACATCGCAGAGCTGGTCGATTATTTCATCGACACCCTGGCCACCTCCCAGGGGCTGCAGCGCCGGCGGATGGGCGAGGATGCGGTGGCGGTGCTTCAGGTCCATCCCTGGCCGGGCAATGTCCGCCAGTTGCGCAACAACGTCGAGCGACTGCTGATTCTCGCGACGGGCGATCCATCGGAGCCGATCACGGCCGAGATGCTGCCGCAGGAGGTGGCGTCGTCGGGAACGGGATCGTCGCTCGGCGCGGACCGGATCATCGCCCTGCCGCTGCGCGAGGCGCGGGAGGTGTTCGAGCGCGAGTATCTGGCGGCCCAGATCATGCGGTTCGGCGGCAATATCTCGCGCACCGCCGCCTTCATCGGGATGGAGCGGTCGGCCCTGCACCGCAAGCTGAAGTCGCTGGGGGTTTCGCCGTCGCGGGGCGGGGACGAGGAAGAGGGAAGCCCGGACTGATGTCACGTGTCTCCTACGTCAACGGGACCTATCGCTCGCACGCCCAGGCCGTCGTCCATATCGAGGACCGGGGCTTCCAGTTCGCCGACGGCGTCTATGAGGTCTGGGGCGTGTTCGACGGGCGACTGGCCGATTTCGACGGCCACATGACGCGGCTGCACCGCAGCCTGAACGAGCTGCAGATCGCCATTCCCATGACATCGGCGGCGCTGAAGCGGGTGCTGGACGAGACCATCCGGCGCAACCGGGTGCGCAACGGCATCGTCTATCTTCAGGTCACGCGCGGCACGGCGCCCCGTGATCACGCCTTCCCCAAGGATGTCGCGCCGAGCGTCGTGGTGACGGCAAAGACCATCGACCCAGCCAAAGGCGAGGCCCTGGCCACCAAGGGTGCGGCGGGCGTGACCCAGCCCGACATTCGCTGGGGCCGATGCGACATCAAGACCGTAGGACTGCTCGCCAATGTGCTGGCGAAGCAGGCGGCGCGGGAACGAGGCGCCTATGAGTGCCTGCTGGTCGATGAGATGGGTCTGGTCACAGAGGGCTCCTCGACCAACGCCTGGATCGTGGACGCCGACGGCAAGCTCAGGACACGGGATACCCAGGCCAATATCCTGCGCGGCGTCACGCGCACGAAGCTGCTGCAGATCATCGCCGAAGAGGGGCTGGAACTGGACGAACGGCCGTTCTCCGTCGATGAGGCCAAACAGGCCCGCGAGCTGTTCGTCACCGCCGCCAGCACCTTCGTCATGCCTCTGGTGTCGCTGGACGGAACGAAGATCGGTGACGGCAAGCCAGGGCCGGTCGCGACCCGTCTGCGCGCCGCCTATCTTGAACAGGCCGATCGCGACGCCATTTAGCAGCAGCTACGGTTGCGGGACGGCGCGGCGGACGTCTAAGGTATGGCGTCGGCCTTCGATCCGGCCCTGCGGCGCTCCCCTTCGTCGCGGCGAAACAACAAAGAACAGGACAAACCTGCCATGTCGCAAGACAAGCGTCAGAACCTTCAGGACACCTTCCTCAACAGCGTCCGCAAGACCAAGACCCCGCTGACCATCTTTCTGGTGAACGGCGTCAAGCTGCAGGGCATCGTGACCTGGTTCGACAACTTCTGCGTGCTGCTGCGCCGCGACGGCCAGTCGCAACTGGTCTACAAGCACGCCATTTCCACCATCATGCCGTCCGCGCCCGTGCAGCTTTACGAGCCCGAGGCCGACGAGGACTGAGCACGGCTCTGGGCGTCGCTCCGGTCCGACCCAAAGGGACCCTTTGACTTCAAAACTGATTGACCACGCCGTTCCGCTGATTCGGGCGGTCGTCATCCACCCCGACGGACGCAGCGAGAGTGATCGCCAGGCGTCCGAGCGGTTGGAGGAGGCCGTGGGCCTGGCCCGCGCGCTGGACCTCGACGTGCGCGCCGAGGAGATCGTGCGTCTGCGCAAGACCACGCCCGCGACCCTCTTCGGCGCCGGCAAGGTCGAGGAGCTGGCGGCCCTGGTCCGCGCGGCCGAGGCCGAGGCCGTGGTCGTCGACGACCAGCTGACCCCCGTCCAGCAGCGCAATCTGGAGAAGGCCTGGGACTGCAAGGTCATCGACCGCACCGGCCTGATCCTCGAGATCTTCGGCCGACGCGCGCGGACCAAGGAGGGACGGCTTCAGGTCGAGCTGGCCCGGCTCGACTATGAGAAGTCGCGTCTGGTGCGCACCTGGACGCACCTTGAGCGGCAGAGGGGCGGCACCGGCTCGACCGGCGGGCCGGGTGAAACCCAGATCGAGCTTGACCGCCGCCTGATCGCCGACCGGATCGTGCGGCTGAAGGCCGAGCTGGAGGAGGTGCGTCGCACGCGCGGCCTGCACCGCAAACAGCGCCGGAAGGTCCCGTTCCCGACCATCGCTCTCGTCGGCTACACCAATGCCGGGAAGTCGACCCTGTTCAACCGGCTGACGGGATCGGAGGTCTTCGCCAAGGACCTGCTGTTCGCGACCCTCGACACCACCCAGCGCACCATCCGCCTGCCTCAGGGCCGTCCGGCGATCGTGGCGGACACCGTAGGCTTCATCTCCGACCTGCCACACGAACTGGTCGAGAGCTTCCGCGCCACGCTGGAGGAGGTCGGCGAGGCCGATCTGATCCTGCATGTGCGTGATATCGCCTCGCCCGACAGCGCGGCCCAGGCGAAGGATGTCGAGACGGTCCTGAAGCAGATTCCGATGCCGGAGGGCAAGGTTCGCCGCGTCCTGGAGGTCTGGAACAAGATCGACATGCTGGACGATGAGACGCGCGAGGTCGTTCTGGGCCAGGCGGCGCGCCGCACAGGCGAGGATCGGGCGGTCGCCGTCTCGGCCTGGACCGGGGAGGGGATCGAAACCCTGCGCGACACCATCGCCGGTCTGATCGACGACGATCCGGAGACGCGACTGACGCTCGCGCCCACCGACGGCGAGGCGCTGGCCTGGCTCTACACCCACGGCCGGGTGACGTTCCGGGACGGCGACGCCGAGGGGCGGACGGCGCTGACCGTGCGTCTGTCGCCCCAGGCGCTGGGGCGGTTCGAGAGGCTCTATCCCGACATCCAGATCAGCGGCTGACTCCATGGCCCTGATCGAGACCGTTCTGTTCCTGATGCTGGCGGTGGTGGTGTCGGGCGCGATCGCGCGCGCGACCCGGATCGCCCTGCCTCTGGTCCAGATCGGTCTCGGCGCCCTGATCGTGCTGATCACCGGTCATACGATCGATCTGGAGCCAGACGTCTTCTTCCTGCTGTTCCTGCCGCCCCTGTTGTTCCTCGACGGCTGGCGGATTCCCAAGGAGGCCCTGTTTCGTGACCGGGCCGTGATCCTGGAGCTGGCTCTGGGGCTGGTGTTGTTCACCGTGCTCGGTCTGGGACTGCTGATCTGGTGGATGATCCCGGAGATGCCTCTGGCCGTGGCCTTCGCCTTGGCCGCCATTCTGTCGCCGACCGACCCCATCGCCGTCCAGGCCATCGCGGCCCGGGCCCCGATCCCCAAGCGGCTGATGCATATTCTCGAGGCCGAGTCGCTGTTGAACGACGCGATGGGCCTGACCTGCATGCGGATCGCCGTCATCGCCGCGACGACGGGCGTCTTCTCCATCGGCTCGGCGATCGGCACCTTCGCCTGGCTGGCGGCGGCGGGGATCGCGGTGGGCGTCGGGGTCAGCTTCGGCATCAGCTTCCTGCGCGGCCTCGCCAATCGCAAATGGGGCGAGGATGTCGGCGCCCACATCCTGGTCAGCCTGCTGACGCCCTTCGCGGCCTATCTCCTGGCCGAGGAACTCCATGCCTCGGGCATCCTCGCGGCCGTGGCGGCGGGCGTGACCATGAGCTTCACCGAGCGCGGTGGGGCACGGACCCAGTCTCTGGCCGTGACCCGCATCCGTCGCGCCGTGGTCTGGGACACCGTCCAGTTCGCGGCCAACGGCATCATCTTCGTCATCCTGGGCGAGCAGATGCCGTCGATCCTGTCGCGGGCCGCCGAGGTCGTGCGCGGCACCAGCCGACCCGAAGTCTGGTGGCTGGCGGTGTATGTCTTCGGCATCGTGGCGGCCTTGGCCGCGTTGCGGTTCGTCTGGGTGTGGACGTCGCTGAAACTGACCCTCTATCGCCGCCGCCATCAGGAGCCACAGCCGAAGGTGGGCCTCAGGCTGGTGATGGTCATGTCGCTGGCGGGGGTGAGGGGCGCCATCACCCTGGCCGGCATCCTGACCCTGCCATTCGTCCTTGAGGACGGATCGCCCATGCCGTCGCGGAGCCTGGCGATCTTCCTCGCGGCGGGCGTGATCATCGTGTCCCTGATCCTGGCGACCATCGCCCTGCCGCGCCTGCTGAAGAACGTCGAGCTGCCGCCGGAGCCCTCTCATCTGCAGGAAGAGGACCGGTCGCGCGTCGCCGCAGCCGAGGCGGCCCTGCGCGCCATCGAGGACGTCTCGCACGAGATGGCGGAGGGCAAGACCAACCCCGATCTCTATTCCGATGTCGCCTCACGCCTGATGGAGATCTATCGCCGCCGCATCGAGAACCGGACCCATGCGAAAGACGACGACGGCGAACTGGTCCGCCAGATGGACGAGATCGAGCAGCAGCTTCGCCTCGCCGGGCTGGCGGCGGAGCGTGAGGAGATCAGCCGTCTGGCGCGGTCACGCCGGATCGACGAGGCCACGCACAGGAAGCTGATCCGCGAACTCGACCTGCAGGAGCTTCGCTTCAGCTGACCCCGGGATCGTCCGTAGACTGAGCCCTCCGGGCCACAGCGCCGAGGGGTGAAAATCCGCCCGTTCAGGCACCCCAGCGACCGGCTCGTGCGCCATGCCTCCGTCGCGCGAAACAGACGTTCAGCCTGGCCGCTGGATCACAGTCATGTGGACCATGTGGCGGCGACGCTTGAACCCTGAGGCGGCGAGACCACATACTCATCCGAACGCCGTCGGAATCGACGGGTCGTTTCGTCGGGTCGCTGCATGTCGCGGGATCGGGCGGGGCGACGGGCCGGAGATCTCCAATGGCCCGGGAGCATGAGTTATGACCGAGACCAAAATCCTGCCCGTGTTGCCGCTGAGGGACATCGTGGTTTTCCCGCACATGGTCGTGCCGCTGTTCGTCGGACGCGAGAAGTCCGTGCGTGCGCTGGACGAGATCATGAAGGGCGAGAAGCAGATCCTGCTCGCCACCCAGAAGAACTCCGTCGATGACGATCCGACGCCGGACGCCATCTATCCGACCGGGGTCATCGCCACTGTCCTGCAGCTGCTGAAGCTGCCCGACGGGACCGTGAAGGTGCTGGTCGAGGGCAAGGGCCGCGCGCGCCTGACGCAGTTCACCGACCGCGAGGAGTATTTCGAGGCCGAGGCCGTGACCATCGACGACGAGCCCGGCGAGCCGGCCCAGTCCGAGGCCATGCTGCGCGC
>NZ_JBQVNM010000093.1:0-7268 GCF_052436175.1 Brevundimonas sp. | reverse complement strand
GGGGTTCAGAGGGCTTGAAAGCGCTCGTTTTTCCGCGTCGCCCTTGGCGTGGAGCCCAAGCCTCGCCATTGTTACAGACATGCCCACGCCCAAGACCCTCCTGATCATCGACGACGACGACGACCTGCGCGAGGCGCTGGCGGAACAGCTGGCCCTGCACGAGGAGTTCCGCACGGTTCAGGCCTCGACCGCCACCGAGGGGGTGCGACTGGGGCGTGAGATCCGCGCCGACCTGATCCTGCTGGACGTGGACCTGCCCGACATGGACGGGCGCGAGGCCTGCCGCCTGCTGCGCAAGGACGGGGTCTCGACCCCCGTCATCATGCTGACGGCACAGGATTCGGACGCCGACACCGTGCTGGGGCTCGACAGCGGCGCCAACGACTATGTCACCAAGCCCTTCCGGTTCGCGGTTCTGCTGGCCCGCATCCGCGCCCATCTGCGCAGCCACGAACAGTCCGAGGACGCCGTCTTCGCCATCGGCCCCTACGCCTTCCGTCCGGCCGGCAAGGTTCTGGTCGACGAACGCGGCAAGAAGATCCGGCTGACGGAAAAAGAGACCAATATCCTGAAATATCTCTATCGCGCCGGGGCCAAGCCGGTGTCGCGCGAGGAGCTGCTGACCGAGGTTTGGGGCTATAACGCCGGCGTCACGACCCACACCCTGGAAACCCACATCTATCGCCTGCGCCAGAAGATCGAGCCGGAACCGGGTCAGGCGCGGCTGCTGCTGACCGACGCGGGCGGATACCGGCTCCAGCCCTGAAAACAGAAGGCGGGCGACCCGTCAGTTCGGCCGCCACTCGCTGAGCGTCTTGCCCGTGGCGTCCTCGAAGGCGACGCGGTCCACCTGAGCGGCGACGACGCAGACCGGCCGCTGATCGGGTGAGGGTGACAGGCACCGTATGGCCCGTCCATTCGGGAAGGCGATCGCTCGCCCCTCCAGAACCAGACGATAGCCGCCGGGCGGGGGAACGACGGGCAGGTCGCCGTCTCCGCGCACGGTGAAGGCGTAGGCGCGACCGTTGCGGCGGCTCAGCCGCGATCCGTCCGTCTCGAACACAGCGGCCAGGCCGACGGTCTGGGCAGAGGCCTGTGGGACGACTTCGGACGCCTCGCCCTCGCCCGTCGCTGTCGTCGGAACGGCCGGGCATTCGTCGGTGCGGATCCAGGGCCGGGGCAGCCAGAATCCCTCGACCGATTCCCAGGTCTCGCCGCCGCCCGCCGCCAGAGGCGCCTGGGTCCAGTCGGCGGGGGCCAGGGACAGCTGCAGGGTCTTGCGGTCCCGTCCGAAGGCGGCCCGGGCCAGGCCCTCGCCGCCGGTCGTCCCGACGCCGACGGCCGCGGCGTCTGAAGGCGAACAGCCGAAGGCCTGGCGGATGACCAGCCGCCGGCCGACCAGGGTGTCGTCGCCTCCGGGCGACTGGCCGCGCGCCCAGGCCGAGGCGGCCACGTCCACGGCGGCCAGAAGCTCGGCGCGGTCGATCTGTCGCGCCGGGGCCATCACGACGGTCGGCGGTGTGGAGGCCGCAGGTTCCGCCGGTGGAGCAGCGGCGGGCTCACGTCGCTCGCAGGCGGCCAGGGACGAGGCCAGGGCGAGGATCAGGCCGGACGCCGCGACGGCGACGACCGACGGGCGAGGCGACGCGGTCGGTTCGAACATGCAACCAGCCTAGCACGTCGATCGCTCCTTTGGGGATGCCGGGTCGGAAAAGGTTGACGCGGTGCGGTCGAGGGGGGCAGCAGGGGGCATGACATTCGATCAGATCGCCGCCCTGGCGGTTCTCGTCGGCGTGGTGGGGGTGCTGATACACGGCCGGGTCCGCTCGGACGTCGTGGCCCTGACGGGCGCGGCGGTCCTGTTGCTGCTCGGCGTCGTACGGCCCGTGGAGGTCCAAGGGGCCTTCGCCAGCCCGGCGGTCATCGCCTTGGCCGGCCTGTTCGTCATCGCCTACGCCATCGAACTGTCGGGCCTGCTGGGCCTGCTGATCCGTCAGGCGACGGCTTTGGCGGCCCGGGTCGGGGCGAGGGGAATCTGGGTCGTCATCGCCCTGTGCGGCTCGGTCGGAGGCTTCCTCAACAATACGCCTGTGGTGGTGCTGGCCGCGCCGGTGATTCGTGATGTGGCCCAGTCCCTGAGGCTGTCGCCCAAGCGGTTCCTGATGCCGCTCAGCCATGTGACGGTTCTGGGCGGCCTCCTGACCTTGATCGGCACCTCGACCAATCTTCTGGTCAACGATATGGCCCGCAACGCCGGCCAGCCGGTGTTCAGCCTGTTCGAGATCACCCCTGTCGGCCTGTGCATTGCGGCGGTCGGGGGCCTGTGGCTCTATTTCGTCGGCGCCCGGCAGCTCGGCCGCGCCGTGGCGGCGGACGAGGCCGAGCAGGCCCGACTGGCCGAGATGGAGGCCGCCCGTCGCGAGGCGGCGGAAGAGGCGGCCCGCAAGCGCCGCCGCGTCCTGCCCTTCGGCCTGCCGAGACTGGGCGAATCGCGCAACCAGTCCGACGGTTCGGGCGACGCCCATCTGGGGGATGTCGAGCTCTATGGCGCGGCGGACCGGCCCTTCAACCTGAAGCCGGCGCTGATCTCTATGGGCGTCTTCGTTCTGGTCATCGCGGCGGCGGCTCTGGGCTGGGCTCCGATCGCGGCGGCGGCCTTTGCGGGGGCGGTGGCCCTGATCCTGTTGCGCGTCATCACGCCGGAAGAGGCCTATGCGGGACTGCGGCCCGAAATCCTGCTGCTGATCGCGGGGATGGTGGTGGTCGGCACCGCCATCGAGGTCACGGGCCTTGCAGCGGCGGGGGCTAACCTGCTGATCGATTTCATCCGGCCGCTGGGGCCGCTGGGCGCCCTGATCGTTCTCTACGGCGTGACCCTGTTCGCGACGGAGCTGTTGTCCAACGCCACGGTGGCCGTCCTCATCACCCCGATCGCCGTGGCCCTGGCCGAGAGCCTTGGCGTCGATCCCCGGCCGTTCCTGGTCTGTGTGATGATGGCCGCCTCGGCCGCCTTCGCCACCCCGTTCGGCTATCAGACCAATGTGCTGGTCTTCAACATGGGCGGCTACAGCTACATGGACTTCGTCCGGGTAGGGGTGCCGCTGAACCTGATCACCTGGGCGGCGGCCATGGTGGCGATACCGGTCTTCTTCCCCTTCTGATCCGGGCTCAGACGTCGAGGTCGACGGTGATGGGGCAGTGGTCCGAGGGCTGTTCCCAAGCGCGGACCGGTTCGTGGATCACGGCGCTTTTGGCCACGACCGACGGCGTCAGGCCGGGCGAAGTCCAGATGTGGTCGAGGCGCAGGCCGCGCGCGGACTTGCGGAAATCCTGGGCGCGATAGCTCCACCAAGAGGCCAGCTTCTGCGGCTCGGGATAGGCGTCGCGCACCACGTCGAAGAAGCCGCCGGCCTGCTGGAGCCGGTTCAGGGTCTCGATCTCGCCGGGGGTGTGGCTGACGACCTTGAGCATGAATTTGTGGTTGAAGACGTCGAACTCCGAGGGGGCGATGTTGAAGTCGCCGCACATCAGAAGGCGCGCCGAACGATCCTGGGCCGCCACTGTGGCGGTCAGCTGCTCGTAGAAGTCCATCTTGTGATCGAACTTCGGGTTCAGCTCGCGGTCCGGCACGTCGCCGCCGGCGGGGATGTAGAAGTTCTGGACGTCGATCCCGGCGATGCGGGCCGAGACGCAGCGGGCGTGGCCCAGCTTGCAGGCGTTGAAGGTGTCCGACGCCTCCATCGGCAGGCGCGAGGCGATGGCCACCCCGTGCCAGCCCTTCTGACCCGCGACCTTGATATGGGGCATGCCCATGTCGACAAAGGCGTTGCGTGGAAACTGGTCCTCCAGACATTTGATTTCCTGAAGGCAGAGGACGTCGACATTCGCCTCCTTCACGAACCGCGCGACCTGGTCGATGCGCAGGCGGACGGAGTTGATGTTCCAGGTGGCGAGGCGGAGGATCATGGGGAGGGCTTCTGCCGCACCTCGGATTCCCGCTCAAGCAGCGAGCGACCGCGTCGCGAGCGTTAGCGGTCTCTCCTGGGAAAAAAGAGACGCCCGGCGACCAGCGCCGGGCGTTCAAGGTTTCTCTCTCACACGCCGCTATCGGGAGGGGATGAAGTCCGACGCGGAAAGGCGACCGCCGTCGCCCTGTGACCCAAGTGTCACTACAGGAGAAAAATGTCAAACATATTAAATCAAGGCTTGGCCGTTGCGAAAGAACCACGATCACCGATCGCGGTGACGATTCGGCCGGGTGCGGATCAGTTCCGGCGCGGACGCTGGGTCGGGTCGGTGAGACGGAACAGGGCGGGGTCGATCCGGGCGGCCGGCGTCAGGCTGGTCAGCTGGGTGCGCGTGCCCGTGCCCTGGGCGTCCAGGATGGTCCACTCCAGCAGGCGCGTCGGGGAACCACCGAAGACCAGGGTCACCGCACCGTCGTTCGGACGCCGACTGTCGCGCGCCACGATCGAATAGCCGCCGCCGGCCGAGCGGGTGACGCGGTCGATGCGGACGCCCTGATCGAAGCGGACGTTGCGGGCCAGGAAGGTGGACAGGGGCGTCTGGCCCAGCGGCACTTGGCGGAAGTTGTTCAGGCGCGGGTCGTAGCGTTTGACGTTGTAGCCATCAGACACGACCAGAAGCCCGGCCGGGCTGGTGTATTCGAACCGCATCTTGCCCGGACGCTGCAGCCAGAACCGGCCCTCCCGGCGCTGACTGCCCGAGCCGGTCTCCACGAAGGTCCCCTGATAGGAGGTCAGGGCCTGCAGATAGCCCTGGGCGCGGGCCAGGGTGGCGCGGTCCTCGGCCGACAGATTGGCCTGGGCCTGGGCGGGCAGGGCGGCGAGGCCCGCGATGGCGGCGAGGCCGAAGCCGAGGTCGCGGCGTGAGATAGTCATCAGTCTTCTCCCGTTCGGGATGGATTTAGGGTGATCGCCGTTGTGGACCTCGGCCCGGGCCGGCTTATGACCCAAGCCAGACCATATTCCGGCGCCGCGATGAAGCCCCGTTCATCGGGAGCCGTCGATAACGCCGCGCCAGCCGTCCGGTTGCGACGCCGATTGACAGGGCAGGCGGCGGTCCGCAGCGTGTTGTGGAGTGAGGCAGGCCATGACCCGACTTCTTATCGTCATCGCGATCGCCCTTCTGATGGTGTCCGTGGCCTTGGGTTGGATGATGCGGGTCTATCTGCCGGGCGTGACGCTGGCGGAGATATTTCTCGTCATGTCACTGGTTCCCAGGCTGGTGGCGGGCGCTATCTTGGTCACGATGGTCGTCGGAGCCGTAGGCGGCTTTCGCAGGAACGTCCTGTGCGTCCAATTCGTCGCGATCATCGCCGTCCTCCTCGGCGTTCTGGGTGCGGTCCATGGCGAACTGACAACGCACTTCGGGACGCTGATCGACAACGTGATAAACTTCACGACGCTGGCCCCGATGCGGATCGAGAGCTTGGCGATATTGGTGTTGGGTCTCTTCGGCGCTCTGCCGGGCCTTGGCATCCTCCATGTGAGAGGCGGCGTTCGCCAGGGCTGACGCCAGTCACCCCATCGGCGGCGGACCCGCCAGCACATCCCGCTTGCCGGCGTGGTTGGCGGGGCTGACCACGCCTTCCTGCTCCATGCGTTCTATCAGGGAGGCGGCGCGGTTGTAGCCGATCTGGAGGCGGCGCTGGACGTAGGAGGTCGAGGCCTTGCGGTCGCGGGTGACCACGGCCACGGCGCGGTCGTAGAGGTCGTCGCCGGACCCGCCGTTTCCGCCCTCGTCGAAGGCGTTGTCGCCGTCGCCGTCCGGGTCGTCTGTGATCAGGTCCAGATAGTCGGGCTCGGCCTGGGCCTTCAGGTGGTTGCAGACGTCCTCGACCTCCTTGTCGTCCACGAACGGGCCGTGCAGGCGGGTGATGCGGCCGCCGCCGGCCATGTAGAGCATGTCGCCCTGGCCCAGCAGCTGCTCGCCGCCCTGTTCGCCGAGGATGGTGCGGCTGTCGATCTTGGAGGTGACCTGGAAGGAGATTCTCGTCGGGAAGTTGGCCTTGATGGTGCCGGTGATGACGTCGACCGACGGGCGTTGGGTCGCCATGATCAGGTGGATGCCGGCGGCGCGGGCCATCTGGGCCAGACGCTGGACGGCGCCCTCCACGTCCTTGCCCGCGACCAGCATCAGGTCGGCCATCTCGTCCATCACCACGACCAGATAGGGCATGGGCTCGGGGCGGATCTTCTCGGACTCGTAGATCGGCCGACCCTGTTCGTCGAAGCCGGTCTGGACGGTGCGTTCGAAATGCTCGCCCTTGGCCTGGGCCTCGCGGGCGCGTTCGTTGTAGCTGGCGACGTTGCGGACCCCGAGCTTGGACATCCGGCGATAGCGGTCCTCCATCTCCTTGACCGTCCATTTCAGGGCGACCACGGCCTTCTTGGGATCGGTGACGACCGGGGCCAGCAAATGCGGGATGCCGTCATAGACGCTGAGCTCCAGCATCTTGGGGTCGATCATGATGTAGCGGCATTCGGCCGGCGACAGGCGATAGAGGATCGACAGGATCATGGCGTTGACCCCGACCGACTTGCCCGAGCCGGTGGTGCCCGCGATCAGGAGGTGGGGCATGCGCGCCAGGTCGGCGACATAGGGCTCGCCGCCGATCGATTCGCCGAGCGCCAGAGGCAGCAGGTGCGACGGCTTGGCGTATTCCGACGAGGCCAGGAGGTCGCGCAGATAGACCGTCTCGCGTTTGACGTTGGGCAGTTCGATGCCGATGGCGTTCCGGCCCTGAACCACCGAGATGCGGCAGGCGCGGGCGGACATCGACCGGGCGATGTCGTCGGCCAGGGCCACGACCCGGCCGTGCTTGACCCCGGCGGCGGGGACCAGTTCGTAGAGGGTGACGACAGGGCCGGGGCGGATCTGGTCGATCACGCCGCGCACGCCGAACTCTTGCAGCACGCCCTCCAGCATCTTGGCGTTCTGCTTCAGGGCGGTCTCGTCGATGGCGCCGGTGCGGGCCTGGGGCTTGGTCAGCATGCCCAGCGGCGGCAGGTCGAAGGCGCCTTCGGGGCGGGTGAATTCGAACGAGGCCTGATCGTCGTCGAAGGCCTTCTTGGATTTGGCCGGCTTGGGCGCGGCGACGCGCGGTTCGGCGGCGGTGGTGACCCGTTCCGGCGACGCGGCGGGCGCCGGCATGGGAGCCAAAGGCATGGAGGCGGGCGTCTCGTCCCAAGGCGCGTCCTCGATCTCGGGCATCTCCAGCGGCGCGGCGACGCGCGGGGCGACAG
>NZ_JBQVNM010000092.1:0-7334 GCF_052436175.1 Brevundimonas sp. | reverse complement strand
CCCCCATTGGGGGAGGGGGACCGCGAAGCGGTGGAGGGGGCTGTCAGCGCATGTTGAGCCTGCGGCAAGCCCCCTCCGTCTGCTCGCTCCGCCACGCATCCACCTCCCCCTTTGGGGGAGGATTGGGCCTTGCCGTCGCCGCATAATCCGGTGAGGTTCACGGCATGATCGTTTCGCGCCGTCGCCTGTCCGTCGTTTCCACCCTGGTTCTGGGCCTCGCTGTCGGCGCTCCAGCCATGGCGCAGGAGGCGGAGCCGGTTCCGCCGATCATCATCGCGCCGCCGGGAACGCCGGCCTCGCCTCTGCCGCAGCGATCGCCGTTGCCGCCGCTCATCGCGCCGCCCGTCACGCCCGCGCCCGATGAAGGCGAGGACGGGGAGGGGCCGGGCATGGTCGTCGACACCGACGCGCCGCAAGAGCCCGAGATCGTTCCCATACCCGCCGTCTGGGCGCCCGCGCCGCGCGACGCCGAGGGCCGCACGGCCTACGGCCTCTATCTGGGCGGGCGCTATCTGACGATGCGCGGGACCGAGGTGGAGGGCGCGGCCGAGGCGGGGGCCACGACCCTGGTCGAGGCGCGTACCCTGACCCCGGAGCAGCCCACGGTCTCGGAACAGGCCTTCGTCGCCGCCTTGCTGGCCGGGGATCTGGACGCCGCTCTGAAGAGCCTGCCCGAGGGCGAGGGGGTGTCCCCGACCCTCAGCGGGGCCGGGCGGCTGGTTCAGGCGGTGATGGACTTCGACCGGGGCCGGGCGCGGGAGGCCGTGGCCATCCTGAAGTCGCAACCCATCGAACCGCCGCACGCCACGGCGGCCCTGCTGGTCCAGCCCTGGATCGCGGCGGCGGCGCGCGACTGGGACTTCGCCCTGGCGCCCCCGCCCGAGGGGCCCGGCGTCCTGTTGCAGGTCATGCGCCTGCAGCGGGCGCAACTGCTGGAGGGACGCCGCCGCCGTGATGAGGCCGAGGCGGAATACAAGGCCCTGGTCGCCGCCGCGAACAGCCAGCCGGCCTTCCGCATCGCCTATGGCGAGTTCCTGGAGCGCAACCGCCGCCGGGACGAGGCCGTCGCCCTCTATGCCGCGGCGTCGCCGACCGAAGCCGCCAATCCCGGCCTGATCGCGGCGCGCGCCCGGGCCGCCAGCGGCGGACGAGCGCCCCGGCTGATGACGTCCCGACAGGGGGCGTCGCGCGCCCTGTCGCTGGCGACCACCCTGGCGCAGGAGCTTCGGGCGCATCAGTTCGCGGCGGTCTACAGTCGGCTCTCTTTGCAACTGTCGCCGGACGACGCCCACCGGCTCCAATACGCCGACGCCCTGATCAAGGCGCGGCTGGAGGCCCAGGCCCGCGAGGTGCTGGCCACGATCCCGCCCGCCAATGCGTCGCTCTACACCTCGGCCCAGGCCCAACTGGCCGACAGTCTGGCGCGGGCGGAGCGACCGGAGGAGGCTCTGGCCGCCTATCGCCGTGCGGTGGAGGCGTCGCCGGACTCGGTCGGCGCCCGTCTGGCCATGGCGAGCCAGCTAGTGGCGTTGAAGCGGAACGAGGAAGCGCTGGGCCTGCTGACGGCATCGCCCCTGTCCGAAGCCGATCAGGGGGGCTTCGTCCGCTTCCTGCGAGGCGCGGCCTATGAGGGGCTCGGCCGCGCGACGGAGGCGGAAGCCGAACTCCAGGCGGCGGTCACGGCCCAGCCGAACAACGCCATGTATCTGAACTTTCTCGGCTATTTGTGGGTGGATAGCGGCACGAAGGTGGACGAGGGCGCCGCCTTGATCGGCCGCGCCTTCAGCGCCCAGCCGACCGACGGAAACATCCAGGACTCCCTCGGCTGGGCCCAGTATCGTCAGGGTCGCTACGACGAGGCGGTGGTAACGCTGGAGGGGGCGGTGGCCAAGGAGCCGGCCAACGCCGAGATCAACGACCACCTGGGCGACGCCTATTGGCGGGTCGGGCGGCGTCGCGAGGCGGGCTTCCAGTGGAATCGCGTCCTGACCCTCGATCCCGACGCCGAACGCAAGGCGGGGGTGGAGAAGAAGCTGGCGGAGGGCCTGCCGCCGGCGGAGCCGGTGATCCTTCCGTTGCAGGCGGCCGGCGCGGCGAGCGAGCTGGCGCCAGAGGCCGCCCCGGCGGCGGACGCCACATGACGACCCTGACGGCCTTGGCCCCGGCCAAGGTCAACCTGTTCCTCCACGTCGGGCCGGTGGATGCGGAGGGCTATCACCCCCTGGCCAGTCTGGTGGCCTTCGCCGATGTCGGCGACCGTCTGACGGCGCGGGTGGCGGCCGGTCTGTCGCTCACCGTCGGGGGGCCGTTCTCGACGGGGCTGGACGGTGAGGGCGACAATCTGGTGCTGCGGGCCGTGCGCGCGCTCAAGGCCGGGCCGGGTCTGGCCCTGAAGCTCGACAAGACGTTGCCGATCGCCGCCGGTCTGGGCGGCGGGTCGTCCGACGCCGGGGCGGCCCTGCGGTTGGCGGCCCGGCTGATAGACGGCGTGGGCGAAGCGGACCTGCGTGCGGCGGCGCTGACGGTCGGCGCCGACGGGCCCATGTGCCTGAACCCCATGTCCGCCTGGGCCGAGGGCCGGGGAGAGCGTTTGACGCCCGAGCCGCGCCTGCCGCCGCTCCACGCCATTCTGGTCAATCCGCGCGTCCCGTCCTCCACCGGCGCCGTCTATCGGGCCTATGACGCGGGTCCGGTCGTACGGGCGGACCGGCCGGAGCCGCCGACCGACTGGTCACCCCGCGCGGTCATCGACTGGTTGGGGCGACAGAGAAACGACCTGGAGCGCCCCGCGCTGGAACTGCAACCCGCGATCGGTCCGGCGATGCAGGCCGTCGCCCGGTCATCCGGGGTCGGCCTGACGCGGATGTCGGGCTCCGGCGCCACGGTGTTCGGCCTGTTCGTCGACCCGGCGGCGGCCGACGACGCGGCGAGCCGCCTGTCGGCCGATCATGGCGATTGGTGGGTCGTTCGCACGGTTCTGGGCGGCGACCTGACAGCTGAGCTGTAAAAGGGCGAGAATGGGGCGCGCAGGCGCCCGGCGTCACAGTATCGCCCAAGCATAACCTTGGCTGTTGTGATGCATCGCCGAATATTCGGTCCCATATGGAACCTGTCGCGCTCAACGGAGCTTTGAGGTCTCGTAACCTTTAGTAACGGGCCGTGACAACTGCAGCCTGGCTCCCCGAGATCAAACCGAAAGGATGCTGACATGCTTCGCACTCGTCTTCTGACCGCCGCCGCCGCCGTCGCCCTGATGGCCGCCCCCGCCGCCTTCGCCCAGGACATGCCGGGCCAGTCCCCGGTGACCCCGCTGCCGACCGAGCCGGCCCCGACGCCGCCCGCGACCACGGATACCAGCGCGACCACGCCCGCTCCGGCCACGGCTCCCGCTCAGGCGACGGCCGCCACCCCGGCGGCCGGCTCGACCGTAATCGACACCTTGAAGGCCCAGGGCCAGTTCACGACGCTGTTGACGGCGCTCGACGCCGCCCAGCTGACGGACACGTTGAAGGCCCAGCCGGCCGTCTCGATCTTCGCCCCGACGGATGCGGCCTTCGCGGCCCTGCCTGAGGCGGAGCGCACGCGCCTGATGGACCCGGCAAACGTCAATGAGCTGCGTCAGACCCTGCTCTATCATGTGATCGTCGCCGACGTGAACTCGAGCCAGATCAAGGGCACCAAGGGCGGCGTCGAGACCGCGGCCCGCAGCCAGGTCCAGCTGGACGGCACCGGCGCCTCGATCAAGGTCGATGACGCCACCGTCGTCACGGCCGACATCGACGCCTCCAACGGCGCGGTCTTCGCCATCGACAAGGTTCTGAGCCCGGCGGCCTCGGCCGTCGCCTCGGGCGATGCGGAAGAGGCGACGACGGAAGAGGCTCCAGCTGCGGCCCCCGCCCCGGCGACCAGCCCCGATCCGGCTGCGGCTCCCGCTCCGACCCCGCCGGTCGCCCCGACCGAGCCGGCCGCAGAGCCGACGGACGACACGCCGGAAACCCCGGTGACCCCGCCGACGCCGCAGTAATCTGCACGAGCTTCGGTTGAGTTTGAGGGCGGCGGACTCTAGGGTCCGCCGCCCTTTGCTTATCCCGAGCCCAACCGCACGTGCCCCACGCCCCGACCGAACCGCTTTCGTTTCAGGATCTGATCCTGACGCTCCAGAAATACTGGGGCGACAAGGGCTGCGCCCTGCTTCAGCCCTATGACGTCGAGGTGGGGGCGGGGACCCTGCATCCGGCGACGGTGCTGCGGGCGCTGGGCCGGAAGCCGTGGAAGGCCGCCTATGTGCAGCCCAGCCGCCGTCCGGGCGACGGCCGTTACGGCGAAAACCCCAACCGGCTGCAGCACTACTACCAGTTCCAGGTGATCCTGAAGCCCAACCCCGACGACCTGCAGGAGCTCTATCTGGGCTCCCTGCGCGCCATCGGCATCGACCCGGCCCTGCACGATATCCGCTTCGTCGAGGACGACTGGGAGAACCCCACCGTCGGCGCCTGGGGGCTGGGCTGGGAGGTCTGGTGCGATGGGATGGAGGTGACCCAGTTCACCTATTTCCAGGGCGTCGGCGGCATCGAGGTCGACGTGGTGTCGGGCGAGCTGACCTACGGGCTGGAGCGTCTGGCCATGTATGTCCAGGGCGTCGACAACGTCTATGACCTGAAGTTCAACACCGACGGCCTGACCTATGGCGAGGTCTTCCTCGAGAACGAACGCCAGCAGTCGGAAGCCAACTTCCATGGCTATGACGTGGACGGGCTGAAGCGCCGGTTCGAGGACATGGTGGCCGAGGTGTCCCGCCTCTTGGCCATGACCGGACCCCAGGGCCAGCAACTGGTCCTGCCCGCCTATGACCAGGTGCTGAAGGCGTCTCACCTGTTCAACCTGATGGACGCGCGGGGGGCCATCGCGGTGGCCGAACGGCAGAGCTACATCGGCAGGATCCGGGAGCTGTGCAAGGCGTGCGCGACGGCCTACGTCGAGCGGGAAAGGGCGGAACTGGAAGGGGCGGGGGCGTGAGTGATGACCGCGTCGTTCCGTTTGCGCGAACGGTCCGAAAGGCTGGTGCGGCTGTATCCGGACGCCTCGTTTTCGACAGCAGCCAGTTGTTCGTGCCCGTAGGCCGAACGAGTTTTGGGCCGCGTTGGGCTGTCAGGGATGGGTTGATCAAATTGGCCGACGGATCGTTCGCGCCGATCAGTGTCAGCCTCGTCGCGGAGACGGTGAACGACGCTGGCGTGATGGGCTATCTGGACCGTCAGGACGACGGATTCGCCGGGGAACTCGCTGTTGGAGCGGCCTATGCTCAGTTGCTTCAACTCGCAGCTTTCAGCTCCGTCTCTCACAGGTTTTCCGTCGATGTATCCGCGGCGGCTGATGGCGAGATCGTCGAGCTGAAACTGGGCGTGGAGCGCACGGCGTGAACCTCATCGACGACGGCGCTCCCTTCCCCCTTGATGGAGGAAGGGCTGGGGATGGGGGTGAAAGCCTGTCCGCAAGACCCCGGCATCTCGGCGGCGCGGTCGAGCGCGCCCGCCGCCTGCGTCGCGAACAGACCTATCCCGAGAAGGTGCTGTGGGCCGATCTGCGCAAGCTCAAGGCCAATATCCGCCGCCAGTCCCCGATCGGCCGGTTCATCGTCGATTTCGTCGATCATGATCGACGGCTCGTGATCGAGGTGGACGGCCCGCATCACGAAACCTCCGAGGCCGTCGCCTATGACGCCGCCCGCACCGCCTGGCTGGAAGGTCAGGGCTATCGCGTCCGCCGCTTCACCACCCGTCAGGTGGTCGAGGACCGCGAGGCCGTGCTGACGGCGATTCAGGCGGACAGGCTGTCACCCCCATCCCAACCCTTCCCCCATCAAGGGGGAAGGGCTCTTTACCGGGCCCGCGACCAGTGGGTCAGAGACGACGAATCCTGATGCCCCAACTCCTCCTCGAAATCTTCTCCGAAGAAATCCCCGCCCGCATGCAGCAGGGCGCCGCGCGCGATCTGGAGCGCATGGCGTCGGAACGGCTGAAGGCCGCCGGGCTGAGCTGGGACGCCCTGACCACCTATGCCGGCCCTCGCCGGCTGACGCTGGTCATCGAGGGCCTGCCGGTCTCGACGCCCGACCGTGAGGAGGAGCTGAAGGGCCCCCGCACCTCGGCGCCGGATCAGGCGCTGGAGGGCTTCCTGAGGAAGACCGGCCTGACGAAGGATCAGCTGACCGAGCGCGACGGCGTCTTCTTCGCCGTCATCCGCCAGCAGGGCCGTCAGACGACCGAGGTGATCGCCGAGACGGTGGACGCCGTCATCCGCGCCTTCCCCTGGCCCAAGTCGATGCGCTGGGGCGACGCGACCCTGCGCTGGGTGCGGCCGATCAAGCGGATTCTGTGCCTGTTCGACGGCAAGGTGGTTCCGTTCGTGATCGCCGACGGGTCGCCGGACCTCGGCGGCCGGGTGCAGGGGATCGAGAGCGGTGACGCGACCGAGGGTCACCGCTTCATGGGCACCAAACGCCCGCTGAAGATCCGCGACTTCGCCGATTATCGGAAGCAACTCGAGGACAATTTCGTCCTGATCGACGTGGCGGATCGCAAGCTGCGGATTCTGGAGGCGGCGCGGGCGGCCTGTCACACGCGCGGCCTGGAGCTGGTCGACGACGACGGCCTGCTGGACGAGGTGGCGGGCCTGGCCGAATGGCCGACGCCGATCCTGGGCGACATGGACCCGCAGTTCCTGACCCTGCCGCCCGAGGTGATCAAGCTGTCGATGAAGGTGCACCAGAAGTATTTCGCAATGCGCGATCCCTCGAAGGACGGTCTGGCGCCGAACTTCCTCGTCGTCGCCAATGTCGAGGCGACCGACGGCGGTCAGGCCCTGGCGGCGGGCAACAGCCGCGTCCTGTCGGCCCGCCTGAACGACGCCCGCTTCTTCTGGGACGAGGATCAGAAGGTCGGGTTCGACGCCTGGAATCAGAAGCTTGCGGGCGTGACCTTCCACGCCAAACTGGGCAGCCTGGCTGAACGGGTCGAGCGGATCGCCGCCCTGGCGCGCGAGATTGCGCCCCTGGTCGGGGCGGATCCGGACGAGGCGGAGCAGGCGGCGCGGCTGTCGAAGGCGGACCTGGCGTCCGGCATGGTCGGGGAGTTCCCGGAACTGCAGGGGGTGATGGGCGGCTACTATGCGCGTCTGCTCCCTTCCCCCTTGATGGGGGAAGGGTCGGGGTTGGGGGTGACGGCGTCTGAAGCGGGCAGTGGCGGATCACCATCAACCGGTGTGGCCCCCCCCCCAACCCCCCCCCCCCCGCGGGGGGGGGGCCGCTAGACCAAAGCCCACCCCCACCCCGCCCC
>NZ_JBQVNM010000091.1:0-7521 GCF_052436175.1 Brevundimonas sp. | reverse complement strand
CCCCTGCATAGCCTGTCGGACCTGAAACTGACCGACCGCGACGGCGGCTTCGTCTCCGTCACCGACGTCGGCGATCTGGTGCGCGGCCGGATCCTGTTGGACGCCGAGGGGCGACTGTCCGGGCTGGACGCCCTCTCGACCCGCCGCCTGACCCTCGCAGACGGTGAGCCGATCCAGGACAAGGCCGACGGCGACGCCGAGGGGCTGGTCCTCCTGCCGAACGGCCATCTGCTGGTCTCGTTCGAGCGCAACCACCGCATCTGGGATTACGGCCGCCTGCCCGGTCTGAACGTCCGGCCGGTCGCCGTGCGCCACCCGGATTTCGCCTTCGCCGAGAACGACGGCATGGAGGGCGTAGCCGCCTCTTCGACCGGATGGATCGTGACGGGCGAGAGCGGCGGGGCCTGGGACTGCGCGCCCGTGGGCTGCCGCCTGATCACGCCCCCGCCGGCGACCCCCATCCCGGACGCCGACTTCCGCATCACCGGCATGGACCGCGACCCCTCCGGCCCCGGCTGGTTCGTGGTCCAGCGCGCCTTCAGCCTGCCCGCCGGCCCTCGCGCCCATATCCGCCGCATGGCCCCGAACGGCGAACTGGGCCCGGTCCTCGTCTCGCTGAAACTGCCCGGCACGACCGACAACTTCGAGGGGATCACGGCCGAGACCCGCGACGGGCGGACGCGCCTCTACATCCTGTCGGACGACAACTTCAGTCCGATCCAGCGCACCCTGATGCTGGCCTTCGACGTCGATCCGCGCCCCTGACGCCGGACGTCAGTTGCCGCTGGACGGCATCCGGTTGAACTGGGCCTGACGCAGCTGATCCTGACTTTCGTTCCGCTCGGCGGCCACCTGGGCGGCGGTCCGGCAGCGGCGAACCGGGAAGCGGGTGCCGGTCACCTCCGTCGTGGTGCAGACCATGCGCTCGCGCGGGGCGGCCGGAGCGGCGCCCGGCGTCACCGGCGGGGTCGAGCCGCCCGGCGTTTGAGCGGCCGCCGTCGCGGGCGCGGTCCCGGCGGCGTTCGTCTGTCCGGCGGACAGAACGGCGAGAAGCGAGGCGAGGCCGATCACGAACATGGGGTGATTTCCCTTACAAACTGGCATGGACAGATCGGTCATGACCTGTCTCCCCGTCGGGGGCAAGCCTGGCCATAAGATGCGGAAGTGTCAGTCGATCGGCACCGTGCGGCAGCGACGCTGCGCGAAACGCTGACCCGTCACCTCCACATAGCGGCAGACCTGGCGGGTGCGCGGCGCTTCCGCGACGGCTTCCACCGCCGGCTCCGGCTCGGCCTGGGGCGTCGGTGCGACGGGTGAAGGCGCCGGGGCGGCGGCGGGCGGAGGCGTCAAGGCGACCCGCACGACCTGAGGGGCGGGGGCTTGGGTCTGCAGCGCGGCCACGAGGGCCAGAAGCGAGAACAACATGGCTGAAACTCCTTGGGGAGAAGGAAGACAGCTGAAGAATGACTCACATGTTCGCACTTGCAACATAAATGTTGCGACTGCTCAGAACGCGCCGGAAAACGTGATGCCGCTGCGGCCTAGACCCGCTCGCTGACCTTGATCGCCGCCCGGCATCCGGCCTTGATGACGGCGCTCAACAACCGATGCGCCGGGGCCTCGCGCGATCCCTGAGCCACTGCATGGTCGTGGTGGGCCAGTTCCTCGTCGCGGAACCGGGCCAGTTCGGCCGACAGGGCCGGATCGACGCCTTCGGTCTCGGCCACCTGCTCGGCGTAGTGTTCCTCGATGACGCTTTCCACCGCCTCAGTGCAGGCGTGGGCGGCCTTCTCCCCCATCAGGGCCGTGCCGACGCCCAGGGCTTGGGCCGCCAGTCGCCAGACCGGCAGCATCAGGGTCGGCCGCACGCCCTCGGCGGTCAGCAGGGCGTTGAACCGGTCCAGATGCACCTGCTCCTGCCCTTCCATCTCGGCCATGTCGGCGGCGATGGCCTCACGGCCCGGCCGCCCGGCGAAGACGGCGCGCTGGGCGCGATAGATCTGCACCGCCGCATATTCCCCGGCGTGATCCACGCGCAGGATCTCGCCACGCCGCCTGCGGCTCGCGCCGAGGCCGGGTCGCGCCAACGGAGGGCGCGGGGAGCGTGTCGTTTCAGCTTCTGGGGGCACGGGCGTCCTTGGGGCGTTTGGCGGCCATCAGGCTGAAGATCGCCAGTCCGGCCGAGATCACGGCGTTCCAGCCCGCCATCGACAGACCCAGCCAGGACCAGGGAATGTCGCCGCACGACACCACCTTGCTCACCGGCCCCTCGCCCAGGGCCAGGGCCGTCAGGCTGGACAGGTCCGCCGGCCCGCCTGCGGCCGAACAGGTCGCCGGCAAGGCCCACCATTTCAGCTCGCCCCCGGCGTGGAAGGTCGCGGTCACGGCCCCGGTTAGGAAGACGACGAACAGCAGGAAGGAGGCGATGCGCGGCGTGCCCCGGCTGGCCCGGCTGATAACGGCCCAGGCCGTGGCCACGGCCGAGACGGTCACCGCGCCCCAGAAGACCTCACGCTGCTTCAGGCACAGGTTGCAGGGCGGCATGCCGCCGAACCTCTCGAACGCATGGGCCGCGCCCAGCATCGCCAGGGACGCAGCCAGGGCGAAGGCGGTCCACCAACGGGTCAGGAGACGGTACAGCTGGATCATCGTCCCCGTTACTACTCCCGGTCGCGCCATCTCACAAACGCCCCGACGTTCGGCCCTCGCTCAGTGGCCGATCATCTTCACCGCCACGAAGGCGCCGGCCAGCAAGACCAGTCCGATGACGGTGAACAGGGCCAGTCGCTTCTCGATCACCGTCAGCATGGCCGGCCCCCAGGTCTTGAGCACGAAGGCCACCAGGAAGAAGCGCGCGCCCCGCGTGATCGTGCACAGCAGGATGAACAGGGGCAGGTTGAAGGCGAAGATGCCCGAGGCGATGGTGATCAGCTTGAACGGGATCGGCGTCAGCCCCTTGATCAGGATCACCCAGGCGCCGTGCTCCTGAAACAGGGCTTTCGACGCCTCGAAGGTGTCGGCCTTGCCCAGCACCGCCAGCATCCACATTCCCACGGGCTCGAGGAAGAAGCCGATCGCATAGCCCAGCAGGGCGCCCAGCACCGAGGCCACGGTGCAGACAGTCGCATAGAAATAGGCCCGGTCCGGCCGCGCCAGCACCATCGGCGCCAGCATCACGTCCGGGGGAATGGGGAAGAAGGAGCTCTCGGAAAACGAGACGGCGGCCATGACGCGCGTGGCGTTCGGCTTGCGGGCCTGAACGAAGACCCAGTCGTAGAGTTTGCGGAGCATGTCGATCCCTGGAACGACCGCCTCCCTAGCAAGGCCTCCGGCCGGGAGCCAGCGGCGCCGGAGTCGCACGCCTCATCTGTCCAGAAATTAACGGGCGCCCCGGTCGGGTCTCTTCCATGGTGCGGCTCGCCGGGCGTCCGGCTCCCCCTTCACGTTCCGAACGGCCCCCGAGATGTCCCTGCCGCCCCCACGCTCGATGATCGCCCTCGCCGCCGTGACCCTGATCGCTCTGGGCGCGACCACCGCCGCCTCGGCCCAGGATTATCGACAGGCCTTCCATCCCGACCAGTTGAAGGGTCCGCCGCCCGGCGCGCTCAACGAGGTTCTGGTCCTGGGCACACCTCACCTGTCCAACCTGGGCGAGGGCTTCAAGCCCGCGAGCCTGGAGCCCCTGCTGGACCGTCTGGCCGCCTGGAAGCCGACCGCCATCGCGACGGAGGACCTGTCGGGTCTCCAGTGCGACAGCCTGCGGCGCTACCCCAGCCGCTACGCCTCCACGATCGAGTCCTATTGCTGGAACTCCACACCCGCCAACGAGGCCACCGGGCTGGACGTCCCCGCCGCCAACGCCGAGGCCGAACGCCTGTTGGCCGCCTGGCCCGCGCAGCCGACGGCGGCCCAGCGGCGGCGTCTGGCCGCCGTCTTCCTCGCGGCTGGAGAGCGAGGCTCCGCCCTGGTGCAATGGCTGAGGCTGGCCCCCGAGGACCGGATCGTCGGCGAGGGCCTGACCGAGCCCCTCGTCGCCATGCTGAACCGCATCAAGGACCGGCCGAACGAGACCTGGCTCATCTCCGCCCCTCTCGCGGCCCGCCTGGGGCTGGAACGGCTGTGGAGCGTCGACGACCACTCCGCCGACACCCCCGACCCGGCCGACCCGGCGGAGAAGAAGGCCTATGGCGACGCCGTCATGGGCGCCTGGGACAACCCGGCCACGGCCGCGCGCAGGGCCGAAGACGAACAGCTCGGTGCCCGCCTTGGGGAGGCGGACGGACTCCTCCAGCTCTACCGCGCCTACAATGCGTCCGCCGCCCCGCAACGGACCTATCTCTCCGACTTCGGGGCGGCCTTCATGGAGCCCTCGCCCCAAGGGTTCGGTCGCCAGTATCTGGGCTATTGGGAAACGCGGAACCTGCGCATGGTCGCCAATATGCGCGATGTCCTCGGCCAGCACCCCGGCACGAAGATGCTGACCATCGTGGGCGCCTCGCACAAGGGCTACTACGAGGCCTATCTGGACCAGATGCATGACGTCAGGCTGGTCGATCCGCAGGCGGTTCTGCGCTGATCCACCGGCCTCCTCCGATGCCAGCGATCACGACTCCGCGCCCATGCCTTGGCTCGGCGACGATGGACGACTAGGTTCCCGGCCAATCGCGGCGACCGCCGCCTGTTCACCTTTAGGGAGCCGCCCGCATGACTGATGCGACTACCCCCACCACCGCCGCCCAGATCGACCTCGACAACCCCCTGGGCGTCGATGGTTTCGAGTTCGTCGAGTTCACCGGGCCCGAGCCCGAGGCCATGATCGGCCGGCTGGAGCTGATGGGCTTCACCCGCACCCATGTGAATCCCTCGACCGGCGCCGTGCGCCTGAAGCAGGGCGACATCACCATGCTGGTCAACGCCGATCCCAAGGGTCAGGCCGCCGCCTTCGCCGCCGACCACGGCCCGTCGGCCAACGGCATGGCCTTCCGCGTCGCCGATGCGAAGACCGCCTATGAGGGCGCCCTGGCGCGCGGCGCGGTCAAGGCCGAGGATTCCAACGCCGCCCTCGGCGCCGACTATCCGTGGGTGCTGCAGGGCATCGGCGGCTCCCTCCTCTATCTGGTCGACGCCTATGGCGAGGCCGGCTCCCTCTACGACCAGTGGGACGAGATCGAGGGCTGGGAAGAGGCCGAACGCAAGAACTCCATGGGTCTGGAGGTTCTCGACCACCTGACCCACAACGTCCGGCGCGGACAGATGCGCACCTGGTCCGGCTTCTACAACTCGATCTTCAACTTCGAGGAACAGAAGTATTTCGACATCAAGGGCAAGGCGACCGGCCTCTTCTCCCAGGCCATGATCGCCCCCGACCGCGCCATCCGCATCCCCCTGAACGAAAGCCAGGACGAGAACTCCCAGATCGAGGAGTTCATCCGCCGCTACAAGGGCGAGGGCATCCAGCACATCGCCCTGACGACCGAGAACATCTTCGAGACGGTCGAGGCCATGAAGGAACGCGGCGTCGCCTTCCAGGACACCATCGAGACCTATTTCGAACTGATCGACAAACGCCTGCCCAACCACGGCGAGGACGTCGAACGCATGCGCAAGAACCGCATCCTGATCGACGGCTCGGACGAAGAGGGCCTGCTGCTGCAGATCTTCACCCAGGACACCTTCGGTCCGATCTTCTTCGAGATCATCCAGCGCAAGGGCAACGAGGGCTTCGGCAACGGCAATTTCCAGGCCCTGTTCGATTCCATCGAGCTGGACCAGATCCGTCGCGGCGTCATCAAGGTCGACGCCTGAATGAAGATGCGGCCGCCGATGTGGCTCCCCTATCTCGGCCCGCTGCTCGCGGCCGGGATCGGGGGCGGGGTGGGCTACTGGCTGGAGATCGGCTTCTGGCCGACCTTGGCCGTCGCCCTGATCTGCGGCTTCGCGCCCATCGTCGCCTACCGTTTGTGGAAGCGTCTGCACCACCGGCGTTGACGCCAGGCTGGCTTGCGCTTGACGCCGGCGCCCGACGCGGGCTTTCACCGCCTTACTATCGTCACGGCGCCGGTTAGGCTCGGCTCCAGCGAATCCGCACCCGCTTGAGAGGCCCCATGGTCGAACCCGTCGCCGAATCCATGCTGAACCCGATCGCCCTGTTCATGGCGGCCGACTGGGTGGTGAAGGCCATCATGATCGGCCTGGCCGTGGCGTCGGTCTGGTCCTGGGCCGTCATCATCGACAAGGCCATCCGGTTCACCACCCTGAACCGCCAGGCCGAGGCCTTCGAGAAGGAGCTGAGTTCGGGCCGTTCGCTCGAGGATATCGCTGCCCAGGCCGGGTCGCATCCCGAACACGCCCTGCCCCGCATGCTGGTGACGGCCCTGTCCGACTGGCGCGAGACCCGGGCGCGCGGCCCCCTGACCGAGCAGCAGGGCAATCTGCTGATCGCCCGGATCGACCGGTCGCTGGATTCCATCATCGCCCGCGAGGGACAGAGGGTCGAGAACGGCCTGGGCGTCCTGTCGGTGGTGGCCACCGCCTCGCCCTTCATCGGCCTGTTCGGCACGGTCTGGGGCATCATGCGCGCCTTTGGGGCCATCGCCTCGGCCGGCAACACCAACCTGACCACCGTGGCCCCGGCGATCTCCGAGGCCCTGTTCGCCACGGCCATCGGCCTGGCGGCGGCCATCCCCGCCTATATCGGCTACAACAAGTTCTCCATCGACGCGGGCAAGTTCTCCGGCCGGCTGGAGAGCTTCGCCGATGACCTCCAGGCCGCCGTCGCCCGGCGTCTGGGCGCCCCCAGCGCCTCATCGCCCGCCGCCGCTCGCCGGGACGACTGACCATGGCCATGGGCGGAGGCGCAGGGGCCGGACATGTTCGCGGCCGACGGCGGGCGCGGAAACGGCCGCTGAGCGAGATCAACGTCACTCCCTTGGTGGACGTGATGCTGGTGCTGCTCATCATCTTCATGATCTCGGCGCCCCTGTTGACCACGGGCGTGCCGGTGGAGCTGCCCAAGACCGAGGCCGGCGCCGTGCCGACCGACAAGGAGCCGGTCACCGTCTCTATCGACCAGTCGGGCGCCATCTTCATCGGCAAGGATCCGGTCGCCTACCAAAACCTGCTGACGGAGGTCGGTGGCGCGATCCCGGCCGAAGCGCGCGACGAGAAGCCCATCTTCGTCCGCGCCGACGGCCGCGCCCCCTATCAGGCGGTGGCCCGGGTCATGGCGCGGCTGTCCACGGGCGGCTTCACCAAGCTGAACCTCATCACAGACACGGCGCCCGAGACGGCTTCCGGAGGACAATAGGGTGCAGGCGCGGCGTCCGTCACCGGCGATCCTGGCCTCGGTCCTGCTGCATGCGGGCGCCGTGGGCCTGTTCTTCGTCGCCTGGCCCAAGGACGAGGTCCTGCCGCCCACGGTCGCCTCCACCCCTGTGTCGATCATCTCCAGCGAGGTGATCGAGGCGGCTGCCCCCGACAATCCGTCCGAAGAGCTGGTGACCGAAGACGGCGCCTCGGCCC
>NZ_JBQVNM010000090.1:0-8094 GCF_052436175.1 Brevundimonas sp. | reverse complement strand
CTGGTGCAGAGCGCGGGTGGCGGTCAGGCGAACGGCCTTGATCTCGTCGGTGATCGACGGGGTGTTCATATAGCCGGCCTGACCCTCGGGGATGACGTCCCCGCCCCAGCCCTGCGGGCTGGTGATCTTGATCAGGTTGGGATCGGCGTAGTTCAGCAGGCTGGTGAACTGGGTCACGCCGTCGTCGGTCAGACGAAAGCCGAGCGTGTCCAGGGCGCCGGCGACGTTGCGGCCGGTGCCGGCGTTGGTCTCCAGGATGATGTCTTCGCGATCGACCTTGGAGTAGTTGAGGTCCAGAGCCAGGGTCCAGTCGTCATTGGCGACGAACTCGGTGTTCCAGCCCAACGAGGTGATCTCGCTGTCGCGCTTGTTCAGGTCGTTGCGGACCACGCCCTTGATGTTGTCCCAGGTGCCGGCGACGATCAGGCCGTTCTCGACCGTATAGCCGGGACGCAGCGACGGGCCGGGGCGGCAGACCGCCAGCGAGCCCGGGCAGGCGCCCGACGACCCGCCCCAGGCCAGCGGGAACTCGATGCCGCGCAGGGTCTGGGTGTTCTCGAACTTGGAATAGAAGGCGTCGAGGGTCGAGTGGAACCGGTCGTTCGGGCGCCATTCCAGCACGCCCATATAGCCGTCGCGCTCCAGCTCCGACGACATGACATAGGGCTTGACGCCGCCGGTGATCAGGTTGCCGTCGCTGTAGTTGGGATAGCCCCAGGCGTTGAACCGCTCGGACTGATAGGGCGACGACATGTGCGAGTAGCCGAGGGCGACGCCGATCGTGCCGTCCGCGAACTGGTCGATGTAGGACAGGGTGTAGCGGTCGCCCTGGTCGGTCGTGCCCGAGTTCAGGGCGCCGATGTCGTTCCACTCGTGGCGATAGTTGGCGGCGAGCGCGCGACGGCCATAGGCCAGGGGGCGAACGGTGCGCAGGTCGACCGTGCCGGCCAGGCCCTGACCGATCAGGCCGGCGTCCGGGGTCTTGTAGACCACGACGCTGGACAGCAGTTCCGACGGATACTGGTCGAACTCCACGCCGCGGTTGTCGCCGGTGGTGACCTGTTCGCGCCCGTTCAGCAGGGCAGTGGTGAAGTCCGGGCCGAGGCCGCGGATCGACAGGGCCTGCGAGCGGCCGTCCAGGCGTTGGGTGGCGAGGCCGGGCAAACGGCCCAGGGATTCGGCGATCGAGACGTCGGGCAGCTTGCCGATGTCCTCGGCCGAGATGACCTCGACGATGGAGGTGTTGCGCGCCTTGGCGTTGATCGAGGCTTCGATCGACTGGCGAATGCCGGTGACGACGATCTCCTCGACCTCGGTCGCATCGGGATCGGTCTGGGCGGCGGGCGCGGTCTGGGCGGCGGCGGCTTCGGCGGCCAGCAGGACCCCCAGGCCGATGGCGGCGCCCGACAGCAGGCGTGCGCGCGTGGTGAAACGGTTGATCATCTTCATCCTCCCTGGAGCCGACCGCGTTTCTGACGTTGCGATCTCAGCTTGCGCAAAAATATGCAAATCCTTGGCAATCTTGCAAGCCTGTAATGTTGGAACGGCTCAAACCCCCGCCCACACTGGCGTCTTGAGCCGCTGGAAGCCCTGTATTGCGCCGCAGCATGGCCGTTCTGCTGCATTTTTGCCGCAACGCATCTCCGGTTGACAGCCGCAGCGAGGACTGCAAAATCTTGCAAATACGTCGGGCGAACCATGCAGTCGCCCGCAGGAAACGTCACAGGACATCCCCATGGCTCGCTCGCCTCGACAGCCCGGATCAGGACGCGCCGGAAGCCTCGGCGCCCGAATCGCCGCGGCGGCCTGCGCCGCCTTGATCGCCGCCTCGGCCGGTACGGTCGCCGCGCAACAGGCCGCGCCGGACTTCCGCGCCCGCCTGCCCCAGGATGAGGTGATCTACTTCCTGCTGCCCGACCGGTTCGACAACGGGGACACGGCCAATGACACGGGCGGCATCCCGGGCGGCAAGCTGGACCATGGCTTCGACCCGACCGACGAAGGCTTCTATCACGGCGGTGATCTGGCCGGGCTGATCCACCGCCTCGACTACATCCAGGGCCTGGGCGCCACCGCCGTCTGGCTGGCGCCGGTGTTCAAGAATAAGCCGGTCCAGGGCGAACCCGGCCGCGAGTTTTCGGGCGCCCACGGCTACTGGATCACCGACTTCACCACCGTTGATCCGCACTTCGGCGACGACGCCACCTTCGCCGCCTTCGTCGAGGCGGCCCATGCGCGCGGCATGAAGGTCTATATGGACATCATCGCCAACCACACGGCCGATGTGATCCGCTATCGCGAATGCCCGAAGAACGACTGCGCCTATCGCAGCCGGGCCGACTATCCCTATTCGCGACGGGGCGGACCGGATGGCGCGGCCATCAATGACGGCTTCGACGGGACCGATTTCGTCCGACTGACCGACTCGAACTACGCCTACACCCCCTACGTCCCGGCGGATGAGGAGACGGTCAAGGTTCCGGCCTGGCTGAACGACCCCATCTACTATCACAACCGGGGCGACACGACCTTCGCCGGCGAGAGCTCCCTGGACGGCGACTTCGCCGGGCTGGACGACCTGTTCACCGAGCACCCGCGCGTCGTCCAGGGCATGATCGAGATCTATGGCGACTGGATCGACCGCTACGGAATCGACGGCTTCCGCATCGACACCGCCCGCCATGTGAACCCCGAGTTCTGGCAGGCCTTCGTCCCCGCCATGCTGGAGCGGGCCAAGGCGAAGGGCATTCCCAACTTCCACATCTTCGGCGAGGTCTATGACCACGACCCGGCCATGCTGGCCCGGTTCACCCGGGTGGATCGCTATCCCGCCGTGCTCGACTTCGCCTTCCAGACCACGGCGACCGACGTCGCCAACGGGGTCAAGGGCACCGACGCCCTGGCCAAGCTGTTCATGGCCGACGCCGTCTATGAGGGCGGTGAGGACGGTGCGATGCAGCTGCCGACCTTCCTCGGCAACCACGACATGGGGCGGATCGGCGGCTTCATCGCCAAGGCCCATCCCGAGGCGTCGGACGAGGAGCTTCTGGCCCGCACCACCTTGGCCCACGCCCTGATGATGTTCTCGCGCGGCGTGCCGACGATCTACTACGGCGACGAACAGGGCTTCGCCGGCATCGGCGGCTATGGCGCGGCCCGCGCCGACCTGTTCGGCGGCCAGGTCGCCGACTACGCCAATCATCCCGTGATCGGCGGTCGGCGCGCGCCGTTCGACACGACCGCGCCCCTCTATGTCCGCATCGCCGAGATGGCCAAGTTGCGTCAGGCCCTCCCCGCCCTGCGTCGCGGCCATCAGACGGTGCGCTTCGCCGGCGACAAGCCCGGCCTGTTCGCGGTGTCGCGCAAGGTCGAGGGCGAGGCCGGCGAGACCCTGATCCTGCTCAACTCCTCTACCGCTCCGGTGACGGCCAATGTGGAGGTCGATGCGGCCTCCACGACCTGGTCGGCCGCGCGCGGCGCCTGCCCCGCCTCCGCCTCGGCGCCGGGCTCCATCCGGGTTACCGTCCCGGCGCTCGACTACATGATCTGCACCTCGGAAGGCCCGCGTTGAACGTCCAGACCCTGACCTCTCCGACCGTCGCGATCGACGCGCCCGCCCCCATCGAATGGTGGCGCGGCGCGGTGCTGTATCAGGTCTATCCGCGCAGCTTCGCCGATTCGAATGACGACGGCGTGGGCGACCTGGCCGGCATCACCGCCCATCTGGACCACATCGCCTCGCTGGGTGTGGACGGGGTCTGGCTGTCGCCCTTCTTCACCTCGCCGATGAAGGACTTCGGTTACGACGTCGCCGACTATTGCGGCGTCGATCCGATCTTCGGGACCATGGCCGACTTCGACGCCCTGGTCGCCCGCGCCCATCAGCTGGGGCTGAAGGTCATCATCGACCAGGTCTATGCCCACACCTCAGACGAACACATCTGGTTCGAGGAGAGCCGGTCCAGCCTGACCAACGCCAAGGCCGACTGGTACGTCTGGGCCGACGCCAAACCCGACGGCTCCCCGCCCTCGAACTGGCAGTCGGTGTTCGGCGGTCCCGCCTGGACCTGGGATGCGCGCCGTCGCCAGTACTACATGCACAACTTCCTGAAGGAGCAACCGCAGCTCAACGTCAGGAACCCGGCGGTGCAAGACGCCCTGCTGGACGCGATGAAGTTCTGGCTGGACCGGGGCGTGGACGGCTTCCGCCTCGACGCCCTGAACTTCGCGATGCACGACCCGAAGCTGACGGACAATCCGCCGTTGGTCGGCAACGGCAAGCGGACCCGGCCTTTCGATTTCCAGGACAAGATCCACAACCAGTCCCAGCCCGAGATCCCCGCCTTCCTGACCCGGCTGCGCAGGCTGGCCGACCGGGTCGGCGCCGAGACCGGCCGTGCCCGCTTCCTGGTGGCCGAGGTCGGCGGCGACCGGGCCAACGAGGAGATGAAGCTCTATACGGAGGGCCACGACCGGCTGCATTCGGCCTATGGCTTCCTCTACCTCTACGCCGACCGGCTGACGACGGAACTGGTGGATCGCGGACCCGCCATGTGGCCGGGTGTCGAAGGCGAGGGCTGGCCCAGCTGGACCTTCTCCAACCATGACGCGCCGCGGGCAATCTCCCGCTGGGCCGAAGGTCGCGATGAAAAGCGGATGGCGGCGATGTGCATGCTGCTGCTGATGTGTCTGCGCGGAAACGTCTTCATCTGGGAGGGCGAGGAGCTGGGCCTGCCCCAGGCCCATGTCCCCTATGACCGGCTGGTCGATCCCGAGGCCATCGCCAACTGGCCCGAGACCCTGGGCCGGGACGGCGCCCGCACGCCCATGCCGTGGCGGCATGACCGGCTCCACGCCGGCTTCTCGACCGTGGAGCCCTGGCTGCCCGTCGATCCGCGCCATGTGCCGATGGCCGTGGACGCCCAGGAGGCCGATCCGGCCTCCATGCTGCACCTGACGCGGCGAATGGTAGGCCTGCGTCGCCGCTTCGCGACCCTGAAGACAGGCGGCATGACGATGCTGCCGGCGCCGGCCGGCCTGCTGGTCTTCCAGCGCGGCGAGGGCGACGACGCCCTGCTCTGCGTGTTCAACCTCAGCCATGAGGCGGTGGACTGGACGGCGCCGGACGGCTGGTCGGTGGTCGAGGCGGTCAATGTCGCGGGCGACGTGACGGACGCCCTGCCTTCGCTGGCGGGACTGCTGCTGGCGAAGAGCGGATGACGGATTTCGCCGCCCATTCACTTCTCCATCGCCGCAGGGCGATGGGGAGGACCGGCGCCGTCTGGCGCCAGGAGGGGGCGACGCCGCGGCTTGAAATGAGGGCCGAAGCACACACCGGCCTTCGGTGTCGCCCCCTCCTGACCGCTGCGCGGTCTGTCCTCCCCATTCGCCTGCGCGAATGGAGAGGTGAAATGTCACCCCCCGCAGGTCTCGCGCACGATCAGGTCGGTCGGAACGCGTTCGGACCGCGCGGCGCGGTCGCCGGAGCTGTCCAGCAGCTTGGACACCATCAGCCGTCCGGCCTTCATCGTGTCCTGGGCGATCGTGCTGAGGGCCGGGCGCGAGTAGCGGCTGAAGGGCACGTTGTCGAAACCGATGACGGACACCTGACCCGGCACGCCGATGCCCGCATGCAGCAGGGCCCGCACGGCGCCGAGGGCGATCAGGTCGGACGCGGCGACGATGCCGTCGAACTCCAGTCCGCGTCGGATCATGGCGTCCACCGAGGCTTCGGCGGATTCGACCTCGAAATGGGCTGGGACGATCAGGTCGGGATCGACGCCCAGACCCGCCGCCTCCAGCGCCTCGGCGTAGCCGCGCTGGCGTTGCATGGCCTCGGGCGGATCGAGGTCGCCGAGGAAGACGATGCGCTTGCGGCCCAGCCGGGCCAGATGCGAGGTCGCGCGACGGCCGCCGGAGATATTGTCCGACCCGACCGAGCAATAGGCCTGATCCGGCAGTTCGGCGCCCCAGACGACGAACCGCCCTTCCGTCTCCGCCATGCGGTTGAAGGCGGCGTGCAGGCTGGACTGTCCGAGGAAGATCACGCCGTCCGCCCGGCTGGTCGTCATGGCCGCCGAGACATCGTCGAAACTGACCGGCGAGACATGGCTCATGATGAGGTCGCAGCCGCGTTCCCGCGCCGCCTCTCCGACCCCGGCCAGCAGATCGAGGAAGAAGGGATCGCTCAGGCGCCCTTCCCGTCCCTGTGGGCGCGGCGTCACCAGGGCGATGGTGCCCTGGGCGCCGATCGGGCCGGCGGGCATGTAGCGGCGGAAGGGGTAGTCGTGCTCGCGCGCCAGCTTCCAGATCGCCTGTTTGGTCCGGTCGTTGACCGCCGGACTGTCGTTCAGCGCCCGCGAGGCGGTCGAGATCGACACCCCCGCCATCCGGGCCAGGTCTTCCAGTCGCGTCGTTCTGCGGCTCACCGTGGTCTCGCCCTCCCCGGCGATGCAAAATTTTCTGCAAAACTTTCATGCCGTGCTCCGGTCGAGCTTGGCAAGCGCCTTATGTGTGGAGTCACCCGATGATGCAGCGCCGATCCTTCCTCAGCCTCACCGCCGCCGCTGCGGGCGTCTCGGCCCTGTCCGCCCTGCCCGTCCGTGCCCAGACCGCGCCGAACGCCGCGCGCGCCTCCTCGCCCGGCGGGGTGCTGACGGTCGAGGCCACCACCGACAACGACGGCCGCCCGATGTATTCGGTGCGCCGTCAGGGCCGCACCGTGGTCGAAGCCTCCAAACTGGGCTTCCTTCTGACCGACGCCCCGGCCCTGGAGCGCGGCCTGCGCCTGACCGCCGCCCAGCCCGTCGCCTTCGACGAGACCTGGGAGCAGCCCTGGGGCGAGCGCCGTCTGGTCCGCAACCACTACAACGAGTTCCGCGTCACCTATGCCGAGACGGGCGGACTGGCGCGCCGGTTCGATGTGGTCTTCCGCCTCTATGACGACGGCCTGGGCTTCCGCTACGAATTCCCCGAACAGCCCGGCCTGACCACCGCCCGCATCGGCTCGGAACTGACCGAGTTCAACCTGGCCGAAAACGGCGAGGCCCTGTGGTGTCCGGCTTGGGAGTGGAACCGCGAGGAGTATCTCTACAACCGCACCCCCATCGACGCCGTCGGCAGCGCCCAGACGCCGATGACGGTCAAGGGCCGGTCGGGCCTGCATGTCTCGATCCACGAGGCAGCCTGTATCGATTATGCGGGCATGAACCTGCGCCGCTCGGACGGGACGAAGTTCCGCGCCCAGCTGACCCCCGGCCTGACCAATGCCGCCGTGGTGCGCGCCCTGCCCTTCAACACCCCCTGGCGGACGCTGCAGGTGTCGGACACCGGCGCCGGCCTGATCGAATCCAGCCTGATCCTGAACCTCAACGAGCCCAACAAGCTGGGCGATGTCAGCTGGTTCAAGCCGATGAAGTACGTCGGCGTCTGGTGGGAGATGCATCTGGACCTGAAGACCTGGAACTCCGGCCCCAAGCACGGCGCCACGACCGAGAACGCGATCAAGCACATCGACTTCGCGGCCAAGCACGGCTTCGGCGGAGTGCTGGTCGAGGGCTGGAACAAGGGCTGGGACGGCCAGTGGTTCGCCAATGGTTCGGACTTCTCCTTCACCGAGGCCTATCCCGATTTCGACATCGAGGCGGTCTGCGCCCACGCCCGGTCCAGGGGCGTCCAGCTGATCGGCCACCACGAGACCGGCGGCAACGCCTTCCACTATGAGCCCCAGCTCGAGGCCGCCATGGCCCTGTATGAACGGCTCGGCGTCCATTCGGTGAAAACCGGCTATGTCGCCGACGCGGGCGGGGCTCGCGTCACGGGGCCGGACGGCAAGGTCGCCATGGCCTGGCACGAGAGTCAGGCCATGGCCCAGCACCACATGAAGGTCGTGGAGGTCGCCGCCCGGCACAAGGTCGCCGTCAACGCCCACGAACCGTTCAAGGACACCGGTCTGCGTCGCACCTACCCCAACATCATCAGCCGCGAGGGCCAGCGCGGGATGGAGTATTCGGCCTGGGGCAATCCCGGCAATCCGCCCGAGCATGAGGCCAATCTGGTCTTCACCCGCCTGCTGGCCGGACCGATGGACTACAC
>NZ_JBQVNM010000089.1:0-8524 GCF_052436175.1 Brevundimonas sp. | reverse complement strand
CCCCAACGCCCCGCCCGCCGAACCCAATGTCCTGCGTCCCGCCCGCGCGCCCGGCACGGGCTTCGCCCGCCCCGGCAAGCCCGAGGACGATCGCGACAAGCGCTTCAGTGACGCCGGCAAGGCCGTCTCGCGCACGCGCGGCGAGCCCAAGCGCCGCGAAGGCCGCCTGACCATCCAGTCCGTGGCCGGTGACGGCGACACGGCCGAGCGCATGCGCTCCCTGGCCTCGGTCCGCCGCGCCCGCGAACGCGAGAAGGAAAAGCGCAAGGGCGGCTCGACCGACACGCCGAACCGTCCGCGCGAGGTCGTCATTCCCGACGTCATCACCGTCGGCGAACTGGCCAACCGGATGGCCGTGCGCGGCGTCGACATCGTCAAGTTCCTGATGAAACAGGGCATGATGGTGAAGATCAACGACGTCATCGACACCGACACCGCCGAACTGGTGGCCGACGAATACGGCATGACCGTCAAGCGGGTCTCGGATTCCGACGTCGAAGAGGGCTTCCTGTCCGACGCCGTCGATGACGACGCGACCACGCCCCGCGCCCCGGTCGTGGCCATCATGGGCCACGTCGACCACGGCAAGACCTCTCTGCTGGACGCCCTGCGCACTACCGACGTGGCGGCGGGCGAGGCCGGCGGCATCACCCAGCACATCGGCGCCTATCAGGTGCGTCTGGAAGACGGCCAGAAGGTCACCTTCCTCGATACCCCGGGCCACGCGGCGTTCAGCGCCATGCGGGCGCGCGGCGCCAATGTGACGGACATCGTGGTTCTGGTCGTGGCCGCCGACGACGGCGTCATGCCCCAGACGGTCGAGGCCATCCAGCACGCCAAGGCGGCCGGCGCCCCGATCATCGTGGCGGTCAACAAGATCGACAAGCCGGACGCCAACCCACAGAAGGTCGTCAACGAGCTTCTGCAGTACGAAGTCATCGCCGAAAGCCTCGGCGGCGACACCCAGATCATCGAGGTTTCGGCCAAGGCCCGCACCAACCTGAACGGCCTGCTGGACGCCATCCTGCTCCAGGCCGAGGTCATGGACCTCAAGGCCGACCCCGAACGGGCCGCCGAAGGCGTGGTCATCGAGGCCAAGCTGGACAAGGGCCGCGGCCCGGTCGCCACCGTCCTGGTCAAGCGCGGCACCCTGAAGCGCGGCGACATCGTCGTGGCGGGCTCCTCCTGGGGCAAGGTTCGCGCCCTGCTCGACGAACGCAACGCCCAGCTGACCGAGGCCGGTCCTTCGGTTCCGGTCGAGATCCTGGGTCTGGACGAGGCCCCCTCGCCCGGCGACGTCTTCGCCACGGTCGAGAACGAGGCCCGCGCTCGCGAACTGACCGAGTTCCGCGCGCGCCAGAAGCGCGAAAAGGCCACCGGCGGCATCAACCAGGTCTCCCTGGTCGACATGATGTCCAGGCTGGGCGCCAAGAAGGCTTCGGAACTGCCGGTCCTCATCAAGTCCGACGTCCAGGGCTCCGGCGAAGCCATCGCCGGATCGCTCGAGAAGATGGGCACCGACGAGGTGCGTGCGCGCATCGTCATGTCGGGCGCGGGCGGCATCACCGAGAGCGACGTCACCCTGGCCAAGTCGGCCGGCGCCCCGATCCTCGGCTTCAACGTCCGTGCGTCCAAACAGGCCAAGGACCTGGCGGACCGTGAGGGCGTGGAGATCCGCTACTACTCGATCATCTACGACCTGCTGGACGACATCAAAGGCGTGCTCTCGGGCATGCTGGCGCCGCTCCAGCGCGAGACCTTCCTGGGCAACGCCCAGGTGCTTCAGGCCTTCGACATCTCCAAGATCGGCCGCATCGCCGGTTGCCGGGTCACCGAGGGCGTGGTTCGCAAGGGCGCGCGCGTCCGGGTCATCCGCGATGACGTGGTCATCCTGGAACTGGGCGTCCTGCAGACGCTCAAGCGCTTCAAGGACGAGGTCAACGAGGTCCAGTCGGGCCAGGAATGCGGCATGCAGTTCCAGGGCTTCCAGGACATCAAGGCCGGCGACTACATCGAGTGCTTCACGGTCGAAGAGATCAAGCGCACGCTGGACTAGTCTGTGACGGCGGAAGGCGGGCGTCCGCGCCTCCCTTCCGCCGCATAGTCTGGAGATGACACCCTCATGCGTCGTCTGATCCTGAGCCTCGCCCTCCTCGCCGCCGCCACGCCTGCGGCGGCCAACACCCGTTTTCTGGCCTATGATTCCGCCGACCGGATCACCACCGCCCTGACGCGCGGGGTGACGCTGGAGGTCGAGCGCGGTCTGTTCGGCGCGGTCTCGGTGCGCCGGATCATCTCCACGACCGCGCGCGGCTCGGCCAGGATCGAGCGCGGAGGACCGGATCAGGCGCGCGGCGTCCTGCCCGAGGGTGCGGGCGAGACCACCCTATACACCCTGCCCGTGGACGGTGACGGCCGCCCCCTGGCCCGCGCCCTCTGCCCCGGCGCGGATCAGACCTTCCTCGTCCTGGGCCGGGTGCGCGCCGTTCGGCCCCTCACCATACACGCGGTCGGGCGCTGGGCCGACGGCCAGTTCCGCCACTGCGTCCAGCTGTCCTACACCTATCGCGGCGAATGGGCCCTGCCGCCGCGTTCGGGCGTGTCCGGCGCCGACAGCATCCCGACCCGCCCCTGATCCCTTCGCGAGCCGACCGATGCGTCTTTCCCTGATCGCCGGACTGGTCGGACTGATCCTGGCCCTCGCGACCTGGGTCCGGCCTGGCGCGCCCGAAGGCCCCGACGCCACAGGCCCGGACGTCCCCGTCCATGTGCTGGACAACGGCTTCCACACCGACTTCGTCATGCCACGCACGGCCCTGGCGTCCCGCCCCGGCCCGCTGAAGACCGCTGTCGACGGTCTCACGCCCGGCGACTGGATTCTCGTCGGCTGGGGCGATGCGAAATTCTATGTCGATCAGAGGCCGATCGGCGATCGTCTGCCCGACGGGGCCCGCGCCTTTTTCCGCCCCGGCGGCAACCCCTCGGTCCTGATGCTGCGTCCTGAAACCCGGCCGCCGGAGGTCGCCTTCCTCCCCCAGGGCCAAAGGCGGCTGGTCCTGTCGCCGGCCGCCTTCGCCAATGTCCGCTCACGGCTGGAACGGTCGCTCGATCTCTCGACCGGACGACCCCGCGTGGCCGCGACCCGGCCCGGCGATCCGGCCCGCTTCTTCGCCTCCTCCGAGACCTTCTCCATCCTGCACCTGTGCAACCACTGGGCGGCGGAGGTGCTGAACGCCGGTGGCCTGCCGATCCGGCCGGTCTGGTCCATCACCTCCGGCGAGGTCGGGGCGACGGTGGACCGCGCGACGCCGCCGACACCCGCATGATGCTCCGGCGCCGGTTCACCCTCGGCCGCATCGCCGGCATGACGGTTCTCGCCGTCCTGTTCGGGACCGCGTCCGCCCTGATCGGCGGCCTGATCTCGATGGCGTCGGATTCGGGGTTCAATCTCCTGTTCGACGGCCTGCTCTACACGGTCCTCGCCGGCCTCTACGGCGCGCCCCTCTGTCTGGCCGGGGTGATCGCTGTCGGCTGGCCGGCGGTCGCGCTCCTGAACGCCTGGGGCCAATGCTCGCGCCGGGCGGTCGTCGTCGTGTCCGGACTGGTCGGCCTGACCGTCTTAATCCTGTTTCCGCTGGGCGGTATCTTTATGCCGCTCGGCTGCCTCGGCGCCGGAGCGGGCATGGCCCTCGGCCTGGGCCCTGCTCCATCCGTCCCGCTGGACACCGGACCGCAAGAAGCCTAGACCCCGCGCCTTCGCTTTTCAGCCGGGTCCGATCCCCGGCGGGCGACGAGAGGAAGGAGCCGAACCCATGGCCCGCAAACAACACAGTCGAAACGCCTCGGGGCCGAGCGGCCCGTCGCAGCGCCAGCTCCGCGCCGGCGAACTGATCCGCCACGCCCTGGTGGATGTCTTCCGCGAGGAGGAAATCCATGACGAAGCCCTGCACGGCGTCTCCATCACGGTGACCGAGGTCCGGCTCTCGCCCGACCTGAAGCACGCCACCTGTTTCGTCGAACCGCTCGGCGCGGGCGTCGAGGCGGCCGAGACCACCGGCCATGAGAGCGAGATCATCAAGGCCCTGAACGCCCACGCCAAATTCCTGCGCGGCCGGCTGGGCGCCAAGCTGGACATGAAGTTCACCCCCGACCTGCGCTTCCGACACGACGAAAGCTTCGACGCCGCCAGCCACATGGACCGTCTGTTCGCCGACCCCCGCGTCCAGGCCGACCTCAACGCCCGCGAGGATGATGAGGACGAGGCGTGAGCCCTGCCCTGAGAGGCCTGCTCCTGACGCTTGCGCTCTCGCCCCTGTTGTCCGGCTGCCTGACGATTGCCGCCGCGGCCATCGTCGCGGACGGGGCCGCCGAGGACCGGCGGGCGCGCGAGGACTATCATCGCCCCGTCCTCGACGCCTTCGCCCAGGACGGCGTCCATGTCTTCGACGGGCCGCTCGGCAAGGCGACACTGACTGTCGCGAACGGGCGAGTGGTCGTCGATCTGGCGGACTGCGCGACCTTCTCAGGCCCGCTCGAACCGGGCTCGACCGCCGACTACGACCAGTTCCTTTGGGACGCCGGAGAGCCGAAGCCCGACTGGACCCGGGTCTGGTCGCTGGTTCCTGACCGGATCGAGGCGACCGGCGCGCGCTGCGAAAACCTGCGCGGCGCCGAACGCATCCAGATGGCGACCGCCTATCGCGGACCCGACCGGGGCGGCTTCGGCTCCGTCTTCTTCGTCCAGGCCCTGCGGACGCCGCCATCCACCTTCTTCACCCGGGGCAATCAGGTCTTCGCCCGCGCCTTCGGTGCGCCATGACCGCGGCGCCGCTGCGGTCCTCAGACGACCTTCAGCCCGAACACCTCCGTCAGCCAGGCCGCATAGTCGGGCTGGGTCTCGACCAGACGCGCGCGGGTGAACGGCGGCCGCGCCGCCCGGCCCCACAGCATCACCGAGGCCGTCATGGCGAAATACTCGTTGAGGTTGCTGAGCATATAGGCCCGCGCCGGCCACTGGCCGCCGGCCTTCGCCGCCTCGAAGGCGCCGACCAGGGTCGGGGTTCGCCCGCCGCCGGGCAGATGGCGCTGGTAGCCGTGCAGCAGCTCGTGCAGCAGGACCGGATTGTCGGGCGGCGACACGCTGTCGTCCAGCTCCAGTCCCGACGGGCCGAACCGGCCGGGCATGTTCAGGGCCGGATTGAGGGTGATCCGCACGTCCCGGAACCAGGTCTTGATCTCGGGCCGGATGTCCAGGCTCTCCACCAGATCGATCTGCTGGCGCACATAGGCCCCGATCTCGTCGCGCCGCGCGGCCTCCAGAGCTGTCATGTCGACGATGAAGCCGCGATGGGTGAAGACGGCGGCCGTTTCTGCCCGCGCCATCCCCGTCGTCGTCAGCAGGGTTGCGGCGATCAGCAGGGTTCGGCGGTTCAGCATGGTGGGTCCCATAGTCGGTCTTTGGCGGCGCGAACCTCTTCAACGGAGCAGGACTGATGGGCCGTCGCAAGAAGGGCGAGATCGTCAACGGCTGGGTCTGCCTCGACAAGCCGTTCGAGATGGGCTCGACCGAGGCGGTGACCAAGGTCCGCCGGCTGTTTGACGCCCAGAAGGCCGGGCATGCGGGGACGCTGGACCCGCTCGCTTCAGGCATACTGCCCATCGCCCTTGGCGAGGCGACCAAGACCGTCCCCTTCATGATGGAGGCGGAGAAGGTCTATCGCTTCACCATCCACTGGGGGATTTCGACCGACAGCGTTGACCGCGAGGGCCAGATCATCGCCCGGTCCGACGTCCGACCCTCCGTCGAGGCCGTCAAGGCGGCCCTGCCGGCCTTCACCGGCGAGATCGACCAGACCCCGCCCCGCTTCAGCGCCATCAAGGTCGACGGCCAGCGCGCCTATGACCTGGCCCGTGAAGGGGTGGCGTTCGAGCTGGAGAGCCGCCGCGTCATGATCCACGAGGCCGCCGTCACCGACGCCCCGGACCCAGACCATACGGAAATCACCATCCGCACCGGAAAGGGGGTCTATGTCCGCTCCCTGGCCCGCGACCTGGCGGCCATGCTGGGCGCCGAGGGGCATGTCTCGGCCCTCAGGCGCGAGCGGGTGGGGCCGTTTTCGGTCGATAACGCCGTCACACTGGATTTCCTGACCGATCTGGTGCATAGGGACGCCGCCTCGGAAGGCTTGCTGCCCGTCGCGACCGCTCTGGACGACATCCCGGATCTGGCCGTGACGGAACAGGACGCCTTCTCGCTTCGTCAGGGACGACCGATCGTTCTGCTCCCCCGACAGGTCGAAACGCTCAAGAGCCGCCTTCGCGACGGCTCCCGCACCGTTTCCGCCTTTCAGGGCCAGACCCTCGTCGCTCTCGGTCAGTTGCGGGCCGGTCGTTTCGAACCCGACCGCGTTTTCAATCTTTCCTGAGGCCCGTGAAACGGCGGATGGAAAACACAAACGCCCTCAAGCCGCGAGCCTCAGCGAGGCGAGCATAGGGCCAGAAAGGACTCTTTCGATGTCGGTTACTGCTGAACGCAAGACGGCCATCATCGCCGATAACGCCCGCTCCGCCGGCGACACCGGCTCGGCCGAGGTCCAGGTCGCGATCCTGTCGGAACGCATCGCCAACCTCACCGAACACTTCAAGACCCACAAGAAGGACAACCACTCGCGCCGCGGCCTGCTCAAGATGGTCTCGCAGCGTCGTCGCCTTCTTGATCACCTGGTGAAGGTCGATCGCGAGCGTTACACCGCTCTGATCACCAAGCTCGGCCTGCGCCGCTAAGGCCGGGACGGGAAGCGGAAGGTTTTCGAGGCGCGGGCCATGTCCGCGCCTCTTTCCGCATACAGAGACCAGCCGCGCGCCGCGGTACGAACCGGCGCAATGACGCGAGGGCTCAATAGCAGTCCTCAAGACTTCCCGGACCGATCGCCATGGGGCGGCGGTCCATGGACCGAAGGACTGAACGCCCGACGCTCCACCCACTGATGGGACCCCGTGTGGAATCCGCCCGCGGGACATGAAAGACGAAAATGTTCGATATCAAACGCAAGACGATCGACTGGGCCGGCCGCCCGCTCACCCTGGAGACGGGCCGCATCGCCCGCCAGGCCGACGGCGCCGTTCTGGCCACCTATGGCGAGACGGTCGTCCTCGCCACCGTCGTTTACGGTCGCGCCCCCAAGCCGGGCCTGGATTTCTTCCCCCTGACCGTCAACTACCAGGAAAAGACCTTCGCCGCCGGCAAGATCCCGGGCGGCTACTTCAAGCGTGAAGGCCGTCCGACCGAGAAGGAGACCCTGGTCTCCCGCCTGATCGACCGTCCGATCCGCCCCCTGTTCGTCAAGGGCTTCAAGAACGAGACCCAGGTCGTCGTCACCGTCCTGCAGCACGATCTGGAGAACGATCCGGACGTCCTGGCCATGGTCGCCACCTCGGCCGCCCTGACCATCTCGGGCGTGCCCTTCATGGGTCCGATCGCCGCCGCCCGCGTCGGCTACATCGACGGCGAGCTGGTCCTGAACCCGACCATCGACCAGCTGCCGGATTCGGATCTGGACCTGGTCGTCGCCGGCACGGCCGACGCTCTGATGATGGTCGAATCCGAAGCCAAGGAGCTCTCGGAACAGACCTTCCTCGACGCCCTGATGTTCGCCCACAAGGGCATGCAGCCGGTCATCGACGCCATCATCGAACTGGCCGAGCACGCCGCCAAGGAGCCCTTCGACTTCCAGGCCGAGGACCACTCCGACGTCGTCACCGCCATCCAGAACCTGGTCGGCGAGGACATCAAGGCGGCCTACACCCACACCGCCAAGCACGACCGCCACAACGCCGTCGGCGCCGCCAAGAAGAAGGCCGCCGAGGCCCTGGTGAAGACCGACGAGAACCCGGACGGCGTCGAGCCGGCCAAGTTCGCCACCGCCTTCAAGGAATGCGAAGCCCACGTCCTGCGTCGCGACATCATCGACAACGGTCACCGTGTCGACGGCCGCGCCCTGGACAAGGTCCGTTCGATCGTCTCGGAAGTCGGCGTCTTCCCGCGCACCCACGGTTCGGCCCTGTTCACCCGCGGTGAGACCCAGGCCATCGTCGTCGCCACCCTCGGCACCGGCGAGGACGAGCAGTACATCGACGCCCTGACCGGGACGTACAAAGAGAAGTTCCTGCTGCACTACAACTTCCCTCCCTACTCGGTCGGCGAGACCGGTCGTATGGGCGGCGCGGGTCGTCGTGAAATCGGCCACGGCAAGCTGGCCTGGCGCGCCATCCGTCCGATGCTGCCGTCGAACGAGGACTTCCCCTACACCATCCGTCTGGTGTCGGAGATCACCGAGTCGAACGGCTCGTCGACGATGGCCACCGTCTGCGGCTCCTCGCAGGCGCTGATGGACGCGGGCGTGCCCCTGAAGAAGCCCGTCTCGGGCATCGCCATGGGCCTGATCCTGGAGCCCTCGGGCGAGTTCGCCATCCTGTCGGACATCCTGGGCGACGAGGACCACCTCGGCGACATGGACTTCAAGGT
>NZ_JBQVNM010000088.1:0-9053 GCF_052436175.1 Brevundimonas sp. | reverse complement strand
CGGTGTCGAGCACGCCGTCCTCGAGGTCGAAGGTCCAGGTGCGGTTCTGCTGGGCCATCAGGCGGCGCTGCAGCCTGTTGGCCAGGCGGGCGACGATGGAGGACAGGGCGGTCAGCTGCTGATCGAGCAGGGACCGCAGCCGCTCCAGCTCGTTCGGGTCGCACAGGTCGGCGGCGTCGACAGTCTCGTCGAAGGCGGTGGTGAAGACGCGATAGGCGTCCACGCCCCGGCCGTCGTCCTGGGTCTGCTGCCGGTTGGGCATGTCGCCTTCGGACAGTTCGGGACCGTCGTCGGACAGGTCGCCGTCCTGCTGGGCCGGGGCGCCGTCGGGGCGGCGGTCGCTGTCCTGATCGCTGTCGGGGTCGGTGGAGTCGCCCTCCATCGACTGGCCGCCCTCGCCGCCGCCGTCGTCCTCCTCGTCTTCTTGGTCCTCGGGCGCATCCGGTTCCTGGGGCGGGGGATCGTCCTCGCCGGCGTCGTCGGACGGGTCGTCGGAGCCGCCGTCGCCGGGGTCGAGGTCGAGGGCGGTCAGGACGTCGCGCAGGGCGCGGGCGAAGGCGGTCTGGTCGTCGGCGGCCTGGGCCAGACGGTCGAGCGGTGCGCGGGCCTTGCCCTCGATCTCGTCGCGCACGAGGTCCAGCATGGCCCCGGCGCCGTCGGGGGCGCGGCGGCCGGTCAGGCGCTCGCGCAGCAACAGACCCACGGCCTCGCCGACCGGCACCCGCTCAGCCTCGGCGCGCAGAGCGCCCATCCGTTCGAGCCGGGTCAGGAGGGCGGCGTCCATATTGGACCGGACCCCGGCCAGGACGCGCGAGCCCACGGCCTCGACCCGGGCCTGTTCGGCGGCGTCATAGACCTCGGCGGCCTCGCCGCTGGCGGGACGCAGGCGGCTGTCGAGACTGTCGTCGTGGTGGGCCAGACGCAGGGCCATGCGGTCGGCCTGACCACGCAGGGCGGCGCTCTCGGGACCAGAGGGGTCGCGCGGCGGGTGCGGCAGGGTCAGGACGCCGTTCGACAGGCGCGGCCCGTCCGAACCGAAGGCGACCTCAAGCTCCGGCTGCTCCGCCAGGGCTCGCGCCGCATGAGCGAGCGCACGCTTGAAGACTTCGGCGGGACTGTCGGAGGCGGCGGCCATGAATAGTCAGCTACCCTGCCGGGCGCTCCGACGGAAGAGCGTCAGGCCGCGTTGGCGGCCTTGGACGCCTTGGCCAGCTTGTCCTGATGGGCCTTCATGCCCTGGGCGATGAGTTCGGCGGCCTCGCCGGCATCGCCCCAGCCCTTGACCGTGACCGACTTGCCCTTCTCCAGATCCTTGTAGCGGGTGAAGAAGTGCTCGATCTGCTCGATCAGGATGACCGGCAGCTGACGGTAGGAGGCGATCTCGGTGTAGTAGGGGTTCAGCTTGTCCACGGGGACGGCCAGGATCTTCTCGTCGCCGCCGGCCTCGTCGACCATCTTGAGCACGCCGATGGGGCGCGAGCGGATGACGCAGCCGGGCACGACAGGGGTGGGGTTCAGCACGATGACGTCGCAGGGGTCGCCGTCGTCCGACAGGGTGTGGGGGATGAAGCCGTAGTTGCCCGGATAGTACATGGCCGTGTGCAGGAAGCGGTCGACGAACAGGGCGCCGGAGGCCTTGTCCATCTCATACTTCACCGGCAGGCCGCCCTGCGGGATCTCGATGATGACGTTGATGTCCCAGGGGGCGTTGGGGCCGACCGGAATGGCGTCGAGGTTCATGGCGGGCTCGGGATTGTGCGAATGCGAAATGAAAGTCCGGCTCCATAGGCCCCGGACGGTTTTTGAGCAAGTCGGGATGGCCTATAGAGGGTATCGACCAAGGTCCGGGCAGGGCGGTGTGGGGATGATCCAGAAATGACGACGCTGGACTGGGCGGCCCTGGTGCTCTTCTTCGTGTGCTGGCTGGGCTACGATCCCCTGCTGCGCCTGCTGTCGCGCCGGTTCGGGGCCCTGAACCAGGACATGCTGTCGATCCGGCTGGCCTGGATGCAGGCTATGACCCGGCGCGAGGTCAAGCTGCTGGACAGCCAGTTGCTGGGCCATTCGATCAACTCCGGCTCCTTCTTCGCCTCGTCCAACCTGCTGCTGATCGCGGCCGTGGGCGGGGTGCTGTTCGGGGGCGAGACGGCGCTGAAGAGTTTCGCCGCCGTGGGCGCCGAGGCGGTGCCGGCGCCGGTGCTGGAGGCCAAGCTGGCCCTGGTCCTGGCCTGTCTGGCGCGCGGTCTGCTGGATTTCATCTGGTCGATTCGTCAGATGAACTACGCCCTGGCCCTGATCGGGGCGTCCGAGCGCTTGACCGAGGACCGCGACCTGCATGCCTTCGGCGAGGCGACGGCGGCGGTGCTCAATCCGGCGCTGGCCGCCTTCAGCCAGGGGGTGAGGGGCTATTATTTCGCCCTCGCGGCGGGGGCCTGGCTCTTCGGTCCCTTCTGGCTGGCGGCGGGCGTGGCCTCGGCCTTTACCCTGCTGGTCTGGAGGCAGGCCGGATCGCCGGCGGCGCGCGCGATTCGCTCGGCCCATCGGCTGCTGGAACAGCGGGCGAAAGACTGACTCCGCGGCGCAAGCTCCGCCATTTCGCACCTGCAGCATCAGTTTTCAGCCGATCAGGGCGGTCCATGCTTGTGAAACCGGTTTCAATCGCCAGAAACCGGTCCCAATTGCGTAACAAGCCGTGATAGAGTGGTGTGAAACACCCCTTGACCCATTGTGCATCGCAACCTAGATTGAGTTTCGACGCCTCCGGGCGTCTTGCCCTTCCTGGGCGTTTCCTCCCTATAGACTTTCATGCCGCACCCTCGGGTGCGGCTTTTTTTTTGGTCTGCGCGGTCCCGCCAAGCGCGGCGGATCAGGCGGGCCAGCCCTCGTCGAGCAGGGTCCTGATGACGCGCTCGATCACGTTGCGGCAGCGGCCGTGGCCGGCGGACAGGGTGCGGGTCGCCTCGTCGAGATAGAGGCTGCGATTCAACTCGATCTGGACGGCGTGGAAGCCCTCGGCGGGCCGGCCCCAGATCTGGGTGGTGTAGCCGCCCGCATAAGGACGATTGAGCGCGACCGTCCAGCCTGCCGCCTCGAACAGGGTGCGCAGGCGTCGCGTCAATCGGGCGTCGCAGGCCGTCCCGTGGCGATCGCCGAGCACCACGTCCGGACCGCGGGCGCCCCGCAGGCCCGCCGTTGCGTGGGACGGCATGGAATGCCAGTCGATCAGGACCGCCGCTCCGTGGCGCTCGCGGGCGGCCTGCATCAAATTCGTGAGGGCGGCGTGATAGGGTCGATGGACCGCCTCCAGCCGGGCTTCGGCCTCCGCCAGGGCGAGGCGCCGGTCATAGAGGTCTAGGCCGTCTCCGGTGCGGCGCGGGATCACCCCGTAGCCCGCGGCGATCTTGGCGGAGGACGCCGCTCGACCGGGCTCGACCGGGCATCCGGCGATCAGCACGGGATCGAGGTCGTCGGTCGCGCGGTTCAGATCGACATAGCTGCGGCTGATCCAGGCCCGGATCAGGGGCGCGCCCAGCCCCGGCGCCGCCGCCAGCAGATCATCGACCCCCGCGTCCTCGGCGCTGCTCAGCGAGGCGTCGGTCAGACCGGGCGCGGGGCGCATGTCCGGGGGTCGCCGGTCGCCGGAGTGCGGCGAAGCGAAGACGAACGGCCCCGCCGTCCCGGCCGGGCGGCGGATGTCGAAGGTCTGGGCGCTGTCGTCCGACGGAGTCATCCCCTGCGGATAGACGGTTTGGCCGCTGTGTCCACAGGCCGGGCGGGCGCGGAGGCTGCGTTTTTCATGGGGAGTTTACCCTTGCGGCGCTAACCTTACCGTTCAAGACGACGGGGACAACCATGGCGCGCATTCTGCTGGCTGAAGACGATGCCTCGCTCAGGGGTTTCCTGACGCGGGCGCTGGAGAAGGCCGGGCACCAGGTCGTCGACTGCGAGAACGGCGACGATGCGATCGACGCTCTGGAACACGGCCCCTACGACCTGCTGCTGACCGACATCGTCATGCCGGGCGCGGACGGGATCGAGGTGGCGCGCGTCGCCGCCGCCCGCCAGCCGGGTCTGCGCATCATGTTCATCACCGGCTTCGCCGCCGTGGCCCTGACCGCCGCCCAGGCCTCGCCCCAGGCCAAGGTCCTGTCCAAGCCGGTGCACCTGCGCGACCTCGTCAACGAGGTCGACCGGATGATCGCGGCCTGACGGCTGCGCGGCGCCTCTACGGACGGCCGATCCCCGAATAGACATAGCCGCGCGCCCGCATGTCGTCGGGGCGATAGACGTTGCGCAGATCGACCATGACCGGACGGTTCATCAGGAGCTTTATCCGGTCCAGATCCAGGGCGCGGAACTGGTCCCATTCGGTGACGATGACCACGACGTCGGCGCCCTCGACGGCGTCATAGGGGCCGGGGGTCATGACCACGTCCGGCATCAGGGCCGCCGCCTCGTGCATGCCTTCGGGATCATAGGCCCGGACGGTCGCGCCCGCCGCGATCAGGGCCGGGGCCAGGTCCAGCGACGGGGCATCGCGCATGTCGTCGGTATTCGGCTTGAAGGTCAGGCCCAGCAGGGCGACGGTCCGGCCGTTCAGGTCGTCGCCGAGGGTGTTGCGCACCCGGTCGGCGAGGGCGGCCTTGCGCGCGTCGTTGACGGCGACCGTCGTCTCGATCAGGCGGACGGGGCTGCCGGCGTCGGTCGCCGTTCTCACCAGAGCGAGGGTGTCCTTGGGGAAGCAGGAGCCGCCATAGCCCGGGCCGGCATGCAGGAACTTGTTGCCGATCCGCTTGTCCAGACCGATGCCGCGCGCGACCTGCTGGACGTCGGCGCCGACCTTTTCGCAGAGATCCGCCATCTCGTTGATGAAGGTGATCTTCATGGCCAGGAAGGCGTTGGCGGCGTATTTGATCAGCTCCGACGTGCGGCGCTCGGTGAACAGCAGCGGGCTCTCGTTGAGGTTCAGCGGGCGATAGAGTTCGGCCATGACCGAGCGGGCGCGGGCGCCGGTCGGGCTGTCGATGTCGTTGACGCCGATGACCACGCGGTCGGGCCGCTTGAAGTCCTCGATGGCCGCGCCCTCACGCAGGAACTCCGGGTTGGAGACGACAGCGAACTCCGCGTCGGGGCGGCGTTCACGGATGATGCGCTCGATTTCGTCGCCCGTGCCGACCGGGACGGTGGATTTGGTGACCACCACGGTGAAGCCCTGGATCAGGTCGGCGATCTCGGCGGCGGCGGCGTAGACATAGGAGAGATCGGCATGGCCGTCGCCGCGCCGCGAGGGGGTGCCCACCCCGATGAAGACAGCGTCGGCCGTACGGATCGCCTCGGCGCCGTCGCGGGTGACGGACAGTCGACCGCCGCGCACATTGGTTTCGACCAGGGCGTCCAGGCCAGGCTCGAAGATCGGGATTTCGCCCTTCTCCAGCCGCTCGATCTTGGAGGCGTCCTTGTCGATACAGGTCACCACATGGCCAAAGTCGGCGAAACAGGCGCCGGAGACCAGGCCGACATAGCCCGTTCCGATCATGGCGACACGCATGAGAAACCTCGATCCTGCGGCGGCCGCATTCGTTGCGGACGCGCGATCTGCGCGGATTGCCGGTTCGGGCGAGGCGACGCAAGGGCCAGCGTCGCGGCGCCGGAATTCAGTAGGCGTTCTGGCGCGACAGCAACAGGGGGGCGGTGCGCAGCACGATGGTCAGGTCGCGGATCAGCGACCAGTTGCGGGCATAGTCGGCGTCGGCGGCGACGCGGCGGGCCATGCACTCCAGCTGGCGAATCTCGCCGCGCAGACCCTGGATCTGCGCATAGCCGGTCAGGCCGGGGCGGACGGCGAATCTCTGGTCGTATCCCGGGATCAGGGCGCCGTAGTGGGCGTCATGGACCAGGGCGTGGGGGCGCGGGCCGACAAAAGACATCTCGCCGCGCAGGACGTTCAGAAGCTGGGGCAGTTCGTCCAGGCTGGTCTGGCGCAGCACCGCGCCGACGGGAGTGACGCGCGCGTCGTGGCGGGTGGCCTGGGTGACGTGGGCGCCGTCCTCGGTCACCGTCATGGTGCGGAACTTGAAGATGGTGAAGACCCGGCCGTTCAGCCCGGTCCGCTTCTGGCGGAACAGGACGGGGCCCGGCGAGGTCAGGCCCACGGCGGCGGCGATCAGGAGCAGGGCCGGGGCCAGCAGGACCAGAGCCAGAACGGCCCCGAAGACGTCCAGAACGCGCTTGAGCCGGGCGGATCGAGGGCGCCGAGGCAGACCGATCGCCGACCCGTCGGGCCGGCCTTGACCGACGCCGACCTGTGCGTCAGCGGTTACGAACGCCCCGCTCTCGAACATGCCCCAACTCCCGCGCGGCCCGTAGGGCCATGGTTAACGGCGGGTTAATAGGGGCGGCGGCTCATGACGCAACCCGGTTCGCGCAAAGGGCGAAGAGATTGGGTCCGGGGGTTGCGCCAAAGCCTCGACTGCGGGCGGCGGGCCGCCGTCAGGGGCGCAGCCGGGCGGGCAGGGCGGCGATTTCCTCGGCCGTCAATTGCCGGTCGATGCGCGCCCGGCAGGGCGTCGAGGGCGGCAGTGCGCGCGGGGCGAGGACCGTGACCATGTCGCCCACGCACTGGGTCGAGCCGCCGTCGATCGAGACGAGGGCGATGCTGTTGGCGCTGTCCAGGTCCATACAGGCGCCGGCGGCCGAGAGTTGATAGACCGCGTCGCGCCCGACCTTGATGTAGGTGGTCTCCCGATCGACGCGGAAGTTGTTGATCTGGCTGTTCTGGAAGCAGCGACGCTCGGAGCGGGCCGAGGCCTGGTCCGTGGCGGCTGTCGAGACGGCCTCGCCCGAAGGGGCGCAGGCGGCGAGGCTCAGCGGGAGGAGGATGAGGAGGCCGGCGCGGGTCATGACGAATCCTGAAACCTGATGCGCCCCCACGCCGATGGAGGGTCGCGCGTCGGGAGCGTCGGCGCAAGCCCCCGATGGCCGCGCCGCGTTCGGCGGATCAGCCGCGAGGGATCAACCGGTCCGGTCGCAGACGCTCGGCCTGATCGCGCGCGACGGGCGAAGGGGTCTCGGCGATCAGGGCCGCCAGATGTTCGCCCAGCAGGGGGGCCACGCAGAGGCCGCGCGAGCCCAGGCCGCCGAGGATGAACAGGCCGGGACGCTCCGACAGGGCGCCGCAGACCGGCAGGCGGTCGTTCGTGGTGGCGCGCACGGCGGCGCGGGCCGTGGTCGGCCGGCCGACGATTTCGGCGGCCCGTTGAGGCAGGCGGGACGACAGGGTTTCAAGGTTGCGCCCGGTGTCGGCCGCGCGGGGTTCAGTGTCGGTCTGGCCGCGATCGTGGGTGGCGCCGAACAGAAAGCCGTCGGGCGTGGGCGCGACATAGCCGCCCCAGGCGGCGGGCGCGGGCGGCGTGTCGCTCTGGATCCAGTCGGCCTGGCCGCGCACGGGCGACAGGCCGAGCTCGGGCGCGAGGGCGGCGTTTCCCCAGCCGGACGTCAGGACGAGGGCGTCGGTGCAGGACAGTTCCGCGCCATTCGCATCCAGGGTGATCCAGCCCCGGGGGGAAGCCTCGATGCGGGCGACCTCGCCCCGGCGCACCTCGATCCCGTCGAGGAAGGCGTCGAGGATGACGGCAGGACGAACCGCCAGGGCCGTCTGCATCAGAAGTCCGCTGGCGGGCGTGGCTTCGCCGAGGCGGGCGGCGCCGCCGGCGGCGTCCAGTCGGCGCATGGCGCCTGCAGGCCAGATCGTCTGGGCGGCCACCTTGTCGAAGCGGGTCGCGTCGCGTTCGGCCTGTTCGAGCTGCAGCACGCCCTCGGCGGTGACGGCGCCTTCGATGCGGCGATAGAGGTCGGCGGCGCGGGCCAGGGCCTGGGCGTGAAAGCCCGCGATCAGGGCGTCGCCCGCGTCCAGCCGGGGCGTGACCAGGGCGGCGGGAAAGCCGGACCCTCCGGCGCCGGGACGCTCGGCCTCCAGCACGATCGGAGACAGGCCCTGGGCCTCGAGGGCGCGGGCGACCGAGGCGCCCGCGATCCCGGTGCCGATGACGGCCACGGTCGGGCGGGGCTCGGGGGCGGGGGTTCCGGCGAACCGGGCCTCAAGCCGTTCGCGCTTGCGGCCGTGACCGGGGCGTTTCTCGACACCGAAGCCGCGCTCGGCCAGGCCGCGCCGCACCGCCCCGGCGACGGTGAAGGTGGCCAGCCGGGCGCCGGGGGCAGAACGCGCCGCGACCCCGTCCAGCACGGCCTCGGACCACATCTCCGGGTTCAGGGCCGGGGAGAAGCCGTCCAGGAACCAGGCGTCGGCGCGGCCCTGCCACTGATCCAGGGCCCAGGCGGCGTCGCCGATGGCCACGTCGAGGACAGCGCCGAGCTCGGGCAGGTCGATCCTGTGGAACCCGGGCGTCCAGTCGGGCCAGCGGTCGAGCATCAGGTCGGCGAGGTCCGCCAGCTCGGGCCAGGCCGACAGGGCCCGGCGGGCCTCCGACGCCTGCATGGGAAAGCCCTCGACGCTGAAGACATGCAGGCGACCGCCTTCGGGTCTCGTTCGACGCCAGAGGCCGAGCAGGGCGAGGACGTTCAGGCCCGTGCCGAGGCCCAGCTCGGCGACGGTGAAGCGGCGGCGGCCCCCCCAGGCGTCCGGCAGGCCGCACCCGTCGAGGAAGACCGCGCGCGTCTCGGCCAGGCCGTCGTCGCGCGAGAAATAGACGTCGCCGAACCGGCTGGACCGGGGCTCGTCGGCCTCGGTCCACTCCAGGGCGGCGGAAGAGGGCGGCGGGACGGCTTGAGGTGGAGGCGCGGCCATGGCGTCTCCTATCCCGCTCCACGTCGGCGGCAAGTCCCGGCGCGTCCATAGCCACGAAAAAGGGGGCCGTCCGGAGACGGCCCCCTTCCATCCCGCAGGATGTTCAGTCGGTTCAGTGCTTCTCGGCCGGAGCCTCGGCCGGAGCAGGGGTCATGGCGGAGCCCGCGGCGGCAGCGGTGGCGTCGGCGGCCTTTTCGGTGGCCATGGCGGCGTTGGCGCCGGCCTCGCCCGCAGCGGCGGCGGCCTGGGT
>NZ_JBQVNM010000087.1:0-9164 GCF_052436175.1 Brevundimonas sp. | reverse complement strand
ACGTGACCGCCCTTGCCCGCGCCCGCCGCTCCGCCGGCCGCCACGGCGCCTGCGCCCGCTGCGAAATAGGTTTCGGCTAATTTCTGAATGACGGAAGGGCGGTCTTCGGGCCGCCCTTTCTGTTTGGAGCTAGAGCCGGCGGAACTGCGGGGCGGAGAAGCCGTCTGCCGCATAGCGGGCCTCGGCCGAAGCCAGGTCCTCGATCACGACGCCGCCGTGATGGCCGGTCGCGTGGATCAGGCGCTCGCCGTCCAGGGCAAGCGCGGAATGGCCGGTGAAGCCGGTCTCGCCCTCGGGCGCCAGCCAGACGACCAGATCGCCGCGACGCAGATCGCCCCGCGCCACGGCCTCGCCCAGCCTCGCCTGATCGTCGGAATGACGCGGACAGGCCCGACCGCAGGCGAACAGGGCCGTCTGCACCAGACCCGAACAGTCGGTCAGCCGCGACGACCGCGCGCCGAGGCCATGGCGCACGCCCAGCATCCGTTCGGCGACCTCTACGGGGTCGGCCGCGAAGTCGCCCATGGCGCTCAGATGGTCGGCCGGGATGCCCGACAGGTCATGATGGATCAGGGCGTTCAGCGGCAGGGCGGCGTCCACGGCCGAGACCGTGAACCGGGCCGCCGGGGCGCCGGGCTTCAGCGCGTCCATATCCAGCCAGCCGACCGAACCCGTCCGCCGCGCCCGGCCCCAGGCGCGACCGTCACGGCGTTCCAGGACGTCGAACGCCTCCCCGAACAGAAGCTGGCAGACCCGGACCGAATCGCGCGCGGCGTCCGCCTGAATGTCGGTGACAGCCAACCGGCCGTGCATGGCGACGGTCGGCCGATAGGTCGCGGCCAGCACGACGCCTTCCACCGCCTGTTCGGCCAGATCCGGCCGGGCGAGTAGCGTCCTGGGGTCGAGGTCCGCGAACAGGGTCAAGAACAGGTCCGTCCGATTAAGCCGACATCATCCGCGCCAGAGTCGAATCCGGCGTTAACAGCGCGCAACAGAATTAGGGGCGGCGATGCGTTCCTTGCGCGAAGACGCCGATGGCCCCACCCTCGTCGTTCGGCAGGAGGCGCCTGATGAACCTACTCACGGCAACTATCCTGGCCTTGGTCGCGGGACAGGACGGATATACGTCCCGCGCCCTGGCGACGGTTACCTTGGGACAACCCGGCGACGCCCAGGCCCAGACGATCACCCTCTCAATGATCGGCGGAGAGATGCCTCCGAATCGGCAATCTTGGGCCGAACGGTCCTGGCAGGCCGTGCGCCGTTCGCCTCACGGCGCCGAGACCGTCACATCCGACAACTGTCCAGGTCTCAAGGACGTGGCGACAAAGTTTCGGGACCTTCCGCCGATTCTCCCGGCGCCCTCGGCGGCCTTGTCACGCGAGGATCCCTTTCCGCCGAACGTCATCATGCTCCATGGGTTCCGCGCCATGGTCAGCTTCACGGTCGCCGGCGGGCCCGACGTCACGGTCTGGGGCGTGAACGCCTATGCGGTCTGGGGCACGGAGGTCGCCAACGCCCTGATCCCGTGCTGGAGCCAGCCTTTCCCGTGATCTGCGTCGTCTTGCGGTGATTTCCGGCGGAAGCAACGCCGACGCCGAACCACCAACTGCCTTCCGCCGTCAGCCCGCCTTCGGATACCGCCGCGACAACATCTCGAAGGCCGCGCGCAACCCCTGCGCCTCGCCGCCCTCGGGCCAGCCGGGTCGATTGCGGGGGTTCCAGGCGAAGACGTCCAGATGGGCCCAGGCGCCGGTCGTGGGCGCGAATTTCTGCAGGAACAGGGCCGCCGTCACCGACCCGGCCTGGGCCCAGGCCGCCGAATCATTGCGCACATCGGCGATCTCGCTGTCGATCGAGGCGCGATAGCCGGGCCAGAGCGGCATCCGCCACAGAGGGTCAGCCACCGCCGTCGCCGCCGCCAGCATGTCGGCGGCCAGGGCCTCGTCGTCCGTATAGATCGGCGGCAATTCCGGCCCCAGGGCCATGCGCGCCGCTCCGGTCAGGGTGGCGAAATCCAGCGTCAGGTCGGGGTCGTGCTCTGCGGCGCGTTGCAGGCCGTCGGCCAGGATCAGCCGCCCCTCGGCGTCCGTATTGCCGATCTCGATGGTCAGGCCCTTGCGGCTCGACAGAATGTCGCCGGGCCGGAAGGCGTCGGCCGAGACCGCGTTTTCCACCGCCGCGACCAGCACCACCAGTCGCACCGGCAGGGCGGCCTGCATGACCAGCCGCCCCAGACCCAGCACATGGGCCGCGCCGCCCATGTCCTTCTTCATGTTGCGCATCCCCGCGGCGGGCTTCAGGTCCAGCCCGCCGGTGTCGAACACCACCCCCTTGCCGACCAGGGCCACCAGAGGCAGGTCCGTCCGGTCCAGGTTCCAGCCGATCTCGATCACCCGCGGCGCCCGGTTCGGGGCGGCGGCGCGGCCCACGGCGTGGACGGCCGGATAGTTCTCCTCCAGCAGGGCCTCGCCCTCGATCACGCTGAACGCCGCACCCGCAGCCTCGGCGATCTCGTGCGCGATGGTCTCGATCTGTTTCGGCCCCATGTCGGCGGCGGGGGTGTCGACCATCTCGCGGGTCAGGGCGCAGGCGGCGGCGATGTTCACCACCGCCTCGACATCCACCCTCTCGCCCGCGACCAGCACGGGCCGCTCGCCGTCCGGCCGCGACTTGTAGCGATCGAAGACATAGCCTCCGAGCGCGAAGGCCAGTGCGGCCGCGCCGGCCTGATCCGCACCCACGCCCTCCAGTCGCCACGTCCCGCCCGGCAGCCGCGCCGCCAGCCCGCGCACGCTCATCGGATCAAACGCCGCGCCCGTGCCGAACAGGGCCTCGACCACCGCGCCGTCCTCGCCCGGGACCAGCAACAGTTGACCCGCTTTGCCGGTGAAGGCGTTGGCGGCGGCCCAGGCGCCGACACGGCCCTCCAGCACGGTCCCCGGCGCGATCAGCCGGACCGGCCTTGCGTCATCGGAGGCGGCGATCAGGACGGGGGCGTGACGGCTCATCTCAGGCGGTTCCTTAGGGTGTCGTTAACCATGTCTTGACGCAGAGGCGCGATCCTTGGCCCCGACGTCTTGAAACGGACCCGTCCCATGTCGCGCACCGCCGCCGCCGCTGCAATGATGATCTCCGGCCTCATCGCCGCCTCCGTTGTCGGCCTGGCCACGCCTGCCGCCGCCCAGATGCAGGGCCTGCCCGCCGCACCGGCCGCAGCCTCCCCGGCTCCGGCGCCGCGCGTTCCGGCCACGGCCGACGCCCGCGCCCAGGCCGACCGCATGGACCCCCTGACCCGCTCGGTCTTCTGGAGCCGCGAACAGGAGATCAACCCGGCCGATCCCGTCGCCGGGGTCCGGGTCGCCCAGGCCCTGCGTGAAATGGGCCAGTACGACCAGGCCGCCGCGACGGCGCAGGGTCTGCTGCTCAGCCAGCCGAACAATATAGAGGCCATGCTGGAAGTCGGCCGCGCCCACATCGCGCGGGGTCAGGGCTTCTACAGCATCGCGGCGCTCGAACAGGCGCGCGACCAGGCCCCCGGCGACTGGCGCCCCCTGTCCCTGCTGGGCGTCGCCTATCAGCAGGTCAAGCGCGACGAGGATGCGCGCGAGGCCTGGAACGCGGGCCTGCGCCTGTCGCCCGACAATCCCGAAATCCTGACCAATGTCGCCATGGCCCTGACGGAAAAGGGCGACGCGGCGAACGGCGAGACCTTCCTGCGCCGGGCGGTGGCCCAGCCGGGCGCCACGCCGAAGATGCGGCTGAACCTCGCCCTCGTCCTCGGCCTTCAAGGCAAGACCGACGAGGCCGAGCGGATCATCCGCCGCGACCTGCCGCCCGAACAGGCCGACCGCAACCTGGCCTGGCTCCGGTCCAAGACCACGCCCGGCGCCCCCCAGACGGCCGGCCGCACCTGGTCGTCGCTACAGGGCGGCTGACCGGCGCGGCCCTTCGGGTTTGAGACTCAGGCCCCGACGCCGCGCCGGGCGTCAGCCAGCTCTACCCGCGCCCGCAGGTGGGCGTCGCTGGAGACCGCCGTGGCGATTTCGTTGAAGCGGGCGATCTCCAGTCCCGAAGCCTCCAGCACCCCGGCCATGGCCGCCTGCTGATCGGCGGTCGGGGTAGCGCCTGCTTCAGGGGCGACCTCGCGCATCTTGACCATGGCGGCCGAGAACTTCTCGACCTCGGCGTCGGATACGCCCGCCGCAACCGAACCTGCAGCCGGCTCCGGCGCGGTGGCGACGGCGAGACGCGCGCGCATCACCGGATCGGCCGAGACCTGGGTGCTGATGGCGTTGAACTGGGTGATACCGAGGCCAGAGGCTTCGATGGCGGCGGCCATGCCGGCCTGTTGCTCGGTCGTGGGCGTGCCCCCCTGCACCCCGGCGCTGATCTCGCGCACCTTGACCATGGCGGCGGCGAAGGCCTCCAGCTGGGCGTCGGTCACGGCCGACGCGGTCGGCGCAGGCGTCGCCGGAGCAGGCGCGGCGGGCGGCGGCGCATCCTGGGCCGTAGCGAGCGCGGGAACGGCCGAGACGGCGAGAACGGACGTGGCGATGAGAAGGCTGCGGCGCATGCCGATACTCCGGGTCTGACAACGGGAATGACAACGGCGGTCAGCCGTCGATGGATGACATTCGGGACACCGCCAAATCGCGGCGTCAGTGGAGGAAGGCGCTGAAAATCCACAGCGACGCCTCTCGCGGCAAATCACGCCCGACCACAAAATTGTTATGGATTGTCATGGAACGGTCTGGCCCGCTCTCGTCGCCGTGTTGCAGTCAGCGGGTTGAGCCGACCGCGGCGCGCCTCACTGTGGACGCTGATCGTGCTGCGCGATCACTTCACTGACGATGGCTCGAACCTGCTGTGTTGGACGAGCATAGTCGCGACGGGCTGAATAGAGCGCCTTCAGATAGTCCCGGTCCCACTGGGTCAGGCCAGCCGAACGGTTCGCACCTGGCCTGAACAGGTTCAGCACCGTGTCATAGGCGGAGGTGTCGGCCTCGGGCGCCATCTGGGCCAGCGCAACCATCGCCACATAGTCGCTGAGCGCCCCGAACCCGACGAATCCCACCCTTTCGGTATTGATGATGATCGTCGCCCGCTGCAGGTCTTCACGGGTGTTGGCGCGCAGCCGAGAGACTTCACGCACCCTGACGCTGAGAGGTTGAGGGCCTTCCGGACCGAACTCGAAATCTCCGAGCAGGCCGAGCGCGATATCCCCGCCGTCCATCGTGACCGGCAGACTCACGTGCCACCACCGCACCGGCGCGTCGGTGCTCTGGAACCTCGCGAGAGCCGCCTCGCCGAGCGAGGCCCCGCTCTGCGCCGGGCGGAAGCTGAAGGCGTCATCCTTCACCAGACCCCGCGCCAGCTCATTCGCGTCCGCTGCTGCGGCGATGATGATGTTCGGCCTGCAGCCCGGTTCGCCGGTTTCCAGCCCGAGATCGTTCGCCAGCATGACCACCCGGTCGATCATGAACCGCGCGTACCGCCCGTCGAGATTGGACACGCCGACACAGACGCGGCGGTCCCATCTCGCCAGAGGCCGCCCCGGCGGCGGCGCTGTCGCCTCGCGTGTGAAAGACTGGACCCGTTCCCTCAACAGACGCTCGCTCACGACCTCGATCTCGCCCAGATCGACGACGCTGCCCTGCTGTGCGGCCGGGGACGTCGGCTGCGGCTCCTGCTGCTCGGTCGTCGAGCCCGTCAAAAGAGCGAGGGCCGCGGCTATGGCTTGAACAGACATCGCTCACTCCTCCGGATGCCGAGGACGTCAGACGATCACAGGTCCAATGGCTGATCCACCAGAAATCCGCCTTCCTGGCCTCAAAAGCGCGTCGTTCGGCCGGAAAGCCGGTCGGGGCTCCGGCGCGGCTGGGCGGCGGCTCCTCTTTCTTCCCGGGAACGGAGCGCCTATCTTCGGGCCATGATCGATGACCTCTACAGCGCGCGCATCCTGTCGCTGGCGGCCAATCTGCCGTTCAGCGGTCGGCTGGACTTCTCCGGCCCGGTGCTGGGCTGGCCCGGCACGGGCGAACAGGTCGCCAAGCTGTGCGGATCGAAGGCGACGGTCGACATCCTGCTGCACGCCGACGGGGTGACGATCCGGGACTTCGCCCAAGACATCAAGGCCTGCGCCCTGGGCCAGGCGGCGGCGGCCGTGCTCGGCGAATCCGTTATTGGTTCGACCGTCCCTGAAATCCGCGCCGCCCGCGACGCCATGACCGCCATGCTGAAGTTCGGCGGCGAGGGGCCGACCGGCCGGTTCGAGGGGCTGCGCCTGCTGAAGGTCGTAGCCGACTATCCGGCCCGGCACGCCTCGACCATGGTCGCGATCGAGGCCACGCTGAACGCGGTGGCCGACGCCATGCGGCACTATGAACTGCCCTGCGTCCTCGGCATGGAAACCGCGCCGGACGACAAGCGAACTCGCAACGCCGGTTGAGCGGTTGCCCCCCTCGCCCCGGCGGGGGATAAGCCCCGCAATGGTTCCCGGCGCCGATACCTCCAGAAAGAGCCTCTACGAACGCGGCGTCCGCGCGGCGCATCGCGGCTACAAGGTCACCCTCAGCCCCTTTTTCGGCCAGTCGTGCCGCTTCCTGCCCACCTGTTCGGACTATGGCCGCGACGCCCTGATCCAGCACGGACCGGTCAAAGGGGGATGGCTCACGATGCGCCGGCTCTGTAAATGCCACCCCTTCGGCGGATCGGGATACGACCCGGTGCCGCCAGTCGAGACCGCCCAAAAAGAACCCGTCCCATGATCGAACTGAAATTCCCCGATGGCGCCGTGCGCGAATATCCGGCCGGTTCCACCGCCCGCGACGTGGCCGCCGCCATCTCGCCGTCCCTGGCCAAGAAGGCCGTTCTGGCCGAACTGAACGGCGAGCAGCGCGACCTGAACCGCGTGCTGGAGACGGGCGGAGCCTTCCGCCTGATCATGCGCGACGACCCGGAGGCCCTCTACACCATCCGCCACGACACGGCCCACGTCCTGGCCGAGGCGGTCCAGACCCTGTTCCCCGGGACCCAGGTCACCATCGGTCCCGCCATCGACGACGGCTTCTACTACGACTTCTACCGCGAGACGCCGTTCTCGACCGACGACTTCGCGGCCATCGAAAAGGAGATGGCCAGGATCGTGGATCGGGACGCCAGGTTCGAGCGCGAGGTCTGGGAGCGGGCCGATGCGATCCAATTCTTCGAGGACCGGGGCGAGAAGTTCAAGGCCGAGCTGATCCGCGACCTGCCGGGGACGGAGACGATCACCCTCTACAGACAGGGCGACTGGATCGACCTGTGCCGGGGGCCGCACTTCCCCTCGACGCGCCATGTCGGCAAGGCGTTCAAACTGACCAAGCTGGCCGGCGCCTACTGGCGCGGCGACAGCAATCGCGAGCAACTGCAGCGCATCTACGGCACCGCCTGGGCGACGAAGGAGGACCTTGAGGCCCATCAGACGCGCCTGGAGGAGGCCGAGAAGCGCGACCACCGCAAGGTCGGCAAGGCCATGGAGCTCTTCCACATGCAGGAAGAGGGCCGGGGCATGGTCTTCTGGCACCCCAAGGGCTGGGTCCTGTGGCGCGTGCTGGAGGCCTATATGCGCCGCCGCCTGGACGCCGCCGGCTATGTCGAGGTCAAGACGCCCCAGGTTCTGGACCGGAAGTTCTGGGAACAGAGCGGCCACTGGGACAAGTACCGCCCCAACATGTTCGTCTGCGAGACGGTTGAGGGCGAGGAACTCAGCCTCAAGCCCATGAACTGCCCGGGCCACGTGCAGATCTTCGATCAGGGCCAACGGTCCTATCGCGAACTGCCGCTGCGCATGGCCGAGTTCGGCGCCTGCCACCGCTATGAGCCGTCCGGTTCGCTGCACGGCCTGATGCGGGTGCGCGGCTTCACTCAGGACGACGCCCACATCTTCTGCCGCGAGGACCAGATCGTCGAGGAGACGGCCGAGTTCATCAAGCTGGCCCGCAGCGTCCACGCCGACCTCGGCATGCAAACCGCCTACATCAGCCTGGGCACCCGGCCCGAAAACCGCGCCGGCACCGACGAGTTCTGGGACAAGGCCGAGGCCCTGATGGCCGAGGCGGCCCGCGCCGCCGGGACGGAGCCGGTCGTGACCGAGGGCGACGGCGCTTTCTACGCCCCCAAGCTGGACTTCATCGTCAAGGACGCCATCGGCCGCGAATGGACCTGCGGCACGATCCAGCTCGACTATGTCCTGCCCGAACGCCTCGGCGCCGAATACACGGGCGAGGATGGCCAGAAGCACCGGCCGGTCATGCTGCACAGGGCAATCCTGGGCAGTTTCGAGCGGTTCATCGGCATCATGATCGAGAACTACGCCGGGGCCTTCCCGCTGTGGCTCTCGCCGGTCCAGGCCGTGGTCGCGACCATCACCTCCGACGCCGACGGCTATGCGGAAGACGTCGCCGCGAAATTCCGCGCGGCGGGCCTGCGCGTCGAAACCGACCTGCGCAACGAAAAGGTCGGCTACAAGGTGCGCGAACACTCGGTCGGCAAGGTCCCGGTCATCGCCGTCGTGGGCCGCAACGAGGCCGAGAAGGGCGAGGTCGCCATCCGCCGCCTGGGCTCGCAGGCCCAGACCGTGGTCAGCGTCGAGGAGGCCATCCGCCTCCTTACGGACGAGGCGACCCCGCCGGATCTGCGGCGGGGGTGAGACCCGTCCAGGAAAGCAGCGGGACGTCAGAAACCCGGTCTGAGCCTGGTCGCGAAATTTTTTCTGTGTTGCTGTCGATCCGGCCGCTCGCCGCGCATCACCCTTTCAGGACCGCGCACGGTGCGCGAGCCGGCTGAGGAGACCACCATGCAGTACATGCTCATCTTCAAGGAGACCGACGCCGAAATCGGCCGCCGCGACGACCCGGAGGCGGCGCCCGCCTACTGGGGCGCCTGGAACGCCTATGTCGGCGCCCTGCACCAAAGCGGCGTCGTCGTCAGCGGCAACGGGTTGCAGGCGCCGCACACCGCCACCCATGTGCGCGTGGACGGCGGAAAACGGCAGGTGCAGGACGGCCCCTTCGCCGACACCCACGAGCACCTGGGCGGCTACTTCATCGTCGAGACGGCTGGCCTCGACGACGCGCTGGAATGGGCCGCGCGCGCGCCCTGCGCATCGGCCGGCAGCGTCG
>NZ_JBQVNM010000086.1:0-9187 GCF_052436175.1 Brevundimonas sp. | reverse complement strand
CCCTTGCCTTCGAGAACGGCCTTCTTCTGGGCGTTGAAGGCGGTGGCGTCGTCCTTGAAATACTGGATCAGGGTGCCGGGCTCGGGTCCTTCGTAGAGGATCTTGGCCTTGCCCTCGTAGAGCTTCTTGCGCTTGCTGTTCATCGGCGGCTTTCCCGGTCGGGAGGTGTTGGCGCGACGCCGGAAACAAAAAACGCGCAGCCAGACGACGGTCTGGGCGGCGCGATCTGGAATCGGGCGGGCGAGGAAATGGGTCGGACGGACCTTAGCGGAAGGCGGTGCGCGACACAAACGTCGCATGTTGCGCCTTTCCGCCGCCGCGACATCGGCGCCGGTCCGGGTGGGCGGGTTCCATGTTGCTTTGGACGGGGCGGCGGTTATAGACCTGACGCAGCGCCTCCGGTTTTGTGGCGCATCCGGAGCTTGTGGACCACAGATGACGACTTTCGACGATCGGGAGCAGGCTTTCGAAGCCAAGTTCGCCCTTGATCAGGAACAGGAATTCCGCGCCATCGCGCGCCGGAACAAGCAACTGGGTCTGTGGGCGGCCGAAAAGATGGGGCTGTCGCCCGAGAGCGCCGAGGACTACGCCGCCGCCGTCGTGCGCGCCGACTTCGAGCAGCCCGGCGACGAGGACGTGTTCCGCAAGGTCGCCGGCGACTTCAAGGGATCGGGCATCAGCGTCTCCGAAGGCGAGATCCGCTCCAAGATGGATGAACTGGCTTCCGTGGCCCGAGATCAGGTCCGTGCGGGCGAATAGGCCCCACTCTGATCGATTCTGAAAAATAGAAGGGCCGCATCCCGGGGAAGATGCGGCCCTTCGTTCGTCGGGGACCTGGGGGGATAGGTCTCACCCGATATTTTGCGTCTTACGCCCCCTTGAAATGCAGGGGGCGCAAGAAGGTTCACTGAAAAAATCAGCCGGGCATCACCACGGTGTCGATGACGTGAACGACGCCGTTGGACTGCATCACGTCGGCTTGGGTGACGCGCGAGGTGCCACCCTTGGCGTCGGTCAGGATGACCGTGCCGCCGTCGCCGGCGGTGGCCGTCAGCTTGCCGCCTTCCACCGTGGTCAGTTCGGCCTTGCCGCCGCCCGCCTGGATCTGGGCCACCAGGTCGGCCGCCGTCACCCGGCCGGACACGACGTGATAGGTCAGAATCTTGGTCAGGTCGGCCTTCTTCTCCGGGGTCAACAAGGATTGCAGCGTCGCGGCCGGAATCTTCTCGAAGGCGGCGTTGTCAGGCGCGAAGACCGTGAAGGGCCCGGGGCCGCTGAGGGTCTCGACCAGGCCGGCGGCGGTCACGGCGCTGACCAGGGTCGAGAGGTTCGAGGCCTTGGACGCGTTGGCGACGATGGTGTCGTTGGGGCTCATGGCGGCGCCGCCGACGACGGGATCAGCTGCGGGGGTGATGGCGGTCGCTTCCGCCGGGGCGGCGGTTTCGGCGGGCTCGGCGTTGCAGGCCGTCATTCCGAGAAGGGCGGTCGCCGAAACGGCGGCCACGAGGGTCATCTTGTTGATCATGGGAAAGTCTCCTCACATGCCGCATCTGCTGTCGGCTGTGGTCGAATTACGAACGGCGCGGCGTTTGGATGCGTCGTCAGTCGAGATGGCCCTGCGACAGAACAGCGCCGATAACGGCCCAGCTTTCCGCCTTTCGCTCCGGCGACAGGGTGAAGGCCGGGCTGGAGGAGGGCAGGTCGATCAGGGTCAGGTCTGGGATGTCGCCCAGCGCCCGCCTACCCAATCGGGCGGCGGTCTTGCCGTTGAAGGCGACGGCGCGCAGGCGCGGCAGGCCGGCGATCAGGCCCCTCAGATCGGCCTGTTCGGGGCGGCGGATCGCCGCATCCAGACTACCGGAGCGTTCGGCAGAGGCGATGACGTCCCACAGGCCGACGCCCGTGGCCTTCAAGGCGTCCAGTCGCGCCTCATAGGGACGGGCGGCCAGTTCGACCCCGATCGCCTCGCCGACAAGACGCCAGAAGGCGTTCTGGGGATGGGCGTAGTACTGGCCCGCTCTGAGCGAGGCGTCGCCCGGCAGACTACCCAGGATCAACAGGCGTGTCTGGCCATCGACGACAGGCGCGAAGGCTGTCTTGGCGCCCGCCGCGCCGACGTCAGGGATTGTCCCGCTCCGCGTTTCTCAGACGCTGGTATTCATCATCGGACATCGCTGTCTTGCCGCCGAGCGAAACCTCGATGGTGCGTCCCACGGCGGGAGATCCGTCGGCGTAGGTGACCTTCATCCGGGAGGCCATGCACCTGAAGACGCGCTCATAGCGTTGAACGGTCCGGGTCGGATTGATCAACTCGCATTGACCCGGCGTGCCGTCAGCGTCGACGACGCATTGCAATCTCACGCCCGAAAATCCGACGAGGCCGTTCAGGCACCGCCCGGCGGCGGCGGAGTCGATCGTCTGGACCAGAGGCGCGAATTCCAGATCAGCCGCCGTTCCCTGATCCTGTGCGCCGACGCCGACGGCGCCGGACACCAGCCAGAGGGCGACGATCAGGATCGGCGTGCGCATCGTCAGTCTCCGAACACCCGCTGGAACACCACGTCCACGTTCTTGGTGTGATAGCCGAGGTCGAACAGGCTTTCGAGCTGGTCGTGGGGCAGGGTGACGCGCGGGTCGGCCTTGAGGAAGTCGAGGAAGACGCCCTCGCCGCGCCAGACCTTCATGGCGTTCTCCTGCACGGCCGCATAGGCGTCTTCGCGGCTGATCCCGGCCTGGGTCAGGGCCAGCATGACGCGCTGGGAGTGCACCAGACCGCCGAGGCGGTCGATGTTCTTCTGCATGTTCTCCGGATAGACGTTCAGCCGTTCGATCACCCCGGCCAGACGGTGCAGGGCGAAGTCGAGGTGGATCGTGGCGTCCGGGCCGATGCCGCGTTCGACCGAGGAGTGGCTGATGTCCCGCTCGTGCCAGAGGGCGACGTTCTCCATCGCCGGCACGACCGCCGAGCGGACCAGACGGGCCAGGCCGGTCAGGTTTTCGGTCAGGATGGGGTTGCGCTTGTGCGGCATGGCCGACGAGCCTTTCTGGCCCTTGTCGAAGAATTCCTCGGCTTCGAGCACCTCGGTGCGCTGAAGGTGGCGAATCTCGGTGGCCAGACGTTCGATCGAAGAGGCGACGACGCCGAGAGCGGCGAAGAAGGCGGCGTGGCGGTCGCGCGGGATGACCTGGGTCGTGACCGGCTCGACCTGAAGGCCCTTTTGGTCGGCGACGTATTGCTCGACCGCCGGATCGACGTTGGCGAAGGTGCCGACGGCGCCGGAGATGGCGCAGGTGGCGATCTCTTCCTTGGCGGTCAGCAGGCGGCGTTTGGCGCGCTGGAACTCGGCGTGATAGCCGGCCAGCTTCAGGCCGAAGGTGACCGGCTCGGCGTGGATGCCGTGCGAACGGCCGACCGTCGGGGTGTACTTGTGCTCCTTGGCCCGGGTCTCCAGCGCCGCCAGAACCCGGTCGACGCCGCCGATCAGCAGGTCCGAGGCCCGGGCCAGCTGGACCGCGAAACAGGTGTCCAGCACGTCCGAGGAGGTCATGCCCTGATGCAGGAATCGGGCCTCCTCGCCGACCGTTTCGGAGACGTGGGTCAGGAAGGCGATGACGTCGTGCTTCGTCGTGCGCTCGATCTCGTCGATCCGGTCGGCGTCCCAGACCACGTCCTTGCCCTTGGCCCAGATGGCCTCGGCGGCCTCGGTCGGGATGACCCCGAGTTCGGCCATCTTGGTGGCGGCATGGGCCTCGATCTCGAACCAGATCGAATACTTGGTCTCCTGCGACCACAGGGCGACGGCTTCGGGGCGGGAATAGCGGATGATCATGGGCGCGGGGTGTCGGTGCAACCCCCCTCCGAGTCAAGCGGCGCTTGTGTCTGACGGGGGTAAACTTGAGCGAGCGCCAGTGGTGAAGACGGGCGATTCGGCGCAAAAGATCGCGACCCGCACAGGAGATCGCCATGAAGCTCATCATCGGACCCCGCCGCTATTCGACCTGGTCGCTGCGGCCTTGGCTGGTGCTGAAGCGCTGCGGCGCGGACTTCGAAACGCATGAGGTCGATTTCGGCACGCCCGAGGGCCACGCCGAGCTGATGCGCCTGTCGCCCACGGGCCTGGTGCCGGTGCTGCAGGTCGAGGGAGAGACGATCTGGGACAGTCTGTCGATCTCGGTCTGGGCGGCGGAGCGCTATCCCGAGGCGAAGCTTTGGCCGGCGGATGCCAAGGCCCGCTGGCTGGCCCGGTCGGCGGTGTGCGAGATGCACGGCGGCTTCCAGGAACTGCGCTCGGCCCTGACCATGAATGGGGGTCATCTGATGGTCGGCGACAGCCGGTCCGAAGCGCCCAACCATTCGGCGGCGATGAAGGACGTGAAGCGTCTGATCGGCCTGTGGACCGACCTGCGCGGCCGGTTCGGCGCGGCGGGGCCGTATCTGTTTGGCGAGTGGTCGATCGCCGACGCCTTCTTCACCCCGGTGGCGACGCGGTTCCGGCACTATCAGGTCGACCTGGCCGAGTTGGGCGACGACGGGACGGCGGCGGCCTATGCGGCGACCCTGCTGAACGATCCGCACTTCCTGGCATGGGAGGCGGAGGCGCTGGCGGGGATGAAGGGCTGAGCGGCTAGAGACCGCCCGAGGTCACGGGGGCCGAGGCCATCTCGACCGGGGCGGCCGGGGCAGGGGCCGGCGGGACATAGTCCAGCATGATCGAGATGTTCGGCTGGCCGGCGGCGACGGCGTCCAGGGAGTTCAGCTTGCCGCCGAACATGCGCTGATAGATCCAGTAGGCGGCCATGACCTTTTCGACGTAGTCGCGGGCCTGGGGCACGTCGATGGTCTCGATCAACAGCAGGGGATCGGGGTCCGGGCCCAGCTTCTTCAGCGCCGTCAGCATCGGGCCGGGCCCGGCGTTGTAGGAGGCGACGGCGCGCAGGATGTCGCCCTGGAACTCCGGGCGGGCCAGCATGCGGTTGATGTAGGTCTGGCCCAGACGCAGATTGAGGTTGGGCTCCAGCAGGCGGGTCGGCTGGCTGACCAGGGTGCGGTCGCCGGTCATCTCGGCGGCGGTTGCGGGCATGACCTGCATCATGCCGTAGGCGCCGACGCTGGAGCGAGCCGAGGCGTTGAAGCCGGTCTCCTTGCGCGCCAGGGCGTAGACCAGGGCGGGCTCGGTCGTGAAGCCGCCCTCGGGCGTCAGGAGGGGGGTGGCGTAGCGGGCGGCGTCGATGCGGGTCGCGTCCTCGCCGCCACGCATCATCATGGGGGCGACGGCGCCGGCCAGGCTGACCCACATTTTATGGGCGGCCTCGCCCGCGGTGCGCAGCCCGGCCTTGAGCTCGGTCTCGGCCTCGTTGCGGCGGCCGATCTCCATCAGGGCGACGGCGCGTCGGGCGCGGGGGTCAGACTGGATGAAGGCGTTGAGCTCGCGAGTCGAAACGCCGTCGCGGCCCGGTTGATACGCGACGGTCATCAGGGTCGGGGCGTAGGGTCGGGGACCGGAGCCCTCGATCACCACATCCTCGCCGAGCTGGCGCAGGGCGATCTGGCCGTAGAAGGTCGCGGGCCAGGCGGCGGACAGGCGCAGGAATTCAGTGACCCGGTCGCGACGGCCCGAGGCCATGGCGGCGCGCGAGGCCCAGACCCCGGCGCCGGCGCGGACCCAGGCGTCCTCGGTCGGATCGGTGGCGACCCGCTCGAAGGCCTCGAACGAACGGGTGAAGTCGTTCAGCCGCCAGGCGGCGAGGCCCGCCGTCCACCAGTCGCCGATCTGGGTCCCCAGGGCGTAGGCGCCGGACAGGTCTTCGTTGTTGTAGGCGACGCGGGCGGCGCGGGCCGGGTCGCTCTCGCCCGAGCGACCGCCGGTCGGGATCAGGGCGCTCCAGGTCCGGGCGCCGGAGGCGCGGGGGTTGCGCGGCTCGGGCGCGCCGTCCGGGCGACGGCGCAGGGCCAGGGTATAGACACGGTCTGCGCACTGAAGATCGGCATATTCGTCCAGCCAGGCGACAAGCTCGTCATAGGTGGCGACGTGGTCGGGGTGGAACAGCCGCTCGAACTCCACCTGACCCAACAGGACGCGGTCGTTGGCGCGGCGCGCGGATTCGCGCGCCAACTCGAGGTCGCCGCGGCGCAGGGCGTCGAAGGCTGTGGTGTAGGACAGGCGGTCGGCGGGGCTGAGCGCAACCGGTCCGGCGCTGTCGTCCGGCGGCGTGTAGGCCGCGCCCTCGGCCGCAGCGGCATGCGCGACCGTGGCGGTTCCGAACCCGCCGAGCAGGACGGCGAACGTCGGCGCAAGCAGCGCTCTTTTCCAGGACATCCCGGGGAATGCGAACATAGGCGGCGGCCCCCTCGGCCACGCGTCTCCCGTCTCGATTCAGGATCGGCGCGCAGATTCTCGATCGGTCGTCAGTTGAGTCTTATGCCGCAACGCAGCGAGAGGCTCAAGTTCACCATGATCGACGACTGGGGCGGGAATGGGGAGGAAAGGTTAACCGCCGGTCTTTCCTTCGCCCGCATCCAGCCGCTCGGCCAGCGACAGCAGATCGGCCCAGACCTGACGCTTGGCCTGCGGCTGGCGCAGCAGGAAGGCGGGGTGCAGGGTCGGCAGGGCGGGGGCGGAGACGTCGCCCTCGGCCAGCCGCCAGTCCTGCCACTGGCCCCGAAGTTTCATGATCCCGACGTCGGTGCGCAGGACGCTTTTGGAGGCGGCGGCGCCGAGCAGCAGGACGGCCTTCGGCTGCAACAAGGCGAAGGCGCGCTCGACGAAGGGGGCGCAGACGGCCTGTTCCTCGGGCGTCGGAGTCCGGTTGCCGGGCGGGCGCCAGAAGACGGTGTTGGTGATGAAGGCGCGGTCGAGCAGGCCCGCCGCGGTCAGCATCCGGTCGAGCAACTGGCCGGCCTTGCCCACGAAGGGTTCGCCGCGCGCGTCCTCCTCCGCGCCGGGCCCCTCGCCGATGACCAGCAGGTCGCCCTCGGAATTGCCGCGGCAGAAGACGGCCTGGCGCGCGCCCATCGACCGCAGGCCGCAGCCCTCGAAAGCGGCGATGGCCTGACCCAGGGCGTCGAGCGTGTCGGCGGAGGCGGCCAGTCGTCGGGCCTCCGACAGGGCGTCGGCGGCGAGGGCCGGGGTGATCGGCGCGGCGACGGAGGCGGTGGCTTTCGTGACGGCCTTCAGTGCCGGAGGGGCGACCCAGGTCCGGTCCACCGGGGCGTCGCCGAAACAGGCCTCGACCCCCGCGTCGCGCCAGAAGGCGAGCAGGCTTTCGGTCGCGGCGATGTCGGGCGGGGCGGGATTCATCTCTACCCGCAGGTAGATACGCCTTGACCTCCCTCGCGTCACGTCCCGATAAACGGGCAACCACACGACAAACAAGGATATGAGCCGAATGGCCGAGGAAGCGATCGAAGGCGGCGCCGTGAATGCGGCCCAGGAAGCCATCCTCGACAACCTGCCGCCGATCGAAGCGCTCCAGGGCGTCGAGCGCGAGGTCATGGAATATGACGTCGTCATCGTCGGCGGCGGTCCCGCCGGCTTGTCGGCGGCGATCCGGCTGAAACAGCGCGCCGAGGCCGACGGCAAGGAGATCAACGTCGCCGTGCTGGAGAAGTCGGCTGAGGTCGGCGGCCATATCCTGTCAGGCGCCGTGATCGATCCGAAGGCGCTGAACGAGCTGTTCCCCGACTGGAAGGAGCGCGGCGCGCCGCTGGAGACGCCGGTCACGAAGGACCGGTTCATGGTGCTGGGCCCGGCGGGGCAGGTCAGCCTGCCGATGCCATTGTTGCCGCCGATGATGCACAACGACGGCTGCTACATCGCCTCCCTGGGCAATGTGACCCGCTGGCTAGGCGAGCAGGCTGAGGCCCTGGGTGTCGAGGTCTATCCCGGCATGGCCGCCAGCCATGTCGTCTGGGACGAACCCACCGGCCGCGTGAAGGGCGTCGTCGCCGGGGTCTTCGGCATCGACAAGCATGGCCAGCCGACCGACGACTTCCAGCCCGGCATCGAGCTGCATGGCAAATACGTCTTCATCGCCGAGGGCGTGCGCGGGTCGCTCGCCAAGACCATCATCGCGCGCCACAAGCTGGCCGACGGCAAGTCGCCCCAGAAGTACGGCATCGGGCTGAAGGAGCTGTGGCAGGTTCCGGCCGAAAAGCACCAGCCGGGTCTGGCCCAGCACACGACCGGCTGGCCGTTGGACGAGTTCACCGGCGGCGGCAGCTTCATGTACCACTTCGGCGACCGCTATGTGGCCATCGGCTACGTCGTCCACCTTAACTACAAGAACCCCTTCCTGTCGCCGTTCGACGAGTTCCAGCGTTTCAAGCATCATCCGGCCGTCGCCGAGCATCTGGAGGGCGGAACCCGCATCTCCTACGGTGCGCGCGCCATCACCGAGGGCGGCTTCCAGTCGGTGCCGAAGCTGGCCTTCCCCGGCGGCGCCCTGATCGGCTGTTCGGCGGGCTTCGTGAACGTGCCGCGTATCAAGGGCAGCCACAACGCCATGAAGACCGGCATGCTGGCCGCCGACGCCGCCTATGAGGCCGTTCAGGCCGGGCGCGGCGGCGACGTACTGAACGAATACCAGGCCGCCTATGACCGCAGCTGGGTCGCGAAGGAGCTGAAGCAGGTCCGCAACGCCAAACCCTATCTGTCGAAGTTCGGCACGACCCTCGGCGGCGCGCTGGGCGTCATGGACATGTGGTTCTCGTCCATCGTGAAACTGAACGTCCCCTGGACGCTGAAGCACGAGAAGACCGACGCGGCATCGACCGAACCGGCGGCGAAGCACAAGGCGATCCCCTATCCGAAGCCGGACGGCAAACTGTCGTTCGACAAGCTTTCCAGCGTCTTCATCTCCAACACCAACCACGCCGAGGAACAGCCGGCCCACCTGAAGCTGATCGATCCGTCGATCCCGATCCGTGTGAACCTGCCGAAGTACGGCGAGCCGGCGCGGCTCTACTGCCCGGCGGGGGTCTACGAGGTCGTCTATGCCGACGAGGTCGCGCGGACCGATCCGAAGTTCGTCATCAACGCCCAGAACTGCGTCCACTGCAAAACCTGCGACATCAAGGATCCGTCGCAGAACATCGTCTGGACCACGCCCGTGGGCGGCGGCGGGCCGAACAATCCGAAGATGTAATCCTCCCCCCTTGGGGGAGGGGGACCGCGAAGCGGTGGCGGGG
>NZ_JBQVNM010000085.1:0-9193 GCF_052436175.1 Brevundimonas sp. | reverse complement strand
GTGCAGGGCGATGTCTCGGTTCAGCTCGACGCCGAAGCCGGGCGCGTCCGGAACCTTGAGGCGGCCGTTCACGGGCACGGGCTCGCCGATCAGCTGGGGATGGAACATGGGCACGACCTCGTCGGCGCCGGGGGCCATCATCAGGAACTCCGCGAACGGGCTGTTATGGCGCGTAACGACGAAGTGGTAGCTGTAGACCGACGAGCCGTGCGGGATCATCAGCACCCCCTTGGCGTCGGCCATGGCGGAAATCTTGATCAGCTCGGTCACGCCGCCGCACCAGCCCACGTCCGGCTGGATGATGTCGCAGCATTCCATTTCCAGCAGCATGCGGAAGCCCCAGCGGGTGGCCTCGTGCTCGCCGGTGGTGACCAGCATCCCCTTGGGGGCGGCCTTCTTCAGCGCCTGATAGCCCCAGTAGTCGTCGGGGCTGAGGGCCTCCTCGATCCACTTCAGACCCAGCTTGTGCGCCTCGTGCGCCAGCCGGACAGCATAGTTCAGGTCCAGCGCCATCCAGCAGTCGAACATCAGCCAGAAGTCGTCGCCGCAGGCGTTCCGCATGGCTTCAAGTTCTGCGAGGTTCTTGCGCAGACCCTCCTCGCCCTCGGCGGGGCCATGGTGCAGCGGCATCTTGCCGCCGATGAAGCCGAGTTCCCGGGCCTTATCGGGACGCGCGCCGGTGGCGTAGAAGGTCAGTTCGTCGCGAACCGGGCCGCCCAGCATGGCGAAGACCGGCTCCTGACGTAACCGACCCAGCAGGTCCCACAAGGCCAGATCGACGCCCGAGATGGCGTTCACCACCAGACCCTTGCGGCCATAGTATTGGGTCGAAAAATACATCTGGTCCCAGATCTTCTCGACCTCGGACGGATCGCGCCCTTCCAGGAAGCGGGCCAGATGTTTCTCGACGATGTAGGCGGCCGGTTCGCCGCCGGTCGTGACTGCGAAACCCACGACGCCGTTCTCGGCCTCGATCTCGACGACCAGCGTGCCCAACACATTGATGCCGAAGCTGCGGCGGCTCTGGCGATACTCAGGGTATCTCGCCATCGGGGTGGCGATGTGGTCGTCGATCCAGTGGCCATCGCCCTGATCGTGATAGTCGGCGCCGCCCCCGGTTCCGTCGTTCTTCACGACGAAGGCGCGCACAGCCTTGATCTTCGGCAGCCGGCTCATGCTGCCGCCAAACCCTGACGACCGGCTCCCATAATGCGGGATTTCACTGGCGTTTCTCCGTGCGACCCGTCAAACTCGACCCATTCGGAATGGTCGGCTTGCGTGTTTTGCTACATTCTGGGAATGAGGATTACGAGATGGGACGAATGGCGTCAATCAAGTCTGCAACGATCGACAGTGAAGGCGTCGAGGAGGCGGGAGGCAAGGCCTCCGGCAGCCAGACCCTTTTGCGCGGCCTCGACGTCATCGACGCCCTGATCGACGGCTCCCTGCCTCTGGCCGAACTGTCGGAGAAGCTGGACCTGACCCGCAGCACCACCCACCGCCTGGCTTCGGCTCTTGTGGAGCGGCGTCTGCTGTCGTTCCGCCCGCGCGAAGGCTATTCCCTGGGTCCGAAACTGCTGGAGCTCGGTCATGCCGCCAGCCAGCAGATGCATCTGCCGCGCGTCGCTCGGCCACACCTGGAACAGCTGTCGGCCGCCACCGAAGACACGGTCCATCTCGGCGTTCTGGACGGCCGCCACGCTCTCTATCTCGACAAGGTGCCGGGTCGTCGCCGCATCAACATCGGCTCGCGCCTGGGGGAACGGCATCCGATCGCCTCCACCGGCCTGGGCAAGGCGCTGATCCTCGACAAGTCCGAGCCCGAATGGACGGACTTCTACGCGACCGAGGGCACGCCCTTCGATTCGACCGCCCGCGCCGTCTGGCTGGAGCGAATGCGCGGCTATGCGCAGAAGGGCTACGCCTTCGACCTGGAGGAGAACGAGGACCAGATCCGCTGCGTCGCCGCCCCCGTGCGCGGCGTGGACGGCAAGATCGTCGCCGCCCTCAGCGTCTCCTCGGCCGCCCAATACATGTCCGACGCCCGCATGGCGGAGCTGACAAAGACGGTCACCGACGCCGCCAACGCCATCAGCACCGATCTGGGCTGGGCGCCGAAACCCTGAACCGAACACACCGCCGGAGCCCCCATGCTGCTTGAAGACAAGGTCGTCCTGATCACGGGCGCATCGCGGGGCATCGGCAGGGCGACGGCGATCGAGGCCGCTCGGCAGGGCGCCCACGTGGCGATCAACACCTACCATGACGCCGACGAGGCCGCCGCCGTGGTGGCCGAGGTCGAGACCCTGGGTCGCCGCGCCATCGCCGTGGACGGCGACGTGGCCCAGCCTGAAAGCGCCACGGCCTTCGTCGAGGTCGCCGTCGGGGCCCTCGGCCGGGTGGACGTCTTCGTCTCCAACGCCGGCATCTGTCCTTTCCACGCCTTCCTCGACATGCCGGTCGAGACCCTGCGCCGGACGATGGAGGTCAATCTGCACGGGGCCTACTTCATGGTCCAGGCGGCGGCCAACCAGATGGTCAGACAGGGTGACGGCGGCTCGATCGTCGCCATCTCCTCGATCTCGGCTCTGGTCGGGGGCGAGATGCAGACCCACTACACCCCGACCAAGGCGGGGGTGCACAGTCTGATGCAGTCCTGCGCTGTGGCGCTGGGCAAGCACGGCATCCGCTGCAACTCGGTCCTGCCGGGAACGGTTGCCACCGACATCAACAGGGACGACCTGGCCGACCCCGAGAAGCGCCGATACATGGAGGGCCGTATCCCGCTCGGGCGTCTCGGCCGTCCCGAGGACATCGCCTCGGTCGTCGCCTTCCTCGCCTCGGACATGGCGGGCTACATGTCGGGCGCGGCGCTTCTCGTTGATGGCGGCGCCTTCGCCAACTTCCAGTAGGCCAGGGGGCGTCGCGTGATCATCTCCGCCCCGACCGACTATCGCGAGGCCGCGCGTCGGCGGCTGCCGCCCTTCCTGTTTCACTATATCGACGGCGGCGCCTACGCCGAGCGGACCCTGCGCCGCAATGTCGAGGACTTCGCCGACATCGCCCTGCGTCAGCGCGTGCTGGGCGGGGTGGGCGAGGTCGATCTGACCACCCGCCTGTTCGACGAGACGTTGAACCTGCCCGTCGTCCTCGCCCCCGTCGGCCTGACCGGCATGTATGCGCGGCGGGGCGAAGTCCAGGCGGCGCGGGCGGCGGCTTCGCGTGGCGTCCCCTTCACCCTGTCCACCGTCTCCGTCTGTCCGATCAGCGAGGTGGCCCCGGCCATCGACCGGCCCATGTGGTTCCAGCTCTATGTCCTGCGCGACCGGGGCTTCATGAAGGACGCCCTGGAGCGGGCGAAGGCGGCGGGGGTCAGGACGCTGGTCTTCACCGTGGACATGCCCGTCCCCGGCGCCCGCTATCGCGACGCCCATTCCGGCATGAGCGGCCCCAACGCCGAAATCCGCCGCATGATCCAGGCCATGACCCACCCGCTCTGGGCCTGGGACGTCGGCCTGCGCGGCACGCCCCACGACCTCGGCAATGTCTCGGCCTATCGCGGCCGGGCGACCGGACTGGCCGACTATATCGGCTGGCTAGCCGATAATTTCGATCCCTCGATCTCGTGGAAGGACCTTCAGTGGATCCGCGATTTCTGGGACGGCCCCATGATCATAAAGGGCATTCTCGATCCCGAGGACGCCCGGGACGCCGTCCGCTTCGGCGCCGACGGTGTCGTCGTATCCAACCACGGCGGGCGTCAGCTGGACGGAGTGCTGTCCTCGGCCCGGGCCCTGCCGGCCATCGCCGAGGCGGTGAAGGGCGAACTGACCATCCTGGCCGATTCCGGGATCCGCAACGGTCTCGACGTGGTGCGCGCCATCGCCCTCGGCGCCGACGCCGTCATGATCGGCCGGGCCTTCGTCTACGCCCTGGCTGCGGGGGGCGAGGCGGGCGTGGCCAACCTTCTGGACCTGTTCGCGAGGGAAATGCGGGTCGCCATGACCCTGACGGGGGCGAAGCGGATCGCCGATCTGGGCCCATCGTCGCTGGCTTCGGAGCGTCAGCTGTGATGAACTTCGGCAAATGATCCCCGTCCGATCAACGGATTAGGTCATTCTCGACACGCTCAAGCCGCATCGCCTGGCCCAGATGTCAGGATGAGGCCCGGTCTTTGACATCATCGCCTCCGCGCCGATCCGACTCTACGGACTCTCCCGACTCCGTTTTTAGAATCTGGAAACTCAGGGGGCCGTCGCGGATGCCGGCGCCTCCCTCGCGGCTGATCCAGTCGGCGTCAGGGTCTGGATGCTGGCGTCTGTCGCCGGCGGCGCGGGCTGGCGGGTCAGGCGGACGCCTTTCAGGAACAGCTTCAGAGCCTCCCAATGGATGGCCGCCACCACCTTCAGCGTCATCAGCGGGATCGACAATGCGGCGCGCAGCAGCGCCCGGTCCGTCAGGGGCTCGCGGTCGCCCGATAGCCCGGCGGTGATCAACACCCCCTCGGCGTCCGAGCCGATGACGGTCAGATCGACCATCTCGCCCGGCGCATGGCCCCGGAACTGATAGTCCATCGCCATGTCCATGAAGGGTGACACGTATAGGGCCTTCCTCGCCCCCTGACGGATCAGGCCACGCGCCCCGTCCTTGGACTCCACCGGCAGGACATAGGAATGGCGGATGCCGAAGGTCGAGGTCACCTCATAGACCATGGCGGCCAGCCGCTGGTCCGGCCCGAAACAGTAGTAGGTGCTGATCGGGTTGAAAACGAAGCCCAGCACGCGCGGCATGGTCAACAGGCGGATGGCGCCGTCGCCGATCTCCACCCCCGCCTTCGCTAGCAGGCCCGTGATGCGGGTTCTCAGCGGGGTCTCGCCGTCGCCATGGTCGCGATCGTGGAAGCTCAGCAGATTGAACCGGTTGCGCGAGAACCGGCGCAGCCGCCGGTCCAGATCGTCGATCTCGTCGAGATCGAGCAGCAGCCAGAAGACGCGATAGTCCAGCCGATGGACCTTCGGCCGCCGGCGCGTATGGCTCACCCCGCCCCGATAGAGGGCTGAGGCCCATCCATCCGCCTGCGAGGTCACGGCGCGGTTTCGAGCACGGCCGGCGCGGGATCGCCGAGAGGGATGCGACCGCTCTCGTTCGGCACGGACCAGGGACGACGCACGCCGCCGAGCTGCTCCGCCACGGCCAGGCCGGCCTGCAGCCCGTCCTCGTGGAAGCCCGCACCGAAGTGGGCGCCGCAGAACCAGACCCCGCCGCGCCCTTGCAGGCTCCAAAGCTCCGACTGGGCGGCCAGGGCGCCGGCGTTGAAGATCGGGTGTTCGTAGGTCTCGCTGTGCAACAGGGTGTCGGGCGCCGGCGGGCGCGGCGGGTTGAGGGTCACGAACAGGTCCGTGCCCGGCAGGCCCTGGAGCTTGTTCATCCAGTAGGTCACGCACAGGCCGTCGTCCGAGCCGATATAGTTCCAGCTCGACCAGGCGCCTCGCCGCTTCGGCATCAGGCTGGCATCGGTGTGCAGCACCGTCATGTTGCGGCTGTAGCGGAAGGCGCCCAGAACGCGCCGTTCCTCGGCCGTAGGCTGTTCCAGCATGGCCAGGGCCTGATCGCCGTGGGCGCCGATCACCACCTGATCGAACCGCTCAGAGGCGCCCGAGCGGTCGGTGACGATGACCCCGTCGTCCGTCCGGCGGATGGAGACCACCTCGCGGCCCAGCCGGGCGCGGTCGGCGATCCGCAGGGCCAGGGCCTCCACATAGACCCGGCTGCCCCCGACGACGGTGCGCCAGATCGGCCGGTTCGTCAGCCTCAGCAGGCCGTGATTGTCGCAGAAGCGGATGAAGGCGCGCGCCGGATAGTCGAGCAGGGTCGACGCCGGCGAGGACCAGATGGCGGCGGCCATGGGCAGAAGGTGGTCGTCGCGGAAGGCGTCGCTGTAGCCCTCCCGCTTCAGATAGCCGCCGAGCGTGAGATGCGGATCCGTCAGCCCGGCGAGGTCTCGCGGCGCGTTCCGATAGAAGCGCAGCACCTCCGCCAGCATGGACCAGAAGCGCGGGCGGACGATGTTGCGAAGTTGGGCGAACAGGGCGGGCGCCGCATACTCGAAATCGCCCCGGTCCATGGACACGGCGAACGACATATCCGTCGCCCGGCTCTCGATCTTCAGGTGGTCGAACAGGGCGACCAGATTGGGATAGGTCACGTCGTTGAAGACGATGAAGCCGGTGTCCACCGCGATGTCGCCCGTCGGGGTCCGCGCCGTGACGGTGTTGGAATGGCCCCCCAGCCGGTCCGCCTTCTCGTAGACCGTGACCTCATGCCGCGAGGCCAGAAGCCAGGCGCAGGACAGGGCCGAGACGCCCGAGCCGATGACGGCGATCTTCTGGCGGCGGTCGGCGGGAAGGGCGGTCATTCGGGCTCCAGCGGTCGTCGAGACCGGGGGCGGTCCTGTCCTGCTCTACGCGAGAATAACGATCATGGATGACGAATGATCCGAACCGCGCAATGGTCCGTAGTGGGGGCGATGTATGAAGCGGTGCGATCCTTTGAGCCTTCGACAGACGCGCGTCCCGCGCGGACCCGATCCTCGTGGGAACGCGATCGCGTGAGCGAGGATGCGCCCAACTACGACCGCCTGATCGAGGCCGTGGCGCTGCGCCGCGACCGCGAGGCGTTCGCCCAGCTGTTCTCGCATTTCGCCCCGCGGCTGAAGGCCTATCTGATGAAGGCGGGCGCGAGCCCCGGCGCGGCCGAGGAGTTCGCCCAGGATGCCCTGCTGACAGTGTGGCGCAAGGCCGACCTGTTCGATTCGAGGAAGGCCGGCGCCGCCGCCTGGATCTTCACCATCGCCCGCAATCGGCGGCTGGATGTCCTGCGCAAGGACGCCCGCGCCCCCCGGCTGCAGGAGGTCGATCTGGCGCCCGCCGAACCCGACCAGCCGGATCATCTGCTGGCCGCCGGCCAGGATGCGGACAGGGTCCGCGCCGCCCTGTCCTGTCTGGACGCCGGCCAGATCGAGGCCGTCAAACTGGCCTTTTTCGAGGACTTCGCCCATTCCGAAGTCGCCAACCGTCTGGGACTGCCGCTGGGCACGGTGAAGTCCCGCATCCGCATGGCGCTGATGAAGCTGCGTCGCGAGCTCGATCCGTCGGGCGAAGGAGAACCGAGTTGAACGTGCGTCACGATCCCTCCCATGAACGCCTGCTGGCCTATGCGGCCGGCACGCTGAGCCCGCCCGAAGCCGTGGTGGTCTCGGCGCATCTGGCCCTGCGTCCGGAGAACGCCGCCTGGGTGCGCGACCTGCAGGCCGTGGGCGGAGAGCTGCTGGATACGCTCGATCCGGCGCCGATGGAGGAACAGGCCCTGGCCCGCGCCCTGGCCCGGGTCGAGGTCGATGGAGGAGAGGTCGAGGCCGAGCCGGCGCTGAACGACATGCCCGAACTGCCGGTGCCCCTGCGTCGCTATCCGCTCGGACCCTGGCGCTGGGTCGGGCCGGGCATGCGGACGCGCGACGTCCTGGCGCCCCGGGACGGCGATACGCGGGTGATCCTGCTGAAGATCAACTCGGGCATGAAGACGCCGAAGCATACCCATGGCGGGGTCGAACTGACCTGTGTGATCGAAGGCGCCTACGCCACCGACGAGGCCCGCTTCGACGTCGGCGATTTCGAGGAGGCCGATCCCGAGGTGCTGCACCAGCCTCGGGTCGTGTCCGACCGGCCCTGCCTGTGCGTGGTGGCCCTGGACGGCCAGATCAAGCTGGACGGCTGGCTGGGTCCTTTGTTCCAGCCGCTCGCGCGGCTCTAAGCCGCGTCAGACGACGAAAGGTAGAGCGATGAAGGCCGCCGCCGCGGCGATCACGCCGAGCGTCACGGCGCGGATGTGGTGATGCAGGAAGGCGAGAACGTCTCCGGTCATGTCCCTTAGACGTCAGCCCGCACGGCTCGCCTCAAAAAAAGCCCGACAGGCTCTGGTTAGGGCAGGCGGCGGCCGAGGGGATAGGCGATGATGAGCACCAGCGGCTCGTCGCCGAGCTGTTTGATGCCCACGTCGGCGCCCTCATAGAGATAGGCGGCGGTCTCCGGCCCCATGACCTCGGTTCGTCCGTCCGACGCCACCTCGCCCCGGCCCGAGACGACATAATAGACCTCGTCGTGGGTCAGGACATGCAGGCCGATCGAGGCGCCGGGGTGCAGAATCCGCTTGCGGAACTCGAAGTTCCGTCCCGGCGCCGCGTCCGACAGACGGAAGGCCGTGGAGGCACCGACCCCGTCATGAGGCGGCGGGTTCTGTTCGACACGGACCTCCGCCTCGCGCACCACGACCATTGGCCGGGCCGGTTCGACGGCGGCCGTCTGGATCAGCAGGGCGGCGAGGGCGGAGGCCAGCATCGGGATCAGCTCCAGCTGTAGGCGGTCTTGGTCTGGGTGTAGAACTCGAAGGCCGCGAAGCCCTGTTCACGTGCGCCGTAGCTGGACGACTTCGTGCCGCCGAACGGGACGTGATAGTCGACCCCGGCGGTGGGCAGGTTGACCATGGTCATGCCCGCCCTGGCCCGGCGCTGGAAGTCGCGCGCGTGCTTGAGGCTGGTGGTGACGATGCCGGCGGCCAGGCCGAACTCGGTGTCGTTGGCGACGTGCAGGGCTTCCTCATAGTCCTTGACGCGGATCGTCGAGGCGACAGGGCCGAAGACTTCCTCGGTGTTGATGCGCATTGACGGGGACGTGTCGGCGATCAGGGTCGGCTGGACGTACCAGCCGGGGGTGTCCAGCTGGGGCCGGTCGCCGCCGGTGACCAGACGACCGCCGTCCTCGCGGGCGATCTGGATGTATTTGTAGCTGGTCTCCATCTGGGCCTCGGAGACCGCCGGGCCGATCTGGGTGTTGGGATCCAGGGCGTTGCCCACGCGCAGGGCCGCGACCTTCTCGGCCAGGGCCGCGACGAATTTGTCGTGGATGCCGTCGGTGACGATCAGGCGGCTGGAGGCCGTGCAGCGCTGGCCGGTGGCGAAGTAGGAGCCGTCCAGTGCCACCATGACGGCGCGCTCGATGTCGGCGTCGTCCAGCACGATCAGCGGGTTCTTGCCGCCCATCTCCAGCTGGACGCGGGCCTGGCGTTTCGCCGCGCCGGTCAGGACGCCGTGACCGACGCTCTGGGATCCGGTGAAGCTGATGCCCGCCACGTCTGGGTG
>NZ_JBQVNM010000084.1:0-9272 GCF_052436175.1 Brevundimonas sp. | reverse complement strand
ACCGTCAGGTTCGCGAGCGAGGCCGACCGCGTGGTCGGGGCGGCCTTCGAGGCGGGCGCGGACCCGCAGGCCCTGATCGCGTCCGGGAGGGCCGGCGCAGACGGCGGCCTGTCGGTGCGCGATCCGGCGGGTCTGGCGGCGGCGGCGGCGCTTTACGAGGTGACGTTGCAGCCCGGCGAGACGCGGACTTTCGGGTTCGTGGCGCCGCTGGCGGGCGACTATGCCGACGCCCTCATGACTGACTTCGGCGGGGTGCAGCAGCGGGTGGAATCCGAGTGGCGGCGCAAGCTGGACCGGTTCGACCTGATCGTGCCGCCGCAGGGGCAGCGGATCGAGGACACGATGAAGACCTCGCTCGCGCACATGCTGATGTCGCGACAGGGACCGATCCTCCAGCCCGGCACCCGCAGCTACAACCGATCGTGGATCCGCGACGGGGCGATGATGGCCGAGGGGCTCAACCGTCTGGGCCATGCCGATCTGTCGGCGGAATACCTGCGCTGGTACGCCCCCTATGTTTTCGCCAACGGCAAGGTGCCGTGTTGCGTCGATCAGCGGGGCGCCGATCCGGTGCCGGAGAACGACAGCCACGGGGAGTTCGTCTTCCTCGCCGCGGAGACGTATCGATACACGAAGGACGAGGCCCTGCTGCGGTCGGTCTGGCCGCAGGTTCAGGGGGCCATTTCCTATATGGATCAGCTCCGCGCCTCGACCCGCACGGCCGAGAACCGCACGCGCGAGAACCGGCATCTGTTCGGCCTCCTGCCGCCGACGATCAGCCACGAGGGCTATTCGGACAAGGCGGCCTGGTCCTACTGGGACGATTTTTGGGGCCTGCTCGGCTACAAGGACGCGGTCTTCATCGCCGAGACCCTGGGCGACCGGGCGGCGGCGACGCGGATCGCGGCCTCTCGTGACCAGTTCTCCCGCGACCTGCGCGCCTCGATCAGCGGGACGGCGGTGCGGCACCGGATCGACTGGATCGCGGGGGCGGCCGACCGGGGCGATTTCGACGCCACCTCCACCACCATCGGCCTGTCGCCCGGCGGCGAGCAGGCCAACCTGCCCCAGGGCCTGCTGAAGCGGACGTTCGAGAAATACTGGGAGAACTTCGTCGCCCGCCAGACCAATGCGACGGGCTGGAAGGACTATACCCCCTATGAGTTGCGCAACGTGGGCGTCCTGACCCGGCTGGGGCGGCGCGACCGGGCGATGCAGGCGCTGGACTATTTCTTCGCCGACCGGCGTCCTGCCGCCTGGAACGGCTGGGCCGAGGTGGTTGGGCGCGACCTGCGCGAGCCACGCTTCATCGGCGACATGCCTCACGCCTGGATCAGCTCGGACTATATCCGCTCGGCCTTGGACCTGTTCGTCTATGAGCGGGACAGCGACCACGCGATGGTGCTGGCCGACGGCATTCCTCACGACTGGCTGGATACGGCGACCGGCGTCGGCGTGCGGGACGTGCGCACCCCCTATGGGCCGCTGTCGTATCTGATGGTGCGCAACAGCGGGGTGATCGTGGTGGACATCGCCCAGGGGGTGGAGGCACCCGGCGGCTATGTCATTCGTTGGCCGCAGGGCACGCCTTTGCCGACGCGGACGCGGATCGACGGGCGCAGCGCCAAATGGGATCTGGGCGAGCTGAAGATCCCGGCCGGGGCGCGGCGGGTGGAGATCCGCTAGGCTTGCGCGGTCTGTCGGGGCGGGTCTAAGCCGCGTCCATGACCCCCGAAAAGCATTCGGCTCTGCGCCGCCTGATCGACCTGCCCGGCGTCTCCGATCTGGAGACGAAGGCCCTGATGAAGCCCGGCTACGCCGACCCGTCGCGACGGGACGAGTTCCCCGAGGTGGACGCCTGTCTGGTCGCCAACTTCGGCCTGACGGCGGAGCAGGCCGAGGACGCCGAACGTCCGGCCGACTGGGACCGGATCGAGCGTCTGCCCTCCGTCGAACAGATCGCGGCCTTCGAGGATGCGGGCTGGGATGTGACCGACGGCAAGCGCAAGCCGCTGCGCATGCTGCCGGTGTTCAGCGAGCCCCTGTGGCTGGCCATCCGGGGCGTGGCGGGCAGCCTGCCGGAAGCGCCGTTCGTTCCGGAGCCTCCCGAGGAGAAGGACGCCTGGGGCGCGGGGATGGCCGCCGAGGCGGCGCGGTTCCGGAAGCGGTAGGGGGCGCACCCATCCTGCTCCGTCATCCTCGGGCTTGACCCGAGGATCGGGTGTTCCGGCGCGCGCTTTCGAGGAGCTGAACGAACCGGCTGCTCCACCTGTCAGACAACCGGTGGCGCACAACGTCCGGCCCTCGGGTCAAGCCCGAGGGTGACGGTTATGGGAGCGTGGGCATCAGATACGCCTGAACGCCCGACCCTCGGCGTCGAACAGGTGGGCCTGGGCCCTGGGGATCGCCACGGACACCTTTTGACCCGCCGCCAGTCGCGCGTCGCCGGGGGCCAACAGCGTCAGGGCGGCGTCGCCATAGGCGAGGTAGGCGTAGGTGGCGTGGCCGAGGGTCTCGACGAAGGTGACCGAGGTCTCGACGCCCTTCGTCTTCGCGATCTCGAGATGTTCGGGGCGAACGCCGAGGGTGACCGTATCGCCGGGCTTGGCCGATGACGCATCAACGGCGACGTCGATCGCGTCTTCAGAGACGGTCTTCACCGTCGCGCCGGTCGCCGAGGCCTTCACGACCTCGGCCGGGATCAGGTTCATCTTCGGGCTGCCGATGAAGCCGGCGACGAAGAGGTTGGCGGGGTGGTCGTAGAGCTCCATGGGGCTGCCGACCTGTTCGATCAGGCCGCCGTTGAGGACCACGATCCGGTCGGCCAGGGTCATGGCCTCGACCTGGTCGTGGGTGACGTAGATCATTGTCGTCTTCAGCCGCTCGTGCAGGCCCGCGAACTCGTAGCGCATGCGCACCCGCAGGGCGGCGTCGAGATTGGACAGGGGCTCGTCGAACAGAAAGACCTCGGGCTCGCGCACGATGGCCCGGCCAATGGCGACCCGCTGGCGCTGGCCGCCGGACAGGGCCTTGGGCTTGCGGTCCAGATAGTCGGTGATGTTCAGGGTCTCCGCGGCGGCGGTGACGCGGCGGTCGATCTCGGCCTTGTCCGTCTTCGCCAGAGTCAGGGCGAAGGCCATGTTCTGGCGTACCGTCATGTGCGGATAGAGGGCGTAGGACTGGAAGACCATGGCGATGCCCCGGTCCGACGGGCTCAGGTCGTTGACCACCCGGTCGCCGATCGAGACGGTGCCGGCGGACAGTTCTTCCAGACCGGCGATGGTGCGCAGCAGAGTGGACTTGCCGCAGCCCGAGGGGCCCACGAACACCACGAACTCGCCGTCGGCGATATCCAGATCGACGCCCTTTAGAACCTGGGTCGCGCCGAAGTTCTTCTTCACGCCCTCGAGCCGCACTCCGGCCATACGCTTCACATCCCGCAAGTCTTGTTTTGCGGGCACCGTAAACGGTTACATCGGCGGGGTGAAGCGGCGGCGGAGAAATCCGCCGCCTTCAACAAACGTCAGCCGCGCGGCTTCTTCGGCTTGAACGGCTTGCCTGCCGGCTTGCCGCGCGCGTCCCTGGCGGCCCAAGGCCGGTCGCCGCCGACGGGTTTGCCTTTCGGCTTGCCCTTCCAGGGTAGTTCGCCCGCCGAGGCGGGAGCGGGGGCGGCGTCGGCGCGCGGGGCCCAGGGCTTTTTCTTCTTGTCCACCCATGGCTGTTTGCCTTCGGGCGTGGGCGTGCCCTTGGTGCGCTTGATCCACTTACCCTCGGCATCGACCGGGCGGGCCGTCGGGGCGTCGTTCACTTCGGCCGCCGGGCGCGGGGCCCAGGGCTTCTTCGGCGCATCGGCGTGGGGACGGAGCGGCCGCGGCGCGCGGGCCGGGCGGTCATCGTCGTCTCGGCGTGGGGGGCGCGGCGACTTGTCCCAGCGGCTGACCGGCTTGTCCTTCGGACCCGGAGCCACGGCGGTTTCGATGGTCATGCCGTCCTCGAGGCCGCGCGCGATGGCGGCGCGGAAGCGGTCCTCGGCGCCTTTCACGATCTCGAACTTGGTCTCGCGGTCGAAGATGCGGATGGCGCCGATCTCGGGCTTGGACACGTCGCCGAGGCGGCAGATCGTCGGCATTAGCCACTTCGGATCGGCGTTCTTGTCGCGGCCGACGTTGATGCGGAACCAGACCATCTCGCCGCCGCGCGCGAAATCGGTCAGGGGGCCGTCCTTCTGGCCGCGATCGTTCTTGCCGGTCGATTGGGCGCGGGCCATGCGCTCGTCGTCGCGGACGTCCTCGGGCGCCGGCAGTTTTTGGCGATACAGGCGGATCAGGGCGGCGGCGACCTGTTCCGGCGACGAGCGTTCCAGCAACTGGCGGCCGAGGGCGAGGTTCTCGTCGTCGGCGGGGGCGGTCAGGATCGGGTCGGACATCATCCGCTCGTGATCCTTGGCCTCGATCATCTCGGCGGTCGGCGGGCCGGACCATTCGGCGACGATGCCGGCGGATTGCAGCATCAGCTCGGCCTTGCGGCGGCGGGCGTAGCTGACCATCAGGACCGAGACGCCCTTCCTGCCCGCCCGGCCGGTGCGGCCCGAGCGGTGCAGCAGGCCGGCCTTGTTGACCGGCACTTCGGCATGGATGACCAGACCGAGGTCGGGCAGGTCGATGCCACGCGCGGCGACGTCGGTGGCCACACAGACGCGGGCATGGCCGTCACGCAGGGCCTGAAGCGCCTCGGAACGCAGGTTCTGGGTCAGTTCGCCGGACAGGCCGACGACGGAGAAGCCGCGCTCGCGCAGGGCGGCGGTCAGGTGCTTCACCCGCTCACGCGTATTGGCGAAGACCAGGGCGCCGGGCGCTTCGAAGTAGCGCAGGACGTTGACGACGCCGATTTCAACCTCGTTCGGATGAACGCGGATGGCCTTGTATTCGATGTCGCCGTGGGGGGCGTTCTTGGAGGTGGTGTCGATGCGCAGGGCGTCGTTCTGGTAGGTGCGGGCCAGGGCGATGATGTCCTTGGCGAGGGTGGCCGAGAACAGCAGGGTGCGGCGCTCGGCCGGGGCGGCGTCGAGAATGGCCGTCAGATCCTCGGCGAAGCCCATGTCGAGCATCTCGTCGGCCTCATCCAGCACCACGGCGCGCAGGGCCGACAGGTCCAGGGCGCCGCGCTCCAGATGGTCCTTCAGGCGACCGGGGGTGCCGACGACGATGGCCGCGCCGCGATCCAGCACGCGACGCTCGGCGCGCGGGTCCATCCCGCCCACGCAGGTGGCGATGCGGGCGCCGGCGGAGGCGTAGAGCCACTCCAGCTCCTTGGACACCTGCATGGCCAGTTCGCGCGTCGGCGCGATGACCAGAGCCAGGGGGGCGGCGTTGTCCTCGACCCGGTCGAGGTCGCCGAGCAAGGTGTGGGCCAGGGCCAGGCCGAAGGCGACGGTCTTGCCCGAGCCGGTCTGGGCGGAGACCAGCAGGTCGCGGCCGGGCTCAGCCTCCAGCACGGCGGACTGAACCGGGGTCGGTTCGGCGTAGCCACGGTCGGCGAGGGCGCGATCGAGCGCGGGATGGCTGGCGGGGAAGGGCATCGGGAATCCGTTTGGTGCGCGCTGCGGTCAGCGCGCTGAGCTGGCGTAGAAAGGGGAGGGCGCGCCCCATGCACCGGGAACGTGGCCGAATGGTGTTTGCCGAGCCGTCCGGTCAGGAACCGACAGGCGTGGCGCGAGGGACGAGATGACAGAAGGAAGGCTCGGCGCCAATGTCACGGCGTTCGGGGGAACCTACATGTTCAAGACGCTTCTGTCCGCCACAACCGCACTGTCACTGCTCGCCCAGCCCGCCCTGGCCCAGCAGGACATCTCTCCGGGACAGACGGTCAACGGCCAGTTGCAGCGCGGGGACCAGACCCTCGACAGTGGCGAATACGCCGATGGCTATCGCTTCCGGGGGAGCTCGGGCGATCGGGTCAATCTGAGGATGACGTCTTCGGACTTCGATTCGTACCTGATCCTGAAGGGGCCGGACGGCTTCTCGGAGGACAATGACGATGCGGCCGAGGGCGATCGCAGCGCGGGACTGACCGTCCGCCTGCCCGCCACGGGCGACTACACCATCACCGCCACCAGCTATGAGTCGGGCGAAACGGGGCGCTACGCCCTCAGCTTCAACAGCGGCGGATCGACGACGCCCGCCGCGCAACCGCGCGCCCAGCTGACGCCCCCGGCTCGGCCGCGCGGCAATCAGTTCGGCAATCTGAACGGGCGTCAGACGAGTTCCGGCGCACAGACGGCGGCCTCGAACGGGGCGCTGGAGGCGGGGACGACGTCCGGGCGGCTGGCGCGGGGCGATTCGACCCTGAGTTCCGGCGAGTTCGTGGATACCTGGACGCTCGATGTACGCGAGGGCCGGACCTATACGCTGCGGCTGAGCTCCGGCGACTTCGACCCCTATCTGCTGGTGCGGGGGCCGGGCGGGCTGAGCGAGGACAATGACGACGATGCCTCGCAGCGCGGGTCGAACGCCAGCCGCATCACTTTCACCGCCCCGGCCGACGGACAGGTGCGGGTTTCGGCCACCACATACCGGTCGGGCGAAAGCGGCGCCTATCAACTGGCGCTGGAGCCCGGAGACGGGGCCCCGGCGCCCGTTGCCGAGGTCGCGGCGGCGACCGGACCGGCGCTGCGGCTGGGCGAGACGCGAAACGGGCGTCTGGCGGCGGGCGCTCGGACCCTGGCGTCGGGCGAATACGTCAACGACTTCACCTTCGAGGGGCGTCAGGGCCAGCAGCTGGACCTGCGTCTCGCCTCGACCGAGTTCGACCCCTATGTCCAGATCAGCGGGCCGGGCGACTTCTCGCGCTTCAACGACGATTCCGAAGACGGGGGCAGCGACAGCCGGCTGCTGGTCACGCTGCCGGCGGACGGCCGATACACCATCTCGGCGACCAGCTTCGCGGGCGGGGAGACGGGCGCCTATCGGCTGACCGTGGCGGACGGATCGAACTATCAGCCCGCGCGGCCGACGCCGGGCGCGGTCCCGGCGGCGACAGACGGGATGATCCGTATCGGCCAGACCGTCAGCGGGGTGTTGCAGGCCGGCGACGACACCCTGGAAAGCGGCGAGTTTGTCGATCGCATCCGGTTCACCGCACGGCGCGGCCAGCGGGTGGCGGTGGAGCTGACCTCGTCGGCCTTTGACGCCTACACCATCCTGCGCTCGCCCTCGGGCCAGTCGGTGGACAATGACGACGGCGGTTCGGGCGGGACGGACAGCCGTCTGGACACGGTTCTGAGCGAGGACGGCGACTACACGGTGTCGGTGACTTCCTTCGCCCCCGGCGAGAGCGGCTCCTATCGTCTCAGCGTCCAGCCCAGCCAGGGTTCGCCGCGTCAGGCGGCGGTGCAGGGCGGGCCGCGCGTCTTCGCCGTCATGGTGGGGGTGTCCGACTATGCGGGCCGCGCCAGCAACCTGAACTACACCGACGAGGACGCGCTGAAGCTGGCGGAATCCCTGCGTCGCGAAGGCGTGCTCAATCCGTCCAGCGTGACCCTGACCAACGCCGAGGCCACGGTCGCCGGGGTTCGCGACGCCTTCCGGCGCGTGGCGGCCCAGGCCGGGCCAGACGACATGTTCCTGTTCTTCTTCTCGGGCCACGGCTCCCAGTCCGATCCCGGACAGGTCAGTGCGATCGAGCCGGACGGCCGCACGGAATCCATCAGCCTGCGCGACGGGTCGATCTCGGATGCCGAGATGGCGAGCCTGTTCGGGAGCCTGAGGACACGGCTGGCGATGCTGGTGCTGGACAGCTGCTTCTCGGGCGGCTTCGCGCGCAACGTGGTGGATCGCCCGGGCGTGATGGGGCTGTTCAGCTCGGAAGAGGACCTGACCAGCGCTGTGGCCGACAAGTTCTCGGCCGGCGGCTATCTGGCCCATTTCCTGAGGACCGGGATGGCCGGGGAGGCGGACGCCGACGGCGACCGGATGGTCACGGCCGGCGAGCTGACCACCTATCTGCGGCGTCAGTTCAACCGCGACGTGGACGGGGTGACCTCGCGCACCGTCGACGGCCAGAGCAGCTACCAGAACCTGGTCGTCGATCGCGGCGGGGTTCAGGTGGACGATGTGGTGCTGCGCCTGGCCGCCCTGGACACGACGGCCTCCGGCCAGCACTGACGAAAGCGACCCCGACGGAAAAGGGGCGCCGCACCGAAGTGCGACGCCCCTGATCGTTGCGGACTGACCGCCGGCCTTACTGGAAGTGGCTGTCCGAAGGCTGGCCGTAGGTGATGCGCGTGCCGCCCTGTTCGTAGGCGCGGCCGCCGCGATCGTAACCCTCGTCGTGGCCGCCGTGATGGCCGCCGTGGCCTTCCGGAGGCAGGGCGATCGGGCCGGAGTGGCCCGAGACCTCGCAGCAGTCTTCCGGCGGCGGACGGTTGGGATCCGGCTCGACGAAGTGGATTTCCGGCTCGGCCACGGTGACTTCCGACGGACGGACGCGGACGTTGGGCGCCTCCAGATAGATCTGGGCCGGGGCGATGTTGACCGGCGGGGCGTCGACGATGACCGGCGGGCCCTGGATGTAGACGCGCTGCGGCGGGACGTTCACCGGCGGCGAGACGATCCGCACGCCCTGGGCCTGCATATAGACCGGCGCTGAGGGACGCACGCCGTAGAAGGGCGCCTGGACCACCGGGGCCGAACAGGGGCCGCAGTAGGACGGCTGGGGCGCCGGCGGGTAATAGGGCGGGGGCGGGGCGACCGGGGCGCAGACCGAAGGTGCATAGCCGTAGCCGCCGCCGTATCCGCCCTGGCTGTAGCCATGACCGTAGCCACCCTGGGCGTACCCGCCCTGGTAGTAGCCCTGGCTGTAGCTCTGCGAGTAGCCGCCCTGATAGCCGCCCTGATAACCGCTCGGCGCATAGACGGCGCAGGGATCGACCGGGCGGGTCGAGTAGCGGTTGCCATAGGCGCGGCCGAAGCCGGCGACCACGTAGCCGAAGGGAGCGCTGGGGCCGGAGATGCCCGACAGTTGGATGCCCGCGTTGCCGTCCGGCCCCATGGGCGAGTAGTAGTCGCCGCCGCTGACGCCGCCGTAGCCGCCGCCGAAGCGTTGCGAGCCGTAGCCGCTGTAGGAGCGGGCGTTGAAGTAGGAGCTTCCGCCGTAAGCGCCGCTGTAGCTGTTCGCGTTGGCGTTCGCGTTGGCGTTGACGTTGTTGTTCACGTTGACGTTGACGTTGCTGTTCCAGCCGCCGCCACGGTTCCAGCCGCCGCCATGACCGCCGC
>NZ_JBQVNM010000083.1:0-10044 GCF_052436175.1 Brevundimonas sp. | reverse complement strand
GTCGAGGTGGCGAGGCGATCGACGAAGTCGCGGTCGTGGCTGACCAGGATCAGGGTGCCGTCGTACTGTTCGAGCAGCTCCTCGAGCTTGTCGAGCGTATCCATGTCCAGATCGTTGGTCGGCTCGTCGAGGACCAGCATGTTGGCGGGCTTGGCGAGGGCCAGGGCCAGCAGCAGGCGGTTGCGCTCGCCGCCCGACAGGGTCGAGATCGGCTGGCGCAGCTGGGCCTCGGTGAAGAGGAAGTCCTTGGCGTAGGCGGCGACGTGTTTGGACACGCCGCGCACGAGGATGGAGTCGCCGCCGCCGGGCGTCAGGGCGTCCCAAAGGGTCATGTCGGAGCGCAGACCGTCGCGGGACTGGTCGAGATAGACGGTCTCGAGACTGGCGCCGAGTTTCACTGTGCCGGCGGTGGGCTCGAGCTCGCCCAGCATGATCTTGACCAGGGTGGTCTTGCCGGCGCCGTTCGGGCCGACGATGGCCAGACGGTCGCCGCGGATGATGCGGCTGGTGAAGGGCTTGATGACGACCCGGTCGCCGAACGACTTGGTGACGCCCTTCAGGTCGGCGACCAGTTTCCCGGACGTGCCGCCGGAATCGACGCCGAGTTGCATCTCGCGCGGACGGTCGCGGGCGGCCTCGGCGCGGGCGGCGCGCAGGGCCTCCAGATTGCGGGCGCGGCCCTCGTTGCGGCTGCGGCGGGCGGTGATCGAGGAGTAGAAGGTCGCGGTCTCGCGCTCGATGGTCTTGGTCAGTTTCTGGAAGGCGCTGGCCTCCTCTTCCATCGTCTTGGCGGCCCATTCGTCGAAGGCGTCGAAGCCCTTGTTCAGGGTGCGCACCTGACGGTTGTCGAGCCAGTGGCAGGACTGGGTGACGCGGTTCAGGAAGGCGCGATCGTGGGAGACGATCAGGGCGGCGCAGCGGGCGGCGATGATCTCTTTCTCCAGCAGCTCGATCGCCAGAATGTCCATGTGGTTGGTCGGCTCGTCGAGCAGGAGCAGGTCGGGCTCCTCGGCGAAGGCCTTGGCCAGGGCGGCGCGGCGGATCTCGCCGCCCGACAGGCCCTGGGTCGACTTGTTCGGATCCATGCCGAAGGTTTCGAGCCAGGATTCCGCCGTCCAGTGCTCGGCGTCGTTGGAGGTGGCGTAGTCCAGGAGAGTGTCGCCGGCGATCAGCGGCTCCTGGGGCACATAGGCGAACCTGACCGCCCCGTTGATCGAGCGGGTTCCGCTGTCGGGCTCGATCAACCCCATGACCACCTTCATAAGGGTGGATTTGCCGGCGCCGTTGCGACCGACGAGGCAGGAGCGGGTGCGCGGCTCAATGGCGAGGTCGACGCCGTCGAACAGGGGGCGCTGGCCGTCCTGGAGGCGGACGTCCTTGAGGGCGACGAGGGGCGGGCGAGCGGCCATGGGTGCTTTCGTGAGCCGGGGAGGCTATGGGGAGGCGTGGATGTAAAGCGTCAGACCCCGAGCACCAAGCCCTTCTGGCAGACCAAGCGTCTGGAGCAGATGACCCGCGCCGAGTGGGAGAGCGTCTGCGACGGCTGCGGTCTGTGCTGTCTGATCCGGTTCGAGGACGAGGACACCGGCGAGGTGTTCGCCACCAAGGTGCACTGCAAGCTGTTCGATCCGGATCGCTGCACCTGCACCGACTATCCAAACCGCAAGAAGCAGGTCCCAGACTGCATCAAGCTGACGCCTCACAATATCGACGCCCTGGCGTGGATGCCGAAGTCGTGCGGATACCGGCGGCTGAACGAGGGGCGTGGGCTGGCGGACTGGCATCCGCTCGTGTCCGGCGATCCAGAGAGCGTGCACAGGGCGGGGGTGTCGGTGCGGGGACAGACGATCTCGGAGCTCGATCTCGAAAATCCGGAAGATGCGGTCGCCCATGAGGCGCCGGAGTGGGACATCGAACGCGGGGTGTGACGCCTCTGTTGGGCTGGCGCCGCTTCCCATGATGGCTGGGCGGGTCGATGCCTTGATCCGTCAGGGGATTTCCGATTGTCGCCACGATGAACCCGCCTATGGGCGCTGGTCCGCTATAGTTTGCGAATGGCGAGAAGAGGCGGAGCGGCCGGGACGGGGCGGGACGTGTCGAAACGGGCCCTGTCTGAACGGGCGGAGGCGCTGGAAGCCCTGCTGGATCGGCTGGAAGGCGAACTTCAGGACGATGTGGCCCTTGAGGAACTGGACCGCCGGGCGAAGGCGGTTCTGTCCGTGGTCAAGGCGCGCCATGCCCTGAGCGACTTGAGGCCCGCGGCCGCGGGTCCGAAGGACGAGGATGGACCCATGGATGCGGCGGAAGAACAGGCGCTCAGGGACCGGATCCTTGCCCGTCTTGATGGGCTCGCTGCCGAGCTCGAGCAGAAGGGCGCTGTCCGCTGCCCTGCCTGTGGCGGGCTTGCGCCTGATGGAGACGGACTGGAGGCTGTGGTCGCGGCATTCTCAGAGACCGCCTGAGGGCGACTGGGCGACCTGGCTGTTTCTGGGCGGACGCGGGGCGGGCAAGACCCGCGCGGGCGCGGAGTGGTTGACGATGCGGGCGCAGGCCGGGCGGCGGCTGGCCCTGGTGGGTCCGACCCTGCACGATGTGCGCGAGGTGATGATCGACGGACCGTCGGGCCTGCGGGCGATCGCGCCGGCGGGGCGCAGGCCGGTCTATGAGGTTTCAAGGCGGCGGCTGGTCTGGCCCAATGGGGCGGTGGCCCAGGCCTTTTCGGCGGAAGACCCGGAGAGCCTGAGGGGACCGCAGTTTCACGACGCCTGGGCCGATGAATTCTGCGCCTGGAGGAAGCCGGGCGAGGTCCTGGCCATGCTGAGAATGGGGTTGAGGCTGGGCGACGATCCGCGTCTGGCGGTGACGACGACGCCCAAGCCGCAAGCCGCCCTGAGAACCCTGATGGCCGAGCCGTCGGCGGTGACGACGCGCGCGACGACGGCGGAGAACGAGGACAATCTGTCGGCCGGGTTCCGGGCGGGACTGAAGACGCTTTACGGCGGCACACGGCTGGAGGCGCAGGAACTGGACGGGCAGGTGCTCGATCTGGACGGCGGCCTGTGGACGCACGAGATGCTGGCGCGGGCGAGAGGGCGGGCGCCGGAAGACCTCGAGACGGTCGTGATCGGCCTGGACCCGTCCACCACGGCGGGCGGGGACGCCTGCGGGATCGTGGTGGTCGGACGGCGCGGCGGCACGGCCTATGTGCTGGCGGACGAGACCTTGAAGGGGCGGTCGCCCTCGGCTTGGGCTGCGCGGGTGGCGGAACTGGCGGCGGTGCATGAGGCCGAATGGGTGGTGGCCGAGACCAACCAGGGCGGTCAGATGGTCGAGCAGTTGCTGACCATGGCGAGGTGCGGGGCGCGGGTGAAGCCGGTGCATGCCTCGGCCTCCAAGCGGGTGCGGGCCGAGCCGGTGGCGGCCCTCTATGAGCAGGGGCGGGTGGTCCACTGCGGCGCCTTTCCCGAGCTGGAGGAGGAGCTGATGGGGTTCGGCGATCCGACCTTCGGGCGGAGCCCGGACCGGGCCGATGCCCTGGTCTGGGCCGTGGGCCATCTGCTGCTGACGGGGCGCGGGGCGCCGCGGCTGCGCGCCCTCTAGGGATTGGGTTCCAGAGATTTCGAGTTGATCCGTCCCGGCGTCGTCGGGCGAGGAAGGAGGGCATGTGGCCTGGATGCGGTGGATGCGACGGGAGCGGCAGTCGCCGGAGGCGAAGGCCAGTCGGACGGGGCCGCTGATCGCCCTGCAGGGGGCGGGGCGGCCGCGCTGGACGCCGCGCGACTATGCCCATCTGGCCAGCGAGGGGTTCGCGAAGAATCCGGTGGTTTATCGCTGCGTGCGGATGATCGCCGAGGCGGCGGCCTCGACGCGGCTGGCGGTGTTCGAAGGCGGGGTGCGGACCGACGACCATGCGGTGGCGCGGCTGCTGGCCAAGCCCAATCCCGAGCAGTCGGGGGCGGAATGGCTGGAGGGGGTCTATGCGGCCCTGCAGACGGCGGGCAACGCCTATGTCGAGGCCATAGGCGAGGCGGGGGAGCCGGCGCCGGAGGAACTGTGGAGCCTGAGGCCGGACCGGGTGAAGGTGGTCCCGGGATCAGGCGGCTGGGCCGAGGCCTGGGACTATACGGTCGATGGCCGGACGGTTCGGATCGGGCGGGAGGCGGACGGCTGGGCGCCGGTGATGCAGTTGAAGCTGTTTCACCCGACGGACGACCACTATGGCCTTTCGCCGCTGGAGGCTGCGGCCTTCGCGATCGATGTGCACAACGCCTCGGGCGCCTGGAACATGGCGCTGTTGTCGAATGCGGCGCGTCCGTCGGGGGCGCTGGTTTACGGCGCGCGGGATGGGGAGCGGTTGACGGCGGAACAGTTCGAGACGCTGAAGGCCGAGCTGGCGGCCAGCCATTCGGGGGCGGCCAACGCCGGACGACCCCTGTTGCTGGAGGGCGGGCTGGACTGGAAGCCGATGAGTCTGTCGCCGGCGGAGATGAACTTCATCGAGGGCAAGCATGCGGCGGCGCGGGAGATCGCCCTGGCCTTCGGGGTGCCGCCGCAGCTGCTGGGGATTCCTGGCGACGCGACCTACGCCAACTATCGCGAGGCCAATGCGGCCTTCTGGCGGGCGACGGTGGTTCCGCTGGTCAGGAAGACGGCCGGCGCCCTGACCGGATGGCTGGGGCAGAGGTATGGCGACATCCTGATCGAGCCCGATCTGGAGACGGTTCCGGCCCTGCAGGCTGAGCGCGACGCCCTGTGGACTCGTCTGGGGGCCGCGGGCTTCCTGACCGACGAGGAACGGCGGCGGATGGCGGGGGTCGAGGGATGAGCGACGACTGGAAACGGATCCCGCCGGCGGTGGTCGCGGCCCTCATCGTGCAGACGGTCGGGGCCCTCATCTGGGCCGGGGCGGCCTCGGCGCGGATCGGGGCGCTGGAGGCCGGGGCAGGGTCGCAGGGTGAGGTGGTCGAACGGCTGGCGCGGCTGGAGGAACAGGGCATCGCGACGCGGGCGGCGGTCGAGCGGATCGAGCGGCGGCTGGAGGGGGTGAAGTGAGTGGCGAGTGGTTAGTGGCGAGTGGCGAGGGGGATCGCGCGGCGGACAGGATCGAGAGCAAGCGACACGCGTCTGGCGACGGCGTTCAAGTCACCGCGGATCACTCGCCACTCGCCACCCGCCACTTGCCACTGCGCATCCAGGGCTACGCCTCCCTGTGGGGCGTGGCGGATCTGAACGGGGATGTGGTGGCGCGGGGGGCGTTCGCCGACAGTCTGGCGCGGTGCGGGGTCTCGGGGGTGCGGATGCTGCACCAGCATGAGAGCCGGGCCGTGGTCGGGGTCTGGGACGAGATGGTCGAGGACGAGCGCGGCCTGTTCGTGCGCGGGCGGATCGAGGACTGGTCGGCAGAGGCCCGCTATGCGGCGGCGCTGAGCCGGGCCGGGGCGCTGGACGGGCTGTCGATCGGATTTCGCACGGCGGCGGCGCGACGCGAGGGGCGGCTGCGGGTGCTGAGCCGGGTTGAGCTGTGCGAGGTGTCGCTGGTGACGTTTCCGATGCTGCCGGGCGCGCGGTTCAGCGTTTCGTCGCGTTGAGCGCTTGCTGTTCCTGCGCCTGTTTCAGCAGGGCGGCGATGACGGCGAGGACCTTGGGGTTTCTGACGGCGCGACCGGCGAAGAAGGCCAGGAACAGGGCGATCGGGAAGGGGACGTCGAACAGCATCGTGGCCAGGATGGCCACGGCGCCGATGGCGACCCAGAGGCCGAGCAGCAGAGACTTCTGATCCTCAGGGGCGGGGATGTCCTCGAAGTTCGACACCGTGGGCTTGCCGAACACGACGTTCGCCATTGAGGCGGAAGATGTTGGAGGGCGATTGTCCTGGGTGCGCTGCGGGGCGGCTGCGGTGCGCGAAGGCGCGCTGGAAGCCTTCGTCGGGGGCTGGACAAAGACGGTCGGAGGCGTCGTTCGGGGCGTTGCTACGGCGGGACGCACGGTCGGGCGAGGCGAGGTTTCCGACGCATTCGGGGTCGGCGACCACGGGATGGAGCGACCCGCCTCGTCGAGGGTGAAGATCTCGGTCGGATGGGCGGCGGCGAAGTCGATGCCGCGCGTGTCCTGGCCGTAGCTGTCGGCGTGGAGGGCGAAGAGGCGCCCGTTGAGGAGTTCGACCTGGAAGGCGACGGCTTCCGACAGGCCGGGGATCATGGCGTGGACCGTCCCGAAGCGGCCGGTGAGGCCGACCTCGGCGCCGGACCGGGGCCGGTCGCCCGTCATGCCGGTGTAGGCGCCGAAGGCGGTGTTGCGACGTCGCTCGGGACGGGCCGTCGCGAATTGGCGGGCCAGATCGGGGACCCTGCCGCGCAGGTCCTGGGCCAGGGCGGCCATGACGGCCGTCTCGAGCCGGGTGAAGCGGGTCGTCGTCTCGGGTCGGCTCGCGCTCTTGAGAGTCATGCCGGGCCTCCGGGCTGGGCGGACGATGATGAATTTCGGGCGAGCTGAGGCACGACCCGACCCTAACCGCGATGGGCGGTTTCTCAAACGGAGACATGATGAAAGAGACCAAACAGGCTTCCGCCTCGCCGGAAGCGCGCGCCGCCATGCATGAGATGATGGCGGCGTTCGAGGCGTTCAAAGGAGCGAACGACGCCCGGCTGGACGAGATCGAGCGCAAGAGTTCGGCCGACGCTCTGCTGGAGGAGAAGGTGGCGCGCATTGACCAGGCGGTGAGCCAGGCGCAGGCGCGGCTGGACCGGGTGATGTCGGAGGCGCGGCGGCCCTCGGTCGGCGGTGGTCTCGCCCCCTCCGGGTCGGCCAGGGCCGACCTGTCCTCCCCATCCGCCTACGCGGATGTGGAGGTGAAAGCCGCGTTCGACGGGTATATCCGCACGGGGGCCGGGTTCGGTCTGGAGCTGAAGGCGGGGCTGTCGGCGGCGCCGACGTCGGGCGGCTATGTCGTGCCGCCGGAGACGGAGCGGGCCATCGAGCGGCGGCTGATGGCGGTCAGTCCGATGCGCGAGATCGCCACGGTGCGGACCGTGGGGGCAGGCGTGTTCAGGAAGCCCGTCTCGACGGCCGGCGTGGCCTCGGGCTGGGTGGCGGAGACGGCGGCGCGGCCGGAGACCGATCCGGCGACCCTGGCCCTGCTGGAGTTTCCGGCGGCCGATCTCTACGCCAATCCGGCGGCGACCCAGAACCTGCTGGACGACGCCCTGATCAACCTGGACGAATGGCTGGCGGCCGAGGTCGAGGACGCCTTCGCGGCGCAGGAGACGGACGCCTTCGTCAACGGGAACGGGACCAACATGCCCAAGGGCTTCCTGGCCTATGACATCGTCGCCGACGCCGATCAGGAATGGGGCGAGATCGGCTATGTGGCCTCGGGCGCGGCCGGCGCCTTCGCCTCGACGAATCCGGCGGACCGGCTGATCGATCTGATCTATGCGCCCAAGGCCCAGTACCGGCCGAACGGGCGGTTCGTGATGAACCGGCGCACGGTCTCGACGGTGCGGAAGTTCAAGGACGCGGACGGGAACTACATCTGGCAGCCGGCGTCGCGGCCGGGCGAGACGGCCAGTCTGCTGGGCTATCCGGTCACCGAGATCGAGACCATGCCGGACATCGCGGCCAATGCGGCGGCGATCGCCTTCGGCGATTTCCAGCGGGGCTATCTGATCGTCGACCGGGCCGGGGTGCGGGTGCTGCGCGACCCCTATTCGGCCAAGCCCTATGTGCTGTTCTACACGACCAAGCGTGTGGGCGGCGGGGTGCAGAACTTCGACGCGATCAAGGTGATGAAGTTCAGCGCGACGTAGTCGCGCGGTGACGAGTGGTCAGTGGCGAGTGGCGAGTGAATACCGCTCGCCACTGACGGTGTTGATCCGGCGGGAGCGGTGGCCTGGTTGGCGATCTCGCCACTCGCCACCGGTCACTCGCCACTATCGAGCAAAGCGAGAACTCCATGACCGCACCCGTCTCTCTGGCGGAAGCGAAGCTGTTCCTGCGCGTGGGCCATGAGGCCGAGGACGGGCTGATTCAGACGCTGATTGACGCGGCCCGGGCGCGGGTGGAGGGGGAGGTCGGGATCGGCCTGACCTCGACCTCTGCGGCGCCGCTGAGGCTGGCGATCCTGATGCTGGCGTTGCGCGCCTATGAACGCGGCGACCCGGAGATGGCGATCAAGCCGGTCGAGGCCTGGATCGCCCCCTACCGGGAGGCGCGGCTGTGAGCGGGCCGCCGAAGATCCTGGCCGAGCTGCTGGAGCCGGTGGTGGCCGAGACCCCCTATGGCGGGCGGTCCACGACCTATCTGCCGCTGGGGCTGGTGTGGCTGAGGCCGAAGTCGGCATCCGAGCGCGAGCGGGTGGTGGCGGATCGGGCGCATTCGACGGCCCGGCGGACCTTGGAGGCGCGCGAGGACGGGCGGCTGACGGTCGGGCGGGTGTTGCGGTTCGGCGGTGGGGACTGGCGCATTCGGGCGGTGGAGCACGTGCGGTTCGGTTGGGTCGAGATCGGTCTGGAGGCGGCGCGATGAGCGGGCATGAGAACGCCCTGGCGCGGGGGTTGATTGCGCGGTTGGGGGATGATGCGACGGTGAAGGCCCTGCTGGGGCAGCCGGCGCGTATCTGGGACCAGGCGCCCGAAGGCCCGGGCTTTCCTTACCTGCTGATCGGGCGCAGCGAGAGCCGGCCGGTTGCGGCGGAGGGATGCGGCGTCGAGCATCGGCTCACCCTGTCGTGTGCGTCTCGCTTCGGCGGGACGGAAGAGGCCAAGGCGATCTGCGCGGCGGTGCGGGCGGCGCTGGACGGGGCGACGGTCGAGGCGGACGGGGTGCGGACGGTCAGTCTGGCGGTGACGTTCAGCGACGTGTTCAGGACCTCGGACCTGCGGCGGACCTGGGGCGTGATGCGGGTTCGGGCGGTGACTGAAGAGAGCGGCGAGTGATGAGCGGCTCGCCGTTCGTCCCTCGTCGCTGAACATTCAAGGAGATCGAAATGGCCGCACAACGCGGGAAGGACCTGTTGCTGAAGATCGGCGACGGAGGATCGCCAGAGGCGTTCGCCACGGTGGCGGGGCTGAGGGCGCGGACGATTTCGCTGAACGCGAGGACCGTGGACGTGACCGACGGCGACAGCGCCGGAAGGTGGCGCGAGCTGCTGGCCGGGGTTGGGGTGCGGTCGGCGGCGGTGTCGGGCCAAGGGGTGTTTCGCGATGCGGCCTCGGACGCGGTGATCCGCGAGGTCTTCTTCGGACAGGAAGCGCGGCGCTGGCGGCTGATCGTGCCCGACTTCGGCGTGCTGGAAGGACCGTTCCTGGTGACGGCGCTGGAATATGCGGGCGAGCATGAAGGCGAGGCGAGCTTCGCCCTGAGCCTGGCCAGCGCCGGCGAAGTCGGGTTTACCGCGCTTTGACCCTGGGGGCTTTGAGCGCGAACCGGGCGCGGGGCGAGGCCGTGGCGGTGCTGGCCGGGCGGGAGCGACGGCTGTGCCTGACCCTGGGGGCGCTGGCGGAGATCGAGGCGGGGCTGGGTCTGCAGGGCATCGGCGACCTGGCCGGACGGATGAAGGCGCCGTCGGCGACGGACCTGACGGTGGTGCTGGCCGCGGTGCTGCGGGGCGGCGGCGAGGTGGAACTGGCCGAGACGGTGGCCACGGCGCCGATCGATCCGCGCGCGGCGGCCGAGGCCGTGGCGGCGGCCTTTGCGGCGGCGGCATGAGCGAGGCCGGGGCGGGATGGGCGGCGATGCTGCGGCTGGCCCTGGCGATGGGGCTGGCGCCCGAGGCCTTCTGGAGGCTGTCGCTGAGGGAGTGGCGGATGCTGACCGAGCCGGCGTCGGCGTCTTCGACAGGATGGGCGCTGGGCCGGGCGGAACTGGAACGGATGGCGGAGGCTTGGCCGGATGACTGACTGGGATGTGGGCCGCGATCCGGCCGGGGCGGCGCTGGACGCCGTGCCCTTGAAGGCAGCGGAGGCTTCGGCGGCGCTGGAGTCGCTGCGGGAACCGGCCGAGCGCGCGGCGGCCTCGATCGAGGAGGCCTTCGGCCGGGCCGGCGAG
>NZ_JBQVNM010000082.1:0-10568 GCF_052436175.1 Brevundimonas sp. | reverse complement strand
ACCCAGGTCGAGGATGACTCAGTCATAGGGTTCGGTGTCGCCGAGGAAGTGGGCTTCCTCGCCGTCGGCGGCATGATCGACCGCATAGCCGGCGTCGCCGAGGGCGGTCTTCAGCTGACGCGACAGGTCGGCGTCGTCTTCGACGAGGAGAACGCGCATCAGTTGGGCCTGCGGGGACGTTGGTCGTTGCTGTTCGAATTGTCGCCGCTGGGGCGGGCCCGGCCGGTCTGGCCGTCGACGGTGACGTCGCGCACCTGGCCGCCGCGTTCGACCAGAACGCTGTAGTTGCCGTCGCGACGCGGCTGGGTGTCGATGGGCCGGCCGTAGGGCGAGGCGCCGCGCCGGGCCTCGTCCGGGCTGACGCGGGGGCGCTGCGGCTGTTCCTGACGGTCATCACGCTCGCGCGGACGGTCCTGCGCCGAGGCCCCCGTCGCCAGGGGAGCGGCGAGGGCCAGGGTCGCGAGGGCGACGATCAGGCTGTGGGACATACGGGACATGGCGTTCGATCTAGGCGCGGTCGCCTGAACAGAGGCTGAATGCTCCGTATAGGTCACGACGGACCCGCCGACAAACGATGCGGGGCCCCGTCGAACACGGATCGCGACGACGTGACAGGGATGCATCAGGCGGAGGTGCGCCCGGCGCGCCGGCCTCGCGCGCGAGCCTGTTTCTCACGACCGGAAACGGCCTCGGGTTCATGACGCATTTCTCACCTTGATGAACCGAACCTGAGCGCGGTCGTTCAGGTCGGGCTCAGCCGGGCGGTGGTTATCTGCAGTCATCGCTGGCCACCCCGGCCCGTGACCGAAACCAAGGAACGAACCGATGAAAAACCTCGTCATTCCCGCCCTGGTCCTGGCTGCCGCTTCGGTCGCAGTCCCGGCCGCCGCCCAATCCTACAACCATGGCCCGGCGCGCGCCCCGGCCGTGCAGAGCTACCAGAACTGGCAGTCGATCAACGACCGCAAGTACAATCTGGACCGCCGCATCGATCAGGGCCTGCGCAACCGCTCGCTGAGCCGTCGTGAGGCCGACCGCCTGAAGGCCGAGCTGAACAGCCTGGTCCGTCTGGAGCGCTCCTACATGCGGGGCGGTCTGAGCCGCACCGAGCGCATCGATCTGGACCGCCGCTACGACCGTCTGTCGGCCCAGGTCCGCAGCGAACGCCGCGACCACGACAACCGTCGCCACTAAGGCTTGACGGTCCCACGGGCCGGATAGAGGCCTGAACCAGGAGGGCGCGATCCGAAGGGGTCGCGCCCTTTCCGCTATTCCACCACCGTCAGCTCCGGCCAGCGCGCCCGGGCCGAGGCGATGACCCTGTCCCAGCCCGAGGCCCGGGGCCGGTTCGGATTGGGCCGGATCACCATGTCGAAGACGTCCCGCAGGCCGAAGGGCGCGGCGACGGAGATCGTATCGTCCGCCTCCAGTCGCACCCCGACGGCGAAGGCGGGGGCGACGAAGCGCGACAGGGCCTCGTCCGTGTGGGTCAGGGGTTCGTAGGGCTCGTTGAAATGGTCCTCGAACCAGATGTGGACCCGGGCCTGGTTCCGCACCTCGACCAGCGAACGCAACGGCTCGTCGAAGGCGGCGGCGGCGCGCTTGATGAAGACGTCCTCGGCGTCCCAGGAGGTGTCGGGGTCGAAGTAGCCGATGTCGTAATCCTTGACGCCGTAGCCGACCGGGCGGCCGGTGCGGTCGTTCCAGGCGCCCTGATAGACGGCCCCGGAGAAAAGTCGCCAGTCGGGCAGGTCGAGAGCCCGAACCGTCGTCAGCACCTGCATCAGGTCTGGGTTGGCGCGGACGATGTCGATGAGGCGGGTTTCGAGATCGCTCATGCCCTCAGCCTCCAGCCGTGGTCCAGCGGGCCGTGGCCGTGGCCCAGGCCGGGCGCGCGGCGGATGGCCTCGGCGACATAGGCCCAGGCCTCGGCCACCGCGACCTCCAGCGGCCGGCCCAGGGCGATGCCGGCGGCGCAGGCGCTGGCCAGGGTGCAGCCGGTGCCGTGGGTCGAGGTGGTGTCGAACCGCTCGCCCTCCAGCAGGGTCTCGCCAGTCGGGGTCAGCAGCAGGTCGGTCACGGTCGCGCCGTCGCCGACATGACCGCCCTTCATCAGCACGGCCCGGGCGCCGAGCGCCAGCAGGGCCTCGCCGGCCCGCCTCTGGCCGTCCAGATCGGCGACCGGCACGCCGGTCAGGGCCTCGGCCTCGGGCGCATTGGGGGTCAGGAGGGCCGCGCGCGGCACCATCAGCGACCGCACGGCGCCGACTGCCGCCTCGGCCAGCAGGGGATGGCCGCCCTTGGCGATCATGACCGGATCGATGACGGCGGGTGCGGCGTAGCTGTCGAGGATGGCCGCCACCCGCTCGACCGTCTCCACCGTACCCAGCATGCCGGTCTTGAAGGCGTCGGTTCCTATGTCGTCCAGCACGACCTTGGCCTGCTGCTCGATCACGTCCAGCGGCAGGGGGTGGACCCCGTGAACGCCCATCGTGTTCTGGATGGTGATGGCGGTGATGGCGGTGGCCGCATAGCCGCCCATGGCCGTCACGGCCTTGATGTCGGCCTGTATGCCCGCGCCGCCACCCGAATCCGAGCCGGCGATGATCAGGACGCGTCCGAGGGGCGAGGTCATGGGCGGGAGATGGCTCAGTAACCCGTTCGGAGCAAGGCTTTGGCGCTGTTCCTCTCCCACCCGTCACCCTCGGGCTTGACCCGAGGGCCGGACGTTGGGCGTCCCAGGCAGTAGAGCCTTGGATCGACGTCTGGCCCTTCACCCTGCGCAATGCGGGCTGAGCGTCCGATCCTCGGGTCAAGCCCGAGGATGACGGAGGAGAGGGGAGGGAGAGGGAGAGGGAAAGGGAGAGGGAGAGGGAGAGGGAGAGGGAGAGGCTCGATCAACGTCCCGCCTCCCGCAAGGCCGCCTGAACCTTCAGGGCCTGAACCGTCTCGCGCACATCGTGGACCCGGACCATGCGCGCGCCGCACCGGGCGCCTTCCAGAGCGAGAGCCAGTGAGCCGCCCAGACGGTCGTCGGGGTCGGTGGCGGTCGCGTCCACCGCCTGGATCATCCGCTTGCGGCTGGCGGCGTAGAGGACCGGGAAACCGAGCTCGACCAGGGCCTCCAGCCGCGCCGTCAGGGCCAGGTTGTGGTCGAGGGTCTTGCCGAAGCCGATGCCGGGGTCGAGCCAGATCCGGTCCCGCGCCACCCCGGCCGACATGGCCGCCGCCGCCCGGTCGGCCAGATGGTCGCGGACCTCGGCGACCACGTCGTCATAGCGAGGATCGGCCTGCATGGTGCGCGGCTCGCCCTTCATGTGCATCAGGACGACATCGCAGCCCAGTTCGGCCGCAGCGACTGCGCTGTCGGACGCGTGGGTCAGGGCGGTCACGTCGTTCCACATCGTCGCCCCGGCCGCGACGGCGGCGCGGGCCACGGCGGGCTTCATGGTGTCGATGCTGAGCGGGCCGGGCCAGAGGGCGCGGATCGCCGCGATGACGGGCGCGGTCCGGTCGATTTCCTCGGCTTCCGACACCGGATCGGCGCCCGGCCGGGTGCTCTCGCCGCCGATGTCGAGCACGTCGGCGCCCTCGGCGACGAGCCGCATCGCATGGGCGACGGCCGCCTCGACCGAGCCCAGCCGCCCGCCGTCCGAGAAGCTGTCGGGCGTGACGTTGACGATGCCCATGACCGCAGGAATGCAAGACAGGGGTGTCACGGCTTCTTCCCCTGCGGATACGGCGTCTCGCCCCGCGCGAGCATGGCGACCAGATCGGCGATCTTCTTTCGGCGGCCCGCCTCGGTCTTGAGCGCATTGGTGCGGTGGATCAGGGCGAAACGGTTTTGACTGGTCAGGACGGCGAACAGGGCGGCCGCCCTGGGTTCAGCGTCGATGGCGGCCTGGAGGTCGGCGGGGACTGCGGCGCCCCTGACCCGATAGGTCTTTTCCCAGCGGCCGTCGGCCTTGGCCGCCTCGACATGTTTGAGACCCGAGGGCTGCATCCGGCCCTCGGCGATCAGCCGTTCGGCATGGGCGACGTTTATCTCGCTCCAGCTGCTTTTCGGCCCGCGCGGGGTGAACCTCTGGAGAAAGCTGGCCTCGTCCAACGACTTCTTCACGCCGTCGATCCAGCCCCACGCGAGGGCGACCGGGATGGCGTCCTTCCAGCTGACGCTCGGCGTGCCTGACCCCAACTTGAAAATCTGCATCCAGACTTCGGGCTCGCGATCGTGGTTCTGCGCCAGCCAGTCGTGGAAGGCTTCGGCGTCAGCGAAGGCCCGCACCCGATGCGGATCGACAACCATGGGCGCCATCAGTCGCGTCCTCCGATCAGCCCGCCCAGGGCGTCCAGATAGGCGGCGAAGGCGGTTCGGCCCCGATCGGTGATGGCGATGCGGGTCAGGGGCTTGTTGTTGACGAAGCTCTTGGCGATGGCGACGTAGCCGGCCTCCTCCAGCTTCTTCAGATGGACCGAGAGGTTGCCCTGGGTGGCTTCCAGCACGGTCTTCAGCTCGGTGAAGTCGGCGGTCTCGACATCGGCCAGATAGACCATGATCCCCAGCCGCATTCGGCCGTGGATGACCTCGTCGATCCGTCCGAAATCCGCCAGGCCCATGGATCAGCCGGCCTTCACGCCGCCGCGCGCATCGCGGAACAGGGCCCAGCCGGGCAGGGCGAACAGCAGGAACAGGGCGGCGGTGCAGACGTAGAGATAGAGGACCGGCTGACGCACCAGCAGGCCCAGGGCCACCGCCGTCACCCAGCCGCCGAGCGAGACGGCCAGCATCCAGCCCTTCTTCTTCAGCATCCAAGCGACATACCAGGCCGCCGCCTGAAGGGCGAAGACGACGGCGGCGTAGTAGAGCCAGACGGAGAAATCCCTGTCGCGGATCGCGCCCGCGGCGAAGACGATGACCACCGCCGCATTGGCCATGCCGGTGGCGCTGAAGGCGGCGCTCAGCATCCGCGTCGCGAACGGCCCCCGGTTGGCGGAGCCCGCCTTGCGGTCCCTCAGGATGGCCCAGGTCAGGATGACCAGAAAGGCGACCGTGATCCCCACGACGAAGATCAGATTGGCCAGATCGGGCCAGCGGATCAGGCCGAGCACCTGGCCGACGTGGAACAGGCACTGAAGGCCGTAGAGCAGCCCGCCCGCGAGATAGCAGACGGCCAGGGTCATCGGCGGGCGTCCGCCGCCCTGGACGATCGACCGCATGAAGGCGAGATCGTCTTCCGGCGAACTCAGGCGGGGCTTGGCGGGCATGGGGGTTCTTTCGGCGACTCTGTGTGACGACCGGCCCGTCCGTGGGTGGACGAGCCGGTCGAAGATGGCAAGCTATTCGGCGGGTGCGATCACGGCGTCGGTCTTCGGCTTCCGCCAGGGGATGCGGCGGCCATTCAGCCATTGGCCCATGAAGCCGTGGCGGATCAGCAGCTCATAGGAGGCCAGGCAGACCGCGAAGACGCCGAGCGACACGCCCGCCAGCTTGATCCACCAGGGCCCCGCCCAGTCCTGGACCCAGACCTGGGCCAGCATGACCAGGGGCAGGTGCAGGATGTAGACCCAGTAGGAGGCGTCGGCGAGGTAGCGACGGACGCGGCTGTGGCCCGACAGGAACCTGAGGCAGAGGCCCATGGCCGCGAAGGCCGAACTGTAGACGGCGAGGGCGATGACGGCCGCGGCGAGGGCCTTGGCGCCGGTCGGCTCGGCCATCGGGGTCAGGTTCGGACCGCCGGCCAGGATGTAGGCGTAGACCCCCGAGACGAGGGCGACGATCAGAAACAGGGGCGACCACCGGGCGATCCGGTCCAGCAGGTCGCGGCGGCGGTCGATCAGGAAGCCGAGCGCGAAGGCCAGGCCGAAACCGACGAGGGCGGCGGTGTCGGGCACGAGCCCCTCGTCCGGGGTCGGGACGGCGAAGAAGGCGATCCATTTCGGGTCCAGCCAGAAGGCGAGGGCGAGCGGCGCGGCCAGGACGAACGGCGTCCAGGGTCCGATCAGGGGGCCCGTCACGCGGTCCACGACCCGGCCCCAGGCGCCGGACCTGTCGAACCTCGCGAAGGGGGCGCGCAGGATGAGGGTCGCGGCGCAGAACAGGGTCAGGACGTAGAGGAACCAGAGGTGGGTCAACGGGAAGTTGGTCCAGTCGTAGGTGGGCGGCGGGGGCGGCGGCGCACCCGGAACGATCAGCCCGTTGGCGTGGGCGTTCCAGACCAGGGCCGTGACGATGCCCGCCATGACCGGGAACCAGAAGGCGGCGAGCGGGCCGAAGATGCGCACCGCCCGGTCCCTGGCGAAGGCCAGCCATCCTTTTCGCGCCAGCATCATGTGGGCGAACAGGCCCGCGATCAGGAAGAAGGCCATCATCCGGAACAGGTGGATGGCGAAGAAGAGCCAGGCCGCGCCGATCGACGTGCTGTCGTCGGCGACGATCCAGATCTGTTGCGGGAAGAAGGACAGGCTGGCGTGCAGCACCACCCCGAGCAGCAGGGCGCCGGCCCTGAGGGCGTCGAGGCCGTGCAGCCGCTCGGCCGGGGCGACGGTATGGATGGAAGTCGGGGTCATGGACAGGGTCGCCTCCAATGCGATGAAGGGCGTATCTCACAGACTTGTCTGAAATGCAAACTGGTCTATTGCAAGGTTTCATCCCGTCCTGCCCGTTCGCGCTTTGCAGTTGGGAGGGCTCGGAGCGCAGCGGAGTGGAGGAGAGGCTGCGCGCGGCCCGACGACCGGAGGGGACACGGTGGAGCGGGCGTGAAAAAGGCCCCGCTGTTTCCAGCGGGGCCTCGATCAGGTCGGAGACGAAGGTGCGTGTCAGTGGACCGTGGGCGTCACCTCCACGCCGTCGGAGACCGGGGTCACCGGCACGGAGACCGACGGGCCCGCGTTGGGGAAGTTGTTCTCGTCGCGGTTGGGGGCGGCGCCCTTCTCCAGCAGGTCCTTGATCTCCTGACCCGACAGGGTTTCGTATTCAAGCAGGGCCTGGGCCAGCTTTTCCAGATCGCCCGACTTGGACTTGAGGATTTTTCGGGCCTCGTTCCAGCCGGAGGTGACCAGCTTCTTGACCTCGGCGTCGATCAGACGGGCGGTCTCTTCCGAGATATTCTGGCTGCGCGCGACGGAGTGGCCGAGGAAGACCTCCTCCTGGTTCTCGCCATAGGCCACGGTGCCGAGGACGTCCGAGAAGCCCCACTGAGTCACCATGCGGCGGGCTAGTTTGGTCGCCTGCTGGATGTCGGACGAGGCGCCCGAGGTGATGTTGTCCTTGCCGAAGATCAGCTCCTCGGCGACACGGCCGCCGGCCATGATGGCGATGCGATCGACCATCTGGCGATACTTCATCGAATAGCGGTCGCCTTCGGGCAGCTGCATCACCATGCCCAGGGCCTGGCCGCGCGGGACGATGGTCGCCTTGTGGACGGGGTCGGCCATCTTGACGTTCATGGCGACGATGGCGTGGCCGCCCTCGTGATAGGCGGTCAGGCGGCGTTCTTCCTCGTTCATGGCCATGGACTTGCGCTCCGAGCCCATCATGACCTTGTCCTTGGCGTCCTCGAAGTCGCGATGGGTGACCATGCGGCGATCCTTGCGCGCCGCCATCAGGGCCGCCTCATTGACCAGATTGGCCAGGTCGGCGCCGGAGAAGCCGGGCGTGCCGCGCGCGATGGTCTTGACGTTGACGTCGGGCCCCAGGGGCACGTCCTTCATATGGACGCGCAGGATGTGCTCGCGGCCCGAGACGTCGGGGTTGGGCACCACCACCTGACGGTCGAAACGGCCGGGACGCAGCAGGGCCGGATCCAGCACGTCGGGGCGGTTGGTGGCGGCGATCAGGATGATGTTCTCGGACGCCTCGAAGCCGTCCATCTCGACCAGCAGCTGGTTCAGGGTCTGCTCGCGCTCGTCATTGCCGCCGCCGAGCCCTGCGCCCCTATGACGACCGACGGCGTCGATCTCGTCGATGAAGATGATGCAGGGGGCGTTCTTCTTGGCCTGTTCGAACATGTCGCGCACGCGGCTGGCGCCGACGCCGACGAACATTTCCACGAAGTCCGAGCCGGAGATGGAGAAGAAGGGCACGCCCGCCTCGCCCGCGACCGCGCGGGCCAAAAGGGTCTTGCCGGTGCCGGGAGGGCCGACCAGAAGCGCGCCCTTGGGGATCTTGCCGCCCAGACGCTGGAACTTGGAGGGGTCCTTCAGGAAGTCGACCACCTCCTGAAGCTCTTCCTTGGCCTCGTCGACGCCGGCGACGTCTTCGAAGGTCTTGCGCCCCTTGTGCTCGGTCAGCAGCTTGGCCTTGGACTTGCCGAAGCCCATGGCGCCGCGGGCGCCGCCCTGCATCTGGCGCATGAAGAAGATCCAGACGGCGACGATGAGCAGGATCGGCAGGAGGATGCCCAGCAGGCTCATGAAGATGGACTGGTCGCCGGTCTTCAGATGCACCCGCGCGCCGGACTGGCCGATCTGGTCGATCGTCGCCTGGGCCGGGAGGGGGATGATGGTGACGAACTTGCCGCCGTCGCGATAGACGCCTTCCAGCCGGTCGCGGCGGACCGTGACCGACTGGATCGACTTGGCGGCGATGGCCTGCTGCAGCTGGGTGTAGTCGATCTCCTCGCGGCGCGAGGCGGCGGCCTTGGGCGCGGGGGGCGTCGCGCCGTTCGCGGTCGTCCCGTTCGCAGCCGCGCCCGTCGAGGCGGGGGCGGTCGCGGCCTTCTCCATGAAGGCGGGCATCATCGCGCCGTTCTGGCTGGCCACGGCGTAGAAGCCGAACAGGCCCAGGGCGATGACCCCAAGGATGGCAAGTGTACGCAGGTTCATCTCGGTTTCCGGTCCTGCGGCGCGCGCAGAGGCGGCGCCGGTTCGTCTGTTGCGACTGAAAATAGGTCAGTCGTCGGGGTTTCGCCATGCACGCCGTCAAACAGTCCGTGTTCCTGCGTCGTTTCGCCCGGAAAGACGAGGCCGAACCCGGACAGGGCCAGGTTCAGACGGCGCGGCGGCAGGAAACGGACCCGGCCGACCCGCCCTGCAAGAACCGGGGCATCCCCGCCGTCCCGGATCAGGACAGGCGCCGCGCCCCGAACCGGGGCCGGGAGGGCGGATAGGGCGGCCCGGTCGGCGTCCGACAGGCGGTTGAGAAGGCCGTGGGCGCCGGTGAGGCGCCAGCCGGGCTCATCGAAGACGGCTTCGACGCGCCCGTCCCAGACGGCGGCGACGCCGGGGGAGAGCGGGACGGGGGCGACCGAGCGGCGGCGCATCTCACCGGGTTCGCGGGCGACGCGCACGTGTTCGCCGACGCCCTCGATCCGCGCTCCGGACAGGGTGACGGTGAAATCCTCGCCCGAGGCCAGGCGGCGCGCGAGCGCGGCCAGCCGCTCGCCGCGCGGCAGGGCCTGACCGCCCGAGGCCGAGACCAGCATCGCCGAGAGCGCCGCGGGCGGCAGGTCGCGGCCCGTCTCGAAGCCGAGGCCGAACGGCAGCGGGCGGATCGGCGTCGTCAGGGCTTCCGAACGCGCCGAGGCGAAGGCGAGGGGCGCCGTCGCGTCCGGGGCATCCTCAAGGGCCCGGCGCGCCCGACTGCGGCCGAAGCGTGGGTCGAGGTTGGCCGGATCCTCGATCCAGTCCTGGCCGAGCGACCGCAGGAGATCGCGCAGGGCGGCGCGTCGCTCCGTCAGGAGGGGACGCAGCAGCATCAGGCCGCGCCCCTCGGGCCAGACGGGCGAGGGCGACCAGTCGCGCAGGCGGCCGAGGGGGGAGACGCCCTCCTGAGCCGAGCGGGCGCGCATCCAGTCGGCTTCGGCCACGTCGTCGGCCGTGTGGCCGGTCAGGATGACGTGGGCGCCGACCTCATGCGCGACCCCGGCGATCAGGGCGTGGCGGGCGGCGCGGGCGGTGGCCGTCAGGCCGGTCGTCGGCTTCTCCCCCTCCCAGCGGCGGCCGATCCAGTCGAGGCCGAGGGCTTCGGCGGCCGTCCGGCAACGGCGGCTCCAGACGGGGCTGTCGGGGTTCAGGCCGTGGTCGATGGTGACGGCGACCAGCCGGCGTGCGCGCGCCCGGGCCCAGTCCGCCGCCAGGCCCAGCAGGGCCATGGAGTCGCCGCCGCCGGACAGGGGGATCAGGACGGGGGCGTCGATCCCTCCCGACAGTCGGGCGTCCAGCCGCGCCCGAACCCGTTCAGTGAGCGCGGAGTCCGCCGGGGTCAGGAACAGCGGGCCTGGGCGCCCACCTGTGTCGCCACTCCCTTCAGCGCCGCCGTGGCCGAGGCGGCGTAGCGGCGATTGAATTCGGCCAGGGCCGCACAGGCCTGGGCGTTGCGGTTGGTGGCGACCAGGGAGCGGGCCAGACGCAGGGTCACTTCTCCGGCCCAGGGCGTGGTCGGCCAGTCCTTGAGGGCCGCGGCATAGGCCTGGACCGCGCCGGCGTGGTCGTTGCCCGCGCGACGGGCGTCGCCGAGACGATAGGTCGCCTCCCGGGCCTGGGGCGTGTCGGGCCAGGCGGCGGCGACGTCTTCCAGCGCGTCCATCCCGGCGGCGCGGTCGGTGGCGACCAGACGCACGGCGGCGGCG
>NZ_JBQVNM010000081.1:0-10612 GCF_052436175.1 Brevundimonas sp. | reverse complement strand
ATGCCGCTCGAGGCCTCAGCCGGCGTATCGAAAGCCGAAATAGAGCGAGCCGAAATAAAAGCCGGCAACCGCGCGCGAACGGGTCGAAAGGGTCGAGATCACAGCGCGCGAGGCAGTCATGGCTTGAACGGTTTCTGGCCGGTTGAAGGATCGGAAGCGATCCCTGCGCCCTCTAGAGCCGCAAGGATCGTGCGCCGTCAACCCTTGGACGCCTCGATCAGGACAAAACGCGTCCGGTTATCGGCCGAATCCTGAAGATCGTGTCGCAGAACCGACAGTCCATAAACCTCTGCCGCCGCCGCCGGACCCAGGGCCGCCCGGGTGCGGTCCCCCGCCGCCGCCACCGCCTTGGCCGCGCCCGCGGTGTCGAAGGCGACCACGGCCGGCAGGCCCATCGACTGCAGCGTCTTCTCGCACTGGGCCAGGGCGATCGGATGGCTTTCGACGGTCTTGATGTCCGACAGTCGGGCCCCGGCCACGCCCATCAGCACGTGACGGATGGGACGCCACACATCGACCAGCGGCGTCAGGCCGGTCTCGCGCACCAGGGTGGCCGCCGGTTCGACCGGGCCGATGGACGAGTTCTCGATGGGGATCAGGGCGCCCGCGCAGTCGCCCGACAGAACCGCCTCGATCACCTCCTCGAAGGTGTCGAACGGGATCGGCTCGTCCCAGGGCCGCAGCGACAGGCAGGCCTCGTGGCTGAAGGCGCCGAACGCGCCCTGGAAGGCCAACCGTCCCGGCCGGTCGTCGTTCTCGGGGTGGCCGATATTGCTCATCATCACGCCTTAGCCGTGAAACCGGATTCTGTCGCGATCTGGACCGCAAGAAGATCGTTTCAGGCCGCTTCTGATCTCCGCTGACGTCCGACCTTGAGCCGCTCCGCCACCAGGAAGGCCAGCTCCAGCGCCTGGTCGGCGTTCAGGCGCGGATCGCAGTGGGTGTGATACCGGCTCGAAAGGTCGTCCTCGGTCACCGCCTGGGCGCCGCCCAGGCATTCGGTGACGTTCTGGCCGGTCATTTCCAGATGGACGCCGCCGGGGTGGACGCCCTCGGCCTCGGCCACGTCGATGAAGCCGCGCACCTCGCCGAGGATCCGGTCGAACGGCCGGGTCTTGTAGCCGTTGGCCGCCGTCAGGGTGTTGCCGTGCATCGGATCGATCGACCAGATCACCCGCTTGCCGTGGGCCTTCACCGCCTTCATCAGGCGCGGCAGGCGATCGCCCACCTTGTCGTGACCGAAGCGGCCGATCAGGGTCAGACGGCCCGGAATATTGTTCGGATTCAGGGCGTCGATCAGCGGCAGCAGGTCGTCCGGCTCCATGGTCGGACCGCACTTCACCCCGATGGGGTTGTTGATGCCGCGCATGAACTCGATATGGGCGCCGTCCAGCTGCCGCGTCCGCTCGCCGATCCACAGCATATGGGCCGAGGTGTCGAACCACTCGCCCGAGCTGGAATCGATCCGCGTCAGGGCCGTCTCGACGTTCAGCAACAGAGCCTCGTGCGAGGTGAAGACCTCGACCCGCGCCAAATCCGGATGAGTCTCCGGCGTGACCCCGACGGCCTCCATGAAGGCCAGGGCCTCGGTGATCTTCTCGGCCAGCTCCCGATACTGGGCCCCGGCCGAGTTGTCGGCGAAGTTCAGCGTCCAGCGGTGAATGTTGTGCAGGTCGGCATAACCCCCGCTGGCGAAGGCGCGCAGCAGGTTCAGGGTCGAGGCCGATTGGTTATAGGCCCGGATCAGCCGCTGGGGATCGGGCGCCCGCTCTTCGGCCGTGAAGCCCATGCCGTTGATGTTGTCGCCGCGATAGGACGGCAGGGCGACCCCGTCGATCGTCTCGACCGGCGACGAACGCGGCTTGGCGAACTGTCCAGCGATGCGGCCGACCTTGACCACCGGCTTGCGCCCCTGGAAGGTCAGGACCACCGCCATTTGCAGCAGCAGGCGGAAGGTGTCGCGGATATTGTCGGCCGAGAATTCGCGGAAGCTCTCGGCGCAGTCCCCGCCCTGCAGCAGGAAGGCGTCGCCAGCCTCCACCTGGGCCAGTTTGGACGTCAGCATCCGCGCTTCGCCCGCGAACACCAGCGGCGGCAGGGCGCGCAGTTCGTCCTCCGCGGCCTGAAGGGCGCGCGTGTCCGGATAGTCGGCCGGCATGTGCAGGCCGGGTTTCGTCTTCCACGATGTGGGGGTCCAACGGGTACTCATGGGCCGCTCCTTACTCCGATGGCCGCTTGCGGACAATAAATGTGCGCGAGAACGCGAAGATCAGCCCGCCGATGTGTTCTGGGACTGCTTTTCCTTCAGGGTCACCAGTTCTTCGGCCATGGTCGGGTGGACCGCACAGGTCGCGTCCCACTGGGCCTTGGTCAGGCCGGCCTTCACGGCGATGGCGGCCAGCTGGATCATCTCCGGACTGTCCGGCCCGACGATGTGAACCCCGACCACGCGCTGGGTGTCCGCATCCACCACCAGCTTCATCAGCACCCGCTCGTCCGAGCCGGTGAAGGCGTACTTCATCGGCCGGAACCGGGTCACATAGACATCCACCCCCTTGGAGCAACTGTGCCGCGCCTCGGCCTCGGTCAGGCCGACCACCCCGACGGGCGGCTGGCTGAACACGGCGGTCGCCACGGCCTCATAGTCGAAATGCTGCGGGTTGTTGCGATAGACCGTCTCGTGGAAGGCCACGGCCTCGCGGATGGCTACCGGCGTCAGGTTCATCCGGTCGGTCACGTCGCCGATGGCCCAGATGTTGTCGGCGGTCGTCTTCGAATACGGATCGACCTTGATCGCCCCCTCGTCGTTCAACTCCACGCCCGCCTTCGACAGGCCCAGGTCGGCGACATAGGGGATGCGGCCCGTGGCGAACATCACCACGTCGGTCTCCAGCTTCATGCCGTTCTCGAGGTGATTGACGATGCCGGTCGCCGTCTTCTCCAGCGACCTGTGCTGGCAGCCCAGGATGACCTTGATGCCTCGCTTTTCGATCTCGCCGGCCAGATGCGCCCGCACGTCGTCGTCGAAGCCGCGCAGGATGTTGGGCCCGCGATAGATCAGGGTCGTCTCCACCCCCAGCCCGGCGAAGATGCCCGCGAACTCCACGGCGATATAGCCGCCGCCCGCGATCAGGATGCGCTTGGGCAGTTCCGGCAGATGGAAGGCTTCTTCAGAGGTGATCGCATGTTCGATGCCCGGCAGGCTCTCCGGCTTCCACGGCCGTCCGCCCGTGGCGATCAGGATCTTCTCGGCGGTGATCTGGCGGCTCTCGGCGCCCGACTTGTCGAGGATCGCCACCGTATGGGCGTCCTTCAGGATCGCCCGTCCATGCACCAGCTCGACCCCGGCCTTGCCCAGGTTGGCCGCATAGATACCCGACAGCCGCGCGATCTCGACGTCCTTTGCCTCCAGGAACTTTGGCCAGTCGAACTGCGCATTGTCGAAAGACCAGCCGTAGCCCTCGGCGATCTCCAGCGCGTGGCTGACCTCCGACGCCATGACCATGAACTTCTTGGGCACACAGCCCCGGATCACACAGGTCCCGCCGACGCGGAACTCCTCGGCGATCGCCACCCGCTTGCCGCCCAGCGCCGTCAGCCGCGCCGCCCTCACCCCGCCCGAACCGGCGCCGATGACGAAGAGGTCGTAGTCGTAGGTGTCAGACATCTAGTTCTTCCGCTCATCCCGGCGAAAGCCGGGACCCAGTGCTGTGGGCGCTCTGACCTGGACCTGAGCGCTTCGCTGTCGATCCCGCGCGCCTGCCCCCCGAAAGGACTGGGTCCCGGCTTTCGCCGGGATGAGCGGAGTGTGGTCAGGGATTTAGGACTTCTACGCCGGAATCCAAGCCGATGATCGCCTCATCCGCCAGATCGAGGAACAGGCCGTGCTCGACCACGCCGGTGATCAGCTTCAGGTCGTCGGCCAGACGCGCCGGGTCGTGGATGGCGACGCATTTGGCGTCATAGATGACATTGCCGCCGTCGGTCCGCACCACGCCGCGATCGGCCTGACGCACCCGGGCGGGCATCTGGATCTCGTGATCCAGCAGAACGTCGGCGATCCGGTTGCCGGTGGTCTTGTGCCCGAAAGCCACCACCTCGATCGGCAGGGGGAAGGCGCCCAGCACCGGCACCACCTTGGCCGCGTCGGCGATGCAGATGCAGCGGTCGGACGCCTCCCACACCAGCTTCTCGCGCAGCAGGGCCGCCCCGCCGCCCTTGATGAGGGCCAGACCCGGCCCGATCTCGTCGGCGCCGTCGACGGTCAGGTCGATGCGCGGCGTGTCCTCCAGCGTCGACAGGGTCAAGCCCAGCTCCCGCGCCAGATCGGCCGTCTTCTCCGACGTCGGCACGCAGCGCAGGCCCGACAGGCCCCGCGCCGCCAGCGCCTTGACGAACCAGGCCGCCGTCGAGCCGGTGCCGAGGCCCACGATCATCCCGGCCTCGACCCGCAGGGCGGCGGCCTCGCCGGCGCGTTGTTTCTGTGCGTCGCTCATTTCGCCTTCGCCGCCTTCTTCGCCCGCATGGTGTCCATGAACCGGGCGGCCCACCCCGCCTTTACGGTCTGAACCCCACGCCCCAGCGCCAGATCGCCCGGCGCGACGTCGCTCGTGATCACAGAGCCGGACCCCACCATGGCGCCCGCCCCGATCGTCACCGGCGCCACCAACGCCGAGTTGGAGCCGACGAAGGCCCCCTCGCCCACCGTCGTCCGGTGTTTGAAGAAGCCGTCGTAGTTACAGAAGATCGTCCCCGCCCCGATGTTGGCGCCCGCCCCCACCGCGCCGTCGCCCAGATAGGACAGGTGGTTGGCCTTGGCCCCTGCCTCCATCCGCACGTTCTTCACCTCGACGAAGTTGCCGACCTTGACCCCCTCGGCCAGGTCCGCGCCGGGCCGCAGCCGGGCATAGGGCCCGACCTCAGCGCCCGATGCCACCGCCGCCCCTTCGATATGGCTGAAGCTGCGGATGCGCGCCCCGCCCGCGACCTTCGCCCCCGGCCCGAAGACGACGAAGGGCTCGACCGTCGTCCCCGCCCCGATCTCGGTGTCCCAGCTGAAATGCACGGTCTCGGGCGCCGGCATGGTCACCCCGGCCGCCAGAAACGCCTCGCGCTGGACTTTCTGGAACAGGGCCTCGGCCTGGGCCAGTTCGCCCTGGGCGTTCACCCCCATGACCGCATCCTCGTCCGCGAACACCGCCCGCGTCGGCTCCCCGGCCTTCCTCGCCAGCTCCACCACATCGGTCAGATAGTATTCGCCCTTGGCGTTCTCATTGGTCACCTGGGCCAGCAGACGGAACAACAGTCCCGACGGCGCCGCCATGACGCCCGAATTGCAGGCGGTGATGGCCAGAACCTCCGCCGACGCCTCCTCGGCCTCGGTGATGGCGGTCAGAACCTCGCCCTCGATCACCAGACGGCCATAGGCGCCGGGATCCCGCGCCTCGAACCCGATGACGGTCACACCCGCACCCGGCCCGAACACCAGCTCGATATCCGCCGCCTTCAACAGGGGGACGTCGCCATAGGTGATGACCACCTGACCGTCGAAATCCGCCAAGGCCGCCTCGGCCGCCCGCACGGCGTGGCCGGTGCCGAGAGGCGGGTCCTGCACCGCGATCGACGCCTCGCCCAGCCGTTTGACGACATGGGCGCGGACCTCTGGCGAATGGTTGCCGACCACCACGACGATCCGCTCGCAACCGAGCGCTTCCGCCGCATCGATAGCGTGATCCAGCATGGCGCGATGCCCGACCCGGTGCAGCACCTTGGGCAGGGGGGACTTCATCCGCGTGCCCTGGCCGGCGGCGAGGATGATGGCGGCTCTTCTGGTCATGAATCGATCCGGGTTGGGCGTCCTGACCGCTCTACAATGGCCGCCCCCCTATTAGAACCGTCATCCTGCCCCCTCTCCGTCATCCTCGGGCTTGACCCGAGGATCGGACGCCGTGCATCGCAATCCCCTGAGTTCGAGGCCCGGTATTCGACCGACCTCGTTCCCCCGCCCCAACCCCCGATCCTCGGGCCGCGCCCGAGGATGACGGATATGAGGACCCCATGACCGACCGTGACCTCGAGGGCTGGACCCTCGTTTTCGATCTGGACGGCACCCTGGTGGAGACGCATCAGGATCTGGTCGGAACCCTCAACCGGATGCTGGTGCTCGAAGGCCTGCCGCCCGCCCCGATGGACAGCGCGCGCCGGCTGATCGGCGGCGGCGCTCGGGCACTGTTGCGGCACGGCTTTGAACTCGCGGGGGCTTCGGCCGAGCGGGCCGCCTCGCCCGAACTCTTCGACGCCTTCATCGCGGACTACATCGATCACATCGCCGACCACTCAAGACCCTTCGACGGCGTGGTCGAGACCCTGGAACGACTGGCCGAACGCGGCGCGATCCTCGTCGTGGCCACCAACAAGCGCACCGACCTGTCCGAACGCCTGCTGAAGAAGATCGACCTGACCCGGCATTTCGCCGCCGTCGTCGGGCCGGACAAGGTCAGCGCCCGCAAGCCCTCCGGCGCCCATCTGAAGGAGGCGGTCCTGATGGGCGGCGGCGATCCCGCCAAGGCCATCATGGTCGGCGACGCCGCCCCCGACACCGAGGCCGCCCGCGACGCCGGCATGCCCTGCGTCGTCGTGACCTACGGCTATACCCCGATCCCGCCCGAGGACCTGGGCGGCGACGTCCTGATCGACCACTTCGAGGATTTGGAAGAGGCGCTGGACGGCCTGCTGTCGGATTTCTACGTGATGCGGGCGCTATCGGGGGTTTGAGCCCACAAAGTTACGACCCTTGTGGGTGTTCCGAAGTCGGTCGATAAGCTGAGGATATGCCGATCCTCCAATTGATCCTAGCTTCTTTCGTGCTTCTAGCTGGATGCTCTCGTCCGCCGGCTATCGCTTGCGGCGATGGCTTCTGTCTCCCAGCCGGACAAACCTTCGAGACGACCGAAGTCGTGGGACCCACCACAACCTATTACACGGTGGTCTATGGGGGCAGGCGCGTACTCATACATGAGGCCACCGGCTTTCGTAGCTACGACGCGCCGAACACCAACCTGGCCCTTCCGGTCGATCCGAATGCCGTGTGGGGACTTCACGAAGGAATGGCTTTCGTAAAATTCCGCGTTCCTAGCGGTGAGCGACGTTTCGTTGAGCTCTATGGCGAATGCTATTCAACCAGTGATTGTTGGATACCCGATTTCGCCAGACAACTGGCCATCAAGCCTTCGGACTGAACCGCTCTACCCCGCCCTTGCCGCGTCGAACCCCGCCCGCGCCGCCTCGATCCGTTCCAGATTCTTCTCCGCCCACATCCAGACGCCGCAGAAGGCCTCCGAAAGGCTGAAGCCGAGATCGGTCAGGCGATATTCCACCTTGGGCGGCACCACGGGATGCACCGTGCGGATCACCAGACCGTCGCGCTCCATCTGACGCAGGGTCTGGGTCAGCATCTTCTGGCTGATGCCGCCGGCCAGGTCGCCGATGCGGGTGAAGCGCAGCTCGCCGTGCTCGGTCAGGACCTCCAGCACGATCATGGTCCATTTGTCGGCCACCCGGCCGATCACCTCATTGACCAGGGCCTCCACGCGGGGATCGACTGGCGGATAGTCGTGCGGCGGGACATAGGCAGGCGCAGACACGGACATCGGTTTCCTTTCGGTGCGTATGGCACATTTCGGTGCCTACTTTCCAATGGAGAGTGCTGGTTCTAAATCAGCCTCCATCGGTTTCCAACCCCTGAGGAGAAGACCCATGGACACCCGCAACGACACCATTCTGATCACCGGCGGCGGCTCCGGCATCGGCAAAGCCATGGCCGAGGCCCTGCATGCGCGCGGCGCCAAGGTCATCATCGCCGGCCGTCGTCAGGCAGCGCTGGACGCCGTCGCCGCCGCGAATCCCGGCATGGCCACGGCGGTTCTGGACGTCGAGAACCCCGACGACATCACCGCCTTCGCCGCTCGCGTCATCGCTGACCATCCCGACCTGAACGTCCTCATCAACAACGCCGGGATCATGGTGGTGGAACAGGAGATCGACCTGCCCGTCGCCGAACAGATCATCGCCATCAACCTGCTGGGCACGATCCGGCTGACGGCGGCCCTGCTGCCGCATCTGAAGTCCAAGGCGTCGGCGACGGTCGTCACCGTGTCGTCCGGTCTCGCCTTCGTGCCCTTGGCCGCCACCCCGACCTACAGCGCCACCAAGGCCGCCATCCATTCCTGGAGCCAGGCCCTGCGCCATCAGCTCAGGGAAACCTCGGTTCGCGTCATCGAATGGGCCCCGCCCGCCGTCGCGACGGACCTGATGCCGGGCCATGCGGACAACCCCGCCTCCATGCCCCTGGCCGACTTCACCGCCGAAAGCCTGGCCCTGTTCGAGGCCGGCCACGACGAGATCATGGTCGAGCGAGTCAAGTTCCTCAGCGAGGCGGAGAAGCGCGGCGAGTACGCGCAGGTGTTTGCGGCGCTGAACGGGGGCCACTGACGCCCCGAACCAAGACCGTCATCCTCGGGCTTGACCCAAGAATCGGACAAAAGGCCCGCCGTGAGCCAACAGGTCGCACCGCGAGGCCGACGCCTCGCGCGCTGCAACGCCCGACCCTCGGGTCGAGCCCGAGGGTGACGGATTCGAGATGGATCCATAGAAAAACTGCTCGCCGCCAGCAGAAATGCTGGCGGCCTTGCCCTGCCTGCGACATTGCGGCGTAGGCGGTCGGTGGACATGTTCGCCGCCTCCCCCGACCCGAAAGCCGCTCGTCCATGTTCGCCCGCTTCTTCGCCATCCCCCATTGGCAGCGCACCTTCGCCGGTCTGGCGCTCGGCGTCATAGCCGGCCTGATCCTGCGGGAACAGGCGACCGTCTGGCTCCAGCCTATCGGCGACGTCTATCTGAACCTGATCCGCATGGTGGTGGCGCCCCTGGTCCTGTTCACCATCGCCTCATCCATCGCCAGGCTCGGCGAGGGCGCCGCGGCCGTGCGGCTGGGCGTGCGGACGCTCGTCTGGTTCGCCATCACGTCGCTGCTGGCGGTTCTGGTCGGCATCGCCTTCGGCCATCTGATCAATCCGGGGCTGGGACTTTCCAACCTGCCGCTGGGCGAGGTGAAGGCGCGCGAGATCCCCACGCCGCTGGACGTGCTGATCGGCATCGTCCCGACCAACCCCTTCGCCGCCCTGAGCGAGGGCAAGGTGCTGCAGATCATCTTCTTCTCGGCCCTCGTCGGGGCGGCCCTGGTGGCGCTCGGTGACCGGGCCCAGAACGTGCGGCGGCTGGTCGATGAAGGCGCCGCCGTCGTCTTCCGCATCACCCGCTGGGTGATCCAGCTGACCCCGATCGGCGTCTTCGGCCTGATCGGTTCGGTCGTCGGCGGCTATGGCTGGGAGGCCTTGCTGCCTTTGGGCAAGTTCATCTTCGCCATCTATGCGGCCTGCCTGTTCCACATCCTCGTGGTCTATCCGGTGCTGCTGAAGGCCCACGGCCTGAACGTCGTCAGCTTCTTCCGGGGCGCCTTCGCCGCGCAACAGACCGCCTTCGCCACCTCCTCTTCGCTCGGGACATTGCCGATCACTCTGCGCCAGACGGTCGAGCGGCTGGGCGTGCCCCAGGCCTACGCCGCCTTCGCCGTGCCGCTCGGCGCCAATGTGAAGATGGACGGCTGTGGCGCCATCTATCCGGCCATCGCCTCGATCTTCATCGCCCAGTATTTCGGCATCGACCTGACCCTGACCCAGTATGTCCTTATCGGGCTGACAGCGGTGCTGGGCTCGCTGGGCACGGCCGGGGTGCCGGGAACCAGCATCGTCATGCTGACCCTGACCCTGTCCACCGCGGGGCTGCCGCTGGAGGGCATCGGCTATATCGTCGCCATCGACCGGATCATCGACATGATCCGCACCGCCACCAACGTCACGGGCCAGATGGTCGTGCCGGTTCTGGTCGCGCGCGAGGAAGGTGTCCTGAATCGGGACATCTACGACGGCCGCGTGGCCTGGCTTCCCGGCGATCCCGAAGCGGAACAGCCCGAAATGGTCCGCGCGACCGGCATCTGACGCTTGCGCTTCGGCGGGCGGCGGGCTAAATCGCCGCCTCCCCGGTCGAGGCCCGAATCAGCCCGACACGCCGGTAACGGATGCGTAGCTCAGCGGGAGAGCACCTCGTTCACACCGAGGGGGTCACAGGTTCAATCCCTGTCGCATCCACCATCTCCTCACGCAGAACACACGCAGATCCCCGCCACAACGGGGTTTGAGCGCCTCACCGTCCATTCTGCCGGCCCCTTCGATGCGGCCCCGGTATGGTTAAGTCTCATCGGGAAGGCGCGAAGGCTCGTGCCCCCGCGCAATACGGCGTGTCCGCAGGCGGGGCCGGTATCGCAGGCCCATCCCGTTCGCCTGACAGGCGCATGGAAATGGTTACTAACCGCGTCCCGGGTGCAAACAGCACAACCGGTCCGCCTCTTGCTCTAGGTCCGTTCACACAGATTGGAGTGTTCTATCGTGAACCGGATCATCATCATCGCTGCGGGTCTGACCCTGGCGGCCGCTGCGGCGGGAAGCGCCCAGGCGGGCAACTATGGCGGCGGCGCGGGCAGCGGCGGCGGCGGCTC
>NZ_JBQVNM010000080.1:0-10662 GCF_052436175.1 Brevundimonas sp. | reverse complement strand
GCGTTCGCGAGCCTCTGAACCGTCGCGCCACCATCAGCATCAACTTCTGATCCCAAGGGGGAGGGCCAAATCCTCCCCCCACGGATCACGATGCCGATACCAAAACACACCGCCGGCCCGGATCACCCCAGGCCGGCGGTGTTGCGTTCGGGGTTAAGGAACGGGAGGACGACGGCGCCGACCAAGTAAGGCTGCCCTATCGTATCAGGGCGGAGCCCAGGCCGATCACGAGGGTGGCGGTCAGGAGGGCGGAGACCAGGGCGACGATCGCCAGGCCGAGGCCGCGCACAATCTCCCGCTCTTCGCCGTCCATGTCCCCTCCCGACGTCGAGCCCAGTTCTGCATGACGCTGTTCGGGACACAAGGGGACCGCAAGCGAAAACGGCGCGCCCCTTTCGAGAGCGCGCCGCCTTCAGGCCGGGCGGGGCCGTCGGCCGATCAACCTGGATGACGTCAGCCCGTGAAGGGACGGATCACGATCTCGACCCGACGATTCTGGGCGCGACCGGCGGGGGTGTCGTTGGACGCCACCGGGTTGCGCGACGAGACGCCGGCCACATAGAGCCGCTCGCGCTGGACGCCGTTGCGGATCAGGGCGTCGGCCACCGAAACGGCGCGCCGCTCGGACAGGGGCTGGTTGATGGCGTCGCCGCCGCTGGAATCCGTGTGGCCCACGACGTCCACGATCGACTGGTCATACTGGCGCAGGACGCCGGCGACGTCGGCCAGGGTCGCGTCGAAGCGCGGCTCGACGTTGGACTGGTTGGTGGCGAAGGTGACGTCGGCGGGCATGCGGAGAACCAGGGTGTCGCCCTGACGGGCCACGCCCACGCCGGAGCCGGACAGTTCGGCCTCCATGGCGCGTTGCTGGCGGTCCATGTACTGGCCGACCGCCGCCCCGCCCAGGGCGCCGACGCCGGCGCCGATCAGGGCGTTGCGACGGCCCTGTTCGCCGTTGGAGGTGTTCGTCAGATAGCCGAGGACCGCGCCGCCCAGGGCGCCGGCGATGGCGCCCGTGGCGGTGTTGTTGCGACGCGGGGTCGAGCTGTAGGGATCGGTGGTGGTGCAGGCGGTCGCGCCGAGCAGGGCGGCGACGCTGGTTCCGATGACGAGAATGTTGGCGCGCATGGTTCTGTTCCTTGGAAAGCGTTCGCTCCGAAACCCGGAACGTGGCCTTATAGTGAAGGTTCCCGCATGACGCGCAGATGAACAAGTCGGAGAGGGCGCCGATCTGCCAATTTCGGCCGTTAGGGCGTATGCAGACGTCCGAACCGACATGAGCAAGGCCCGACCGTGAACTCTGCCGACACCCAGACCTCCGCCGCCCCAGCCGCGACGCGCGGCATCACGCCCGTTTCGATGTCGCGCTATAACGCTGATTTCCAGGGCTTCAGCGACGACCTGGGGGCCTCATTCAAGCGCTACGGCTTCGCCGTCATCGCCGACCACGGCCTGGATGAGCTGACGATCGAGGCGGCCATCGCCGACGCCAAGGCCTTCTTCGCCCTGCCCGAGGAGGTCAAGCGGGCCTATCACAGGCCGGGGACCGGCGGGGCGCGCGGCCTGACGCCGTTTGGGGTGGAGGCGGCCAAGGACGCCAAGGCCGTCGATTTGAAGGAGTTCTGGCACGTCGGGCGCGAACTGCCCGAGGGTCATCCCTATCGCAAATACATGCGCGACAACCTGTGGCCGACCGAGGTGCAGGGCTTCCGCACCCACCTCTACGGCATGTTCGAGGCCCTGGACGTGCTGGGGCGCAAGGTGCTGCGCGCCATCGCCCGCTATCTGACGCTGCCGGACGACTATTTCGATGACAAGGTCGAGATGGGGAACTCTATCCTGCGCATGCTCCACTATCCGCCGGTTCCGGCCGACGCGCCGGGCGTGCGGGCCGGGGCGCACGAGGACATCAATGTCATCACCCTGCTGCTGGGGGCCGAGGAGGCGGGGCTGCAGCTCAAGGACGCCGACGGCCAATGGCTGGACATCGCTCCGCCGCCGGGGGCCCTGGTGGTAAATATCGGCGACATGCTGCAGCGGCTGACCAACCACGTCCTGCCGTCGACGACCCACCGGGTGGTCAATCCGGCGCCCGAGCGTCGCGGCTTCGCCCGGTACTCGACGCCCTTCTTCCTGCACTTCAACCCGGACTTCGTGATCGAGACCCTGCCGTCCACGATCACGCCGGAGAATCCCGATCGCTATGAAGGCCGCGCCATCATGGCCGAGGACTTCCTGACCGAGCGGCTGAAGGAAATTCGGCTTCTTTAGGCTGGTCCGCGGTCGTCGGCCCTTCGGGACCTCCCGACCCGACGCGGCCTGGCCCTTCGGGCAGGTTCAATCTCGGACGCAGGTCATCTCGCGCTCAAGCCGCAAGCGACCGCGTCGTGTCAGCGACTGATCCTGAGCTGCGTGATGTCGCGGCCGATGGCCTGGAAGGCCGAGACCAGTTCAGAGCCGCTGGAGGCGGCATAGGCCTTGTCGGGGTTGGAGGCGCAGCCGTTGAGCAGGGTGGCCGCCGCGCTGTTCGGCGATACCGAGAAGGCGACGGTGTAGACGGTGATGCCCCGGGCCTTCATGGCGGTGCACAGCTGGGTCGCCTGGGACGCGGAGGCGCCGTTGGTGGCGTTGGCGTTGATCTTGTTGCTGTTGGCGCCCGACCCTGTCAGGGCGTCCGCCGCGATCACCCCGTTGTTGTAGGGGGTGTTGAAATCGCCGTCGGTCATCAACACCACGGCCTTGACCGTCTCGGACGAGTTGTAGGGGTTGGCGGCCGAGCCGGACCAGAGACTGTTGAAGTTGGGCGACAGGGTATACCAGCCCCAGGCGGTGCCGATCTGGCCGGCGGTCGATCCCACGGCGGTCAGGCCGCTGATGCGCGCCTTGAGCGTGGTCTTGTTGCTGCTCAGGGGCATGATCTCCGACGACAGACAGGCGTTACTCGTTTCGTTCATCGGATAGTTGCGACCGACCGGAGCCGTGGCAGGCGAGGCGTCCGTATAGGCCTGGGTTCCGGTCCGCTCCGTGACGCAGGTGCTGATCCGCTGGACCGAGGTTCCGCCGTCGAGGTTGGTGAAGGCCTTGTACTCGCAGCCGGTGTTCGTGCAGTAAGCCGTGCCGCCGGAGCTGTAGGAGCCGGTGACCGAGCCGGTCTTGAAGGTGAAGGTGTTGGTCGTCCTGGCCGTGATGGTCCAGGCGGTGTTGGTCGCGCTGTTCAAGGCGCCGTTCATGCCGTTGACGCCGCTGATCACCACCTTGTCGCCGACGACATAGGGGTGGCCGTTGGAGGTCACCACGATGGTGCAGGTGGTCACCCCTTTCGAGGTGGAGCAGCTTCGCGTGGCGCCGGTGATGGGCGACCCGGCGGCCGTGGCGCCCCGGGCGTTGACGGCGGCGGCGCCGAGGTTGACCCCCATCGAATAAGGCACGACCGAAACGCGGGAGGTGTAGGGCGTCTGGACGTCCTTGACGATGGTGTCGACGAGGCTGGCCGCGGCGGTCTTCAGGGCGGCGATGTCATTGCCGTCCATCGAGCCGGTGACGTCCAGAACCATGGCGACTTCCAGGTTCTTGGCTGAGCGATTGACTTCGGAATGCGCGCCGACCGGGATGCGGTCGTTGAACAGCTGGCCGGTCGAGGGCAGGACGATGCCGGCGACCAGGGTCTTCACGCTCACCGTGGCGTCGGCGACGACGACCTGGCTGGTGTTCAGGGTGAAGGTGGCGCTGGTCAGGGTGGCGTCCGGGAAGGTCTGCAGGTTGGCGCGCAGCACCCGGTTGCCGATGGCGTTGATCTCGGCATTGGTTGTGGCCGAGGACCGGGCGGCGGCCAGGGCGGCGGCGACCAGGGCGTCGCGCAGGCTGGCGCGCACCGTCGAGGCGCGATTGATATCCACCCCGCCCATGGTGATCATGACCAGGACCGGCATGGTCAGGGCGAAGATCATCGCCACATTGCCACGGGTTTCGGCGAGAAAACGACGGGCGTGCGCCGTCAGGCGCACCGCTCCGCGCTTCATCCCGTCCTGATCCCACATCGGCGCACCCACAACGGCGTCCCCGGGCAAGTCGCCCGTATCAGCCGCGGAGTGTAGCGCCGGTATGTTAAGCGAACCGTCAAGGCACGCGGTTAACGCAAGCTTGACCGTTCTGGCGGGTTCAGGTCGAGGACCAGCCGCAGGGCTTGCCGCGGTTCTGTTCGGTCAGCCAGGTGTTCAGGGGCGCGAAATAGTCGGCGATGGCCGAGGCGTCGTTGCCTGTCTCGCCGGTGAAGGCCTGCATGGCCTCGGGCCAGGGACGGGACTGGCCCATCTCCAGCATGGCGTTGAAGCGTTGGCCGACCTCTGTATTGCCGTAAACCGAACAGCGGTGCAGCGGCCCGGTCCAGCCCGCCTGTTTGCAGGCCGCGCGCTGGAACTGGAACTGGTAGATGTGGGCCAGGAAGTAGCGGGTGTAGGGCGTGTTGCCGGGCACATGATACTTGGCGCCCGGATCGAAGGCGTCGGCCGGACGCGGTCCCGGCGGAACCAGACCCTGATACTTCAGCATGTCGGCGGTCCAGGCGGCGTTGTACTGGTCCGGGGTCGTCTTTCCGCTGAACACGTCCCAGCGCCAGCGATCGACCATCAGGCCAAAGGGCAGGAAGGCGATCTTGTCCAGCGCCATCTTGAGCAGGAAGGGGATGTCCTCGTCCGCGCCCGGCGTGGTCTTCAGAAGGCCGATCTGGTTGAGGTAGGTGGGGGTCAGGGCCGACAGGCCGACGAAGTCGCCGATCGCCTCGTGGAAGCCGTCATTGGCGCCGTTGCGGAACAGGATCGGCTGACCCGTGTAGGCCCGCTGGTAGTAGTTGTGACCCAGTTCGTGGTGAACGGTGTAGAAGTCGTCGCCGTTCACCTGGGTGCACATCTTGATGCGGATGTCGTCCAGGTTGTCGATGTCCCAGGCCGAGGCGTGGCAGACGACCTCCCGATCCCGGGGACGCGTGATCTGGGACCGTTCCCAGAAGGTCTGGGGCAGGCCGGCGAGGCCGAGCGAGGTGTAGAAGCCCTCGCCGGTCTTGACCATCTTCGTGGCGTCGTAGCCTGACGAGGTCAGGAGGTTGGTCAGGTCGTAGCTGGAGGCGCCGCCGGTCTTCGGCGCCACGACGTCATAGATATTGCCCCACTGCTGGGACCACATATTGCCCAGCAGATCGGCCCGGATCGGGCCGGTGGCGGGCTGGACCGCGTCGCCGTATTTCTCGTTCAGCCGGGCGCGGACGTAGCAGTGCAGGTTCTCGTAGAAGGGTTTGACCTGGGCCCACAGCCGGTCGGTCTCGGCGGCGAAGGCGTCGGGGGCCATGTCGTAGCCCGACCGCCACAGGGCGCCGGTGTCGGCGAAGCCCAGGTCGCGGCTGCCCTCGTTGGCGATCTCGACCATGCGGGCGTAGTCGGCCTTCATGACCGGAGAGACGGTGCGCCAGCCTTCGTAGAGGGCCTTTGTCTCGGCCGGATCGCGGCTTTCGGCGATCAGGACATTGGCCTCGTCCAGGGTGAGGGTCCTGCCCTTGAAGTTGAACTTGCCGGTCGCATAGGTCGAATCCAGCCGGGTGGTGATGTCGGCCAGCTCGGTCGCGGCGCCCGCCCGCGTCGGCGCCGGCAGGACGATGGCCAGTTTCAGGAGGTTCAGCTTGCGGCGCACATCGGCGGGGACCTGCACGTCATTGAAACGGGCCGCTTCGTTGGCCAGGCGGACCTGGGTCTCGGTGACCTCGGCGTTGACCTTGGCTTCCAGCCACATGGTGTCGAAGGTGATGTTGGTGGCGCGGGTCCACTGGATACGGGCTGCGCGCTCCAGCAGTTCGGTCATGGTGGTCTCGGCCGAGGCGATGAAGGCGGCGGCGCCTTCGGCTGTTGCGGGGTAGGTGTCGGAGGATGAAGAAGAGACACCGCTCGAAGCCTGCGCCGTCCAACCTGACTGCTGTTCAATCAATGCGGCATTTTCGGCGTCCGTGCTTGAGGCCGTGGTCGCGCAGGCGGCCAATCCAAAGGTGATGGCCAGCACCGAGGCTGTGGTCAGGATAGGCTTCATGTCGTCAACTCCCAGCGAGGGGCGCATGGGAGGGGAGGCGGGCTGAGCCGTCAAGCGTCGCCGGTTACCGGGGGACGCCGGTCAGCGGAGCACACAGGCCGCCAGACCCTGGTTTCGCACCACCCGGGCGTTGGCCTGGACGCGCGCGGCGCGGCGACGAACATAGGGGCCGGGCGGGGCGGCCTTGTAGCGGCGCGGGCTGGGCAGGATGGCGACAAGCCGCGCGGCCTGCTGGGGTGTCAGGTCGCTGGCCGAGACGCCGAACCAGTGCCGCGCCCCGGCCTCGGCGCCATAGATCCCCGGCCCCATCTCGGCGACATTGAGATAGACCTCCATGATCCTGCGCTTGGACCAGACGGTCTCGATCAGGACGGTGTAGCCGGCCTCCAGCCCCTTCCTGATCCAGCTGCGGCCGGGCCAGAGGAAGACGTTCTTGGCCGTCTGCTGCGAAATGGTCGAGCCGCCGCGCAGCTTGCCGCCGTCTTCATTGTGATCCAGCGCCTTCTGGATGGCCTCCATGTCGAATCCCCTGTGCGAACAGAAACGGGCGTCTTCCGAGGCGATGGCCGCATAGACGAGATTGGGAGACATGTCGTTCAGCCCGCGCCAGCGGTAATCCAGCCCCTCGCCGGCGGCGGCGCGCTGAAGCATGAGAATGGTCACCGGCGGCGGGACCACTGCATGGATCAGCACGCCGACGGGCGGGATCAGGACCACGATCAGTAGCAGCCACAAGAGGGGACGCAGACGACGGCCCGTCTTGCGGGACCGGGTCTTCGCCTTCGCGGCGGCTGTCAGTGAGGGGCGTTCACGTTCCACAGGAAGACCACGGCGAAGCTGGCGACAGGCACGACCAATAGGATCGCCGCGAACAGACATCCATAGCCGACCTGGGCGGCGGGCGTTTCCTTGCGATATTTGCTCATGGCGCCCGATGCGGTCCCGAAGGTCGCCGGGACCTTAACGGCGGGCGGTTAAACTTCCGCTACGCCCGCCGCGCCGTCCTCGTCGGCCCAGGCGACGCGCGTGGCGTCTGGCGACAGGGCCAGGGCGACGACGGGCGGGCCACGTTCGGCCTTGACGAAGTTCAGCCCCTGACCGGCCGGGTCGGCGATCCAGACCCGGCCGTCGGTCAGGCCGGCCGCCAGACGGCCATGGGCGGGCCGGGCGGCGACCAGGTTGACCATGGCGTTCTCGTCGTAGCCGATCTCGGTGGCCTCGCGTCCCATGGGGCCATTGGCGCCGATGAATGGCCAGAGGACCGCCCCCTGGGCCCCGGAGGTCGCCATCAGCTGGCCGCCCGACAGGAAGGCCAGGGACCGGACCTTGGATGGATAGCCGCCCATCCGCATGTCCTTGGCGTCCTTCAGGCGCCAGCCGTGCAACTGGTTGTCCTGCATGGTCGAGACGACGAAGGCGCCGTCGGGCGAGAAGGCGACGCCCGTGTGCGATCCGGCCCATTTCAGCATGACCGGCTTCTGCTGGGCGATCCGCGCATACCATAGGGCCGCCCCGCCATAGGTGGAGCAGGCGATGCGCCGACCCTTGGGATCGAAGGCCACGCCGGAGACCGTGCGTTCGTGCTCGAAGTCGCGGCGGAAACCGGCGTCGGTGGCGTCGATGACCGACAGGGTCTTGCCCGCCGAAAAGGCGATCAGGTTCGTCTCAGCCGAAGCGTCGATGGCGTCGATCCATTGCCCCCTGGCCGAGCGGGCCAGAAGACCCGCCTCGCCCTTGCGGCTCCAGACCACCTGGCCGTCGTCCCCGCCGGTGACCACCCCTTCGCCCGACGGATGCAGGGCTGCACACAGGACGGCGCCGTCATGGACCTCGTCATAGTGGCCGTCCTCGAACCGGACCGAGCCGTCGCCGAGGGCGAAGACGGCGCCGTCGCGGTCGAACAGGGCGGCGGTGACCTGGGCGTCGAAGGTGAATGTCGTCATCGGGTCTCCAACCACCGCTGCGTCATCTGGGCGGCGGATGCATAGGGTTCCTGAAGCTCCACGCTCCAGTAGTTCAGCGCCTCGAGCGGGATCGGCCGGCCCGTGACGGCGCACAGGACATGATCGCCGGACTTCAGGACGTCGAAATCGGCGCTGTTGTAGCGCAGGACGGCGAGGCGAGCGGGGATGGGGGAGGGGGTCATGCGGGCGTCCGGGCTTCGATGCCGATGCGGTTCATCTGGCGGACGGCCTTCTGATCGAAGGAAACGAAAACGTCCGCCCGCTTGAACTGGCCCTGCCGCGCAATGACCCCGTCAGCGAAGTCGCCGCCGGCCTCCAGGGTGGCGAGACCCGTCTGGACCAGGTCCATGTCGCATTCGATGGTCTCCGCTTCGACGAGGGCGCGGATCATCTCAGCGATTTCCGCCCGGCTTAGCCTGTAGGTTCGAGACAGAACCCAGACCGCCTCGCACAGGGCGACCATGGGCACGATCACCGCTTCCGCGTCCTCCAGGAGGCGCGAGGCGATGCGGTGCTGGTCGGGATCGTCAGCCAGAAGAAACCGAAGCAGGATGTTGGTGTCGACGGCGATCCTCAATGATCGTCGAGCCCGGCCATACCGGCGGCGGCGCCGGCCTCGGCGATCGCCTCATTCATCTCTTCGATGGTCAGCACCGGCTGGCCCGGTCGCTTGAGCATGCCCGCCAGCTCGCTCCAGCTTCGGGACTTGCGCCGAACAGGCAGGATGACCAGACCGCCGTCGGGCCGAACATCGACCTGGAGCCGGTCGCCCACGCGAGCGCCGAGACCCTCGAGCAGGGCCTTCTTGAGGGTGATTTGTCCCTTGGCGGTGACGGTGAGTTGGGTCATTCCGACGATGTAAGGCAAAATCGCCTTACCTTCAAGCCGCGCAGGCCTCGAACCCGGCCTTCAGCGCGGCCTCGTCGAGGTCACGGCCGATGAAGACGGCGCGGCTCCAGCGGCGTTCCTTGGCGCCCCATTCGCGTTGCAGGTCGCCTTCGAGGATCATGTGCACGGCCTGGAAGACCAGACGGCGGTCCTCGCCCTTGACGTCGATGATGCCCTTGGCGCGCAGGATGTTCTGGCCCTGCTCGCCCAGCAGCCGGTCGAGCCAGGCGGTGAATTTCGTCCCGTCCAGCGGCCGGTCGAGCGACAGGCTGATGCCCCGAATGTCGTCGGCATGATTGTGCCCGCGCGCGCCCGAAACCGGCGCCGAAACGGAGTCCGAAGAGTCGGTTGAGTCGGGACCGTGCGCATGGCCATGCCCATGATGGTGGTGCTCGTGGTCATGATCGTGCGCGTGGTCATGTCCGTGGTGATGGTCGTGGCCGCAATGCTCGTCGTGGACATGGCCTTCGGCGCCGTGGGGCGGGTTCACCCAGTCGGGGCGAACCTCGAGGATGCGGTCCAGATCGAAGCCGTGCAGCCCCAAAACCTGATCCAGCGGCACATTGGACCGTTCGGCGCGCGTGATGGGGGCCAGGGGGTTCAGGCCGCGCAGCCTGGCCTCGACGGCGGCCAGCTCGGCCTCGGTCGCCAGATCGACCTTGTTCAGGATGATCCGGTCGGCGAAGGCGACCTGTTCGCGGGCCTCCTTCGAGTCGTCCAGCCGCGCCATGACGTGCTTGGCGTCGACCAGGGCGGTGACGCTGTCGAGGGTTGTCCTGGCCTTGACGTCCTCGTCCACGAAGAAGGTCTGGGCGACCGGGCCGGGATCGGCCAGGCCGGTGGTCTCCACGATGATGGCGTCGAAGGCCGGCTTTCCGGGGCGTTGCCGCTTCATCAGGCCGGACACCACGCGGATCAGATCGCCGCGCACCGTGCAGCAGACGCAGCCGTTGTTCATCTCGAACACGTCCTCGTCGGCGCCGACCACCAGATCGTTGTCGATGCCGATCTCGCCGAACTCGTTGACGATGACGGCGTATTTCTTGCCGTGGTCTTCGGTGAGGATGCGGTTCAGCAGCGTCGTCTTGCCCGCGCCGAGATAGCCGGTGAGGACGGTGACGGGGATCTTGGAAGAGACGGTGTCGGTCATGGGCGCACACTTAGGGGCGGTGAGGGCCGTGCGCCAGTCGGGGCGGCGTCGGCGTGCGGGTGAAGAGTGCTAGTGAGTTGTGAGTAGGGACGCTGTGAGCCGCGCATGCCTCTACTCACTACTCACTAGCACTCTTCACCCGACACCCCGTCAGCAGTCAGCGCAATCCAGCGCGCCGCCGGATTCCAGCTGAAGCGTCGTGTGGCGGATCGAGAACCGGGTGCGGGCGAGCGCCTGAGCCTCGGCCAGCAGGGCGTCGGCGTCGGCCCGGTCGTGCACCAGATGGGCGGTCAGTGCGGTCTCGGTGGTGGACAGGCCCCAGACGTGCAGGTCGTGGATGGCGGTGACCCCGGGCAGGGCGAGGAAGGCGGCCTTAATCGTCTCGACCTCCACCCCGCGCGGGGCGGCGTCCAGGGCCAGATCGACCGAGTCCCGCAGCAGGCCCCAGGTGCCGATCAGGATGACGGTGACGATGACGAGGCTGACCAGGGGGTCGATGATCGTCCAGCCGGTGAACAGGACCACGGCCCCGGCGATGACCACCCCGATGGAGACCCCCGCGTCGGCCATCATGTGCAGATAGGCGCCGCG
>NZ_JBQVNM010000079.1:0-11044 GCF_052436175.1 Brevundimonas sp. | reverse complement strand
GCGGTTCCGCACGGCGGCGGATCTGGCCTTCATGATGACCGAGGAGCGAGAGGAGCCCCGCCGCCTGTCCAAGGCCGCGCTGGAGACCCTGGCCATCATCGCCTATCACCAGCCCGTCACCCGCGCCGAGATCGAGAGCGTCCGTGGGGTGTCGATCTCCAAGGGGACCCTGGACCTGTTGCTGGAGATGGGCTTTGTGCGGCTGCGCGGACGGCGCCGGACGCCGGGTCGCCCGGTGACCTATGCGACGGCCGACCGCTTCCTCGAGCATTTCGGATTGGCGCGGCTGGATGATCTGCCGGGCGTGGCGGAGATGAAGGCGGCCGGTCTGCTGGACCTGTCGCTGCCCGCCGGGTTCGAGGCGCCCGATCCGTCGAGGGCGCTCGACGCCGACGACGAGGATCCGGTCGAGGACGGCGACGACGCGCCTGAGTTCGCTCAGGACTTCGTGGGGGGGTAAATCAGCCCAACACACCATCCGTCATCCTCGGGCTTGACCCGAGGATCGGCGGCGGGGCTGGCTTTGCGTCTGATGGGGCATGCCAGCCTTCGCCCACACGAGTTGGATGGGTGGATCAGTCTCCGGCCCTCGGATCAAGTCCGGGGGTGACGGGGTTGGATTTGGCGGCGGATCAGGCCGTCAGCGCCCTCGGCAGTTTGAAGGTCACCGTTTCCTGTTCGCCCGGGTCGTCGGTCAGGGTCATGTCGAAGCGTTCGCCGATGGCGGCGATCAGGGCCTGGATCAGGGGCTCGGGCGCCGAGGCGCCGGCGGTGATGCCCACGGTGGACACGTTGTCGAACCAGCGCCAGTCGACCTGCGAGGCGTCGTCCACCAGCTTGGCCGACCCGGCCCCGGCCCGCATCGCCACCTCGACCAGTCGCACGGAGTTGGAGCTGTTCGGCGACCCCACCACGAGCACCAGATCGGAGCCGTCGGCCAGTTGCTTGACCGCCTCCTGACGGTTGGTGGTGGCGTAGCAGATGTCTTCCTTGTGCGGGTCCGGCAGTTCGGGGAAGCGGGCCTTGAGCGTCCGCACAATCTCCGCCGTGTCGTCCAGCGACAGGGTCGTCTGGGTCACATAGGCGAGGGGCCGGTCGCCGGGGCGCTCCACGGCCGCCGCGTCCTCGACCGTCTCGATCAGGGTGATGGAGCCCTCCGGCAGTTGGCCCATGGTGCCGATCACCTCCGGATGACCCGCATGGCCGACCAGCAGGATGTGGCGACCGGCAGCGTGGTGGCGCTCGGCCTCGACATGGACCTTGGACACCAGGGGGCAGGTGGCGTCGAGGAACAGCATCTGACGGTCGCGGGCGGCGGCGGGCACCGACTTGGGCACCCCGTGAGCCGAGAAGACGACGGGCCGGTCGTCCGGGCATTCGTCCAGTTCGCGCACGAAGACGGCGCCGAGGGATTTCAGCCGCTCGACGACGTGCTTGTTGTGGACGATCTCGTGCCGGACGTAGACGGGCGCCCCGAACCGCTCGATGGCGCGTTCCACGATCTGGATGGCGCGATCAACGCCGGCGCAGAAGCCGCGCGGCGTGGCCAGGCGGACGGTCAGCGGGCGTTTGATCGGCGTCACGGCGTTCATGCGCCCAATCTAGTCTTTCCGCGCCCGCGCCGCCACGTCCAAACCCCGTCACCGTTTGCCGCGCCTCGCTTTAGCCGCTATCAGCACCCAGCGTGGCCGGGTCGTGCGCCCGACCCGCGGCCCGCGAATCCCTGTCCGCCGTTCGGAAACCGTCCCTGATGCGTCGCGTCCTTGCCTCTTCTCTCGCCTTCCTGTCCGCCGTGGCCGTGATCTCGGCCGCCGCGCCGTCCGCCGAGGCGCAACAGCGCCAGCGTCCGGGCCAGCAGGGCGGGCCGGGCCAGGACGGCGAGGACGAACCCGAGGATCGCCCGTCGCGCCTCGGCGCCCTGCGTCAGGTCAACGCCGGACCCTGTCCCTATGTGAAGATCCTCTACGACGCGGCCCGCTATGTGGAGATGGCCGACAATCGCCCGGCCCTGGCCAACATCGGCTATACCGGCGAGTTCCAGGGCGTTCGCTCGGGGTGCAGCTATCGCGGCGATGATCCGATCCGCGTCGAGATCAACGCTTTGGCCAACTTCGGTCGCGGCGCCCGGGCCACCGAGGGTCAGCACACCTACCGCTACTGGGTGGCGGTGACGGAGCGGAACACCGCCGTGCTGGACAAGCAGTATTTCGACCTGCCCGTCGACTTCAAGGGCGGCCAGACCGCCTCGGTCGAGATCGAGCGTTCGGTGGTGATCCCGCGCGCCAACACCACGATCAGCGGCTCGAACTTCGAAATCCTGATCGGGTTCGAGATCACGCCCGAGATGGCCGAGTTCAACCGTGAGGGCAGCCGTTTCCGCGTCAACGCCGGAACCGCGACCCCGCCCGCCCAATGACCGACCTCAAGTCTGAACTGGGCGAAGCGGTCGCGGCCGCCTTCGCCGCCGAAGGCGTGGACGCGGCCCTGGCGCGCGTCACGCCGTCGGACCGGCCGGACCTCGCCGACTTCCAGTCCAACGGGGCCCTGGCCGCCGCCAAGGCGCTGAAGGCCAATCCGCGCGACCTGGCGAGCCGGGTGGCCGAGCGCCTGTCGGGCGATCCGCGTCTGGCCTCGGTCGAGGTGGCGGGGCCGGGCTTCATCAACTTCAAGCTGGCCGACGCGGCCCTGGCGAAGCGGGCGGCCGAGGTCGCGGCTGACGCGGATCACGCCGGCGCCTCTGCCGTGGCCAAACCGCGCAAGGTGGTCATCGACTACGCCGGGCCGAACGTGGCCAAGCCGATGCATGTCGGTCACCTGCGATCCTCCATCATCGGCGAGAGCCTGAAGCGGCTGTTCCGCTTCCGGGGCGACACGGTCTGGGGCGACGCCCATTTTGGCGATTGGGGCTTCCAGATGGGGCTGCTGATCGTCGCGACCGGCGATGAAGGGAAGGCCGACGCCTTCCTGGTCGAGGGCGACGGCCCGTTCCCTGCCGAGAGTCCGGTGTCGCTGGAGGATCTGGAGCGGCTCTATCCGCTCGCCGCCGGGCGCGCCAAGGAAGACGCCGACTATCGCGACCGCGCCCGCAAGGCGACGGCGGAACTGCAGGCCGGCCGCCCCGGCTATCGGGCGTTGTGGAAGCACTTTGTCGCCGTCAGCCGCACGGCCCTGGAGCGTGAGTTCGGCGCCCTGTCGGTCACCTTCGACCTCTGGAACGGCGAGAGCGACGCCGATCCCCTGATGGCCGAGATGATCGCCCATCTGGAGACGACCGGCCTGCTGGTCGAGGACGACGGCGCCCGCGTGGTCCACGTCGCCGGGCCGGGCGAGACGCGCAAGAAGAAGCTGGCCGACGGCTCGGTGATCGAGGCGCCCAGCCCGCCGCCGCTGCTGGTCATCAGCTCCGAGGGCTCGGCCATGTACGGCACGACCGACCTCGCCACCATTCTGGACCGCCGCAAGGCCATCGACCCCGACCTGATCCTCTATGTCGTGGACGAGCGCCAGGCCGAGCATTTCGAACAGGTGTTCCGGGCCGCGCGTCTGGCCGGCTACGCCGCCGAGGGCGGGCTGGAGCATCTCGGCTTCGGCACCATGAACGGCACGGACGGCAAGCCGTTCAAGACCCGCGCCGGCGGGGTGCTGAAGCTGCACGACCTGATCACCCAGGCCACGGACAAGGCGCGCGAGCGGCTGAACGAGGCCCATCTGGGGGAGGACCTGTCGCCGGAAGAGTTCGAGGCCACGGCCCATAAGGTGGCCATCGCCGCGCTGAAGTTCGCCGACCTGTCGAACAGCAGAACAACCAGTTACGTCTTCGACCTCGATCGCTTCATGAGCTTCGAGGGCAAGACCGGGCCCTATCTGCTGTACCAGTCTGTGCGGATCAAATCCCTGCTGCGCAAGGCGGCGGATCAGGGCCTGGCGCCCGGCACCATCATCATCGCCGAACCGGCCGAGCGCGATCTGGCCCTGACGCTGGACGCCTTCGATCAGGCCGTGGCTGACGCCTATGACAAGCGAATGCCGCATCTGATCGCGGAGCACGCCTATCGGCTGGCCCAGTCCTTCTCGAAATTCTATGCGGCCTGTCCGGTGCTGATCGCGCCGGACGAGGCGACCCGGGCCTCGCGTCTGGCCCTGTCCAAGGCCGCGCTGGACCAGCTGGTCATCGCTCTGGACCTCCTGGGCATCGAGCCGCCGGAGCGGATGTAGCGACGACAGCTCTGGTATGATAGCATTGCTATCGTGTCCTGGAGGCCGTCATGAATATCCATGTCCGTCATCTCGACGAAGCCACGGTGCAGGCGCTGAAGCAGCGTGCGGCCCGCAACGGCCGTTCGGCCGAGGCCGAGTATCGCGCCATCCTGACCGCTGCGGCGGCAGAGGATGCCGACGGCTTCGACTGGATCGCCGCATCGGACCAAATCCGGGCCCACACGATCGGCCGCCCCCAGACGCCGTCCGAAGTCCTCGTCCGCGAAAGCCGGGACGAGCGGTGACGGCGATTATAGACGCCAGCGTTCTGGCGAAATGGTTCGTCGAGGAAGAAGAAACGGTGGCGGCTCGCCGCCTTCAACCGCTCAAACTGTTCGCCCCCGACCTGCTGATCGTCGAAACAACGAACGTGCTTTGGAAGAAGGTTCGACTTGGCGAGTTCGATCCGGCTTTTCTGGCGCCCGCTGTCCGTGTGATGCGGCATGCAGATCTGACCTTGATCAATAGTCTGACCTTGGCGGATCGCGCCGTGGAAATCGCGGTGCGGCTCAATCATGCGGTTTACGACTGCTATTATCTGGCGCTGGCCGAGCAGCGGAATCTACCCGTGGTAAGCGCTGATGACCGACTGGGCCGCAAGCTCGCGTCGGCTCCAGGACTGACGCCTGCCAAGGTGATCGGTCTTGCAGCCTTTGTCGCCGATCTGCCGGAGGATCATCATGACTGATTTGGACGCCTTCATCGCCGGCCTGCCCAAGGCGGAGCTCCACCTGCATATCGAGGGCTCGCTCGAGCCCGAGCTGATGTTCGAACTGGCGCAGAGGAACGGGGTTTCCATCCCTTTCGACAGCGTCGAGGCGGTGCGGGCGGCCTATGATTTCTCGAACCTGCAGGACTTCCTCGACATCTACTACGCCGGGGCCAATGTCCTGCTGACCGCGCGGGATTTCGAGGGTCTGGCCTTCGCCTATTTCCAGCGGGCCGCCGCCGACAACGTCCGTCACGCCGAAATCTTCTTCGACCCCCAGACCCACACTGATCGCGGCGTGCCCTTCGGCGTGGTGGTCGAGGGTCTGATCGCGGGCATGGATCGGGCGAAGGCGGAACTGGGCGTTACCTCCGGCCTGATCCTCAGCTTCCTGCGCCACCTGACCGAGGAGGAGGCGTTCGCGACGCTCGAAGCCGCCAAGCCGTATCTGCATCATTTCATCGGTGTCGGGCTGGATTCGTCGGAGGTGGGCCATCCGCCGTCCAAATTCGTTCGCGTCTTCGCCGCCGCCCGTGAGCTGGGGCTGAAGCTCTGCGCCCATGCGGGGGAGGAGGGCCCGCCCGCCTATGTGCATGAGGCCCTGGACCTGCTGCACATCGACCGGATGGACCACGGCAACCGGTCGATGGAGGACGAGAGTCTGATCGAACGCCTCGCCGCCGAACAGATGACCCTGACCGTCTGTCCGCTGTCGAACCTGAAGCTCTGCGTCGTCGACGACCTGAAGGACCATCCCGTGCCCGAGATGCTGCGGCGCGGGCTGCATGTCACGCTGAACTCGGACGACCCGGCCTATTTCGGCGGTTATGTGAATGCCAACTACAGCCGTCTGGCCGAGGCGACGGGCCTGACGCGGGATCAACTGACGCAGATGGCGGTCAACAGTTTCGAGGGCAGCTTCCTGCCCGACGCCGACAAGGCCGCGCGGATCGCCGAGGTCAGGGCCTACGCCGCCGCGATCTGATCGACCTCATTGGCCGAGCCCAGGGCGACGGGAACGCGCTGATGCAGGCGTTCCGGGACGACGTCCAGGATCGGCGCCACGCCGTCCAGCGTCGCCTTGCCGCCGGCCTGTTCGACCAGCAGGGCCATGGGATTGCCCTCGTACATCAGACGCAGCTTGCCCGGCTTTTCCGGTTCGCGCCGGTCCCACGGATAGAGGAAGACGCCGCCGCGCATCAGGATGCGGTGCACGTCCGCCACCATGGCGGCGACCCAGCGCATGTTGAAGTTCTTGCCGCGGGGGCCGTCGGCGCCCTCGAGGCAGCCCGTGACATAGCGCTGCACGCCGTCCGCCCAGTGGCGCTGGTTCGACATGTTGATGGCGAACTCGCGGGTGTCCGCCGGGATGCGGATGTCGGGATGGGTCAGCAGCCAGCGGCCCTCGGGAGCCATGGTGAAGCCCGTGACGCCCGACCCCGTCGTCAGGACCAGCATGGTCTGGGCGCCGTAGAGGGCATAGCCCGAGGCGACCTGGGCCCGGCCCGGCTGCATGAAGTCGGCCTCGGTCGGGGTCGGGGAAGGGGAGGCGAGCACCGAGAAGATGGTCCCCACGGGCGCGTTGATGTCGATGTTGGACGACCCGTCCAGAGGGTCGAACAGGACCAGATATTGGCCGGCGGGATGGATCGCAGGCTGGACCTCGTCCATCTCCTCGGAGGCGACGCCCGCGACGAAGGGGCAGGCCAGCAGGGCGTCGGTCAGCATGTCGTTGGTCATGACGTCGAGCTTCTTCTGCTCCTCGTCCTGGACGTTGATCTGGCCCGAGGCGCCCAGAGCCCCGGCCAGGGCGCCGTCCGCCACCACGTCGCTGATTTCGGCGCAGGTCCGGGCCAGGACCTGCAGGACCTCACGCAGCCCGTCGGGCAACGCGGCCGAGGCGATGTGGCTGTCGAAATCGACAAATCCGGCTTTGGTGGCGTCAGTCATGCGATCCTCGGCATCGAAGCGTCGCGCGTTCTTGGCCGCACTGGATGACGGTAGCAAGACCCGCGCGCGAAGACGCCGCGTCCCACGGGAGGACGCGGCGTCTCGTCGTTCAAGGGTGTCGCCGGATCAGATGGGCAGGATGGCCGTGCCGAAGGCCCGTTTCAGCTCGTGAGCGGCGAAGGTCTGGGCGACGGCGGCGTCGGGGACCACCAATCCCATCCCGAAGAACTCATGCGTCGAGCCGTTGAAGGTCTTGTGCCGCACATCGACGCCGGACGCCTCAAGCCGCTCGGCCAGTTGTTCGCCCTCGGTCCGCAGGGGATCGATCTCGGCCATGATCAGGGTGGAGGAGGGCAGGCCGCTCAGATCGGCGGCGCCGACCACATTGACGCGGGGGTCTTCCGTTTGGGTCTTGTCGGCGAAGGTGTGACCCACGAACCATTCGATCATCGCCTTGTTGAGCGGCTTGGCGTCGGCGTTCTCGACATAGCTCTCGTTGTTCAGGTCGTTGCCGACCAGGGGATAGACCAGCACCTGATGCGCGGGCGGGGTCAGGCCCTGATCGCGCGCGGCGATCGAGACGTTGATGGCCAGGTTGCCGCCGGCGCTTTCACCCATGACGGCGATGCGGCGCGGGTCGCCGCCGATCGTCTGGGCGTTTTCGAGCGCCCAGCGCCAGGCCGCGACGGCGTCATCGTGGGCGGCCGGGAACTTGTCCTCGGGCGCTTGACGATAATGGACTGACAGCACGACCACGTCGGCCATGCGGGCGATGCCGCGCGGGCCGCCGTCATAGACGTCCAGATCGGCGATGACGAAGCCGCCGCCGTGGAAATAGACGACCAGGGGCTTCAGATCCGTGATTTCGGGATCGGTCGTATAGACGCGCGCCTGAAGCGGGCCGGCCGCACCGGTTATGGTGATGTCGCGGGTGTGGACACCCATGGTCGGGTCTTCGTCGCCGACGGTGTCCTGAAGGATCTTCTTGACCGCGTCGGTCGGGGTCGGCTGGCGACGGGCTTCCTCGGGCGTCAGGGTCTCGATCGGTTTGCCGCCCAGTTCCGCCAGAGTGTCGAGCACCTTCTGCATGGCGATGTCGGGCTTGGCCGGCTTGGTGCGCGGCGTTTCGTCGTGACCAAAGAGCTTGTCGAGAATGGACATGGGATTTCCTGAGGTTAGCGGGGCTCCCTGACAAAGGCGCCGTGGCGCCGCCCTGTTCCATATGCCCACGCTTGGAGATCAAGGTCGGGGCGAGGCGCCGTGTCGCTTGACTTGCGGCCGGAGTCGGGGCCTTAGGTCGTTCGCTCTCGCGGGAGAGTTCGGAGCCGGTTCGCCGGGTTCGACGCCGAAGGCGCAACCGCCCCGGAAACGCTCAGGCAAACGGACCGCGAGAACACTCGGACGCTGGAAAGTCGGTCTTCACGACCGCGCCGACGGAGCAAGACGCCCTCCCTTCTTGGGGTGTCGGAATCTCTCAGGCTTCAGGACAGCGGGGGCGCGAGGACGGCGGCGCGACCGCTGCAACACGCGACTCTGAAAGCCGAACGCCATGTCTGACGAGACCTTGAAGACCACCGTCCTGAACGCCGCCCACCGGGCCCTGGGCGCGCGCATGGTCGGGTTCGGCGGCTATGACATGCCGGTCCAGTACGAAGGCGTCCTGGCCGAGCACCGCTGGACGCGCGAACACGCGGGCCTGTTCGACGTCTCCCACATGGGCCAGTGCAAGATCACGGGCCCGGACGCCGTGGCCCAGTTCGAGCGCTTCGTGCCCGGCGACTATGCGGTCCTGAAGGAGGGCAAGCAGAAGTATTCCCTGCTGCTCAACGCCGAGGGCGGCATCATGGACGACCTGATGGCGGGCAAGCCCGACCACGACGGCCTCTATGTCGTCGTCAACGCCGGCAACAAGGACGCCGACTTCGCCCATCTGAAGGCCCATCTGTCGGGCGACGCGGCGCTGAAGATCCTCGACGACCGCTCCCTGATCGCCATTCAGGGGCCAGAGGCCGGGGCCGTCATGGCCGAGCACGACGATATCCTGCTGGAAATGGGCTTCATGGATGTGGTGCGGGTGATGCTGTTCGGCGTCGACTGCTACATCTCCCGCTCGGGCTACACAGGCGAGGACGGCTTCGAGATTTCGGTGCCGAATACCGACGCCGAGCGCATCTGGAACACCATTCTGGAGGACGCGCGGGTCAAGCCGATCGGCCTCGGCGCCCGCGACAGTCTGCGCCTTGAGGCCGGCCTGCCGCTGCACGGCCACGACATCGACGCCACGACCAGCCCGGTCGAGGCGGCCCTGACCTTCGCATTGTCCAAGTCGCGCAAGGAACGCGCCGACTTCCCCGGCGCGGAGCGCATCCTGAAGGAATTGGCCGAGGGCCCGTCGCGCGTTCGCGTGGGCCTCAGCATCAAGGAAGGCGCGCCTGCCCGTGAAGGCGCCGAGGTCGCCGATACGGACGGCAACGTCATCGGGGTGGTCACCTCGGGCGGCCCGTCGCCGACCCTGGGTCGCAACATCGCCATGGCCTATGTGCCGCCAGCCTTCGCGGCCCTCGGGACCGAACTCAAGGTCATCGTGCGCGGCAAGGCCGCCGCCGCCGAGGTCGTCGACATGCCCTTCGTCGCCCAACGCTACTACCGCAAACCCAAAGCCTGAACTTCAACCCGAGAGATCACCATGCGCTACACCAAGGACCACGAGTGGGTCAGCCTCGACGGCGACATCGCCACCGTCGGCATCTCGCAACACGCCGCCGAGGCCCTGGGCGACGTCGTCTTCGTCGAGGTGCCCGAGGTCGGCAAGACCGTCAGCACGGGCGACAGCTTCGCCGTGGTCGAGAGCGTAAAGGCGGCCTCGGACGTCTACGCCCCCGTCTCGGGCGAGGTGGTCGAGGCCAATGACACCCTGTCCACCGCCCCGGAAACCGTCAACGCTGACCCTCAAGGGTCCGGCTGGTTCGCCAAGATCAAGGTCTCGGACGCCTCGGCGATCGACGCCCTGATGGACCAGGCCGCCTACGACGCCTTCCTCGCGACCCTCTAAGACCCATCGCACGGACCCTCTGATTAAAGTCAGAGGGTCCTTCGGCCGCTCTCCCGGCCCAGGATCAGACCATGCGCTACCTCCCCCTGACGCCCGACGACCGTACGGCGATGCTCGCCGCCATCGGGGCGAAATCCGTAGACGACCTGTTCGTGGACGTGCCCGAAGCCGCCCGGCGCGACGGCTTCGTCGATCTGCCGCGCGTGGCGGGCGAACTGGAGGTTGAGCGGACCCTGTCGCGCATGGCGTCGCGCAACGCCGCGGCCGGTTCCGTGCCCTTCTTCTGCGGGGCCGGGGCCTACAAGCACCATGTTCCGGCGACGGTGGATCACGTCATCCAGCGGTCGGAGTTCCTGACCTCCTACACCCCCTATCAGCCGGAAATCGCCCAGGGGACGCTACAGTACCTGTACGAGTTCCAGACTCAGGTCGCGAACCTGACCGGCATGGAAGTGGCCAACGCCTCTCTGTACGACGGCTCGACCGCCATGGCCGAGGGCGTGCTGATGGCCACGCGGGTGACCCGCCGGAACAAGGCGGTCATCTCGGGCGGGGTGCACCCCCACTATGTCCGGGCGACCGAGACCGTGGTCCACGCCGTGGGCGTCGAGACCGAGGCCCTGGCGCCCGCCGTCGACGCCGAGGATGCGGTCATCGCCGCCATCGGGCCGGACACGGCCTGCGTTGTCGTCCAGACCCCGAACGTCTTCGGCACGGCCACGGACGTCACGAAGATCGCCGAGGCGGCCCATGCGGCCGGCGCCCTCCTGATCGTCGTGGTCACCGAGGCGGTGTCGATGGGCCTGCTCAAGTCGCCGGGCGAAATGGGCGCCGACATCGTCGCGGCCGAAGGCCAGTCGATCGGCAACGCCCTGAACTTCGGCGGCCCCTATGTCGGCCTGTTCGCCACGCGCGAAAAACTGTTGCGCCAGACGCCCGGTCGTTACTGCGGCGAGACGGTGGATGCGGACGGCCGTCGCGGCTTCGTCCTGACCCTGTCGACGCGGGAACAGCACATCCGCCGCGACAAGGCGACGTCGAATATCTGCACCAATTCCGGCCTCTGCACCCTGGCC
>NZ_JBQVNM010000078.1:0-11212 GCF_052436175.1 Brevundimonas sp. | reverse complement strand
GTGGTCGCCCCCGCCCTGCCGGACCCGCAGACCTTTGAACAGGTCGTGGCCCTGATCGGCGAGAAGCGCGAGATCGGCCTGCAGATGGAGGTCGAACGCTATGTCCGCCTCGTCTCCTTCAAGCCCGGCGCCATCGTCTATGAAAGCCACCCGGACGCGCCCATCGACCTGGCCCGCAAACTGGCGTCGCGGCTCAAGGACTGGACCGGCAAGACCTGGCTGATCGCCGCCAACGGCCAGGGCGGCGGCGAGACCCTGATCGAGGCCGACCGTCGGCGAAAGGTGGCCGAACGGGCCGAGGTCGAGGCCGATCCCTTCGTTCAGGCGGTGATGGAAGCCTTCCCCGGCGCCCAGATGGACTTCAAGGTCATCGCCCCCGCCGTCGAGATGCCGGCCATCCCGGACGAGACGGACGACGAGGACTGAAAGGTTTCGACGGACCCGAAGACGGCTTTCGACCCATAGCCGTCATCGATCAAGTCTGCCTGTGGGCGTGGCTAGTGATGCCAAGTTGTTCACACAGCCTCAGACGACGCCGCTAGGCTGGCGCGCATAACAGGATGGCGTCCGGCAATGGGCAGCGAGATAATCTTCATCATCCCGCCGATGCTCGCATTCGCCGCTTTGGCGACGCTCGGCGGCACGATTGTTCTCTGGCTTGTGTGGATTGGCGCGCGCCGATGGGGTCCTGTCTCATGGCGAAGAGGGTCGTCGCGCTTTCCGGTAGGAGCGATTGTTGCGGTGCTCCTTGCCATCTCATTGCCTGTCGGCTGCATACGGGCCTTCCAGCCGATCCCCCAGCCCAAAAGCGCGAGGACAGTGGCCGCCTTCGAGGTGCCGCTCAGGACGGCGGCCGACCGAGCCGATTTCCTCACAATCCTCACTGCCGAGGCGGCTGCCGAGGGTATGGACGTAAAGGTCGAGACGGCATCGGACATGGACCGCTGGGCCAAGATGTCGCCGCGCCTTCGCAGATCGATACACGCCATCGTCTATCGCGGCGGTGATTTCCGCCAGACAGAAGCACGGGTCTCGGACGAATCTCACGTCGGCTATGCGTGGATATCCTTCAGTCGAGGTGAAGACCCAACGCTGGCCCAGCGCTTCCGGGACCGGCTCATGTCACAGACCGTTGAGCGTTGGCCAGAGACCCTGAGCGTGCCGGTCGCCCGGACAGGATCTCTTCCGTTCCGGGAAGACCTGATCCGAGGCGATGACGGCTATAAAATCGATCCCGCCAAATCGTCGGGATACATCTGTGGCACCGCTCCAGGTAACGCCCCCAAGTCGGCCTGCGATTAGGCGACAGAAAGCCCATGTCCGCTTCCCACCCAAAGCGGAACATCGGCGCGTCCGTTCCCGGATGCGCCGATGTTCGTTCTCGCGCGCTAGAGAATCTTCGCCGCCGTGTCGAAGTCCAGACGCGGCGAGCGGGGGAAGAGGTTCTCGTCCGTGCCGTAGCCCAGATTGATGACGAACGACGGCTGCCAGGTCGTGTCGGCCAGGAACTCGGCCTTCACCCCGTCGGCGTCGAAACCGATCATCGGGCCGACGTCCAGGCCCAGGGCCCGGGCGGCGATCATGAAATAGCCGGCCTGGAGCGAGCTGTTCAGCACGCCGGGGGCCTTGCGGGCCTCCGCATCGCCGAACCAGTCCTTCGCGCCCGGATTGTGCGGGAACAGGAAGGGCATGTGCTCGTGGAAATCGCCGTCGAAGGCGATGATGACATTGACCGGGGCCTGAAGCGTCTTCTCGCGATTGCCCTCGCTCATGAAGGGCGACAGGCGGGCCTTGGCCTCGGGCGAGGTGATGAACAGGAAACGGGCGGGCGTGGAGTTCGCCTGGGTCGGGCCATACTTGGTCAGGTCATACAGCTTGTGCAGCAGTTCCGGCGCGACCGGGCGGTCCGAGAAGGCGTTGCGGGTGCGCGCCTCGGTGAACAGCTGGGCCAGGGCGGTCTCGCCCAGGGCGGCGTCGCGGGTGGAGGAATCATAAGCCATGGGAGGCGTGTCCGATTGATTGGTAACAACGATGGTTGCAAAATAGGCTTGTCCCGCGCGGGCGCAAGGCAAGAGTTCGAAACGCTTGGTTTTGTTTCCGGCGCGGACGCCTTATCTATCCGGTCATGAAAGACCTCAACGCCCTGATGCAACAGGCCCAGGCGATGCAGCAGCGGCTGCAGGACGCCCAGGCGAAAATGGCCGAATCCTCGGCGGAAGGCTCCTCCGGTGGCGGCCTCGTGACCGTGGCCCTGAAAGGCCCCGGCGAGATCACGGCCGTGAAGATCGACGACAGCCTGCTGACGCCCGGCGAGGGCGAGATTCTGGCCGACCTGATCATCGCCGCCCACGCCGACGCCAAGCGCCGTCTGGACGAGATCAACAACGGCCTCATGCGCGACGCCGCCGGCCCGATGGCGGGGATGAACATCCCCGGCATGCCCAAGCTGTTCTGACCTCTTGGCCGCCTCCGCCGGACCCGAGATCGAGCGACTGATCGCCCTGCTGGCCAAGCTGCCGGGGCTGGGTCCGCGCTCGGCCCGGCGCGCGGCCCTTCAACTGCTGAAGCGGCGCGACCAGCTGCTGGTTCCCCTGGCGGCGGCCATGACCGAGGCGGCGGAGAAGGTGGTGTCCTGTTCGGTCTGCGGTGCGCCCGACACCCGCGACCCCTGCTCGATCTGTTCCGACGCCTCGCGCGACAATGGCCTGATCTGTGTGGTCGAGGAGGCCGGCGCCCTGTGGGCCATGGAGCGGTCCGGCGCCTTTCGCGGCAAATACCATGTGCTGGGCGGCCTGCTGTCCGCGCTGGACGGAGTCGGGCCCGAGGCCCTGCGCGTCGCCGAACTGGTCGGTCGGGCTCGGTCCGGGGAGAGTGAGGGCGGCGCGGTGCGCGAGGTCGTCCTGGCCCTTCCCGCTACGGTCGACGGCCAGACCACGGCCCATTATCTGGCTGAACGGCTGACGGGATCGGGGGTGGAGGTCACGTCTCTGGCGCGTGGCGTGCCGGTCGGCGGCGACCTCGACTGGCTCGACGACGGCACCATCGTCCAGGCGCTTCGGGCGCGACGACCCGCGTGATATAAGGCCGCCATGGCCGACGATCTTCAAAAGCCGACAAGCCTGTACGACCGCGACATCGTCGCCTGGTCCGAGCAGCAGGCCGTTGCGTTGCGGGCCCGGAAGGGCGGCGACAATGCCCTCGACTACGACAATCTCGCAGAGGAGATCGAGGACGTGGGCAAGTCGGAACAGCGCGCCTGCCGCAGCTTCGTCGAGCGGATTATCGAACATCTGCTCAAGCTTCAGTTCGTCGATAGCCCCAATGATCGGGCCCATTGGCGCGGCGAGATTCTGGCCTTCCGCAACAGTCTTGAGGACGCCCTGACGCCGACCATTCGCAGCCGGCTGCCCGCAGAACTCCCCGACCTGACCGCGCGTCAGATCAAGGTGCTGGCCCGCAAAGAAATCCTGGCCGATCCGGAGGGCGTGAAAGCCCGCGTTGGCGACGGGTACGACTGGGCCCAAATCACCGATCCGGACTGGTATCCGCCAACCGACGAGGGTTGAGCCGCCAAAAGGTCGCTGTCGGTGATCCATCGTCGCCCGTAGAACGCGCCCCGGCCGACATCATCGCTCCGACCGTTCCTGACGCAGGCGTCTGGCAGGACGCAAGAATGACCGTGCCCGCCGCCCCTTGGCTTATCCGATCGCATCGGACGGTGTCTTCGCCGTCCGGACGGACCGGTCTGGTTGCTTCCTGCGACTCCCGCTAAGGAACGGAGCATGAACATGATCGAGATCGTCCTCGCCGTCCTCATCGTCGCCTTGGGCGGGGGGTTTCTGTGGGCCTTCATGGGCTGGCAGAAGGCGAAGTCGGCGTTGGATGTGGCCGAGCACCGCATCGAACTGATCGAGGACAGCCGCTCGACCATGAGCGAACTGGTCCGCGCCCAGGCGGCTCAGTCGGCCCAGGCCGTGGCCGACCAGATGGTGACCCGCGCCACCGAGACCTTCCGCGCCCAGGACCGGGTCGCGCGCGAACGGATGGAGGCCCAGCTCAAGCCTGTGGCCGACACCCTGAAGGCGTTTCAGGAGCATGTCTCGGCGCTGGAGAAGGCGCGTAACGAGGAGACCGGCGGGCTGAAGGAGCAGTTAGCCCTGCTGATGACCGCCTCATCGGCTACGCGCGACGAGGCCCGGCGGCTGACGGAGGCGCTGAAGGGCAATACCGGCCGGCGCGGCCGCTGGGGCGAGCAGACCTGCCGCAATGTGCTGGAGGCCGCCGGCATGGCGGGCCGGTTCGATTTCGAGGAACAGACCTCGGCCGCCAATGACGAGGGCCGCCAGTCGCGACCGGACTTCATCGTCCGCTTGCCCGGGGGCGGCATGTTCGTGATCGACGCCAAGGTGTCCCTGGCCTTCGGCGATGAAACGGACGGGGACGAGGCGGCGCAGGCGCGGGCCATGTCGCTGCGCACCGCCGCCAGCATGAAGACCCATGTCCGCCAGCTGGCCTCCAAGGGTTATCAGGACCAGTTCAGGCCCAGCCCCGACTTCGTCGCCATGTTCGTGCCCGGCGACGCCTTCCTCGCGGCGGCCCTCGACCACGAGCCGGACCTGATGAGCCAGGCGATGGAATCCCGCGTCGTCATCGTGACCCCGACCACCCTGTTCGCCCTGTGCAAGGCCGTGGCCTATGGTTGGCGGGCCGAGGAGCAGACCAAGAACGCCGAGGACGTCGCCCGCCTCGGCAAGGAGCTTTACAAACGTCTGTCGGTGATGGGCGGCCATGCCGCCGCCGTCGGCCGGGCGCTCGATACGGCGGTTGGGAAATACAACCAGTTCGTCGGCTCGCTGGAGAGCCAGGTCATGGTCTCGGCTCGCCGGTTCGAGGATCTGAAGGTCGATCACGAAGGCAAGGATCTGCCCGAACTGCCGCCGGTCGATCAGGCGCCGCGCACGCTCAGCCGGCCGGAGCTGGTCGCGCCGGAGCCCATCGGGCGGATCGCACCGAACTAGCCTCGCTGCGCCATGCGCGCCAAGCGTGTTTGTCATCATGACAATGATGCTTGACATGATGCGTCAAGTTTCGTAAAGGGTGCTTGTCTTTCACGACGGAGCCCTTTCAATGTCGCCACGCGCGAGAAAACTGATCTTCCTGCTGGTCGGCAGTTTCGTGGGCATCATGGCGCTCGGCTTCCTCGCCGGCGTCGCCGCAGGCTACTGGAGCGCCCACACGGGCGGATCCCAGGATACGGCGATGGTCTGGGGCATGGGGGGCTTCGTCACCCTGGCCATGGTCATCGCCATGGTCGTCAGCGTGATCTGGATGCGCTCGATCGACGAGGCGGCGCGTGAGGCGCACAAGGCGGCCTGGTTCTGGGGCGGCACCGGCGGGATGAGCGTCGGGATGATCGCCATCGTCCTGGCCTCGCTGCCGCCCGCCGAGCGTTTCGTCTTCCCGTCCTGGTTCGACGGCCGCACCGACCCCGCCGCCTATGCGGCCACCGGCGCCTTCGGCATCCTGTTCCTCATGCTCATCGGCTACGCCATCGTCTGGGCGTGGTGGTGGCTGGCGCGGCGATAGGGGGCGGTCAGATGAACAACCGCCTCAAGGTCCTGCGCGCCGAGCGCAACTGGAGCCAGGCCGAACTGGCCGACAAACTGGGCGTGTCGCGCCAGACGGTCAATGCGCTGGAGACCGGCCGTTACGACCCCTCTTTGCCGCTGGCGTTCAAGATCGCCCGCGTCTTCGCCCAACCTATCGAATCCATCTTTTCCGACGGAGAGTGATATGACCGACCTGCCGTCTCCCCAACCCTCAACCGACCGGAAACGCCCGCTGTGGCGGACCCTGCTCGGCGTCGCCGGCCTGGCTGTGCTCGGGGGGCTGAGCGGCTATGCCCTGGGCGGCTTTGGCCACGACGCGCTTGGGCGCTGGGACGACGAGATCGCCATGGTCATGGCCTTCGCCCTGACCGCCATGGCCCTGATCAGCGCCGTGGTCCTGGCGACCCGTCCGCGCGACGTTCCAAAGGGGTGCGGTCTGCTTCAGATCGCCGTGCTGGCCCTGGCCGCGGTCATGTTCGTGCTGCCGGTATTCGGCACGCGGATCCTGGCCCCGAATGTCGTGTTCGGGCTCGTCGTCGGCCTGCTCGCGGTCCAGAGCGTCGCCAATCTGATGCTCTGGCGCGCCGCCGACGAGATGCTGCGTCGTGTCATGGCCGAAACCAGCGCCATGGCCTTCTGGGCCCTTCAAACCGCCCTGTTCGTCTATGCCGTCGCCGAGCGCCTCGGCCTGGTGGAGGGTATCACGGCCTGGGGCATGACCGGCATCCTGATGGGCGTTTATCTGGTCGCCTCGATCGTCGCTTCGCTCCGTCGGGGCATCACCTGATCCGCTTCGCCGACCAATCCTTCGTTCACTGATCCTCCCTGATGAAAGCTTTCCCCATGTCCGCATTCTCCAGCATCCGCGCCACGGCGCGTCGCCTGACCTCCACCGCCGTGGGCGCGGCCCTCGGTTTCGCCCTGACCGCCGTCCTGGTCACGGCGCCGATGGAGGCGATCGCCCAGACCGAAGCCGCGCCCGCCGCCCCGGCGGCGACGCCCCAGGCTTCTGGCCAGGGCCCGGCCCTGTGGGTCATCAAGGACGCCGATTCGACCCTCTATCTGTTCGGCACGGTGCATGTGCTCAAGCCCGACACGGCCTGGGGCTCGGCCAAGGTGGACGCCGCGCTCGACAGCGCGTCGGACGTCTGGTTCGAGATTTCCAACCCCGACGATCAGGCGGCGATCATTCCCCTGATCCAGCAATACGGCGTGTCGCCGGCCACCCCCCTGTCCAGCTTGCTGACGGCCGAGGAACTGGCGGATCTGGACACCGCCGCGAAGGCCATCGGCGCTTCGGGCGCCCAGCTGGACGCCTTCCGTCCCTGGTTTGCGGGCCTGACCCTGTCGATGGCCCCGTTGGTGAAGGCGGGCTACGACCCCGCCTCGGGCGTCGAGATGACGCTCAAGCCCCGCGCTGTCGCCGCCGGCAAGACGATCCACGGGCTGGAGACGCTGGACAAGCAGGTCAAGATTCTGGCGACCCTGCCGGAGGACATTCAGCTGGAGTTCCTGCGCGCGACGCTCAGCGAGTTCGACGAGGCCGCGACGCAGCTGGACCAGATGGTCGATGCCTGGGCGACGGGTGATGTCGAGGCGCTGAACCGCGTCGCCGTCGTCGAGATGAAGACCGAGGCGCCCCACATCTATGACGTCCTGCTGGTCCAGCGGAACACCGATTGGGCTGACCAGATCCAGACCATCCTGGCGGGGTCGGGCACCGGCTTCATCGCCGTCGGCGCCGCCCACCTGACCGGCGAGGACAGCGTCCAGGCCATCCTGGCCAAACGCGGCGTGGTCGCCGAGCGTCAGTAGATCAACACATAACGCGAACCCTCCATGCCAAAGGCGTGGAGGGCGACGCCCTTGGTTCTCACATCAGGCCGGAAAGCCTATTTCGTGTAGTGATAGCGGCACTGGGCGATCTCGAGACCGGTGTCGGTGGCGCGATAGATCAGCCTGTGTTCCTGATCGATCCGGCGTGACCACCAGCCCGAAAATTCGCCCTTCAACGGTTCAGGCTTGCCCGTCCCGGAAAACGGCGTCCGCAGGCATTCCTTGATGAGGGTGTTGATCTTCTTCAGCACCTTGCGGTCCTGAGTCTGCCAGTAGAGGTAGTCTTCCCACCCCTCGTCCTGGAAGATGAGCTTCATTCAATGAGCTCGCGCGCCTGACCCTTGCCTGCATCGAGTTCAGCGATCGCCTTACGAAGACGGTCAGCATTGGCCGGACTGCGCAGCAGGTAGTCGGTCTCCTGCCAGGAGGCGAAGTCCTCCAGCGACATCAGAACCGCCGCCGGCTTGCCGCCTTCACGGGTAATGATGGTGTAGTCATGGTCGGCCGTGACCCGGTCCACGGCCGCCGCGAGGTTCTTGCGCAGTTCGGTGATCGACATGGCGTTCATGTCGCGAATGTACGCGTTTACGTACGCGAAAACAAGATTACAGCGACCGGGCGATCAGCAGCTTCATCACCTCATTGGTGCCGCCGTAGATGCGCTGGACGCGGGCGTCCTTGTAGAGCTGGGCGATCGGATATTCGGTCATGTAGCCGTAGCCGCCGAACAGCTGGAGCATCTCGTCGATGACCTCGCCCTGAATGTCGGTGACCCAGTATTTGGCCATGGACGCGGTCGCGGCGTCGAGCTGGCCCTTGAGGTGCAGGCCGACGCAGTGGTTCACGAAGACGCGGGCCGCCGTCAGCTTGGTCTTGATTTCGGCCATCTTGAACTGGGTGTTCTGGAACTCGATGATCGCCTTGCCGAAGGCCTTGCGGCCCCGGACGTAGTCGAGGGTCTCGCGATAGCCGCGCTCGGCGGCCGCTACGCCCTGGACGGCGATGTTCAGACGCTCCTGCGGCAGCTGCTCCATCAGGTGATAAAAGCCGCGACCTTCGGCGCCGCCGATGACGTTCTCCAGCGGCACCTTCACATCATTGAAGAAGAGCTCGGAGGTGTCGTTGGCCTCCATGCCGATCTTGTGGAGGTTGCGGCCGCGCTCGAAACCCTCCGCGCCGTCGGTCTCCAGGCCGATCAGGCTGATGCCCTTGGCGCCTTCGGACGGATCGGTCTTGGCCACCACGATGATGAAGTTGGCAAGCTGGCCGTTGGTGATGAAGGTCTTGGAGCCGTTCAGAAGGTAGTGGTCGCCCTTGTTGATGGCGGTGGTCTTGACCCCCTGCAGGTCCGACCCGGCGCCCGGCTCGGTCATGGCGATGGCGCCGACCAGTTCGCCGGTGGCCAGACGCGGCAGCCAGCGCGCCTTCTGCTCCTCCGTGCCGTAGTGGTGGATGTAGGGAGAGACGATGGCGTTGTGCAGGGAGATGCCGAAATGGTCGGCGCCCTTCCAGCCCAGCTGCTCCATCAGCACGACCTCATGCCGATAGTCGCCGCCCATGCCGCCGTGCTCCTCGGGCATGGACAGGTTCAGCAGGCCGGCCTCGCCCGCATCGGTCCACAGCGAGCGCGGCACCGAGGAGGCGGCGATGAACTCGGCCATCTTCTCGGGCGGGGCGTGGTCGTCGATCCAGCGGCCGACCGAGTCGTTGAAGAGGACGATCTCCTCGTCCTGCATGAAGTCGGGCAGGGGGACGTTCAGCGGGCTGGACATGGCGTTTCCTTTTCTGGCTGCCCCGGGCGTTCAGGGGCAGGGATCGTCTGTGCGATCCGGGCGCAATAAGTTCACTAATGAAAGTGACTGGTCGTCGTCAACAACGACGACGCCCTCCCGCCGACGGCGAGAGGGCGTGGCGTCGGATCAGAAGGCGTCGGCCGGCATGGCCATCAGCACGTCGGCGCCGGTCTTGAGCTTCTTCAGGAGCATGTCCGCCTCGGGCAGGATGCGCTCGACGAAGTAGCGGCCGGTGGCGATCTTGTTGGCGTAGAAGGGATCTTGCGAACCGCCGTCGATCGCGCCTTGCGCCTTCAGGGCCATCAGCGACCACATATAGGCCAGGGCCGTGACCCCGAAGAGGTTGAGGTATTCGCTGGAGGCGGCGCCCGCGTTATCCGGGTTGGCCATGCCGTTCTGCATCAGCCACATGGTGCCTTCCTGCAGCTTCTTCTTGGCGTCGGTCAGCCCGTCGATGAAGGGCTTGATCGGGCCCTCGCCGCCATGCTCTGCGGTGAAGGCGTCGATCTCCGCGAACCAGGTCATGATCGCCCGGCCGCCGTTCGACGGCAGCTTGCGGCCGACGAGGTCCAGGGCCTGAATGCCGTTGGTGCCTTCGTAGATCATGGTGATCCGCGCATCGCGCAGATACTGGCTGGCCTGGAAGTGCTCGGTATAGCCCGAGCCGCCGTGGACCTGCATGCCCAGCGAGGCGGCATGGAAGCCCTTGTCGGTCAGATAGGCCTTCACGATCGGGGTCAGCAGGGCCATGTAGTCCTTGGCCTTGGTCGCGGTGGCCTCGTCGTCGGACTTCTCCAGATCGGCGTGAAGCGCGGTCCAGAGGATGAAGGCCTGGCCGCCTTCGACGAAGGCCTTGGCCTCCAGTAGCATGCGGCGCACGTCAGGGTGGACCATGATGGAGTCCGCCGGGCCGTCGGGGTTCTTGGGTCCGGTCAGGCTGCGGCCCTGGAGGCGGTCTTTGGCGAACTCGACGGCGGCCTGATAGGCGGCCGTGCCGATGGCCAGGCCCTGCAGGCCGGTGCCCAGGCGGGCCTCGTTCATGACCACGAACATGTTGTTCATGCCCCGGCCTTCCTCGCCGATCAGCCAGCCGACGGCGTCGTCATACTGCATGACGCAGGTGGCGTTGCCGTGGATGCCCATCTTGTGCTCGAGGCCGGCGCACATCAGCGAGTTGCGTTCGCCGATCGAGCCGTCCTCGTTGACGAGGAACTTCGGCACGAGGAAAAGCGACAGGCCCTTGATCCCCGCCGGCGCGCCTTCGACGCGGGCCAGGACGGTGTGGATGATGTTGTCGGTGAAGTCGTGTTCGCCGGCCGAAATCCAGATCTTCTGCCCGGTGATCCGGTAGGTGCCGTCGCCCTGCGGAACGGCCTTGGTGCGCACCATGCCCAGGTCGGTGCCGCACTGGGGCTCCGTCAGGTTCATCGTCCCACCCCACTCGCCGGTGGCCATCTTGGGCAGGTACTTGGCCTTGAGTTCGTCGGAGGCGCTGGCGTGGATGCCGGCGTATGCGCCCGCCGTCAGGCCCGGATACATCGAAAACGCCGCCGAGGCGCCCGCCGTGAACTGGCCGAAGGCCGAAGCCAGGACATAGGGCATGCCCTGACCGCCATAGGCCGGATCGGCCGCCAGGGCGGGCCAGCCGGCCTCGACCATGGCCTGATAGGCTTCCTTCCAGCCCTTGGGCCCGGTCACCACGCCGCCCTCGGCCCAGTGACAGCCCTCCTTGTCGCCCGAATGGTTGATCGGGGCGATGACCTCCTCGGCGAACTTGCCGCCTTCCTCCAGAACCTGGGTGACCAGATCGGACGAGATGTCGGTGAAGCCGGGCTGGTTCGTGTAGCGGTCGATATCCAGCACCTCGTTGACGATGAAGGTCAGGTCGCGGACGGGGGCTTTATAGGCCATGGGGCTCAGGCTCTCGCTTTGAAGGGGTGGCGCTGGAACGCCGGGTGCTGGTCGGGATGGTGA
>NZ_JBQVNM010000077.1:0-11630 GCF_052436175.1 Brevundimonas sp. | reverse complement strand
ACCTCGACCCGATGACGATGGGCGCGGACTATAGCAGCGGGGCGGACCCCGCAACCGGCGCGCCCGGACCGTCCCTGACGGTGTTGGGGCTGGAAACCAGCTGTGACGAAACCGCCGCCTCGGTGGTGCGCTTGTCCCCTGATGGCGAAGCGACCGTCCTGTCCTCCGTCGTCCACAGCCAGATTGACGACCACGCGGCCTTCGGCGGGGTGGTGCCGGAGATCGCCGCGCGCAGCCATGTCGAGATGATCGCCGACGTCGCCGCCCGCGCCATGGCGGAGGCGGGTCTGGACTATGCAGGGCTGGACGGGGTGGCCGCGACGGCGGGCCCGGGTCTGGTCGGCGGCGTCATGGTGGGGCTCAGCTTCGGGAAGGCGGCGGCCCTGGCGCGGGGTCTGCCCTTCGTCGGGGTCAACCATCTGGAGGGTCATGCGGTTTCGGCGCGGCTGGCGCGGCCCGTGGCCTATCCGTTTTTGCTGTTGCTGGTCTCGGGCGGTCATTGCCAGCTGCTGGAGGTGCGCGGCATCGGCGACATGAGCCGTCTGGGCACCACCATCGACGATGCGGCGGGTGAAGCCTTCGACAAGATCGCCAAGGCCATGGGCCTGGGATACCCCGGCGGCCCCGCGCTGGAGCGACTGGCCGCGACCGGAGACGGATCACGCTTCGAATTGCCGCGCGCCCTGCTGGGGCGAAAGGACTGCGACCTCTCCTTCTCGGGACTGAAGACGGCGGCGTCGCGTCTGGCCCAGGCCTGCGAGACCGATCAGGACCGGGCCGATCTGGCCGATGCGGTCCAGACCTCCATCGCGCGCCAGTTGTCGGAGCGGACGGCGCGGGCGATGGCCGACTATGCCGAACGCCATGACCAACGGCTGCTGGTCGTCGCTGGGGGCGTCGCGGCCAACAGGACGGTTCGGGCCGTGCTGGAGAAGACGGCGGCGGATCGCGGCTTCGATTTCCTGGCGCCGCCCATGGCCTATTGCACCGACAATGCGGCGATGATCGCCTTGGCGGGCGCCGAGCGGCTGGCCCTGGGCCTGACCTCGGACATCGACATGGCGGCCCGGCCGCGATGGCCGCTGGACGAAGCGCGCGCCCTGGCCGATCCTGTGCATGCGAAGGCGGGCCGCAAGGGCGCCAAGGCTTAACGCGTAGAGGCAGCTCATGAACTTCAGCTCCGCAGGGGTGATCGGCGCCGGCGCCTGGGGCACGGCCCTGGCCCAGGTGACCGGCTGGGCCGGCCTGGACACCCTACTGCAGGCGCGCGAGCCCGAGGTGGTCGAGAGCATCCGTGAGCGCCGGATCAACGAGGCCTTCCTGCCCGGGGTGACCCTGGACGACCACGTGCAGGTGACGTCCGATCTGGCCGATCTGGCGGCATGCGACCTGGTGCTGGCCGTGCCCCCAGCCCAGCATCTGCGCGGGACGATGCGCGCCTTCGCCCCCCACTACCGGCCCGGCACGCCGATCGTCCTCTGCGCCAAGGGGATCGAGCGCGGCTCGCTGAAGCTGATGACCCAGGTGCTGGCGGAGGAGATCCCGGGCGCCACGGTCGCGGTCCTTTCGGGGCCCAGCTTCGCTGCGGACGTGTCGCGCGGCCTGCCGACGGCGGTGACCCTGGCGTGCGAGGACGCCGATCTGGGCGAACGGCTGATGCAGGCCCTGTCGGCCCCGACCTTCCGCCCCTATCTGGCGACCGACCTGATCGGCGCCGAGGCGGGCGGGGCGTTGAAGAACGTCCTGGCCATCGCCTGCGGCATCGTCGAGGGCCGCGAACTGGGCCGCAGCGCCCATGCCGCCCTGATCACCCGGGGCTTCGCCGAAATGACCCGGCTGGCCGTGGCCCTGGGCGGCGAGGCCGAGACGGTGGCGGGCCTGTGCGGACTGGGCGATCTGGTCCTCACCTGCTCCAGCCCGATGTCGAGGAACATGAGCCTGGGCCTCGCCCTCGGTCAGGGACAGAGCGTCGAACAGGCTCTGGCCGGCAAGCGATCGGTGGCCGAGGGCTATGAGAGCGCCCCGGCCGTGCGCGAACTGGCCCGCAGCCTGAACGTCGAGACCCCGATCTGCGAGGCCGTGGCGGCGGTGCTGAACGGTGAAACCACCGTCGATCAGGTCATCGAGGGCCTGCTGTCCCGGCCGCTGAAGGTCGAGCGGGATTGACCGACGCCGCCCCCACCGAACGCAAGCGCGTCTGGACCACGCCGCCGAATGTGGCCCTGTGCGCCCATGACGACATCGCCGAGCCCGGCTCGCGCGGTTTCGTGTTGCAGATCGGCGAGGCCTTCTTCCACGGCTTCGTGGTGCGCAAGAACGGCGAGACGGTCGGCTGGGTCGATCGCTGCCCGCATGCGGGGTTTCCCATCGCCGTGGAACTGGACCGCTATCTGACGCCGGATGGATCGCTGATCCTGTGCGGCTGGCACGGGGCGGTGTTCGAGCCGATCTCCGGCGCCTGCGTCGGCGGGCCGTGCGCGGGCGGGAAGCTGACACCCTGGCCGGTGAAGGTCGAGAACGGCGTCGTACGGACGGCCTGAGACGCGACGACAGGCTCTACTTCTTCAGCCGCTTCGCATTGGCGACGGCGGTGTCGTGGATCGGCTTCATCGCCTCGGCCTGGGCCTTGAGGATTTCGGTGTTCAGGGCCAGTGCCTGGGCCGTCGCGCGGCCCCACCAGCCGAAGGCCCAGGCGGACTGGGCGGCGACGAAGGCGGCGGGGGTGGCGGCCGTGGTCATGGCCGAGGCGGCGCGACCCGCCTGCTGCATCTCGTCGGCGGCCGATTTCGACAGGCGTTGGCCGATCTCGCCCAGGCTGCGGGTCATGGCGGCGGCGGAGGCCGAGGCGGCCTTCATCTTTTCCGCGCTCATCAGGGAGATTTCGGTCAGGTCGGTCTTGCCCGGATCGACGAGGCCGGCGGTCAGGATGTCCATGCGGGCGGCGATCACGTCGCCGGCCGCCTGCATCATGGCCCCGCCCGCAACAGCCGTATCGGCGGCGGTGCGCGCGTTCCGGGCGGCCACGCGGCTATCACGCAGGAAGTCGTCGAGCAGGGTCATACCCTGATGAAAAGCAGTGGCCATGACCTGTCGATGGACCCCGTTGGCCTTTACGGCAAGGTTTCATTCGCGAAATCGGCGACGTCGCGCAGCAGGGCGGGAACGGCGGCGTCGATGATGGTTTGACCCTTCTCCGGGCTGGCCTGGGCCGGGTCCGAGCCGATCCGGCCGTCGGGGAAGCGGGCGCGATAGTCGAGGGCGTCGCGGATGGGCCCGCTGGGCGCGATCTGCGGGCTGTAGTCGGCCGTCTTGATCCGGTCGGGATAGGCGGCCTGGGTGACGGCGATCTCGGACGGGGTGGCGTGCATGCCGTGGCCGGTCGGGAACAGGCGGTTGCACAGGCTGTTGACGCCAGGCAGGTCCCACCAGTTCCTCAGCTTGAGCACCATCGGCGGCTGTTCCTCGACGAAACTCCACTCCGCATAGATCTCGCTGAAGGTCGCCTCGATGGTGGCGACATTGCCGCCGTGGCCGTTGAGGAAATAGATCCGTTCGAAGCCGTGACGGCTCAGCGACGAGACCCAGTCCGTGATCGCCGCCATGAAGGTCGAGGGGCGCAGGGAGATGGTGCCGGCGAAGGCCAGGTGATGCTGGGCCATGCCGATGTTGAAGGTGGGGGCCACGATCAGGCTGTCGTCGGTCTTCTCGGCCGCATGGGCGATGATCTCGGGGCACAACCAATCGGTGCCCAGCAGACCCGTCGGCCCGTGCTGTTCGTTGGAGCCGATGGGGACGACGACGGTCTTGGCGCCACCGGCGATGCGGGCGTCGATCTCGGGCCAGGACGACAGATGGATCAGCATGGCGAAACTCCGGTGAACAGGCCCCGGCTTTAGGCCCGTTCGGTCAGGCGGAAAAGGCGCGGATGAAGCGAATGGCGGCGTCGCGCGCCTTGGCCTCGGCGACGACCTCCGGCTGGGACACCCCCATGAAATGCCGCAGATGGGCGTAGCCCAGCACCATGCCGGAAAACATCTCGGCGGCCGCCTCGGGGTCGGGAATGGTCAGCCGGCCCTGTTCGTGCTGCAGCGCCAGCCACCCGGCCAGACGCCGCAGCGACTCCCCCGGGCCGCCCTCATAGACCGCGGCGGCCACGTCCGGCGCATGGGGCGCCATCAGGGCGACGCCGCGCAGCGAGGCGCCCTTGTCGGCCGCCCAGATGCGTTCGATCATCGACCGGGCGAAGGCGGTCAGCACCTCCAGCGGTTCGCCCGGCCCCCTGAGCGGCGCGGTCACGGCGTCCGACCTCTGGCGCGCCAGGGCCCGGCCGATGTCGGTCTTGGTGGGGAAGCGGTTGTAGAGGGTCTGTTTCGACACCCCCGCCTGACGCGCGATCTCGGCCATGGAGACGGTCAGGCCGCGTTCGGAGAACAGGGTCTGGGCGGCCTCGAGGATGGCCTCGGACTTCTTCGGATCGATCTGGCCGACGGCTCTGGGCATGGGTCAGTGCGCGTCCATGGGCGGGCCGCCGGCCGGGATCTTCACCGGCTTGGCGAACAGGGTGACGAATGCCGCGAAGGCGCAACCGACCGCCAGGGCCGCGAAGGCGTCGCCGAACGACAGGGTGGTGGCCTGACGGAGCAGGATGCCGTTGACCGCCTTCATCGCCGCGCCCTCGGGGTCGATGGAGTTGGCCATCAGGGCGGAAATCCCCGCGATCATCTCCTGCATGGCCTGATCGCCCTGGCTGATCCGGCTGGTCAGTTCGCCCATGTGCAGGGCGGTGTTGGTGGTCAGGGAGGTGTTGAGCATGGCCAGACCGAAGGCGCCGCCGACGTTGCGGCTGAGGTTCACCAGACCCGAGGCGTTCTTCACCATGTGGGGCGGCAGGGTGGACATGGTGACCTGTTGCGAGGCGATCATGGCGATCATGACCCCGACGCCGCGCAGGGCCTGAACCCCGGCGAACTGCCAGAAGCCCCATTCCTGGGTCACCGCATGGGCGTCCCACATGCCCCAGGCGCAGAGCATGAAGCCGCCGAACATCAGGATGCGCGGATCGACCAGCCGCACCAGACGACCGGCGAAGGGCGCCGTCAGGAACATGGCCAGACCCGAGACCACCATGGTCGTGCCGACCTCGGCCGGCGAATAGTCCCGCACCCGCGCAAGGAACAGGGGCAATAGGAAGGTGCCGCCGAACAGGGCCGCGCCGACGGTGAAGGTCATCACGACACCCACCATGAAGTTGCGGTTGGTGAAGGCGCGCAGTTCCACGATCGGATTGCGATAGCTCAGCGAGCGCCAGACGAAGGCCGGGCCGGTGACGGCCGCGATCACGGCCAGCAGCAGGATGGCGTCGTCGGCGAACCAGTCGTTCTTGGACCCCTCTTCCAGCACATACTGCAGGCTCATCAGGAAGGTCGCCATCAGGCCCAGACCCGCCCAGTCGAACCCCTTGGCCAAGGACGGATCGCCCTTGTCGAAATGGGCGTAGCGGCTGACCAGGAACAGGACCAGCATGCCCGGCGCGACATTGATGAAGAACAGCCAGCGCCAGCTCAGCCACTCGGTCAGGTGGCCGCCCAGGGTCGGGCCGACCGTCGGCGCCAGGGTGACGATCAGACCCATGACGATGGAGGCGGTGATCCGCTTGTCCGGCGGAAAGGCGGTGAAGGCGACGGCGAAGACGGTCGGGATCATCGCCCCGCCGACGAAGCCCTGAAGCGCGCGGAAGAAGATCATGGCGTCGATGGAGTTCGACAGGCCGGTCGCCACGCTCATCAGCAGGAAGCCGGTGCAGGAAACGAGAAAAACCATCCGCGTGCCCCACAGCCGCGACAGGTATCCCGACAGGGGGATCATCACGACCTCGGGGATCAGATAGGCGGTCTGGATCCAGCTGATTTCGTCAGCCGAGGCGCCGATGCCGGCCTGGATCTGGGGCAGGGAGGCGGCGACGATCTGGATGTCCAGAATGGCCATGAACTGGCCGATGACCATGCCGGCGAAACCAAGCAGCAGCATGGTCCAGTTGATCTGGGGCGCATCCGCCACGGGGCCGGAGCCGGAACCGGACGCGGCGCCCGGATTGCCCGACGCAGCGGCCGTCGGGGAGACGGCGTCGGTCACCGGCCTGCCGCTCCCTGAACATCGGCGACCTGCCGGGCGCCGGCCGTCTCGGCGAAGCTCTGGCCGCCGGGGCTCTTCAGATCCACCTTGACCTCGACAGACAGGCCGGGGCGCAGGGCGGGTTCGCCGGGGTCGCGATCGACCACGATGCGGACAGGCACCCGCTGGGTGATCTTGGTGAAGTTGCCGGTGGCGTTCTCGACCGGGATCAGGGCGAACTCAGAGCCCGTCGCCGGGGCGAAGCTCTGGATGCGGCCGTGCAGGGGCTCGCCCTTGAAGGCGTCGGCCTTGATCTCGACCGTCTGGCCCAGACGCAGCCGGTCCAGCTGGGTCTCCTTGAAGTTGGCGACCACATAGGTGTCGGCCAGGGGCACGACCGACAGCAGCTGGCGACCCGGCGTCACATACTGGCCGACGCGCACGCTGCGGGCGCCGACAACCCCGGCGGACGGCGCGCGGATGACGGTGCGGTCCAGGGCGATCCGGGCCTGTTCGACGGCGGCGCGGGCCTGTTCGACGGCGGCGAGCGCCTGTTCGCGCGACGAGCCGCGCACGGCGGCGGTGCGCTGTTCGGCGGTGAGGGCGGCCTGGGCCTGGGCGACCGTCGCCTGGGCCGAGACGGCGCCGGCGCGTTCGGTCTGGATGCGTTGCTGCGAGACCCATCCCTGTGCGGCCAGCTTGCCGTAACGATCGACCTCGGCCTGGGCGAGACCGGCCTGGGCGCGGGCCTGCTGCACGGCGGCGGCGCGGGCGGCCACCGTGGCCTGATCCTGCGCCGACTGGGCGTCGACATTGCCGACGGCCGCGACGGCGGCGGCCAGGGCGGCCTCGGCCTTGGACAGGGCCGCCTTCTGATCGGCGTCATCCAGGCGGACCAGAATCTGACCGGCCTGGACCTGCTGGTTGTCCCCGACCAGCACCTCGGAGACGTAGCCGGCGATCTGGGGGCTGATCAGGGTGGTGTCGGCCTGGACGAAGGCGTTGTCGGTCGCCTCCCAGCGCTGCTTGTTCTGCCACCAGACGAAGCCGCCGACGATCAGGGCGACGGCGACGACGCCCGCCACGATCAAGGGGAGGCGCTTTCTGGCTGCGGATTTCGGGGCGGGGGTCGGGGCGAGGGGATCGGCGGACATGTGCGACCAATTGAAGCAGCTGGGAGAGGCGGCGCTAAAATGGACGGTCGCGTCCACAAATCAATACGCCCTTGCGCCCTTTTTTGCGCTCGTCATGTTTCAGCGCGTGACCGAGCTACTTCCGCCTGCCGCATCGCCCCTTTTCGCGCGCGCTCGCCACGCCGACGCCCGGCCGGCGCGCGCCATGGATTCCTGATGGCGAAGTCTCCCGTCCGGTCCGCGAAGTCCACGCGCAAACCCGTCGCCAAACGCCCTGCCGTCATGACCGGCGCGGCCATTCCGACCCTGCGTTGGCCCCCGAACGAGGATCGCGTCGAAGGTATTTTCGAGCGTCTGGCCCGGGTCATGCCGGAACCGAAGACCGAGCTGAACTTCACCGATCCCTATACGCTGGTCGTCGCCGTCGCCCTCTCGGCCCAGGCCACGGACGTCTCGGTCAACAAGGCCACCGACCGGCTGTTCGCCGTCGCCGACACACCGGCGAAGATGCTGGCGCTCGGCGAGGAGGGGCTGGTCCCGTACATCGCCTCCATCGGCCTGTATCGCGGCAAGGCCAGGAACGTCATCGCCCTGAGCCGGATCGTGCAAGAGGAGCACGGCGGGGTGGTGCCCCTGACCCGGGAGGCGCTGCAGGCTCTGCCCGGCGTGGGCCGCAAGACGGCCAGCGTGGTGCTGAACGAGCTGGGCATCGAACCGGCCATCGCGGTGGACACCCATGTGTTCCGCGTCTCCCACCGTTTGGGATTGGCCAACGCCGCGACGCCCGACAAGGTCGAGGCCCAGCTCCACCGGATCGTGCCCGCAGCCTTCCTGCCCAAGGCCCACCACTGGCTGATCCTGCACGGCCGCTACACCTGCACGGCGAGGAAGCCCAACTGCGGGGGATGCGTGATTTCGGATCTGTGCCCGTCGCGGGCGGGTCTGATGGCGTTAGCCTAGACGCCGCTTCCACGCCGGATAGTCGGCGTCCAGCAGGCGGGCGGCTGAATCGACGTAGTAGCTGTAGCCCGCGCGGCGTTCCTGCTCGATCTCGGCCAGGCTGGCCTTGGCGACCGACTCGCGGCCCATGAAGATCGGCTTGCCGGTCTCCAGATCATAGAAGCGCGCCCACTGCGGCCCGGCCGAAGCGTCCTGGACCACCCGACGGTCGCGGTGACCCTCCGCGTCGGTGAAGCTCTCGATGCGGATGCCGGGAATGGCGTGGGCGCGGAACCAGGCGACCGATCCCTCGACGGCCGCGATCACCTCGGGCGAGGGGTCGGGCAGGCTCATCAGATAGCGGGTGATGCCCACGCTCTCCCCGCCGGAATAGGACGGGGGTTCGAACCGGCGGGCCCAGGCGGGCGCCAGCGTGACCTGATCGTGCTGGGCGCACCAGACGGTCAGGAGGCCGTCTTTGCGGATCTGGGTCTTGAGGATGACGTCGAGGCCGCGCGCCGTGGCGTCCGCCGCCCTGGCCCGACGTTCCGCATCGACAAACCCATAGGGTCCGCGTCCGCTCTCGATCTCGCGCAACAGGTTCAGCACCCGCACCATGGCGTCGTCGTTGAAGGTGATGTGGTCGTAATAGCCGCCGCGCAGGGGGTAGAACTGGGGCCAGCCGCCGTTCGGATATTGCGCCGCCAGCAGCCAGTCGAGGCCCCGGTCGAAGGCGGCGCGATAGGCGGTCGTGTCCGCCTCGGCATTGGCGGAGATCACCCGCGCCAGATAGGCCATCGGCACGGTGGTCGCCTGATTGTCTATGGTGTTGGTCGAGCCGGGCGAGATCGGTCCCGTCGGCGGGATCGCCAGAGACATGTTCTTGGGCCAGCCGCCCTCGGCCGACTGATACTTCAGCACATTGTCCGCCACCGCCCGCGCCTCGGCCGAGGCGAACCAGGCGGGGTCGCGTTTCAGGATTTCGGCGTTCCAGACCACGGAAGGCGCGGCGGCGGCCGTCTGGGCTGCGGCGGGGATCGGCGTCGCGCAGGCCGCCACAGGCACGGCGAACATCAGGGCGGTGGCCAGCGACAGGCCGAAACGGTGGGTCATTCTTCCTCTCCAGCCCGGGCTTTCTTCTTCTGGCGGCGACGGCCGCCGGACAAATAGACACCGGTTACCTTAAGGCTATCACATCGGCGGCGATTGGCCATATCCGCTGCAATGACAGGCGGTTTCGGGGTGGATCAGAGCCCCAGCCGCTCCCGCACCGCTTCGCCGAAGCCGGCGCCCGCGCGGGGGTCGTTCTTGAGATAGAAGTCCGGCTCGATCAGCTCGGCCTCCATCAGCACCCAGTTCCCGGCCGCGTCCCGGGCCAGGTCGATCCGGGCGTAGAGCAGGGGCTCCTCCACCGCCGCCAGAACGGTGTGGGCAAAGGCCAGGGCGTCGTCGGGCGGGGTCACAGAGGCGTAGGTTCCGCCGAACTGCACCTGGATGCGGAAGTCGCCGGGCACGGGCCGCTTGTTGACCGCATGGCTGAACCGGCCGCCGAAGAACAGCAGGCTGGTCTCCCCCTCCGTCTCCATCGACGACAGATAGGGTTGGATCATCGCCGCGCCGAGCGGAGGATCGGTCAAGGGCTCGCCCCGGTCGAGGCGCAGCGTCTTCCACGCCCCGCCCGAGACGGTCGGCTTGACCACCAGGGTCTCGGCGCCCAGCGCATCGAAGGCGGCCTCGACCTGGTCGGCGGTCACCCTCTCGCTCCAGATCGTCGGCGGAATGGCCACGCCGCGCTCGGCCAGCCGACCCAGATAGGCCTTGTCCGAGTTCCAGCCCAGCACAGAGGCCGGGTTGGCCAGGGGCAGGCCGGCGTCTGTCCAGGTCCGCGTCGCCCGCAAGAACCGCTCATGGTCGCGATGGTAGCCCCAGACCAGCACCGGCAGGATCAGCGAATAGTTCGCCAGCCCCGAGGCGTCCTCGACATGATCGACCCAGGGGGTGGGCACGGCCGTCACACCCGCCGCCGACAGGGCCGACTGCAGTCGCTCCAGCACCCCCGGCCACTGGCCGCGGTAGGAGGGGTCGGCGGGATCGGGCGTCAGGATGGAGATCTCGGTCATGGCCGCCCTATAGCGCGTCGCAAGCGTAGGTCGCCACCCAAGCCCCAAGGGTTCCAACCCATAAGGACATCCTTATGCGATCATCGACAGTCGGCGCCCCGTCCGCTATGGGGCGGCCATGATCCAGAACCCCTCCACCGCCCGTTATGATGTCTGCGCCGTCGGCAACGCCATCGTCGATGTCCTGAGCCCCTGCGACGACGCCTTCCTGAGCGCCCAGTCCCTGACGCCCGGCTCGATGCAACTGGTGGACGAGGACCAGAGCGCGGCCCTCTATGACGCCATGGCGGCGGGGGTCGAGGCCTCCGGCGGATCGGCGGGCAACACCGTCGCGGGCGTCGGCTCGTTCGGCGGTCGCGCGGCCTACATCGGCAAGGTGGCCGAGGATACGCTGGGCGAGGTCTTCAGCCACGACATCCGCGCCTCGAGCGTGCATTTCGACACCGCCCCGCTGGTCGGCGGCGCCGGAACCGGCCGCTGCCTGATCAATGTCACTCCCGACGGCCAGCGGACCATGTGCACCTTCCTCGGCGCCGCCAACCAGCTGGCAGCCTCGGACATCGACGTCGCCCTGATCGGCGACAGCGAGATCGTCTATCTGGAAGGCTATCTGTTCGATCCGGCCCCGGCCCGCGCCGCCTTCGAGGCCGCCGCCGCCGCCGCCCACGCCGCCGGGCGCAAGGTCGCCATCACCCTGTCGGACACCTTCGTCGTCGCCCGCTGGCGCGCTGAGCTGCTGGCCTTCATCGAACAGTCGGCTGACATCGTCCTGGCCAACGAAGGCGAACTGGCCGCGCTGTTCGAGACAGACGATTTCGACGCCGCCGCCGCCCAACTGGCCGCCCTCGTCGAACTGGCCGCCGTCACGCGCGGCGAGCATGGCTCGGTCGTCATTCGCGGCGAGGAGCGGGTCCCGGTCGCCGCCTTCCCGATCGACAAGGTGGTCGACACCACCGGCGCCGGCGACCAGTACGCCGCCGGCTTCCTGCTGGGCGTGGCGCGCGGCCTGTCGCTGGCCGACGCCGGCAAGCTGGGCTCGCTGGCCGCCTCCGAAGTCATCGCCCACTGGGGCCCGCGCCCGATGGTGAAGCTGGATCAACTGGCGCAGCAGAACGGCCTCGTTCTGACCGCCTGAGGTCAGCGCCGTCTCAACGTCACATAGATGGCGCCGTCGCCGCCGTGCCGGCGCGCGGCGGGGGCGAAGCCGGATACCACGGTCCTCAGGGCCGGGGCGTGCAACCATTCGTGGACGGAGCTGCGGATCACCCCGGTCCCGCCGCGCCGTCCCTGTCCGGTGATGACCAGAACCGCCCCCCAGCCGCGGGCC
>NZ_JBQVNM010000076.1:0-11668 GCF_052436175.1 Brevundimonas sp. | reverse complement strand
AAGCCGGTCGGGCGCTGCGGCCCGCCGGTCGGTCCGGCGCGGCGCTTGGTCTCGACCACCACCGTCTTGGTGCGGCCATGGCTGAAGCTCTGGCGCACGGTGCCCGTCGCGACCGATCCGGTCGCGCGCGGCTTCAGGCTGAGCGGCGCGCGGGGGCCCGTCGTCGACGGGGCGCCCGTGGCGTTGCTCTGGCCTTCGTTGGTCTTGTCGTTCTCGTCGCTCATCCGGTCGCTTTACTCGTGGGCGGGGAAGTCCGCCGAAATCTCAAATCGTCACGCAAACACAAAAAGCCGTGCGCAGCCCGGTCCCGCACAGGAACCAGACCCCGCCCGTCAATTCAGCCCGTCAAGGCTCGTCTCCCGGGTCGTCGCCTGACCCGGCGCGGACCGTCTCCGTCGCCTCGTCAGAGGGGCGAACCCGGTCCCAGTCCGTTGGTCGCAGGGGGCGAAAACCCGCCAGCCGATCCATCTCGGCGGTCCAGCGGTCAGCCCGCCCGCCCGCGAGAAGCACGGCGTGTATCACATTTTCCAGCCCAAGGGCCAAACTCAAATCGTCGGCGGTGAACGCGCCGCAGATGCGGGCGCTCTGGTGGCGGGCCAGGTTGAGGATTTTTCCGCGTCCGTCGGCCGCGCCGTCGCTGGCCTCGATGACCCAGGCGACCGATCCCGAACGGAGGGCGGCCGCCGATTTCTCGAAACCTGAGATAAGCACGCCTTCGCGTCGGGCAAGACCCAGCTGGTCCAGAACGCGGCGGACCAGCAGCCGCTCGACCAGGTCGGGCAGGTCGGCGGCGGGCTTCAACGGCGCGCGGGCCGAGCGGGCGAAGAGGTTCTTCTTGACCGCCGCGGCGACCGAGGCGCGGTCGGCGGCGACCCACAGGCCGCGCCCGGGCAGTTTCCGGCCCAGGTCGGGGGCGACCGAGCCGTCCGGTCCCGCGACGAAACGGATCAGACGAGATTCATCCATGACCTGGCCGGTGACCAGATCGCGGCGATCCCTATCCGATGCGTGCGCCTCGCGGAAAGTCATGGACGGCCCGGGCTCCCATCACGCGTCTTGGGGCTGGTCGTCGTCGGCCGAGGCGTCGGCCTCGACGTCGGATTCAGCTTCGTAGGCGGGGGCCTCGCCGAAGACGGCGTCGGGGTCGTATTCGCCCTCGGCGTATTCGACCTCGTCCTCGTATTCCGGCTCGGGCTGGGGCAGTTCGGAGGCGTCGATCCAGCCGGCGGCGACGCGGGCCTGGAGGATCAGCATTTCGGCGTCTTCCTGGGACAGGTTGAAGCTTTCCAGCACGCCGGCGACCTTGACCCGCTCACCGTTGACGACCTCGTGGCCGCCGCGGATTTCGTCGGTGGCCAGGTCGGCCAGATCCTCGACCGTCTTGACGCCGCCTTCGCCCAGGGCGACCGCGATGGGCAGGGTCACGCCCGGCACGTCCAGAACGCCATCCTCGACGCCCAGTTCGGTGCGTTTGGCGTCCAGAATGGCGGCCTGCTTGTCGAGATATTCGCGGGCGCGGGTCTGGAGGTCCTCGGCGGTTTCCTCGTCGAAGCCCTCGATCTCGGCGACTTCGTAGGATTCGACGAAGGCCAGGTCTTCGACCGTGGCGAAGCCTTCGGTGACCAGCAGCTGGGCGATGACCTCGTCCACGTCCAGGGCTTCCTGGAACAGGGCCGTGCGTTCGGCGAACTCCTTCTGGCGGCGCTCGCTGTCCTGGGACTCGGTGATGATGTCGATCTGCCAGCCGGTCAGCTGGGAGGCCAGACGCACGTTCTGGCCGCGACGGCCGATGGCCAGCGACAGCTGTTCGTCGGGCACGACCACCTCGACGCGACCGGCCTCTTCGTCGAGCACCACCTTGGAGACTTCCGCCGGAGCCAGGGCGTTGACGATGAAGGTCGGCTCATCCGGGTTCCACTGGATGATGTCGATCTTCTCGCCCTGCAGCTCGGCCACGACCGCCTGGACGCGCGAGCCGCGCATACCGACGCAGGCGCCGACGGGGTCGATGGAGGAGTCGTTCGAGAGCACGGCCATCTTGGCGCGCGAGCCGGAGTCGCGGGCGGCGGCGCGGATCTCGATCACGCCGTCATAGACCTCTGGCACCTCCTGGGCGAACAGCTTGGCCATAAAGCCCGGGTGGGCGCGGCTGAGCATGATCTGCGGACCCTTGGTCTCGGCGCGGACGTCGTAGATGTAGGTGCGGATGCGGTCGCCGATGTTGAACACCTCGCGCGGGATCGACTGGTCGCGGCGCATGATGCCCTCGCCCCGGCCCAGATCGACGATGGTGTTGCCGTATTCGACGCGCTTGACGGTGCCGTTGACGATCTCGCCGACGCGGTCCTTGAACTCTTCATACTGGTTGGCGCGCTCGGCCTCGCAGACCTTCCCGGTGATGACCTGACGGGCCATCTGGGTCTGGACGCGACCGAACTCGAACGGCGGCAGATCCTCGACATATTCCTTGCCGACCACGGCTTCGGGATCACGCTTGGACGCATCGCGCAGGCGGACCATGGCCGAGTCGTTGAACTCCTCCAGCTCGTCTTCCGGCTGCCAGTCGTCCTCGACGATGGTGACGTGACGGGTCAGGGCCAGCTCGCCGGTCTTCGGATCGATCCTGGCGCGGATGTCGTGGTGGGCGCCGTAGCGCGACTTGGCGCCCTTCTGGATGGCTTCTTCCAGGGCCTCGATGACGATCTCGCGATCGATATTCTTCTCCTGGGCGACCGCATTGGCGATCTGGAGCAGTTCGAGACGGTTGGCGGAAATACCGGTGACGGCCATCAGGCTTTGTCCTCAGATTGGGTCTTGGTGTCGGTTTGATCTTCGGCCGCCCCTTCGGGCAGCCCGTCGTCTTCAGGTTCGCCGCGACGGGCGCGGATTTCGGCGCCGCGCTTCAGAAGCGCGTCGGTCATGACCAGCTTGGCGTCCACCAGCCAGTCGAAGGGGATCAGGGCGGTGTCGTCCTCGCCGTCCAGGTCCATGCAGACGTTCTCGCCCTCGGTTCCGGCGACGATGCCCTTGAAGCGTTTGCGGCCCTCGATCATCCGGTCGGATTCGAGCCGGGCCTCGAAGCCCTCGAAGAGGTCGAAATCCTTGAGCCGGGTCAGGGGACGATCCACGCCGGGCGACGACACCTCCAGCAGGTATTCGCCGGGGATGGGGTCGGCGGCGTCGAACACCTCCGACACGGCGCGCGACAGACGGGCGCATTCCTCGACCGAGATGTCGTTGTCCGAGGGACGCTCGGCCATGATCTGAAGCCGCTGGCGCAGCGAGCCGCCCATCAGGCGCACGCGCACGATGTCGAGGCCGAGCGACTCCGCGATGGGGTCGATCAGTTCGATCAGCTGGCGGTCCTGGGCGGTCTTGGCGCGCAAGGCGGGGTCTCTGGGTTCGGGCTCTGAAGCAGGCAAGAAAAAAGCGGCTGGCCATCCAGGGCCGCCGCTTGGAACGACGCCGTTGGACGCCGGTCTAACGATGTGGGAGGCCATATAGGCCCATCGAAGAGGGTTGTCAGCCCCCTTCGTTCGCCGCCTACGTCATGCGGACCTTCAGGCGCGGCCGAGGTAGTCCCGCTTGCCGATCTCGACCCCGGCCGCGCGCAGCAGGGCGTAAGCCGTGGTCACGTGGAAGAAGAAGTTGGGCAGGGCGAAACCGGTCAGATAGGCGCCGCCCTTGAAATGCTGTTCGCCGCCGGGGAATTTCAGCACCACGTCGCGATCCTCGCCGCCTTCGAAGGCCGAGGCGTCGACGGAGTGTATGAAAGCGATCGTGGCGTCGATGCGGGCCTTGAGCTCGGCGAAGCTGGCCTCTGTGTCGGCCATCGACGGATTGTCCGTTCCGGTCAGGCGGGCCACGGCGCCCTTGGCGGAATCGGAGGCCAGCTGGATCTGGCTGGGGAAGGGCCGCATGTCAGGCGCCAGTCGCGCCTCCAGCAGTTTCGCCTCATCGAATCCCTGGGTCAGGGCCTTGTCCATCAGGGCCGAGAGGTTGGTGAGGGCGCGCACGAAGACGGGGGCGGAGGCGTCATAGAGGCCGAAGCTCATGGGATGTCCTTCAAGGGTGGCGGGCGCGGCGCGCCCGTGGCGGAGCAGATAGGAAGGCGGGGCTTGCGACGGAAGCGTCGCCGTGATCTTCGGCGCATCATGGATGCGCGAGGCCCCTCTCTGACGACCTTAGGTCTGGCCCTGGTCTTCGCCGGGCTGATGGCCCTGTCGGCGCGGTTCGACATTCCCATGCATCCGGTGCCGATGACAATGCAGAGCTGGGCCGTGCTGCTGGCCGGGGCGGTTCTGGGCGCGCGATGGGGTGTGGCGGCGGTGCTGGTCTATCTGGCGGCGGCGCTGATCGGCCTGCCGGTTCTGTCGGACGGAGCGGGCGGACTGTCGCCGTTCGCCGGGCCGACGGCGGGCTATCTGGTCGCCTTTCCGATCGCGGCGGGGCTGACGGGGGCGGCGGCGAGTCGGGGCCTGCTGGACCGGCCGGTCGCGGGGCTGGCCGTCCTGTTCGTCGCCCATCTGGTCCTGCTGGGTCTCGGCGCGGCCTGGCTGGCGCGTGCCATGGGGCTGGAGGCGGCGCTGGCGGCGGGATTCACGCCCTTCCTGATCGGGGCGGCGGTCAAGTCGGGTCTGGTGCTGGCGACGCGGCAGGGCCTGTTGAAGCTCTGGCCCGCGCTTCGTCTCAGATCCTGACGAAGTCGAGGAAGATGGGGGCGATGTCGCCCAGCTTCTTTTCCTCATAGCGGGTGACGACATGGTCGTCGGGCGCCGCGTGACGGTCGGCGGGCCCAGTGAATTGGAGCGCGGGGTTGGCGTCGAACTTCTCCCGTGCCCAGTCGGCGTAGTTCTCCCAGTCGGTGACGAAGCGCAGCCGCCCGCCTGGCTTCAGCACCCGCACGAGGTCGGCGACGAACTCGTCCTGAACCAGACGCCGCTTGTTGTGGCGCGCCTTGTGCCAGGGATCGGGGAAGAGGATCATCACCCGGTCCAGGGAGGCAGGGTTCAGGGCCTGGACCACCGCGCGGGCGTCGTCGGCATGGATGCGGACGTTCTTCAGACCACCCTCGTCCACATGGCGCAGCAGGGAGGCGACCCCGTTCAGGAAGGGCTCGCAGCCGAGAATGACGGTGTCCGGGTTGCGCGCCGCCTGGGCCGCCAGATGTTCGCCGCCGCCGAAGCCGATCTCCAGCCAGGCCGAGGTCGAGCCGGCCATAAGGGCCATCGGATCGATCGGTCCCGCCGCCGGGTCGGGCACGGCGATGGACGGCAGCAGGCTGTCGAACAGGGCCGCCTGCAGGGGTTTGATCGGCCGCGACTTGATGCGGCCGAAGGTCCTCAGGGGACGATGGGCGCTGGTGTCGGCGTCGGGATCGGAGGGCTTGGAAGCGGGCATGGCGGGCCCTGTAGCGGGTGATGGGGACGGAAAGAAGCCGCCGAAGACGAAAACGCCGGCCGCGCCTTTCGGAACGGCCGGCGAAATCGGGGATCCCGAAGGATCAGGCGGTGATCAGACCAGGGCCTTCAGCTGATCGACCAGATCGGTCTTCTCCCAGGAGAAGCCGCCTTCTGCGTCGGGCTCGCGGCCGAAGTGGCCGTAGGCGGCGGTGCGGGCGTAGATGGGCTTGTTGAGGCCCAGGTGCTCGCGGATGGCGCGTGGGGTGGCGCCGCCGATCAGGCCCAGGATCTTCTCTTCCAGAACCGATTCCGCGATCTTGCCGGTGCCGTGCAGATCGACGTGGATCGACTGAGGCTTGGCCACACCGATGGCGTAGGAGATCTGGATGGTGCAGCGGTCGGCGAGACCGGCGGCGACCACGTTCTTGGCCAGGTAGCGGCAGGCGTAGGCGGCCGAACGGTCCACCTTGGTCGGATCCTTGCCCGAGAAGGCGCCGCCGCCGTGGGGCGCCGCGCCGCCATAGGTGTCGACGATGATCTTGCGGCCGGTCACGCCGGCGTCGCCGTCCGGCCCGCCGATCTCGAAGGTGCCGGTCGGGTTGATGTGCCAGACGGTCTCGTTGGTGATGAAGCCCTGGGGCAGGACGCTTTCGACCACCGGCCTGACCACGGCGGCCACCTCGGCCTGGGTCTTGCCTTCGGCGTGCTGGGTCGAGACGACGATCGAGGTCGCGGCGACCGGCTTGCCGTCCTCATAGCGCAGGGTGACCTGGCTCTTGGCGTCGGGCTCCAGGATCGTGCCGCCGGCGTGGCGCAGTTCGGCCAGCTTCTTCAGGATGTTGTGGCTGTACTGGAGGGTGGCCGGCATCAGTTCCGGGGTCTCGTTCGAGGCGTAGCCGAACATGATGCCCTGGTCGCCCGCGCCCTCATCCTTCTCTTCCGAGGCGTCGACGCCTTGGGCGATGTGGGCGGACTGGGGGTGGAGATGGTTCTGGAACTCGAACTTCTCCCAGTGGAAGCCGGACTGTTCGTAGCCGATGTCCTTGACGGCGGCGCGCACGGCGGCCTCGATCTCGTCCTTGACGCCCGGGGCCCAGTTGCCCTCGGTGTCCATGATGCCCTGGCCGCGGATTTCGCCGGCCAGCACGACCAGATTGGTGGTGGTGAGGGTCTCGCACGCCACCCGGGCGAAGGGGTCTTTGGACAGGAACAGGTCCACGACGGTGTCGGAGATGCGATCCGCGACCTTGTCGGGATGGCCCTCGGAAACGCTTTCAGAGGTGAAGAAGAAGGAGGTGCGGGACAAGACGAGCTCCGATTGCGCCAAGGCGGTGGGCGCAGACATATAAAGACATCTTTATATGTGCAAGAGCTAGGCTCCCGCCGGTCGCCCTTTCGGCGCCTTGTCCGTGTCCTGAGAGGCCAGGCGCGGACGGGCCAGACCCGGGGCGGCTGGGGGCTCGCCCGCCAGCCAGCGCTCCAACACCCCCGCGGACAGGGTCAGAAGGCACAGCAGTCGGAACACGGCCAGGGCGGCCAGATTCTCGCTCTCGGTCAGGTCCGGTTGCAGGGCCAGGGCCAGATGGGCCGCGACGACCAGGCTCTGGGTCGCGGTGGCGGCCAGCAGCCACCAGCGGTCCTGACGGAAGGCCAGCCCCCCCAGAACGACGAGCAGCGCGACATCGCACAGGGCTGGACCGAGCGCGCTGCGGCCCAGTTGCAGGTCCGCCAGGGCCAGGCCGACGGACCAGGACGCCAGAATCGCCGCTACGGCCGTGCGTTCCGGGCGTCCGCCCCTGAACCACGCAAGGGCCGCAGCGAACGGAAGAACAAGGATGAGCAGAAGCTGAAGGGCGGCCATGAGGTTCAACCTATAGCCGCAATCGCCGACTTGGCCAGAGCGAGGCGCCGGGTCAATCGGGCCGGGTCAGTTGTAAGCGGCGGTTGGCCTGACCGTGGCCGAGGCGGCGAGGCCGGCCGGGTCCAGTCGGCCCAGCGCCCGATGATAGTCCGCCATCATGTGGGTCAGGGTGGTCGTGGTCGCCATCAGGACCACGGCCAGTCCGGCGATCATCGCCGCGCGCGCCAGGGCGTTGCGGGGCGGGGCGCGATAGCCCAGGCGGGCTGCGGGGATCGCCGCGCTCGCCGCCACGGGCGTGGTCGCGACCGGCGGCGCCGCCTCGACCGGAACGAGAGCTGGGGCCGGGGTCAGTCCTGAAGTCCCGACGGGCGCCAGCAGGGCCAGGGCCGCCTTCCGGCGTTTCACCCCGAGACGCTGACAGGCTTCATGGACGTGCTTCTTCACCGTCGCTTCCGAAATCCCGAGCACGGCCGCGATCTCCCGGTCGGTGCGGAAGGCGGTGAGGCGCAGGCACTCTTCCTGACGCGCGCTGAGAACGGAACGCATGCTGAAACTCCCACAGTGGCCCCGGCTGCCGAGTCTGTTTCGCCGGATTGGTAAAATCATCCAATATCCGTCCGAACTTACAAATCAAGCGGCCCATATGGGGCGAATGTAGAAACGGGCATTCCTCTTAGGACGATCGATCGACATTATTGGACTAAACTCTCCAGAGCTGCGGAATTTTCGCCATCGAATTGCTGAAAGCAGGCGCAATGCGAGAAGATTGCGAAAGATCATACCTATTATGCCCCGTCAGAGAAAATGTTCGTGCGTCCCAAAAAATTTCCGTGAAGGGAAATTTTGGCCGATCTGACGCCAAACGCGACATCGATCTGGGATTCGTGGGCGATTGTGAGTGGTTTTCACCTGTGCTCTGGGGTTTCTGGGTTGAATGCTGGCTTTCAGGGCCAAGCATTCTGTTCTCAAGGGTTGGATTTACCGCGCACCGCATGTCCAGTGCGCTGAAGCGTCCGGCTTTGGGGGGCCGAGCGATCCGCAGACGCCGTGAGGCGGCCGCACGTCGTGGGGGATGCGGACACGAAAAAACCCTCCGGACGGGGGTCCGGAGGGTTGAGGCGTTCTGGGGGTGGACGGCGCCGGGCGGCGCGAGGGCGTCAGTGGCGGAAGACGCGAACCCCGGTGAAGGCCATGGCCACGCCCTGTTCGTCGGCGGCGGCGATGACCTCGGCGTCGCGCATCGAGCCGCCCGGCTGGATGACCGAGGTGGCGCCGGCCGCGACCGCTTCCAGCAGGCCGTCGGCGAAGGGGAAGAAGGCTTCGGACGCACAGGCCGAACCCTCGGCGAGGGAATGGGCAAGGCCTTTCGCCTCGCCGGCCTCGCGGGCGCGGATGGCGGCGATGCGGGCGCTGTCGCGGCGGTTCATCTGGCCGGCGCCGATGCCGGCCGTCTGGCCGTCCTTCGCATAGACGATGGCGTTGGACTTCACGTGTTTGGCGACCGTGAAGGCGAACAGCATGTCCTGGATCTCGGTCGGCGTCGGCTGGCGACGGGTGACGATCTTCAGGTCCAACGGCTTTATCAGGCTGCGGTCGCGCGACTGGACCAGGAAGCCGCCGGCGACCGAACGGAAGACCTCGCCCGGTCCATGCGGGTCGGGCAGGCCGTCGGTGATCAACAGGCGCAGGTTCTTCTTGGCGGCGAAGACGGCCTTGGCTTCATCGTCGGCGCCGGGGGCGATAACGACCTCGGTGAAGATCTCGGTGATGGCCCGGGCGTCGGCGCCGTTCAGCGGCCGGTTGACGGCGATGACGCCGCCGAAGGCCGAGACGGCGTCGCATTCCAGGGCGCGAGCATAGGCTTCGGACAGGTTTTTGCCGATTGCGACGCCGCAGGGGTTGGCGTGTTTGACGATGACGCAGGCGGGCTGTTCGAACTCGGCGACCAGCTCATAGGCGGCGTCGGCGTCGGCGATATTGTTGTAGCCCAGCTCCTTGCCCTGGATCTGGGTGGCGTGGGCGACGCCGGGGCGGGCCTCTCCCGTGCGGTAGAAGGCGCCCGTCTGATGCGGATTCTCGCCGTAGCGCAGGGTCTGGGCCAGGGCGCCGGCGATGGATTTGCGGGCCGGGGCGGCGTCTTCCAGCTGGCCCGCGAACCAGCCGGAGACGGCGGCGTCATAGGCGGCGGTGCGGGCGAAGGCGCGGGCGGCCAGCTGCTTGCGCAGGGCCAGCGACGTCGAACCAGACGCCTTCAGCGCCTCGACGATCAGGCCGATGCTTTCGCCGTCCACGGCGACGGCGACATAGCCGTGGTTCTTGGAGCCCGAACGGATCATGGCCGGGCCACCGATGTCGATGTTCTCGATCACGGCGTCGAAGCCGCCGCCCGAGGCGACGGTGCTCTCGAACGGATAGAGGTCGATCCAGACGATATCGATCGGCCCGATGCCGTGTTCGTCCATGGCCGCCTTGTGCTCGGTCGCGTCGCGAACGCCCAGCAGGCCGCCGTGGACCACGGGGTGCAGGGTCTTGACCCGGCCGTCCATCATCTCGGGGAAGCCGGTCAGGTCGGCGACGTCCTTCACCGGCAGGCCGAACCCGGCGATGGCCGCGCGGGTGCCGCCGGTCGAGACCAGCTCGACGCCCGCCTCGTGCATCGCGCGCGCCGCGTCCTCCAGACCCGTCTTGTCCGACAGGGAGATCAGGGCGCGGACGGGCTTCACCGCGTCGGGGGCGGGCGGGAAATCGGGAGCGGCGGGCATGGGGCGAATCCGGGGCGGGGAGGGATGGGCGCGCGTCTAGCACCACAGGCTCCGAGGGTCACCCGCCGAGATGCGTCAGAGATCGACGTTGCACCATGCTGCGATCATCTCGCCACTCTCGGGAGCGATCAGAACATTCACTGCGCCGCAGCCAGCATGGACCACGCTGGGAAGCGTTTCGACGAGATAACTCCCCGGGGCCCGGTTCCACCGCTGTTCGGCGTCCGCAAGACCGATATCGGGTCGTATGAAAATGGCCAGGACCAGTTCCGAGGGATGATCCAATCGTTGCGGCAGGTGATCCGAAATCGTCGTGAACGGCAATGTTTCAGCCGATACTGTCTGCGTCGGCAGATAGTAGCGGGCATAGGATACTAGGGGCGACGCGCCAGGCGGCATCCTTATTCCGGCCTCAAGGCGCTTGCTGTCTTCGAACCTTGGCTGGTGCGTCGCGCTTTGACAGGCCGCCAAGCCGATCCATAACATCAGCGCGGAAGCCGCGCCCTTCACTCCGGATCGCCCGTGGCGCCGGCGGGGCTCAGCTTCCAGCGGATCTTGGTCTCGGCGTCGGTGCGGGCCGAGCCGCGGACGACGATCTGGAGCGAGCGGCGGGTCAGGCCGGCGTCGATGTGGACGCTGGGTTCGACGGCCACGTCGGGCCCGTCGGTGCGGAACCACCAGCCGCGGCCGGAATGGCCGCGCAGCAGGATGGAGCGCTTGTCGCGGGCCAGGGACGCCTGCACACCCGGCTCCAGATGGAAGCGGACGGCGTAGGGGGCGGCGATGGCGCGGACGATTTCCTCATGGCCGGGCGAGGGATGCAGCCGCTCCTCGGCGCGCAGTTCGTCCAGCCGCTGGTCCAGATAGAGGCGGCGCTGGTGCATCAGGCCGAAGGGCACGGCCCAGCCGTCATGCTCCATCTCCAGCCAGACGGCGCCCTCGGCCTGGCGGTATTCGGCGCCGACGTGGACGGGGCGGCCCACCAGACGCGGTCCGAGCAGATCGCCCTTCCAGCCGCCGAGCGGCTCGCCCAGGGACTGTTCGCCGAGGGTCAGGGTGGAATGGCCCGGCGTCAGGCGCAGGCCCGCCCGGTCGGCGGCGCGCGGGGTCCAGCCCGAGCCGGTGATCAGCCGATCCTTGCCGCAGGCGATTTCCAGCGCCATCGGCTGGGCGCAGGCGGTCTCGGACCAGGGGCCCGGGGCGACGGGGGCGGTGTCGGCCACCACGGTCAGCAGGGCGCCGTGCAGGCGTCGGTAGCCGGCGACTTCGCCGGAGGGGGCGGCCACGACGCCCTCGGAGACGCTCTCGTCATGGGCGCGGGCGGCGGCGACGCGCTCGACATGCGACGGCCCCCCGCCCTGGAAGCTGATCAGCCGTCCGTCGGGCAGGGTCAGCAGGCGCAGTCCCTCGGTCAGACGGGCGATGGCGGTGGTCAGGGCCTCGAGCGGCGGCTCCGAAATCTGGCCGAGAGCCTCGTCGAGCGTCAGCAGATCGAGCAGCAGCTCCATCCCGGCCTCGGCGCTGCGCGAGGCGTGTCCGCCGTCGGGACCGACCGTGTGTCTGAGCGCGCCCGGGAGGCCCGACAGGGCGCGGCGACGCAGACCGGCGCCCGGCTTGCCGGCCAGGACGCATCCGGCCAGGGC
>NZ_JBQVNM010000075.1:0-12081 GCF_052436175.1 Brevundimonas sp. | reverse complement strand
CCCCATGGCTGTCGGGGGTGTAGCTGACGCCCATCACATCGCTCTGGGACTTGCCGCCCGCCAGATCGGTGAAGGTGATGGTGCCGTCCAGCCGGTCGTCGCGATCCTCGGCGAAGGTCTCGCGTCGCGCCTCTACCCCTGCGGCGAAGCCGACCGGACCGCCGGGCAGCTGATAGATGTCGGGGTTGGAGACCTTGAAGTCCCACAACATCAGTTCGGTCTCGGCGACCCGCTTGACCCGCACCAGGAGCGCATCCGTGGTGGCGGCGGTGTTGACGTCGAAGCGACCGTCCTTGGGGCTCGCCAGGTCGCCGCCGCCGAAGGGATTATAGGCGGCCGGAGTGGTCAGGTTGATGGCCTTCTGGAGTTCGGTCATCGAGATGCCGTCCATCACGTCTGCGACGGACGCCTTGGAATAGAGCAGGCCGGTCTCCCAGTCCCAGTCGCGCCACTTGCCTCGGAAGCCGCCCAGGTAGCGGGTCGTCTCGTTCTCGACGTTGACGTTGCGATAGCCCAGATCGGCGAACCGGAAGTCCTGGATCTCGACGGCGGCGCCGCCGGCCGGGAAGGGCGTCGTGCCCGTGCCGGTGACCAGGCCCGGCAGGCGTGCGGTGACGCCCGTGGCGCCCAGAGGGTTCCAGTAGGCCGTCGGCGACATCAGCACCCGCTGCGAGGCCAGGGGCGTGTCCTGCTGACGCTGCGAGAAGCTGTCGGCCCAGTAGTAGCCGAGCTCGCCGAAGAACTCGACGCCGTTGTCGAACTCGTGGTTGATGAAGGTGAAGAGGTTCACCCGTTCGACACCCGAACTGATGGTGCGCATCGTGTCCAGGTCGTAGCGCAGGTTGGCGTCGTCGGTCGTGGTCGCCAGGGTCGAGTTGTCGAAGCAGGTCCCGGCCAGGAAGCCGTTGGCCAGACAGCCCGGATTGGTGCTCGGCTGGATGTGGAAGCTGCCCGAGGTCGCCGTCAGGGTCTGGCCGTTGACCCGCGTGGTGGCCCCGGCCGGCTGATAGGTCGTGGGATTGAGACGGATGCCTTCGGCCCAGGCGGTGATGGTGCTGTAGGTCCCGTAGTCCAGTCCCTCCGCCCGCCCCGCGAAGGCCGCGACCCGGCCCGCCACGGTGGCGTATTCGGGCCGCTCCCAGATGTAGAGCGGGTCACGGGTCAGATAGTCCCCCATGATGGAGACGTTGGTCTTGCCGCGGTTGAAGTCCTTGCCCGCCTGGAAGCTGAAGGAATATTCCTCCATGCCGCCCCGGTCGCGGCCGATCCCGGCCTCGGCGGTGAAGCCCTCGAAATTGCTGCGCAGGACCGAGTTCACCACCCCGGCCACGGCGTCCGTGCCGTAGAGGGCCGCAGCGCCGTCCGCCAGAACTTCGACGCGCCGGATGCCCATGGTCGGGATGGCGTTGGTGTTGACCGTCGTGACCGGCACGAAGTTCTCGACCTGCGTGCCGGGGTGGGCGACCAGCCGACGGCCGTTGAGCAGGGCCAGGGTGTTGCCGGTGCCGATGGCTCGCAGGTCGATCGAAGCCACATCGCCGCGCGCATTGTTGATGCCGCCGTTGTCGGTGTCGGCGTCGTTGAAGTTGACGTCGCCGGTCTGGGCGATGGCGCGGAACAGATCGTCGCCATCCGTGGCGCCGATAGCGTCGATGTCGTCCTGGTCGATGACGGTGACCGGCAGGGCCTCGTTGATGCGCGTCCCGGCGATGCGGCTGCCGACGACCACGACGTCCTCGACCTGGGCCGCGTCGGCCGAGGCCTGGGTGCGGCGGCGCAGGACGATGGTCGAGCCCCGATGCTCCGCGATCTCCAGATCGGTGCCCTCGATCAGCCGGCTGAGCGCGTCCTCAACGTCCATGGACCCGCTGACCGACGGCGCGCGCCGCCCGTCCAGATGACCCGTCGGGGCCGTGATCTGGACCCCGGCCTGGCGCGCCAGCTCCGGTATGGCCTGGCTTAACGGCTGAGCCGGAACACTGAAGTTGCGCTCCTGAGCGACCGCCCCCGTGGCCCCCAGCATCAGAACGGCCCCGGCCGCCCCCGCCGCCAGACGTTGTTTCCAAGACATCATGGTCATCCCCCGACCCGTTTGACTGAAGACCGGCCATGCGACCGATCACCTCCAAGACGACGGTTCGCGGAACATTCCTCCACGTGCGGAGAAAAATCAGACGCGAGACAGAAGAATTTCGTCGCCCCGCGCCGTGGCGCGCAGGTTCAGGCTGATGGCGGCCGCCCGTGCGAAGGCGGCGGGGTCATCCACGCTGAACAGTCCCGTGATGCGCAGATTGGCGACAATCGGATCCGCCAGCACGATCTTGCGGTCGCTGAAGCGTGCGAACTCGCTCACGGCGCTGGACAGGGAATCGTTCTGGAACGCCAGCATCCGATCCCGCCAGGCCAGGGCTCGACCGGCCACGGCGGCGTCGATCACGGTGGGCGCGGCGTCGGCACGGTCCATCAGCACCGCCATGCTCGGCGACAGTCGCTGCGACGGCCGCCCCGGAGACTGCACCTCCAGCGCGGAGTCCAGCGCGGTCACCTGCAACGGGGCGCGATCCAGGCGACGCACCAGGAAGCGCCCGCCCGCCGAGACGATCCGGGCGCCCGCCGACGCCACGACGAACGGACGCACGGGATCGGATACCGCTGTGAACAAGGCCTCGCCATAGGTGAGGACGATGTCTCGAGACCCCCGGTTAAAGCGCACGCTGGCGCTGGACTGGGTATTCAGCACCATGCTGGACCCGTCCTCCAGGTGGACGGTGCGGATTTCGCCCTTCTTCGTCTCGAACTGTTGCGAGCGGCGCCACTGGGCGGCGAACAGACCCGCCCCGCCGATCGAGACGACCCCGACGGAGGCTGCGATCAAGGCCCGGCGGTTCATTGTCGCCGGTTCGGCCAGGGCGGCGTGCGACAGGTCCCCGCTGGCGAGGGCCGCAGCCCGAAGACTATGCACCGCGACCGCCCGCGCCCGGGCATAGGCGCCCAGTCGCCGGGTGTCGCCGTCCAGCCAGTCGTCCAGCGCCGCCTGATCGACGGGGGACAACGGGCCGCGATCGAGCCGGGCCGCCCAGAGGGCCGCCTTCTGCTCAATCTCCCGTGCCGTCTCCGTAATCATGCGCGTTCCGCCGCCTGTTCTTTTCCGCCCTCTGCACCCTAGACGCGACGACGGGATCATATCCGCCATCCGCATAGGCCGCCATCAGCAGGGTCAGGGCCCTGGCGATGTGTTTCTCCACCGTGCTTTCAGGAATTCCGGTGCGTCTGGACACTTCCTTCTGCGCCAGTCCCGACACGCGGCTCAACATGAAGACGCGACGCGTCTTGTCCGGCAATCTGGCGATCATCTGGGCCAGAAGCCGCAGCTCATTGCGCCCGGACAGGGTGTCCTCGGGCGTGATCTCGTCAATGCCTTCAAGGAGGCTGTCGGCATCGGCGACCGAAGCCAGGGACACCACCGTCTTGCGCCTCAGCCGGCCGGCCACCACCGAATGCGCCGTACGGAAGAAGTAGGCGCGGACATTGGCGATCTGCCCGACATCCTGGACGCAGACCAGTTTGGCGTAACTTTCCTGGATGATGTCGTCGATATCCGCAGGAAGCTGTCGTCCGCGCCGTAGCCAGCCCCGCACTGCCGGCTCGTGCGGCATCACATGCATCGCCAGCCATAGCGCGCGATCGTCCGTGACCCTGCCGCCCGTCATCCCCATGCCACGAGCATGCATCAGACCTGTGGGTCCGACAAGGTTCAGATCAAAGGGATCGGCGCTGGCTGGGACATTGGCGACTTGCCGCAACGAGGCTGACAGAACCGGTCGCTTCGAGCCTGGTCGCGATCCGACATCATCGCTGATTCCGCAAGACGTCAACAGCGGTCGCAAACACGCTCCGGAAAGACGCCATCGCCTTCGCAGGATAGGGGTCCGCTGCCGGGCTCGAGGTCTACCGCGTAAGCCGCCGCTTCGGCGACGGATCCAGCGGGCGCTTTCCACACGGGTATTTGGCAGATCCCGCTCATGTCGGACAGCAGCACACCGGGGGATAGCCAACCGCGGCGATGGTCCCTCCCCACCACGCGGCGCCCAGAAAAACCGCCAGATCAGATAACATTCACCCGCCGCCTAGTGAATGTTGACAGCCGCCCGGATCGGTGAGACCGTCCCCTCATGGCGCCGTCAGAGCGCCGCAGGAAACATCCGAGGGAGGACTGAACATGGGCCGCAGGCTCTGGATAACGACATCTGTCGCCGCGCTGTTGTGGGCCGGCGCGGCGCAGGCCCAGCAGGCCCGACCCAACCAACCCGCCGACGATCAGGCCGCGACCGTCGAGGACGTGGTCGTCACCGCCGAACGCCGGACCAGCAACCTCCAGACGACCGCCGTCGCCGCCACAGTGCTCAGCGGTCAGGATCTGGAAAACAAGGCCGTCACCTCCCTGGACCAGCTGCAGTTCGCGGCCCCTTCGACGACGGTTCAGAACTTCGGTCAGGGCAATTTCTTCAACGTGCGCGGCATCGGCAAGTCCGAAGCCACCACGGCCGTCGGCGTGGGCGTCATCACCTATCGCGACGGCGTCGCGGCCTTCCCCGCCTATTTCCAGACCGAGCCCTATTACGACATCGGCAGCCTGGAGCTGCTTCGCGGGCCCCAGGGCACCTTCGCCGGCGCCAACGCCACGGGCGGGGCGGTCTTCATCACGGCGCGCAATCCCGACTTCGCCGGGATCAACGGCTATATCCACGCCCAGGCCGGCAACTACAGCGACATCAAGCTGCAGGGGGCGATCAACCTGCCCCTGACCGAGACCCTGGCGGCGCGCCTGGCCTTCAACCACGAGACGCGCGACAGCTTCTACACCATCACCGGCCCCTATCGCGGTCGGCCGGGCGACATCGACTCCAACAGCGTGCGGGCCAGCCTGTTGTGGCAGCCGAACGACGCCCTGAGGGTGCTGTGGAAGACAGACTACAACAACATCGACCTCGGCGGCTATCCGGCCGACCCGGCGCTGGCGACCAATGATCCGTTTACGATCACCTCGAACGGCCCCAATGAGGCGCACGACAAGTTCGTCCGCTCGTCGCTGAACGTCAGCTATGTCTTCGACAACGGCATGACCCTGAAGTCGATCACCGGCTATCAGGACGGGGTGTCCCGCTTCGCCACCGACCTGGACGGCACCTCGGCGGGCAACAACACCTTCTACGACCAACTGGACGAACAGGTCTGGTCTCAGGAGTTCAACCTGATCTCGCCGGACCAGCAGCGCCTCAAATGGCTGTTGGGCCTGTATTATCAATACGATATGGCCACATTCCCGGCCAAGACCTTCCCCACGGCCGAATATCGCATCGGCTTCCCCGAGAACGTGGTCGACATCTACCTCTGGGGCGACACGCCCAAGGAGACGGCGGCCGTCTTCGGTCAGGTCAGCTATGATTTCTCCGACCGGCTTCAGCTGCAGGTGGGCGCCCGCTACGCCCACTCGGTCTCGACCAATGACGACGTCTACACCACCTATCCGCAGTTCGGGATCGTGCTGTTCCAGGACGACGAGGTCGAGGACGACAAGCTGACCGGCAAGGTCACGCTGAACTGGAAGGTGAACGACGCCAACTTCGTCTATGGCTTCGTGGCGACCGGCCACAAGATGGGCGGTCTGAACGCGCCCAACCTCTATCAGCCGGCCCAGACCTTCGGTCCGGAAGACCTGGTCGACTATGAACTGGGGTGGAAATCCAACCTGATGGGCAGGCGGCTGCGCACCCAGGTCGGCGCCTACTACACCGTCTACCAGGATTACCAGGTCAACATCGGCGACCCGCAGTATCCGCAGATCAGCCGCATCCAGAACGTCCAGGGCGATACGACCCTGATGGGTCTGGAAGCCTCAGCCCAGGGCCGGTTCGGGCCCCTGTCGTTCGATGTCGCGGCCTCCTGGTCCAGTTCGGAGATGGGCGACTTCTTCGGCGCCGATCCGCGCCTGGGGCGCACCGGCGTCTGCAATCCGGCGACCGGCCCGGCCAGCGCCAACTGCGTCAACATCGCGGGCAACACCAAGAACTATGCGCCGGAGTTCACCTTCAACGCGGGCGTCCAGTACGCCTTCGCGATCGGGAGCGACATGACGCTGACGCCGCGTGTGGACTACGCCCACATCGCCGAGACCTGGACGACCATCTTCAACAACGCCGCCCTGGGCGACCGGCTGGGCGCGCGCGACATCGTCAACGTCTCGCTCAAGCTGAACAGCGGCGACTGGACCTGGGCGGCCTACGCCGTCAACGCCACCGACGAGACCTATATCGCCGCGATCAACTCGGGCCTGCGCTACGCCGGTCCGCCGCGGCAATACGGGATCAACCTGACCAAGGCCTTCTAGCCGGCCTGCGCGCGTGGCGGTCCCGGCCGCCGCGCGCGCTTTTTTCTTCGACCGACCCGTCTCCCGAAAGCCGCCACTTGATGACCTTCGCCCCCGGTTTCATGCAGGACTACGCCCTGACGGTGGACCGTTTCCTCGACCACGGCGCCAAGTGGCACGGCCGGGCGCGGGTGGTGACGGCGACCCCGGACGGCGATCTGAGCGTCGGCTACGGCGAGGTTCGCGACCGGGCCAACCGCCTGTCCGGCGCCCTGCTGGATCTGGGCCTTTTGCCCGGCGACCGCATCGCCACCCTGGCCTGGAACAGCCAGCACCATGTCGAGGCCTGGTACGCCGCCATGGGGGTCGGGCTGGTCTGCCACACCCTGAACCCGCGCCTGACGGTCGCCCATCTGGCGGCGATGATCATTGAGGCCGAGGACCGGATATTGATCGCGGGCGCGGGCTTGGTGCCGATGGCGCGCGACCTAGCCGCCGCCTGTCCCTGCATAGAGCGGCTGATCCTGTTGGACGGCGACCGGGCCGAGGCGGCCGCCCTGCCCGAGATGGAGCTCGAGACCCTGCTGGCCGAGGCCGGCCGGCCGGCGGCCTGGGGCGGGTTCGAGGAAACGGCCCTGGCCGGCCTCTGTTTCACCTCCGGCACCACGGGCGCCCCCAAGGGCGTCGTCTACACCCATCGCTCTAACTATCTGCACACGCTCAGGGCCTTGCAGGCCGACGCCATGGCCCTGACGGCCGAGGATGCGGTGCTGGTCGCCGTGCCGATGTTCCACGCCAACGCCTGGGGATTGCCGTTCGCGGCGCCGGCGGTGGGTGCCTCGCTGATCCTGCCGGGTCGGGTGACGGACGGCGCCAGCCTGTGCGGACTGATCCAGCGCCATGCGGCCACCGTCGCCGTCGGGGTGCCGACCGTCTGGATGGGGCTGCTGGATCATCTGGACGCGACCGGCCAGGAGACCCCCAGCCTCCAGCGCGTGATCATCGGTGGCTCCAGCTGCCCGGACGCCCTGCTGAGGCGCATGGAGAGCCGGCTCGGCGTCACGGTCCAGACCAGCTGGGGCATGACCGAACTGTCGCCCCTCGGAGCCATCTCGCCGCGCAGTTCCGAGCCCGGCGCGGCCAGGGGCGCCGGGCGACCGCCCATGGGGCTGGACTTCCTGCTGACGGATGCCGAAGGCGCCGCCCTGCCCGAACAGCGCAACGTGGTCGGTCACCTGAAGGTGCGCGGACAGAGCGTGGTCCAGCGCTATTTCGGGGCGGCGGCCTCGGCGCTGGACCCCGACGGCTGGTTCGACACCGGCGACCTGGCCCTGATCGACGACGAGGGAAACCTGATGCTGGCGGGCCGGTCCAAGGACCTGATCAAGTCCGGCGGCGAATGGATCAATCCCGTCGATATCGAGGAGATCGTGGGCGCTCTGCCCGCCGTCGGCCTTGTGGCGGTGATCGGCCGCGCCGACCCGAAGTGGGGCGAACGGCCGCTGATGGTGATCGAGCCCGCGCCGGGCGCGGACATTGAAGACGATGGTCTGAGAGCCAGCCTCAAGGGTCGGGTGGCCGACTGGTGGATCCCCGACCGGATCGTGCGGGTCCCGGCCATGCCTCTGGCGGCGACCGGAAAGATCGACAAGACCCAGCTTCGCGCCGCCTATGGAGACGCCTAGGATGGAGACCGTCTCCATCATCGTCTCGGCCTCCCTCCCCACGGATATGCCGGACCGTTTCAAGGTTACGGCCATGCCCACCCCCTCTCCCAAGCCCCGTCGCAAGGCCGAACAGCGCGCCGAGAGCCTGGAACAGCTGCTGGATGCAGCCGAGGAGCTGTTCTCCAAGCACGGCTTCTATGGCGTCACTATCAAGGACATCGCCGACAAGGTCGGGGTCCACAAGTCGCTGATCCACTACTACTTCACCGACAAGCAGGAGGTGTTCGACAAGGTCATGGCCCGTCGCGCGCCCGTGACCAGCGGACGTCGGATGGAGGCCCTGGACGCCTATGAGGCCTCGGTCGACGGCAAGCCGACGGTGGAGGGCGCCCTGCGTGCCTTCCTCGACACCGACCTGGACACCTATTCCAACGGCGGCGACGGCTGGCGCCATTTCGGGGCCCTGAGCGCCCAGATCAACAACACCCCGGTCTGGGGCGCCGAGGTGATGGACCGGCTCTACGACCCGGTCGTGCTGCGCCTGATCGGCCTGTTGAAACAGGCCCTGCCCGAGGCGGCGGAGGAGGACATCTTCTGGGGCTATCACTTCGTCACCGGCGCCCTGACCCTCAGCCTGGCCCGCACCGGCCGGATCGATCACCTGTCCGGTGGCAAGTGCCGGTCCGACGACTTCGACGCCATCAAGGAACGGATGGCCGCCTTCATGGCCCACGGCTTCATCGGCGTCTGCCGCGACCGCGCCGCCCAACGACAGAGACCGCCCGCCGGGGCGTGACCCGGCTCACCAACGATAGACGGACCCAAGTCCGCATCGGGAGGAAGACAGCATGACCGACACGACCGTTCCACCGGCAGGACCGCCGGCCGCCAGACCTTCGGTCGGCCGAAACGCCTGGGTCGCCCTCGGCGTCCTGTGGTTTATCTATGTGCTGAACTTCCTCGACCGGCAGTTGCTGTCCATTCTGGCCAAGCCGATTCAGGACGCGCTGAACATCACCGACGGCCAGCTGGGCCTGTTGGGTGGGCTCTATTTCGCATTCTTCTATTGTTTCATCGCCATTCCGGTCGGATGGCTGGCGGATCGGACCAACCGGGTCTGGGTGGTGTCCGTGGCTTGTGGCGTCTGGAGCGCGGCCACCATCGCCTTCGGCCTGTCGAAGAATTTCGGACAGTTGGCCGCCTCGCGCATGAGCGTGGCCTTTGGCGAGGCCGGCGGCGTGCCGCCCTCCTACGCCATCATCACCGACTATTTCCCGCCGGGCCGTCGCGGCATGGCGCTGGGCATCTATAATCTGGGACCGCCGGTCGGCGCGGCCCTGGGCATCGCCTTCGGAGCCTCGATCGCCGCCGCCTTCAGCTGGCGTGACGCCTTCATCGCCATCGGGGCCATCGGCGTCGCCGTCGCCCTGCTCACCCCCTTCATCGTCAAGGAACCCCGGCGCGGCGGCCTGGACCAATCCGCGATCGCACCAACCGACGCCCCGCTCGCGCCCGCGCCGGCCTTACCGGCCAAGGCGCCGTTCTGGGGCACAGCCAGGAGTTTCTTCTCCAACCCGGTTCTGGTCCTCGCCGCCCTCGGCAGCGGCGTGACCCAGATCGTCACCTATGGCCTGGGCAATTTCGCCGTCCTGTTCCTGATGCGAGAGAAGGGCATGCAACTGGGGGATGTGGCGGTCTGGTACGCCCTGGTCGTGGCCGTCGGCATGGGCGGCGGCATCTTCGCCTCGGGCTATCTGATTGACCGCTACACGAAGCGGACCCGCAAGGCCTACGCCCTGCTGCCGGCGATCTCCCTGTCCCTAGCCCTGCCTCTCTACATCGCCTTTGTCTGGGCGCCGTCCTGGCCCCTGGCCCTGGTCCTGATGCTGGGACCGAACTTCCTGAACTACTTCTACCTGTCATCCTCGGTAGCCCTTGTGCAGGAGGAGGTTCGTCCGAACCAGCGGGTCATGTCCGGGGCCCTGCTGCTGCTGGTGATGAACTTCATCGGCATGGGGGTGGGCCCGACCTATGTCGGCGCCGCCAGCGACTTCTTCCGCGCGACCCATCCCGAGAACTCGCTGCAGATCGCCCTCTACACGCTCATCCCGGTCTATCTGGTCGCCATCAGCCTGTTCCTTTGGTTGTCCGGAGTGATCGGTCGGCGCATCAAGTCGGAGATCGCCCGATGACCCGCCTCAAAACCCTCCTCGCCGGCGCCTGCGCCGCCGCCACCCTGACCGGCGCCGCCCTTCCCGCCGCAGCCCAGTCGGCGCCCGTCGTCGCCAGCCCCGCCGGCTCCGTCCGGGGGTCCACCGAGGCCGGGATCGACAGTTTCAAGGGCATCCCCTTCGCCGCCCCTCCGACCGGAGACATGCGTTGGCGCCCGCCGGCCCCGCCCGCCCGCTGGAACGGCGTGCGCGATGCGAGCCGGTTTGGCGCCGCCTGCATCCAGCCGACGCCCGTCATCCAGAGCATCTATTCGGCCGACCTGGGCGCGACGAGCGAGGACTGCCTGACGCTGAACGTCTGGACCCCCTCGACCGCCGGCAAGGCGCCCGTGATGGTCTGGATCCATGGCGGCGCCCTGGTGACGGGCTCCAGCAAGGAGATGCTCTACGACGGCGCTCGACTGGCCCGCGAAGGGGTGGTGGTGGTCTCCATCAACTACCGGCTCGGCGTCCTGGGCTGGCTGGCCCATCCCGACCTGAGCGCCGAGAGCCCGCTGGGCATCTCGGGGAATTACGGCCTGAGGGTTCAGGTCGCGGCCCTGGAGTGGGTCAAGCGCAACATCGCCAGCTTCGGCGGCGATCCGGAAAACGTCACCATTGCGGGCGAGTCCGCCGGGGGCCTGAGCGTCCTCTATCTGATGGCCTCGCCCATCGCGCGAGGCCTGTTCGACAGGGCCATCGCCCAGAGCGCCTATATGATCTCCACACCCGAGCTGAAAGCGGCCCGTCACGGGTCGCCGGCGGCCGAGGGCGCGGGCGCGGCCCTGGCCCGCACGCTCCAGACGCCCAGTCTGCGCGCCCTGCGCGGGCTGGATCCGCAAACCCTGACCGATCGAGCGGCCATGGCCGGCTTCGCCACCTTCGGCGCCGTCGACGGCAAGGTCCTGCCCCGCCAGATCGTCGATACGTTCGACCGGGGCGAACAGGCGCCGGTCCCGGTTCTGGCCGGGTTCAACAGCGGCGAAATCCGGTCGCTGAAGATGCTGGCCCCGCCCACGCCCGGCTCGGCCGCCGATTATGAACGCACGATCCGCGAGAAGTACGGCGATCTGGCCGACGAATTCCTGCGTCTCTATCCGTCATCGGACATGGGCGAGAGCATTCTGGCCGCCAGCCGCGACGCCCTCTACGGCTGGACCTCGGAGCGGCTGGTGCGGTCCCAGACGGCCGCGGGCCATCCGTCCTTCCTCTATCTGTTCGACCATGGCTATCCGGCCGCCGACAGCGCGGGCCTGCACGCCTTCCACGCCGCCGAACTGCCCTACATGTTCGGGACGCTGGACCGGACGCCTCCGCGCTGGCCGAAGATCCCCCGGACGGCGGCGGAAACCGCGCTGTCGGACGCCATGGTCGGCTACTGGACCGGCTTCGTGAAGGGCGGCCGGCCCTCGGCGCCGAACGCCCCGGACTGGACCGCCTATGGCGCCGTCGGCAACTTCATGCACTTCACCGACCGCCCCGAGCCCTCGGTCGAGCTGTTCCCCGGCATGTTCGGCCTGCACGAACAGACGATGTGCCGCCGCCGGGCGAGCGGCGCCATGGCGTGGAACTGGAACACGGGCTTGGCTTCGCCAGTCCTGCCGGAGCGGACGGCGGGATGCGGCAGGCCTTGAACCGGGTGCGATTATCGACGGGCGAACGACGAGATCGTCCACTTCAACAGCCAGGGCGCGGTGCGCGAAGGCTCGGACCGGCCGATCGACGAGACCTCCCTGTTCCGCATCGCCAGCATGACCAAGCCGATCACCTCCCTGGCCTTCATGATGCTGGTCGAGGAAGGCCGGGTCGCCGTCGATACGCCGGTCGCCGACGTCCT
>NZ_JBQVNM010000074.1:0-13432 GCF_052436175.1 Brevundimonas sp. | reverse complement strand
CGCGCGGCGGCGGCCGGCGACGCCGCGGCGACCTCGGCTCGATCCTGGTCTGGACGGCGGCCGAGGCCCTGCGCCACAGCGCCAGTTCAGGCGGCGGAGGCAGCGGCGGCTTCCGGAGCGGCGGCGGCGGATTCGGCGGAGGCGGCTTCTCCGGCGGCGGCGGCAGTTTCGGCGGCGGCGGAGCCTCGGGCGGATGGTGACCTCGAACAACGGCAAGGGCGTCCTTTCGCCGGAGGACAGCGCGCGCGTCTCCAACGCCATCCTCGTGGCCGAACACGCCACGTCCGGCGAGATCTTCTGCGTTCTGGCGCGCGAGGTGTCGTCCTATCGCGACGTCTCCCTCGGCTGGGCGGCCGCAGCGGCCCTGCTCGCGCCCATGCTGCTCATCCCCCTGGGCTTCGAGCCCTCCTGGGTCCCGGGCGTCGGGGACAGCTGGGAGGCGGCGCAGCTGGCGGCGCGCGACGGCCTCCTGGCCCGCACCCTGACGGCCTATGCCGTGCTTCAGGCCCTGGTGTTCGTGCTGGTCTTCCTGATCGCCTGCTGGCCACCCATTCGCCGGCTGCTGACGCCGCGCGCGCTGCGCCGGGCGCGGGTGCGCAAGGCGGCCCTGCGCCAGTTCATGGCCCACGGCCTGCACATGACGCGCGACCGGACCGGCGTCATGATCTTCGCCGCCCTGTCCGAGCGGCGGGTCGAGGTCATCGCGGACGAGGGGATCCACGCCAGGGTCGACAGCGACGTCTGGGCCAACGCGGTCGACACCCTGACCGCCGCCATGCGCCGGGGCGCGCCGGCGGAAGGCTTCGAGGCCGCGGTCACCCAGGTCGGCGGAGTCCTGGCCGAACACTTCCCGCCGCGCCCCCTCAATCCCGATGAGCTGCCGAACCGTCTGGTCGAGATGTGACGCCTCCCGGCGCCCGATGGTCTTTCACCTGTCGCATTCGCGGCGCATGAGGCGCTCGACGCCGCCCGCAGACCGGATTCCATGCCCCGCCTCCTGACCTACAACGTCCATCGCTGCCTCGGCGTCGACAAGAAGCTGGACGTGGCCCGCATCGCCGCCGTCATCGCCGAACAGGCGCCCGACATCGTCTGCCTTCAGGAGCTCGACGTCGGCCGCGCCCGCTCCGGCCATGTCGATCAGTGCCAGGCGATCGCGCGGGAACTGGCGATGTCGGTCCACTTCAACGCCGCCATGACCATCGAGACCGAACAGTATGGCGACGCCTTGCTGACCGCCCTGCCCGAGCGCCTGGTCAAGAAGGGCGCCCTGCCCACGGTGCGCGGCGTCCCGGGGCTGGAGCCGCGCGGCGCCCTCTGGGCCGCCATCGAGATCGACGGGACGACGCTGAACGTCTTCAACACCCATCTGGGCCTCGTCCCGCGCGAACAACGGCTTCAGGCCGAGGCCCTGGTCGGCCCCGGCTGGATCGGCCATCCCGACTGCGTCGGCCCGACCCTGCTGACCGGCGACTTCAACGCCACCTCCATCACCCGTCCCTACCAGGTGCTCGCCGCCCGCCTCGACGACGCCCAGCGCCGCCTCGGTCTGAAGCCCAGCCTCAAAACCTTCCCGTCCAGCTTCCCCGCCATCCGCATCGACCACGTCTTCGTCAGCCCGGATATCCGCATCACGGGCGCGTCGGTGCCCAACTCGCCCATGGCCCGCGCGGCCTCGGACCACCTGCCCCTGGTCGTGGACTTCGAGATCGAGACCCGGACCGCCTAGCGTTCCCGCAGCCGGCTGAACTCGCCGCCCGCCTGGCGCTGCGAAGGGTTGCGCCGCTTCCACGGCCGCCAGGCGTTGTCGACCGAGGACGGGTCGCCCAGCTGCCATTCGGCGATGAAACGCTCGAGGCTGGACGGCGGCACGGCGCCCAGGGTCTCCATCCGACCGGTGTCGAACGTCTGGATGGCCTTGCCGACCGAGCCCATCACCGCCTCGGCTGCGGCGAAGTCGGCGGCCTCCACCCCGATGAAATGCCCGATGCTGTGGTGGCGGAAATCGCGGATGGTCTGCCGCCCCCCCTCCGTCTGGGGCTCGATGGCCACGTCGCATTCGGTGTCCAGACCCATGGACCGGTTGTTCAGATTGGTCGATCCGACGCGCAGCAGCTGATCGTCGATGATCGAGACCTTGGCGTGGACGATGATCCGTTCACCCTGGGCCGTACGCGGCGCGAAGGCGAAGAACCGACCATATTCGTCCGCGCTTTCCAGACGATACAGCACCTCCGACCGGGCCGTATCCATGGTCATCTTGTCGAACCAGCTGGGACTGTTGCCGGTCGAGACGAGCACGATCTCCGGACCGTCCGGCTCCCGCAGCCGCTGCGCCAGGCAGGCCGCGATGGCGGGCGAGGTGAAGTACTGGTTCTCCAGATAGATCAGCCGCTGCGCGCGTCGGATCGATTCCAGATGCAGCCGCTCGTTCTCCCGCACCTCATGCCGGCCGCGCGACTTCGGCTCAGTGCGCGCGATGCCGACGGGCACGTCGCGCATCTGCACCTCGATTTCGGGAGGCCAGGGATCGGTCACGACCTCGTCCGGCACGGTGCGCTCCCAGGTGGCGCGGAACCAGCGCTCGCGCGCCAGGTCGCCGAGCGCCCGCGCCGCCGGGCCCGACATCACCGTCATCGTCTCGTGACGCGGCGCGCTGATCACGCCCGAGGGCATGCACCGGCGCGGATCGTCGTCATAGTGCTTCTCGGTATCCCAGCGATCCGTCGAGATGTCGCCACCGCCGCAGAAGGCCAGCCTGTCGTCGATCACCACCACCTTCTGATGGTGACAGGCGCCCGGCATGCCCGGCTGATCCAGCCGAAACTCGACCATCCGCTTCCTGAACCAGCGCTGGGCCTTGTGCGGATAAAAGCCCTGCGACGCTGCGATCAGCAGCGGCGAATGCCAGATCAGCAGCCGCACATCCAGGTCCGGTCGGGTCCGCACCAGCATGCGCAGCTTATGGCCGATCTCGGTCTGGCGGTCGCCCATGGGGCTTTGGGGGTCCAGCCGCGTGCGCGGGTCGAATTGCCAGCCCAGCACCACGATCGACCGCTCCGCCCGGTCCAGCGCCGCCGACAGGGCGTCGAAATAGGCGTCGTTCTCCATCAGCACCGACAGCCGGTCGGCCGTCTCTGTGCGCCAGACCGTGTCGCCGGGCGTCAGAAGGCTGCCGGAATAGCCGGCGGAGGGGGTCGTCGATTCGGGCATTCGCGCCTTTGTGGTCCAGAACCGTGACAATGGTGCACCGCCGTCGTCCCACCGCAAAGGCCGATTCCGCCGATGAAGCCCGGCGGATTGTAAGCACCACCGTTTTGGCGCATCATGGTCGTGTCAGGGGAATAGGCAGGGAGGGTTCGCAGTGCAGGCTTTGATCGAACTGCTCATCGGCTTCATCGCCCTGCTGGCCGCCGCCGCGCTTTCGCCCTTCGGCGTCGATCTCAAGACCGCCCCCAAGACCGAGCAGGAAATCCACCGCGTCTCCGACTGCCGCCAGGCCCCGTCGTCGGACCACTCGCGCGAGGCTTGCTGATCCCATCGGTTGCGCCGGGGGGCGAACCGGCCGCACGGCCCGATTGCGCCCCGTCTCAAATGCGGATGATCCGACCGTCGCGGCTTTGCGGACGCGGGATCAGGCGTTAGGGTTCGCGCGCCAGGCGAGCTCTCCCCGCCGCCGGCCTCCTTTCGACCGAGACGACGCCTGATGAAATCCCGCCAGCGGCCGCCCCTCAATCTGTCCGACCCCGAGCCCGACGCCCAGCCGTCCGGAGGGACCGAGGCCGCCGACGCGCCGGCCGAGGCGCCCGTCGAGACCCCTATCGAAGCCCCGGCGTCAGGTCCGGCGGAGGTCGCGCCGACCCCGCCCGAACGACCGATGTCCGAGCGCCGCCGCCGTCGCCTGATGGAGGAACAACGCCAGGCCGAACAACGCGCCGACCTGGAGATCGCCGAACCCCCGGCCGACACGCCCGTGGCCACCCCAGTCTTCGCCCGGAGCGCCGAGGCGCCCCCCGCCCCCTATGTCGCTGCGCCTGCGCTCGCGGACGGCCAGCCCCTCGCGCCGCCCGCATCCCCTGCCCCGACCCTGCCGCAGGCCCGTATCACCGGCGCCGCCCGCCACGCCTATCCCCTCGCCGGCCTCGCCTCGGCGCTCTGGGTCGGGGGCGTCGCCGCCCTCGCCGCCTATGAGTTCGGGGCGGCGGGCTCCACGGTCGATCCGCTGCGCATCGCCATCTACGCCCTGCTCGCGCTGGCGCCGGTCGGCCTGGCCATCCTTCTGGCCCATGCCGTGCGTCAGGGTGCGGGGCTGGCGGCCGAAACCCGGCGGGCGCGGGATCTGGCCGAGGCGCTCGTCGCCCCGACCGCCCTGGCCGCCCAGCAGACCGGCCAGGTGCTCCAGACCCTCCGCGACGACATCGACCAGGCCAGCCTGGCGGCCCAGCGCGCCCACACGGACATGACCCTGTTGCGCCAGGCCCTGAGCGAGGAAACCACGCGACTGAACGACGCCGCCGCCGTCGCCGGGGTCACGGCCCGCAAACTGGCCGAACAACTCGCCGCCGAGCGTGACGAAATGCAGGCTCTCGGCCTCCACCTCGACACCCAGTCCAGCAATGTCCTGGATTCGGTGGAGCGCCAGTCCCGCATGATCGTGGATGCCTCAGACCTGGCCCAGACCCAGTTGCGCGAGGCCGAGGCCGCCCTCGCCGCGCGCGCCGCCGATCTCGCCGCCGCCGCCGGAGAGGCCCAGGACGCCGCCCGCCTCGCCGCCGACGACCTGGCCCGCCAGACCCTTCGGCTGGAGAACGCCGGCTCCGGCGTCACCGAGCAGATCCAGTCGGTGGAGGAAGGCCTCGGCCAGCAGCGCGCCGCCCTGGTCACCGCCGCCTACGCCCTGCGCACCGATCAGGAGGACTTCTCCGCCCAGGTCGAAAGCCAGCGTGCCCAGCTCATCGCCCAGCTCGACGCCAGCCGCACAGCCGCCGGCGCCCTGGACGAGACCTCGACCCGCTCGGCCGAAACCATCCGCGATCTGGTTGAGGCCGCGACCGACCAGTTCCGCGCTCTGGTCGACATGTCCCAGCGCGAGGCCGACAGCTTCGACGCCGCGACCAAGACCGCCCTGGACCGCTTCGAGGCCCTGGCCGCTGAGGCGCGCGACACCCTGGTCGAGGAGACGCGCCGCGCCCTCGCCGCCATGCAGGCCACCGCCGAACAGAGCCGTCTGGAATCCATCGACGCCGCCAACCAGGCCCAGCTTCGCGCCGATCGCCTGGGCGAGGCCCTGTTCGACGCCTCCCAGAAGGCCGATCAGGCCGCCGAGGACCGGATCGCCGGCGCCCGCCGCATCGTGGCCCAGACTGCTGATCTGGTGGACGCGGCGGGGGAAAGCGCCGTCGAACGCCTCGAACGCACCATGGACCGGATGACCCAGGCCCTCGCCGAGATCGAGAGCACGGTCAGCCAGATGGACGAACGCGCCGCCCGCCTGCCCGAGGAGGCCCGCCGTCGCGCCGCCGAGGTCCAGACCACCGTCGAGAACGGCCTCGCCGCCCTCGCCGCCGCCTCGCGCAAGGCCGCCGAGGACACCGAGGCCCTCGATGTCGCCTTCCAGGAGCGGGTCCGCCGCAACTACGACATGCTGACGGAGGCCGTGCGCCTGATGGGCGTGGTGTCGGGCGACGGCGCCGCCGCGCGGCGTCGCGAGCCGGCCCTGGCCCCATCCGACGAGCGCCCGGTCCGTTCGCGCCCGCCCGAGCCTCAGGAGCCCGGCCTGCGAGGCCGACTTCGGCTCGAACCCTCCGGCGATGACTTCGCCATGCGCCCCACCCCGGCCGCGCCGCGCGTGCCGTCGACCCAAACCCCGCCTCCAGCGACGACCGCCCCCACCGGACCGATGGGCTGGAACGACCTGGTCGGCGACGACGACGCTCCTGCCGCCGGCCGGGCCCCGCGCGAAGAGCCACAGGCCGCCGACGCCGAGGCCATGGCCGACCGCATCACCGCCGCCATCCGCCGCATGGGGGTCGATCCCAACGCCCTCCTGCCCCGTTCCCGCGTTCAGGAGGCGGCCGACGCCCTGGCCGACCGCGATCCCGAGCGGGCCCGCCAGATCGTGCGCCGCGTGGCCCCGGCAGCCGTTCGCAGCGTGTCTCGCCGCGTCATCAGCGATCCCGATTTGCGGACCGATTCCGAACGCTACGTCCGCGCCTACGCCCGCCTGCTGGACGGCCATGGCCGCGACCGCTCGGCCGTGCTCCAGGCCCTGGGCAGCGACGGCGGCCGCGCCTTCCTCCTGCTGGACGCGGCCGTCGGCGACCTGGGATAGATCAGGCCCTCGCCTCCATCGCTTTTCGTCTTGACGGCGGGGGTCGCTTGCCGACACGGTGCGGGCGTTCGTCACATCATTGTCATACGACCAGCAGGGTTCATGCTTGCCTCCTCAGAGACCAGGCCCGACCGCAGGCCGTCGATCGTCATCTGCGCCTATGACGTGGCCGACGGAGGCTGGGACGCGGTCGAGGATCTGTCGGGCGCCATCTGGCATCCGGCGGGCGCCCGCACCGTTCCCGTGGCGGCGGGCGAACCGGCCCGCCTGGCCGAACTGCTGAGCCGCCATCTGCGCGAGGCCGACTGCCGCGCCGTTCTTCTGGTCGGCCGCACCCGGCGCAGCGATGGCTTCCGGGTCCAGATGCGAGCCGAGAACCGCACCCTGGACGGCGCTCACCGCCTGTCCGAGACCGGCCCCGCCCTGGCCCGCACGACGGCCCCCGTGGCCGAAATGGTCCGTGCTCTCAAGGACGCCGGCCTCGCCGCCGACGCCAGTTCCGACGACGAAGACGATGCGGGCGGCTTCCTGCTCTACAGCGTCCTGACCAGCCTGCCCGATGACGTCGATGTGCCGGCCGTCGGCCTTCTACGCGCTCCCGCCGGCGTGGGTCAGATTACCCTGGACAAGGGCGTCCGGGCCGCCGCCGCCGCCATCGCCCGACACCTGTCTCCCCTGCCCCGCGCCCGCGCGAACTGATCCAGACCTAACCGACCGCCGCGCGCGTGCGCCTGAGCGCCAGCACGGCCAGGCCGCCGCAGGCCCCCAGGGCCGCCATGGCCGAATAGCCCTGCACCCCGACCGCGTCGTACAGGGGCCCCGCCGCCAGGGTCGCCAGCCCGATCAGCACCCCCGCCGACAGCATGGACCCCAGGGTCTGGGCCGCCGTCTGGCTGTCGGCGGGCGCCAGCCTCGACGCCAGTTGCACCCCGGCCAGGAAGGTCGCCGCGAAGGTCAGGGCGTGCAGCGTCTGCAGCGGCCACAGCATCCACAGCGGCGGGGCGAACGACAGGGCCGCCCAGCGCACCACCGCCGCGCCCGATCCCACCGCCAGGAGGGTCAGCGGCCCGATCCCCCGCGCCCGCCGCCACGGCTCGCCCCACCACATCAACCCGATCTCGACCACGACGGAGAAGGCCCACAGCAGGCCGGTCTGGATCTCGGGAATACCCTGCGCCTTCCAGGCCAGGGCCGAGAAGCCGTAGTAGAAGGCGTGACTGGACTGGACGCAGCCCACCGCCAGCACTGCTCCCATGAAGACGGGATCGCGCGCCAGCCGTCCCAGGCCTCGGAACCGGTCCCGCTTGCGCGTCGGCGCTCCGCCGTCGGTCACCGGCTCGGGCGGCAGAACCCAGCGCGCCGAGGCCGCCATGGCCACGCCCGCGACCACCACCCAGATCAGCACCGCGTCCACGCCTGTCCGGGTCAGCAGCGCCCCCATGATGATGTTTGCGCCCACGAAGGCCGCCGAGCCGCAGCCGCGCGGAAAGGCGAACGAGAAGCCTTCCTTCTGCGACAGCCGCACCGTCATGGCGTCTGTCAGGGGGATCATCGCCGCCGAGGCCGTCGCCGCCACGAACCACAGCGGCGCCCACAAGGCGAAACCCTCAACCTGCATCGTCAGCCCATAGGCGGCGGCGCTGGTCAGGCCCAGAAACGCCAGCGCGGTCCGGCGATAGCGAAAGCCGTCGGCCCACACCGCGATCAGCGGCCCCGTCACCAGCCGCCCCAGCATGGGGGCGGCCAAGAGGACGCCGATCCTGGCCCCGTCCAGCCCCTGGGCGTGAAACCACAGGGCCGCGAACGGCAGGGCCACCCCGTTCGCTCCGAACAGAAGCATGAATTGCAGCGCCATGCGCCTCGACGAATCCATGCCGCTGGATAGCAGACGCGCGCGTCGCCGTGGTCTAACTTCGGCCCATGACCCTGAACCGCCCCCTCGTCCTCGCCGCCTGCCTGAGCGGCGCCCTTGCCGTCGCCCTCGGCGCCTTCGCCGCCCATGGCGCCGGACCGGCGATCAAGACCCTGCTGACGACCGGCAGCCATTACCTGATCGTCCACGCCCTGCTGGCCCTGGCCTGCGCCGCCTGGCCGTCGAGGGACCGGCTCGTCGGTCTGGCCGGTTGGTTGGCCCTGATCGGCGGACTGGTTTTCTGCCTGTCGCTGGCCGCCATCGGCTGGACGGGCGTGACCGCGCTGGGGATGATCACGCCCATCGGCGGGCTGCTCATGATCGCTGCTTGGCTTTTGCTCGCCTTTGCCGCATTCGGGAACCGAACAGACGTCGCCTGACCGTCGCAGAGACCCCCGTACCCGTATGGCTTTCACGGCTCCCGAGACCGCCCGCCGCGACCTCTATCCCGAGATCGAACCCTTCGCCTTCGGCTGGATGGAGACCGGCGACGGCAACCGCATCTACTACGAGGAATGCGGCAACCCCCAGGGCCTGCCGGTCGTCGTCCTGCACGGCGGGCCGGGTGGGGCGGTCAACCCGGGCATGCGGCGCTATTTCGACCCGGCGAAGTACCGCGTCGTCCTGTTCGACCAGCGCGGTTGCGGCCAGTCCACGCCGAACGCCGCGCAGACCGACCTTTCGGACAATACCACCTGGACCCTGATTGAGGACATCGAGCGGCTGCGCGAACGCTGCGGCATCGACAAATGGGCGGTCTTCGGCGGCTCCTGGGGTTCCACCCTGTCGCTGGCCTACGCCATCACCCATCCGGAACGCTGCACGGCCCCGCTGCTGCGCGGCATCTTCCTGCTGCGCAAGCCCGAGCTCCGCTGGTTCTACCAGGAGGGCGCCTCCATGCTCTATCCCGACGCCTGGGAGCGGTTCGTCGAGCCCATTCCCGAGGCCGAGCGCGGCGACCTGATGGCGGCCTACTACAAACGCCTGACCGGTCCCGATCTGGAGGAGCGCCGCCGCTGCGCCGTCGCCTGGTCCAGCTGGGAGGGCGAAACCGTCAGCGTCGAGGGCCCCGGCGCCCGCCCCGACAAGTTCGCCGACCCGGATTTCGCCGTCGCCTTCGCCCGCATCGAGTGCTGGTACTTCGTCAACGGCGGCTTCTTCCCCGAAGAGAACTGGATCCTGAACAACATCCGCCGCATCCGCCATATTCCCGGCTGGATCGCCCAGGGCCGGTTCGACGTGGTCACCCCCATGACCAGCGCCTGGGACCTGCACCGCGCCTGGCCCGAGGCGAGGCTGGACGTCATCCCCGACGCCGGCCACGCCTCCTCCGAACCCGGCATCATCGACAGCCTCGTCCGCGCGACGGATTGGGCGGCGTCCCTGTAGTCCCGTCATCCTCGGGCCAGGAGCGCAGCGACGCCGACCCCAGGCCCCGGACTTGATGCTGTCCCGCCTAAAACAGCCCCTGGCTCTTCGGCAGCTCGGCGTAGCGGTGCACCCGCGTCGACAGGATGAAGCCGAAGCCGATCATCAGCGTCATCATCGACGACCCGCCATAGGACAACAGCGGCATCGGCACGCCCACTACGGGCGCCAGCCCCATGATCATCGCCCCGTTGATCAGCACGAACAGGGCGAAGAAGGCGATCATCCCCGCCGACCCGATACGACAGAAATGGCTGTGCGCCAGAGACGCGATCCTGAGCGAGATCAGGATGACGGCCGCATAGCAGAGCAACAGGAAGCAGGAGCCGACGAAGCCGAACTCCTCGGCCACCGTCGAGAAGATGAAGTCGGTCTGCCGCTCCGGCAGGAACTCCAGCTGGCTCTGGCTGCCCAGCCCATAGCCCCGCCCCAGGAAGCCGCCCGAGCCAAGGGCGATCTTGGACTGGATGATGTTGTATCCCGTGCCTGTGGGATCGCTCTCGGGCGACAGGAAGGTCAGGACCCGGTTCCGCTGATAGTCGTGCATGCCGAACATCACGAACGGCGGCACGATGGCCACGGCCGCGACCGCAAGGGTGGCGATGATCCGCCAGCTCAGCCCCGCCATGAACATCACCGCCGCCCCGGTCAGGCCGATGACCATGGCCGAGCCCAGATCCGGCTGCTTGGCGATCAGGATGAAGGGTATGCCGACCATGGCCGCGGGCACGATCAGCTTCCAGTGCCAGCGCGCCTCTTCGGCCGTCTGGTTGTGGTACCAGCGGGCCAGGGCCAGAACGAGGCCCAGCTTGATGAACTCGGCCGGCTGGATGCGGATGAACCCCAGGTTGAGCCAGTTCTTCGCCCCCCCGGCCGTATAGCCCAGCGGCGTGAACTCGATCATCAGGACCAGGACCATCAGCACCGCGTAAAGCGGATAGGCCGCACGGAACCACCAGCGCGGATGCACCAGGGCCAGGCCCAGCATGACCGCCAGCATGCCGCCGAAGCGGATCAGCTGGTTCAGCGCCCAAGGCTGCCAGCTGCTGCCCGCGATCGAATACTGCATGGCGATGCCGGAACCCGCGATGACGCAGATCAGCCCGACCAGCCGCCAGTCGATCCCGGCGATCTTGCTCGAAAGCCGCTCGCGCTCTCCGGGCCTGGTCAGGGCGGAGGCGGTCATTGCGGGACCTGCAACGGATCAGGGTTGAGCTCCGGTGTCGGAACGGTCGTTCCGCTCCGATCCGCGGGCGTGGACACCGCCTGCTCCGGGGCAGCGCCGAAGTTGGGGTCTTCAAGCGTGGCCGGACCTTGCGGCTCCGGTGGCGGCGGCCTCTGGATGCGTTCCAGCATTTCCGGGTCTTTCAGAAGCACCGTTCGCATGATCTCTCGCGCGCGCGGCGCGCCGGCCGTCGCTCCCCCCTTGCCCCCGTGCTCGATGATGACCGCCACCGCGTAGCGCGGCGCATCAATAGGCGCGAAGGCGACAAACAGGTTGTGATCCTTCTTGGCCCAGACGTCGGACTTGCGTGAACCGGAACCATAGTCCCGGGACTGGGCCGTTCCGGTCTTGCCCGCCATCTGGATGTCGCCGAGCCCCAGCTGGCTCTGGCGATAGGCTGTGCCAGAACGGTCGTTGGCCACCGCGATCATGCCCTGCCTGACGATCTCGATATGCTCGCGCGGGAAAGGCAGGTCCGGCACTGCCGCCCCACTGGGTCGCTCGACCCCGCCGACGGACTTGATCAGTCGTGGCACCAGCGCCTTGCGCCCGTTCGCCAGCCGCGCGGTCATCACGGCAAGTTGCAGGCAGTTCACCGTGACCGCCCCCTGTCCGATCGCGACAGACGTGGTCTCGCCGGGATGCCAGACGGGGTCCTTCGGATAAGTGCGTCGCTTCCAGTCCGTGGTCGGCAGCAGCCCCTTCTTCTGGTTGCCGACGCCTATATCGAATGTCTGCTCAAAGCCGACCTTGCGCGCCGTGTCGGCGATCACATCCACCCCGGCCCGGTTGCACAGGGCGTAGAAATAGACATCGCAAGAGTTCTTGATGGCGTCGTGCATGTTCTGCACGCCGTGAACGCCCCAGCAGCGCTGCGTTCTGTTGCCCGTACGCCAGCTTCCGCGACAAGTGACGGTGATCGACGGATCCACCCCGGCCTGCAACAGGGCCAAGGCCGTTGTCGGCTTGAACGTGGAGCCCGGCGGAAAGGTGCCGCCGATCGCCTTGTCCAGCAGCGGCTTGCGCTCATAGTCGGCCAGGGCGCGATAGACGCTCGTCGGCACCCCGCCCACGAACAGATTCGGATCGAACGACGGCGACGACGTCATGCACAGGATGTCGCCGTTGCGCACATCCATCACCACGCACGATCCGCTCTCGACGTCGAACACCTCCAGCGCCCGGTTCTGCACGTCGGCGTCCAGGGTCAGGACCACGTCCTCGCCCGGCACGGCGGGACGCGAGCCGCCGATGTCCTCGGCCACCACCCGGCCGCGCACGTCAACCTCGACCCGGTTGCCGCCGGCCACGCCCTGAAGCGCCTTGTCGAGCGATTTTTCCAGCCCTGAGCGGCCGATACGATAGCCGGGGTTGTACAGGATCGGCGGCGGGGTTTCGCCCGCATCCTTCATCGCCTTGACGTCGCGATCCGACACCTTGGCCACATAGCCGATCACGTGGGCGAAGGCGCCGCCGAACGGGTAATAGCGGGCCTGGTTCATGTCCGCCATCACGCCCGGCAACTCGTTGGCGTAGAGGTTGACCTTGGCGAACTCTTCCCAGGTCAGGTCGCTCTTGACCGGCACGGGCGAGAAGCGCGGCGCGGCGTTGACCTCGCGGATAATCGTCCGGCGCCGGTTCAGGGTGTCAGGAAGCAGTTGCCCCAATAGATCCAGCGTCTGGTCCAGGTCCTTGGTCTCGTCGCGCACGACCAGCACGCGGAAGCTGGGCCGGTTGCCGGCGATGACCACGCCGTTGCGATCCAGAATCCGTCCGCGCGGCGGCGGCGTGAGACGGAAGTTGAACTGGTTGTTGGTCGCCAGCGTCGCGTACTCGTCCGCCTGCACGACCTGCAGCTGACCCAGCCGCACCATCAGCGCCCCGACCCCAAGGGCCGCCGCTCCGCCCACGACGAAGGTGCGCCTCAGGAACGACCCCTGACGTTCGTTGACGTCGGTGAAGAAGATCGACGGTTCGCTGCTCATCGGAAACGGGTGTCCCCGTCGTCAAACCGCTCCAGCATCCAGCAGGCGGCGGGCCACAGGATCAGGGTCGGCACGACCTGACCGACCAGTGCGAACAGGCTCGGCGCATTGCTCGCATCCAGACTGACGACCAGATAGGCGATCAGGAAGGCCAGCAGGGTGCAGCAGCCGTACCAGAGCATCAGGATCGTCGTCTCCTGCCCCGACAGCAGATTGCGCGACAGCAGGACCAGCACATAGACGGCCAGCAGGGCCAGGGGCCAGACGCCCAGCATCCCGCCCCACACCAGGTCCAGGAACAGACCGAGGAAGAACAGCACCACCGGCCCGATGATCGAAGGCCGGATCAGGGGCCAGGCGAAGGCCAGAACCACGGCCGAAACCGGCTCGGGCAGCTTCAGCCCGAACAGCTCGAACGGCGTGGCCAGCAGGACGGAGACGCCGGCGACGATCAGGCTGGGAATGACGATCCAGTGCAACGGTCCGACGACCCGGACGGCGACGGCCCGTTTCATCCCGGACCTCCCGTCGGGGCCGGCGCGGGGGCGGAC
>NZ_JBQVNM010000073.1:0-13685 GCF_052436175.1 Brevundimonas sp. | reverse complement strand
CTGGTTCAGGTTGGAGCGCAGCAGATCCTTCAGCTTGTCGAGGGATTCCAGACCGATGCGCTTGGCGAAGTCCTCATCGACCTTGCCCTCGACCTCGGCCTTGATGGCCTTCACCTTGATGTCGAACGTGGCCAGCTTGCCGGCCAGATGGGCGGCCTGATAGTCGGCCGGGAAGGTGACCTCGATGGTCTTTTCCTCACCGACCTTGGCGCCGGTCAGTTGCTCTTCGAAGCCGGGAATGAAGCGGCCCGAGCCGATCACCAGGTCTGCGTCCTCTGCGGCGCCGCCCTCGAAGGGTTCGCCGTCCAGCTTGCCCAGGAAGTCGATCGTCAGTTGGTCGCCCTCGGCGGCCTTCACGGCCTTGCCCTTCTTGTCCTCATAGGATTTGGCCTGCGAGGCCAGTTCCTTGAGGGCCTCGTCCAGATCGGCGTCGGACGCTTCATAGGTCGGGCGCGACAGCTTCAGCGTGGCCGGATCGACGGGCGTGAAGTCGGGCATGACCTCGAGTTCCATCTCATAGGACAGGTCTTCCTGGCCGGCGATGACCTTGTCCATGTCGGACACCAGCTTCATCTCGGCCGGGGCGGCGGGGCGCAGCTTGGCCTCGTCCAGAGCCTTCTGGCTGGTTTCGTTCAGCTCGGTGTTGATGATCTCGCCCATCAGGTCGCGGCCGAAGGTCTTCTTGACGTAGCCGGCCGGCACCTTGCCGGGACGGAAGCCCTTCAGGCGCAGCTGCGGCCCGACTTCCTTCAGCTTGGCGTCCAGCTTGGCGTTCAGCTCGCTGGCGGGGATGGTCACGGCGATGACGCGGCTGAGACCTTCGGTGGACTTTTCGACGACTTGCATGGTCGGGATTCTGACGCTCTGGGGCGCGGATCAAGCCTCCGGAACCAGAGCTCGACCGTGCGCGGAATGGATAAAGCAGAAGAGCCGCCCCGGTCAGGGCGGCGCCTCGAAGCCCGCCCTTATGTCGATGACGACCTGAAACGTCAACGCGCGATGCGGCGCGGGGCGGTCATGCCGGTTTCCCAACCTCGCCTCGCCCGCTATCTGTCGGGAATGACCCAGGTCCCTCCCCCCGCCCCCGTCGGCGTCTTCGTCACCCCTGTGACCCCGCTTCAGCAGAACTGCACCACCGTCTGGTGCACGGCCACGGGCAAGGCGGCCGTCATCGACCCCGGAGCCTCGGTCGACGCCATCCTCGGCGAGGTCGCCCGGCGTGGCCTGACCCTGGACCAGATCTGGATCACCCACGGCCACCTCGACCATGCGGCGGGCGCCGCCGAAATGCAGGAAAAGTCGGGCGTCGACATCGTCGGCCCCCACCCCGACGACCTGTTCTGGATCGAATCTCTTGAGGAGAAGGGCCGCGAGTGGGGCATGCCCGAGGCCCGTGTCTTCACCCCGACCCGCTGGCTGGCCGACGGCGACGTGCTCACGCTGGGAGAGACCTCATGGGAGGTCTACCACACCCCCGGCCACACCCCCGGCCATGTGATCTTCTTCAACCGCGCCGCCCGCTTCGCCCAGGTCGGCGACGTGCTGTTCAAGGGCTCGGTCGGCCGCACGGACTTCCCCCGCAGCGATCATCAAGCCCTGCTCAACGCCATCGTGACCAGGCTCTGGCCTTTGGGCGACGACGTGACCTTCGTCCCGGGGCACGGCCCGGTCTCGACGTTCGGGGCCGAGCGACGGACCAACCCGTTCGTCTCGGATCAGGCTCTGCGTGGCGCCCCGCTGGCCCGGCCCGCGTCCGGCCCGTCCTGACGCCCCCGGCCTGAAGTCTCAGCGGCGGATCAGCAGACCGATCAGCACGCCCGCGCCGACCGCATAGGCGGCGGTCCGCAACGGCTGGTCCTGAATGGCGCCGCGCGTCAGCTCGACCCGGCTCCGGGCCCAGTCCCGCCCATGACGGACGTCTTCGCGCACCGCCTCGCGCACCGAGGTCACCGGCGCATAGGACCGGCCCTCCGACCGGGCCAGCAGTTCGTCGGCCTGACGCTCGAGCCGGGTCGATCCCAGGTCGTCGGCGTCGACGATCTCATCGGCGATGGGGGTGGCGGCATAGGGGTCTGACATAGCGTGGCTCCTTCAGAGGTCGCCGTTTCAACCGTCCCGGCGGCGCAAGGGTTCCGCCCGGCCGGCCGTCGCGACCGACTGTCGCCATGATGAACAGGCGACCCGGCCAGGCGTTCTCGTCTCACAACAGGAGCCACGCCATGAGCCACATCGACCCGGTCGCCCCGCCCGAAATACCGCCCTCCGCGCCGCCCGAGCCGGAGATCACGCCTTCCACGCCACAGCAGCCCGAGATCCAGCCGGCGGACCTGCCTCAACCGGAGATCACCCCGTCGGAAACCCCGCCGGAGAGCCCTGACGACGCGCCCGTCGCGCCGCCCGAACCCACGACGATCTGATCGCCCCGGCCCCGCCCTCACCTAACGGCGGCCTCGCCGGAACCTTGGCGGCGGGGCGGCATTTCTCAATCACGCTACAGACGAATTCAGGAAGGATCGCCGATGGCCGAAGGTCAAGCCAATCGCCCCCCGGGCGTCTCTAAACGCGGGTTCGCCTCCATGGACCCGGAACGCCAGCGCGAGATCGCGCGCAAGGGCGGGGCCAGCGTGCCCAGCGAAAAGCGCAGCTTCTCGCAGGACCGCAGTCTGGCCGCTCAGGCCGGACGCAAGGGCGGCGAAGCCTCCCACGGTTCACGCAAGGATGACGTGCAGGGTCCTGCGGAATAGACACCGCCAGAATGCGGGAAACGGGCGGCCGGTGCGAACCGGCCGCCCTTTTCGCATGCCTGCATGGCTTAAGTTCTCCCGCGCCAGCGGCCTCGAGACTTTAGACGACCGATGTCATTGAAGGCTCTTTTTGTCACAACGAACACGGCGTGGCGCCACGACCACGACGAGATCGCCTTCAGTCCCGTTGTGGTCGCTGTGGAAATCGCTGTGCCCGTTGTGATGAACTCACCTGCCGGTTCGAAGCCCGCTGTCGCGGGTCGCGGTGGACGCCAACGGTCAACCTGAGTACAGCCTCTCCGATAGCCGCAGCCGAGGCGTCAGCCGGCGGCGAACAGGGCCAGGGCCACCGCCGGTTCGGCGCTGGTCTCGAACGCCATGACACGCCAGCCCGAGGCCGCCGCCATCTCGGCCACCGTTTCGCGCGTGAACTTGCGCGAGCTCTCGGTGTGAATCGTCTCGCCGGCCTTGAAGGCGATCGCGACATCACCGACGTGGACCGTCATGTCTCGCTCGGCCCGCAGATGCATCTCCATGCGCGAGCGCTCTGCGTTCCAGAGCGCCAGATGGGAGAAGCCGTCCAGATCGAAATCGGCGCCCAGCTCCCGGTTGGCCCGGACCAGCACATTCCTGTTGAACGCCGCCGTCACCCCCTGCGCGTCGTCATAGGCCGCGACCAGCACGGCCGGATTCTTCACCAGGTCCACGCCCAGGATGAACAGGGACTGGGCGCCCAGCCGCTCGCGCGCATTGGCCAGGAAGGCCACCGCCTGATCCGGCTCCAGATTGCCGATGGTCGAGCCGGGGAAGAAGCCGACCCGCCGTCCGCGTCCCAGTTCCGGCAGAGGCGCCAGGTTCAGGAAGTCGCCCACCATCGGCGCCACCTCCATCCCCGGATAGGCTTCGGCTATGCTGGCCGCCGCCGCCTTCAGGGCGTCGGGACTGATGTCGATCGGCACATAGGTCCGCAGCGTCGGCGCGGCATCCAGCAGGATGCGGGTCTTCTCGCTGGCCCCGGACCCGAACTCGACCAGAACCGCGTCGTCGCCGAAATGCTCCGTCAGCCTCGGCGCCATCTCCCGCAGCAGGGCCGCCTCCTGCCGCGTCGGATAGTATTCCGGCAGGCGGGTGATGTCCTCGAACAGGTCCGATCCTGCGGCGTCATAGAACCACTTGGGCGACAGCGCCTTGTCCGGCTGCGAGAGGCCGGCGATCAGCTCGGCCCGGAACCGGGCGGTTTCCAGGGTCTCGATCCGGGCGCGCGTCCCGGCGGGGGCGTCTGACGCCAGTCTCACGCCCATGAAGGCCCATCTCTGCTGCGGATAGAAGAAGTTGCGATAGGTGGCGCGGGCATGTCCCGGCGGGGTCGCGAACGCGCCCCCGCGCAGCACCTGCTGGTTGGCCATGAATTTCCCGTTGTATTCCGATGCCGTCCCCTCGGTCGGCCGGAAGCCCGGATAGGGGGCGTAGGCGCTGGCGGTGTGCTGCCACACCTCGCCGAACAGGTTGGAGAAGACGTCCGGCGCCGTGGCGACCGCGCTCTCCCACTCCGCCTCGGTCGGAAGGCGCTTGCCGGCCCAGCGGGCGTAGGCGTCGGCCTCATAGGCGCTGACGTGACGCACAGGGGCGTCTGGATCGACGGGCGCGCGACCGGCCAGGCCCAGCACGGTCCACTCGCCCTCGTCCTCGCGCCAGTAGAGGGGCGCGGTCCAGCCCTCGGCTTTCACCGTCGCCCAGCCGTCGGCCAGCCACAGCTCCGGCCGCGCGTAGCCGCCGTCCGCCATGAAGGCCAGCCACTGCCCGTTGGTCACCAGATCATGGTCCAGCAGGAAGGGCTCCAGCCAGACCCGGTGACACGGCCCCTCGTTGTCGAAGGCGAAGCCCGCCCCGTCATGCCCGATGTCGACCAGTCCGCCCTCGAAACGGGTCGATCCGCCCCGCGCCGGCTGCAACGGCCCGCCCGGACGCGGCTCGACCGAATAGGCGGCTGGATCGAGCGGCGAACGCGACATCAGGTGCAGCAGGTCCATCAGGAAGAGCTCCTGATGCTGCTGGTCATGGTTCAGGCCGAGGACGAACAGATAGGGCTCGAGATCGCCGTCCAGCCCGCGCTCCAGCCGCGCCGCCATCCGTCGGTCGATCTCGTCGCGATACGCCAGAACCTCGTCCAGCGACGGGCGGGTCATCAGACCGCGCTCGGCCCGTTCGACCCGCCCCCCGAGGCTCTCATAATAGGAGTTGAATACCTGCTGCAGGCGTGGATCGACCGGCTCATACCCCGGCTCCGTCGCCAGGATCATGGCCTCGAAGAACCAGCTGGTATGACCCAGATGCCATTTCCCCGGGCTGGCGTCCGCCATCGACTGGGCGGCCAAATCCTCGGCCGACAGACCGGCTGCGAGGGCGGGCATGGCGGCCCGGACCGACAGATAGCGATCCAGATCGTCCGCGCTCGGCGAGACGGCTTTGGCTGATGCGTTCATCGACGAGGTTCCGGCAACGCGTGACAGCCCCGTGGTCGCCCGCGTCTGGCTAACACTTCTGTTCCGGTTTCGTTGCTTTCAAGGGCGTCCGGCCGTTTGCTCGCCGACTGCTGACAACAGGGTGGCAGCAGGGTCTGACGATTTCTGCGCGTTTCCGGATACGGGCCCTGTCCAGACCCGCATCCGAAGCGGCTTCAGCGAACCGGCTTGCCGCCGTGCTTGGCGTATTCCAGTCGGGCGATCGTGCGGTTGTGCACCTCGTCCGGGCCGTCGGCGAGACGCAGGGTGCGAATGCCCGCATAGAGTTCGGCTAAGGGCGTATCGCCCGACACCCCGGCGGCGCCGAAGGCCTGGATGGCGTCGTCGATGATCTGCAGGGCCATGCGCGGCGCCGCCACCTTGATCTGGGCGATCTCCGACTTGGCGTTCTTGGCGCCGGCCTGATCGATCATCCAGGCGGCCTTCAGCACCGACAAACGGCACATCTCGATATTGGTCCGCGCCTCGCCGACCCGCTGTTCCCAGACCGAATGCTCGGCGATGGTCTTCCTGAACGCCGTGCGCGACAGCAGCCGTTCGCACATCAGCTCCAGCGCCCGCTCGGCGGCGCCGATGGTGCGCATGCAGTGGTGGATACGGCCCGGCCCCAGACGCCCCTGGGCGATCTCGAAGCCCCGGCCCTCGCCCGCGATCAGGTTCTCCACCGGCACCCGGACGTTGTCGAGGACGACCTCGGCATGGCCGATGGGACGCTCGTCATAGCCGAACACCGACAGCATCCGCTCGACGCGGAAGCCGGGCGTATTGGTCGGCACCAGAATCTGCGACTGCTGCTGGTGGGTCGCCGCGCTCGTGTCCGTCTTGCCCATCACGATGGTGATGGCGACGTTCGGGTGGCCCATGTTGGTCGACCACCATTTGCGGCCGTTGATCACATACTCATCGCCGTCACGGACGATCGAGGTCTGGATATTGGTCGCGTCCGACGAGGCCACGGCCGGCTCGGTCATCAGGAAGGCCGAACGGATCTCGCCCGCCATCAGAGGCTTCAGCCACCGCGCCTGCTGCGCCGCATTCCCGTACATATGAAGGACCTCCATATTGCCGGTGTCCGGGGCGTTGCAGTTGAACACCTCCGACGTCCACGGGTGGCGGCCCATGATCTCGGCCAGCGGGGCGTATTCCAGATTGGTCAGGCCCGCGCCGTGGTCTCCGGGCAGGAACATGTTCCACAGGCCCGCCTCGCGCGCCTCGGCCTTCAGCGCCTCCATGGTCGGGGGCTGGCGGGTGTGGTCGGCATGAACCTCGGCCCAGTAATCGGCTTCGCGCGGCAGGACCTTCTCGGCCATGAAACGGTTGACCCGCGCCTGCCATTCCAGGGCGCGATCGCTGTGCTTGAAGTCCATTTTTCTTCCTTCCCGATATGCGAACGGCGCGATCCGCTGGGACCGCGCCGTTCTCACGTATAGCTTTTGTCAGCAGACCACTAGCGTTTCAGCAACGGGGCCAGCTTCTGGGCGATCATCATGTCGCCGGCGATCTTCAGCTTGCCCTGCATGAAGGCCATCATCGGATCCAGCTTGCCGTCCGACAGGGCCAGGAAGTCGTCCCAGCCGATAGAGACCGTGGCGTCGGCGGGCTTGTCCTCGTTGGTCACCGAGTTCGGGACCGAGGCGCCGTCGATATAGATCTTGCCGGTGTCGCCGAGATCGAGCTTCACGGTCTTGCCCAGACCGGAGTTGTCGCCGACGGCGTTGCGGATGTGTTCGGTAACCTGGGCCAGATCGACCATGATGCGTCTCCCTAAGACGAGTGAGCCCCTGACCTAGCCCCCCCGGCGGGCGGCGCCAAGATCACGTCGGGGAAACCGGGGCGCCCTGTCGCCGCACCTCTCAACGTCCTTTTAAGGCAACACTGATATGCCATGCACGGGGGCCATGGATGATCAATCTTCCTTGTAGTGCTGACGAGGACCGCCGGCTGGCCATGCTGGCCACTCTGGAGCGGTTCGAATCCGGCCGCGACGTCGCGCTCGACGAGCTCGCGACGCTCGCACGCGATGTCTCCGGGGCCGACATCGCCCTCGTCAGTCTGGTCCACAGCCAGGAGGTCCGGTTCGTCGGCAGCGCGGGCTTCGCCCAGCCGTCGATCTGCCGTTGGGACTCCTTCTGCAACCACGCCATCGCCCGTCCGTCCGAGCCGCTCTGGGTCGAGGACGCACGGGCCGACGCCCGCTTCTTCGCCAACCCCTTCGTCGCCGGCCCGCCGCATCTCCGCTTCTATGTCGGGGTGCCGATCCGCGTGAACGACTGCGTCGTCGGCACACTCTGCGTGCTCGGCCCGCGCCCCCTGCCCCACGATCCCGATCTCGAGCGCCGTCTGGTCACCCTCGCCCGGATCGCCGAGGGCGTTCTGGCCGAGCGCCACCGCACCAACGCCGTCCGCCACGCCCTGGAAGCCTCCGGCGACGCCCTCATCGACTGCGACGCCCATGGCCGGATCCTGACCTGGTCTGACGGCGCCGAAACCCTGTTCGGCTATGCGCGCGGCGAGGCGATCGGCCGCAACATCGACCTGATCGTCCCGCCCGAGTTTCGCGACGCCCATCGCGCGGGCATGGAGCGGTGGCGTGTCGGCGGCGCGGCTCGCCTCGGCCGTCGCCTGGAACTGCCCGCCATTCGCAGATCCGGCGAGCCTCTGGACATCGAACTGTGGATGTCCGTCTCCCAGACCGATGCGGCGCCCCAGATCCACGCCAACATCCGCGACATCTCCGAACGCAAGGCCCAGGCCCGCGAACTGGCCGTCGCCAAGGCCCATGCCGAGGACGCCAACCGCGCCAAGACCGCCTTCCTCGCCAACATGAGCCACGAGCTCCGCACGCCCCTGAACGGGGTGATCGCCGCGGTGGACATGCTCGGTCACACCCCCCTGTCGGATCATCAGACCGAGTTGGCCGACATCGTCCGGTCGTCGTCGCACCAGCTTGAGCGCCTGATCGCCGACGTCCTCGATCTCGCCCGGATCGAATCGGGCGAGCTCCGGCTCAAGCCCGAACCCGTCGATCTGCGCGATCTCATCGACGGCGTCGTGGCCCTGTGCGGGCTGAAGGCGGCGGAGAAAGGCGTCGTTCTGTCGGTCGATTTGGCCCCTGACGCCGACCGGCGCGTTCTCGCCGACCCCGTGCGCCTGAAACAGGTGCTGACCAACCTCCTGTCCAATGCGGTGAAGTTCACGGACGAGGGCCTCATCAGCCTGAGGCTGAGCCGCACCGACGCCGGCCGCTACCGCTTCGAGGTCCGCGACACGGGCGTCGGCTTCCGCCCGGAACAGCGCGACCTGATCTTCGGCCGCTTCCAGCAGGCGGACGACACGGTCACCCGGCGTTTCGGCGGCACGGGCCTCGGCCTCGCCATCTCACGCGATCTCGTGGCCGCCATGGACGGCGAAATGGACTGCGCCGCCACCCCGGGCGTCGGCGCCGCCTTCTGGTTCGAGATTCCACTGCCCGCCGCCCCACAGGCCGCACCTGCCGCCTCGAGCCAGGCCGCCGATCTGGGCGCCGCGCGCGTCCTGATCGTGGACGACAACCCCACCAACCGCAGGGTCGCCGAACTGATCCTGCACAGCGCGGGGGTGTCCACGGCCTCGGCCGAGAATGGCGAGATCGCGCTGGAGTTCCTGTTCTCCCAGTCCTTCGACGCCGTCCTGATGGACATGATGATGCCGGTGATGGACGGGGTCACCGCCGTCCGCGCCCTCCGCGCCCGCGAGGCGGATCTCGGCCTTTCTCCCACGCCGGTGGCCATGCTGACCGCCAACAGTCTGCCGGAACATATCGACGCCTGTATCGCGGCGGGCGCCGACCTGCATCTGGCCAAGCCGATCACCCCGGCCTCCCTGCTGACGGCGGTGGCCGGCATGTGCGACCTGTCCGCCGATCAGACGAGCCGCCCCAACCCGAAGGCCCGAAGCGCAGCGGGCTGACGGCGCTCAGGCGGCGCTGTGGTCCAGCGCCCGCGCCTCGACCGCCTCCAGCAGCGCGGCCAGACCCTCGTCCCCGTCCCAGCGGGCCATCTGCGCCAGTTCGCGCGCCATCCCGGCGATGTATTCCCGCACGGGATAGTCTCTCTGTGACGTCGGCCGTGTCGCGCGACCGCTCTCGGCGGCGATGGTCGGTTCGTGCATGGACTTCATTTCGATTGGCCCCACTCCAATGGAAAACGAGGATAATACCACCTTAAGATGTATTGCAACCTGAGCAGGAACGCTATGACCGTCGTCACGGCGTGATTGACACGGCCGGTCCCGCCAACCACGTTCGCCGCCCTCCCCCGAACTGCCGGATCGATCTCGCCCTAATGAACCTCGTCATCGTCGAGAGCCCGGCCAAGGCCAAGACCATCAACAAATACCTGGGTTCGGACTTCGAGGTCCTGGCCTCCTACGGCCACATCCGCGACCTGCCGTCCAAGGATGGATCGGTCCAGCCCGACGACGACTTCGCCATGTCCTGGGAGATCGATCCCAAGGCGTCCAAGCGCATGTCCGAGATCGCCGAGGCCGCCAAACGCGCCGACCGCGTCATCCTGGCCACCGACCCCGACCGCGAGGGAGAGGCGATCAGCTGGCACGTCCTGGACGTGCTCAACAAGAAGAAGGCGCTCAAGGACAAGGAGGTCCAGCGCGTCACCTTCAACGCCATCACCAAGGCCTCGGTCCTGGAGGCCATGGCCCAGCCGCGTGACCTCGACATGGAGCTGGTCGAGGCCTACCTGGCCCGCCGCGCCCTCGACTACCTCGTCGGCTTCACCCTCTCGCCGGTGCTGTGGAGGAAGCTCCCCGGCGCCCGTTCGGCCGGCCGCGTCCAGTCCGTCGCCCTGCGCATCGTCGTCGACCGCGAGCTTGAGATCGAACGCTTCCGGCCCCAGGAATACTGGTCCATCGAGGCCGATCTGGCCGCCGACAGCCCGCCCTTCACCGCCCGTCTGGTCAAACACGCCGGCAAGCGGATCCAGCGTCTGGACGTCAGGGACGAGGCCACCGCCTCCGCCGCCCGCGCCGCCATCGCCGCCGGCGCCTTCACCATCCGCTCCATCGAGAAGAAGCCGGTCAAGCGCAGCCCCTCGCCGCCCTTCACCACCTCGACCCTGCAACAGGAGGCGGCCCGCAAGCTCGGCTTCACGGCCCAGCGCACCATGCAGGCGGCCCAGAAACTGTACGAAGGCGTCGACGACACCGGCGGCCTGATCACCTACATGCGGACCGACGGCGTCTATGTGACCCCCGAGGGCATCGCCCAGGCCCGGCAGGTGATCGAGGAACGCTTCGGCCCCGCCTTCGTCCCGGCCGAGCCCCGCTACTACAAGGTCAAGGCCAAGAACGCCCAGGAGGCCCACGAGGCCATCCGCCCGACCAACATCGCCCGCCACCCCGACAGCGTCCGCCTCGATACCGACCTGGCCAAGCTCTACGAACTGATCTGGAAGCGGATGGTCGCCTCCCAGATGGAGTCCGCCCGTCTGGACCGCACCTCGGTCGACATCGAGACGCCAGATGGTTTGACGGGACTGCGCGCCACGGGTCAGGTCGTCGCCTTCGACGGCTTCCTCGCCGTCTATGAGGAAGGCCGCGACGAGAAGCAGAAGGGCGCCGAGACGGACGAGGACGACGATTCCACCCGCCTGCCCGCCCTCAAGGAAGGCGCGACCGCCAAGGTCGAGGCCATCCGCACCGACCAGCATTTCACCGAGCCCCCGCCCCGCTATTCCGAGGCCACCCTGGTCAAGAAGCTGGAAGAGCTCGGCATCGGCCGTCCCTCGACCTACGCCTCCATCCTGACCACCCTGCGCGACCGCGAATATGTCCGCATGGACAAGAACCGCTTCTACCCGGAGGACAACGGCCGTCTGGTCACCGCCTTCCTGGAGGAGTTCTTCGCCCAGTGGGTCGAATACGACTTCACCGCCGACCTCGAAGGCCAGCTCGACCAGGTGTCAGAGGGCGACCTCGACTGGAAGGTCCTGCTCCGCGACTTCTGGTCCAAGCTGAAGCCCGCCACCGAGACCGTGCTCGCGCGTCAGGGCGTCATCGACCAGCTGGACGAGGCCATCGGCCCCTTCCTCTTCCCGGAGAAGCCCGACGGCGCCGATCCGCGCCTCTGCCCCCTGTGCGGCACGGGCCGGCTGCACCTGAAGGCCAGCTTCAAGATGAAGTCCTCCTTCATCGGCTGCTCCAACTACCCGGAATGCCGCTACACACGGGGCTTCGGCGCGGGCGCAGGCGCGGAAGAGGCCGGCTCCGACCGCGACCTCGGCGTCGATCCCGCCACCGGAAACCCCGTGGCGCTCAAGATCGGCCGCTTCGGCCCCTATGTCGAAACCGCCGCCGAACCGGGCGCCGACAAGCCGAAACGCACCTCCCTGCCCAAGGGCTGGAGCCCTGCGACCCTGACCCTGGACCAGGCCCTGCGCCTTCTGGCCCTGCCGCGCGAGGTCGGGATCCACCCCGAGGACGGCAAGCCGATCACGGCGGGCCTCGGCCGCTACGGACCCTTCGTCCTCCACGCCGGGACCTACGCCAATGTCTCGGACATCGAGGAGGTCTTCGACGTCGGCGTGAACCGCGCCGTCGCCCTCCTCGCCGAGAAACGCGCCGGCAAGTTCGCCGGTCGCGGGGCCGCCGTCGCCCCGCTGAAGGACCTCGGTGCCCACCCGGAGACCGGCGAGCCCATCCACGTCATGGCCGGCCGCTTCGGACCCTATGTGAAGTCCGGCAAGATCAACGCCACCCTGCCCCGGGGAACGACGCCCGAGGACCTCACCCTCGAAGCCGCCCTCCCCCTCCTCGCCGCCAAGGCCGCCACGGCCCCCAAGGGCAAGAAGGTCGCGGCGAAGAAGGCGCCGGCCAAGGCGGCTGCGGAGAAGAAACCTGCGGCGAAGAAACCGGCCGCCAAAAAGGCCCCGGCCAAAAAGCCGGCCGCGAAGAAAACCGCCGAATAGTCCACGTCTCCTCCCTGCGCCAAAGGCGTGGGGAGGTGGCGCGGCGCTCCTTCAGCGCCGAGACGGAGGGGTTCTTTCCGCCGCACAGGCCAGAACACCGCTCCCTCCTTTCGTCATTCCGGGCGCAGCGTAGCGAAGACCCGGAACAAGGCGGCGCGCGAGAGCGCGAAGCTGTCGCGGACCCGGCGCCCGCACACATCGCCTTCGCTTCGCTACGGCGCCGCCTTGTTCCGGGTCTACGGCGCGAGCGCGCCTTCGCCCGGAATGACGAAAGTTAGAACATCGGCGTAGTTGAACGAATAGCGATCCATCACAACAGCCCACCTCCGCCCTTTGATCCCCAACCCCTTTTCCAAATCTCGCCGCGCTCAGCCATCACCCCTCCAAAACCGCCCTACACTTCCCCGTCCCGTCGCGAGGGGAAGGCGTCCTGGGCCCAGGACCCGGACGTGCGGCGGGGGCGATCGCGCGGGAAACCGTGTCGCAGAATCCGGCCACGGACCGCGCCCCGGCGAAGACCTGGGGCGATGGAAACGCGAAGCCGGTGGCGGCAGGGGACTGTCCGGGGGGTGAAATCCCCGGAGCCCGGAGAGCCCTGAACCTCTCCGCCCGTCGCGGGCTTAAGGCCGACCGGGATTAAACGGTGAACCGCAGGGTGCTGAATCCACCCGGCGGGCCGTCCGACGCCCTCCCCGGCCCGCTCGCGTGAACCGACCGCGGCGGAGCATGGCGTTCGCGCCGAAAACACATCTCACTCCCCCTAAGGCGAAAGCACGGGGGACATCCGGTTCCGGGCCGACGCCCGCGCTCCGCCCTTCCCCAACCCGCCGCGCCAAGGCGCATCGGGGTTTTCGTGCTGCCTGAAACGCCCTTCTCCCCTTGTGGGAGAAGGCGCCCCGGAGGGGCGGATGAGGGGTCGTGCGGACTTTGAAGTCTGCGTTTGATCCGCACATTCCAGCCGCTGACATGACCCCTCATCCGTCAGGCTTCGCCTGCCACCTTCTCCCACAAGGGGAGAAGGATCGGCATATTGTTCTTGCTTTGTTCCATCCCCTGTTTCATCCTCCGGGCATGAGTTCCCCGGCGACCCCGCCTCCAACGAAGCCGCTTCAGACGAAAGGACGCGGCGCTCGAACCAATGCTTCCGGTCGTTACGAGCCGGTCGTCCACGAGGCCTTCGACGACGGCTGGACGGCCGAGGATGCGACGCCCGAACCGATCCGCACGACCCTCACGCCCGAGCACGCCCGGACCATCATCGCGAAGAACACCAGTCCCGACGTCGGTTTCGACCGCTCCATCAATCCCTACAAAGGTTGTGAACATGGCTGCATCTACTGCTACGCCCGTCCGTCCCATGCCTGGATGGGCCTATCCCCGGGCCTGGATTTCGAGAGCCGCATCTTCTTCAAGCCCCACGCCGCGCGTCTCCTGGAACAGGAGCTCAGCGCCCGGAA
>NZ_JBQVNM010000072.1:0-13725 GCF_052436175.1 Brevundimonas sp. | reverse complement strand
CTCCACCGCTTCGCGGTCCCCCTCCCCCGATGGGGGAGGAATGAGCGGTGGGTCATCTGATCCTCTTCACGCCCGCGAACGGATCGTGGTCCGCCTCCCGCTCGTCGAAACCGAAGTGATTGAACCCGGCCTTCATCTCGGGGCTCAGCGGGGCTTCGACGGTCAGGGTCCCCCCGCGCGGGTGATCCAGTTCGATGCGGCGCGCATGCAGTTGCAGACGAAGGACGCCGCTTAGTTCCTTCGATTTTTCGTCGCCGTATTTCGGATCACCCAGAATGGGATGGCCGATACCCTTCATGTGGGCCCTCAACTGATGGGTGCGGCCGGTGAAGGGGCGCAAGGCCATCCACGACGCCTTCTGGCCCGCATGGCTGATCAGGGCGTAGGCGGTTTCGGCCGGTTCGGCGCCGTTCTCCTTGGGATCGGCGGGACGCATGATCTCGAAGTCGTTGATGCCCGACTTCTTCAGCGCCATGTCGATCTGGCCCGAGGTGGGTTTGGGCAGACCCTGGACGATGGCCCAGTAGGTCTTTTTCGCCTGACGCCGGGCGAAGGCGCCGGCCAACCGCTTGGCCGCCTCGGGCCCCTTGCCGAGCAGCAGGACGCCGGAGGTGTCGCGATCGAGGCGGTGGACCAGACGCGGCCGCTCCAGCCCCTCGCCCCAAGCGCCCAGCAGACGGTCCACGTGGCGGCTGGTCTTGGTGCCGCCCTGCACGGCCAGACCGTGCGGCTTGTTCAGGGCGATGACGAAGTCGTCCTCGAACAGGACCAGGGATTTGGCGAAGGCGATGTCGCGTTCGCTCAGGGTATGGGGATCGCCCGCCTGACGCGAGGTGTCGTCGGGGATGGGCGGGACGCGCACGGCGGCCCCGGCGGTCAGGCGGCCTTCGGGCTTGATGCGGGCGCCGTCGACGCGAATCTGGCCGCTGCGGGCCATCTTCTGCACCTGGATGTTGGACAGGTGCGGCCAGCGGCGGCGGAACCAGCGGTCCAGCCGGATGCCGTCCTCGGCCTCGACGACATAGATCGTCTGGACCTGGCGGACCGCTGCGTCGTTTGCGGATTTGGCCTCGTCGCTCATGCGCCCGCCCCGAACAGACGACGGGCGACCATCAGGCCGACGAACAGGGCCGCGATCGCGCAGACCACCGAAACCCCGACATAGGCGGCGGCCGGGCCATAGCGCCCGCGCTCCAGCATCATCGCCGTCTCCAGCGAGAAGGCCGAGAAGGTCGTGAAGCCGCCGAGTACGCCGACGGCCGCGAACAGTCGCACCTGCTCCTGACCCGCGCCGCCGCGCTGCGCCAGCCAGCCTGTCAGAAGGCCCATCAGGAGGCCGCCCAGAATGTTCGCGGTCAGTGTCGCCCACGGCCAGGCCGCGCCCGGAATCAGGCGACCGTACATCACGCCGAGGCTATAGCGCGCCGTCGCGCCGATCGCGCCGCCGAAGGCGACCAAAAGAAATCGTGTCATCGCGGCCTCATACAGGCTTACGCGCCGTTCGGCGACCTGCATGCAGCCTGTTGCGACGGGAGACTATCGACCGAGGGCGGCCTGGACCTCGCGGGCGTCATAGGCCTCGGCGTCGGCGGGTTTCGGGCCGCGTCCCAGCCGGACCTCCAGCACAGTCGAGGTCGGGGATGGACCGCTGAAGTTCAGGCCGACCCCAACCCCCGTGCCCGAGGCGCGCCAGCCGCCGTAGTTGGACGAGCCGTAGCCGACCGAGACGCTGGGCCGGAAGCCGCCGGCGCTGTCGGGGCGGCCGTCGACGTAGCGCTGGGTGACCTGGAACCAGTCATAGCCTTCCTCCGTCGTCAGCTGGGCCGCACGCAGCAGGGCCAGGTCCGCCACCGGGCCGGGGGCGCCGACGCCGTTGTAGGTGACGCGGTAACGATCGCGCTCGATGCGTTGCTCGGAATAGCCCTGACCGCCCGGCCCTCGCTGGGGGCCATAGGGCGCCAGACTGGCGCAGGCCGACAGAGTCAGGGCCGAGGCGGCGACGGCAAGGGCGGCGAATGCACGGCGTTTCATGGCGAACTCCACGGGAGCAAAATCGGTTCGGACGCCATCGCCCGGGCTCAGATTTTGCTCAATGCGCTTCTGCGGTGAAAACCCTCAGTCGATGGGCTTCGTTCCGTAGGCGGCGAGGCCGTCGGCCAGTCCCATTGCGGTGGCGAGGGTCGCGAAATCCTCGGGCGGCGGGGCGGAGACGGTCATCCGCTCGCCGGCCGGATGCGGAAACGTCAGCCGGGCGGCGTGCAGCATCAGTCGCCCTGCCCTTTGGCCCGCCGCCGTCAGGGCGCCGCCATAGCGGGGATCGCCGATCAGGGGCCGGCCGATATGAGCCATGTGGACGCGCAGCTGGTGCATACGGCCGGTCAGGGGCTCCAGCTCGACCAGGGCTCCGTCCTCCGACGCTGCGAGCGTGCGATAGCGACTCTGCGACCCCTGCGCGCCCGGGGCGTCGAAGGCGCAGACCCGCATATAGCTTTCGCGGCCGATCTCCTGACGCACCAGAGGCGCGTCGATGCTTCCCGCGCGCGGCTCGGGCGCCGCCGCGATCAGGGCCAGATAGGTCTTGGAGAAGCGCCGCATCTGCAGCGCCTTGCCGAGGAAGCCCGCGTCCGGCTTGGTCTTGGCCGCCAGGATGACGCCGGAAGTGTCGCGGTCCAGCCGATGCACCAGTTCCGGCCGCTTGCCGTTCGACCGGGCGAAGGCCCAGATCAGATCGTCCAACGTATGGGCCTGAATGCGGCCGCCCTGACTGGACAGGCCCGAGGGCTTGTTGAAGGCCAGGACGTGGGCGTCCTCATGCACCACCCAGGAGCAGACGGCGGCGATGTCTTCGGGACTGAGCTGGACAGGGACGCGGGTGTTCACCCGGGCGGCTTACCTCAGGATGCCCTTCTTCGCCATCCAGCGCGAATACCAGACCTCGAAGACGCAGAGCAGCAGGATGAAGGCCGAGAAGGCCATGCCGCCGACGCCCATGATCCGCGCTGCATCGCCCGTGGCCAGGCTATGCCCCGTGTTCACGAGATAGCCGATCAGACCGGCGACATAGGCGTTGAAGGCCAGGCGGCGGCGCAGCAACAGGGCCAGGGCCCCCAGCAGGCCGGCCCAGACCGCCAGACCGAAGGCGATGGTCACCCACTGCGGCGCCGAGCGGATGTATTCGATCTGGGCCATGGTCATGGTCGCGTAATAGGCGGGCGCCCCGGTGACCTGCTGATACCAGGTCCAGCAGCCCATCGCGTTCCACGCCAGCGACAGCACGCCCACGAGCCACAGATGCCACGGCGTCTTCATTTGCGTTTTCCTCCCGGTTTGACGCGAGACTAGCCAGACCCGCGCCGAACCGGAAGCGCCGACGTCAGCCCAGCACGCCCTTCTTGCGCATCGTCCAGGCGTACCAGAGCAGGAAGACGGCGATGGCGGTGATGATCCACGGCATGACGGCCATGGCCTCCGGGCCCGCAGGCGGGGCCGGCGGCGGATTGATGAACTTGCCGTAGATCAGGCCGAACACCGCCCCGATCACCGACAGGCCAAAGGCGTGCACGGCCCAGCGGCTGCGCGCCAGAAGCAGGATCGAGCCTAGGACGGCGCCCCAGACGCCCAGCACCCAGGGGCCGTACATCCAGGTCGGCATGGCGTTGTAGTAGTCGATCATCCCCTGATCGAAGCCCGAGGCGCGGAAGTATTTCTCGCCCTGGGTCGTGGTCATGATGAAGTCGTAGCCGCCGAAGCCGTTCCACAGCAGGGCGACGACGCCCACAAGCCACAGATGCCACGGCGCTTTTGCAGTTCCAGCCATTCTTCCCTCCCGAAGCCGGTTGAATGGCCAAGCTAGGCCGCAACCTCAGGCTCGACAATGAACAGCGTTCACCTACTCGTCGGCGCGACCCTCCAGGGCGGATCGACCCGGTTCACGCCCGCGAAATACAGGCACAGCCGGTTGCCGTCCGGGTCGCGCAGCCAGGCCTCGCGCCACAGCCAGCGCTGGTCCACGGGGTCGTGGTCGAAGACGATGCCGGCAGCCTTCAACCGCTCGACCCGCACATCCAGATCGTCGCATTCGAAATAGATACCCGCGCCGTTGGGCCGGACCGCCTCGCTGAGATGGATGGAGAAGGTCGCCCCCTGCCCCGCCACACCCTGACCTTCCTTCGCGGGACACAGGAAGCGGCAATAGTGGTCGGCGGACACGATCAACTTCAGCCCCAGCCGCTGGTAGAAGTCGCGACTGCGCGGAATGTCGGAGACCTCGACGGTGACCTGGTTGAGGTTCACTCGGCGCCGCCTTCCGCCTGCATCGCCGCCCGCATCGCCGCCCAGCGTTCCAGCCGCGCCTTGACCTTCTCCTCGTGGCCCTCGCCCTTGGGGGCGTAGAAGGTGCGGCGTTCCATCTCGTCGGGGAAGAAGTTCGCGCCCGAGAAGCCTTCGGGGGTGTCGGGGTCGTACTGGTAGCCCTTGCCGTAGCCGAGCGACTTCATCAGCTTTGTGGGCGCATTGCGGATATGGGCGGGGGGCATCAGGGAGCCGGTCTCGGCCGCCGCCCGTTTGGCCGCCTTGAACGCCTCATAGACCGCGACCGACTTGGGCGCCGTGGCCAGGTGGACCACCGCCTGGGCCAGGGCCAGCTCGCCCTCGGGCGACCCGAGGAAGTCGTAGGTGTCCTTGGCCGCATTGGCGACGAGGATCGACAGGGGGTCCGCCTCGCCGATGTCCTCGACCGCCATCCGCACGATCCGCCGCGCCAGATAGAGGGGATCCTCGCCCCCGTTCAGCATCCGCGCCAGCCAGTAGAGGGCTGCGTCCGGGTCCGAACCGCGCACCGATTTATGCAGGGCGGATATGAGGTTGTAGTGTTCTTCTCTCGACTTGTCGTAAGCGGGCGCCCGCTTCTGCAGGGTCCCGGCCAGGCCCTGGACGTCCAGTTCGATATCGGGCGGCAGGTCGAACAGCACCTCCGACATGGTCAGCAGATACCGCCCGTCGCCGTCGGCCAGGGCCAGAAGCGCATGACGGGCCTCGGGCGTCAGAGGCAGGGTCCGTTGCTCGTGCGCCTCGGCCCGGGTCAGCAGTTGATCCAGCGCCGCATCGTCCAGCCGCTTGAGCACGAAGACCTGCGACCGCGACAGCAGGGCGCCGTTCAGCTCGAACGAGGGGTTCTCGGTCGTGGCCCCGACCAGGGTGACGATCCCCTCCTCCACGAACGGCAGGAAGCCGTCCTGCTGGGCGCGGTTGAAGCGGTGGATTTCGTCGACGAACAACAAGGTCGATTGGCCCGCCATGCGCCGCATCCGGGCCGCCTCGAACGCCTTCTTCAGGTCCGCCACGCCGGAGAAGACGGCCGAGATCTGCTGGAACTCATAGCCGGCCGCCTTGGCCAGCAGGCGGGCGATGGTGGTCTTGCCCGTGCCCGGCGGGCCCCACAGGATCATGGAGCCCAGCCGGCCGGCCTCGATCATCCGCCGGATCGGCCCGCCCTCGCCCAGCAGGTGATCCTGCCCCACCACCTGGTCCAGGGTCGCCGGACGCAGCCGGTCGGCGAGCGGGGCGTCGGGCGGCAGGATTCCGGAGGCTTCGAACAGGTCGGTCATCAGTCCCCATATGCGCCCTTCCCCCTTGATGGGGGAAGGGCCGGGGTTGGGGGTGAAGGCGCCGGACGTCGTTTCACCGGCAGTGATGGTGTTCCAGCCGCTGTCACCCCCATCCCAACCCTTCCCCCATCAAGGGGGAAGGGCTTAAATGTCGGAAAGGGAGAAGCCGCATGGCCGTCGATCACGAGACACAGGGCCCGACCACCGGCGTCACGCCGCACCTGACCATTCCGTCGCGCGGCGGACAGGCGGCGCTGGAGTTTTACGCCCGGGCCTTCGGCGCCGAGGTGCTGGACCAGAAGCTGGCGGACGACGGCGAGCGGCTGATGCACGCCCACCTGAAGATCAACGGCGCCGGCGTCATGCTGCACGACGAGTTTCCCGAATACGGCCACCCCGCCGACGTCGTCCCGGTCGGGATCACCCTGCATCTTCAGGTCGATGACGCCGACGCCTGGTGGGAGCGCGCCATGCTGGGCGGCGCCGTCCCGGTGATGCCGATGGCCGACCAGTTCTGGGGCGACCGCTATGGCCAGTTGCGCGACCCGTTCGGCCACAGTTGGTCGATCGGATCACCGATCAGGGGCTGATCGTTAGGGCAGTCGCCCGGTCGCCTGACGACCGTTGCGGATAATGACCAGTTCCGATCCGCGACGCGCGACGTCCAGGGCCGCCACGGCCGTGATGGCCCGTCCGTCCACCTGCCGGATCAGGTCGCCAGGACGCAGCCCGGCGCGGGCCGCGATACTGCCCCGCTCCAGTCCAGTAACGAGCACGCCGCGTGCGAAGGGATCACCGCCCAGCTTGTCCGCGAAGGCCGGATTTAGGGCCACGGCGCGAAGACCGGCCAGAGCCCCCGCGCCCACGGCCGTGCCCTGGCCCGGGTCGGCGTCGCCGGGCAGGGTCTGGGTCCGGGCCGTGATGGTGCGCGGCTGACCATCGCGCAGGACGGCGAGAGCCACGCTGTCATTCGGCGCCTTGGTGCTGATGCGGAAGTTCAAACCGCCCTGGTCGTTGATCTCCTGACCGTCGACCGAGACGATGATGTCGCCGTCCTGGAGGCCCGCCCGCGCGCCCGGCGACCCCGGATAGATGTCGGTCAGGATCAGGCCGCGCGGCCGGTCCATGCCCAGGCTGCGGGCGATGTCGGAGGTGACCGCCTCGCCCTTCACCCCCAGCCAGAGCCGGGCCACGCTGGTCGCGCCGCCGATGGCCGAATCGACCACCCGTTTGACCATGGAGGCCGGGACGGCGAAGCCGACGCCAGACGACGATCCGCTGCGCGAGAAGATGGCGGTGTTGATGCCGATGACGTCGCCGTCCATGTCCACCAGCGGCCCGCCGGAATTGCCCGGATTGATGGCCGCGTCGGTCTGGATGAAGGAGCCCGAGTCGGAAATGCCGGTCTCGGTCCGGTTCAGGGCCGAGATGATGCCGTTGGTCACCGTCTGGCCCACCCCGAACGGGTTGCCGATGGCCAGGACCAGATCGCCGACCTGAAGATCCTCCGCCGCGTCGATGGCCAGGACCGGCAGGGCCTCGGAGACATTGTCCAGCTTCAGCACGGCGATGTCGCTGCGCTCGTCGGCCAAAAGGACGGTGGCCGGGAACTCGCGACGGTCGTTGAGGACGACGCGAATCTGCTGGGCGTTGGCGATGACGTGGTTGTTGGTCACCACGATGCCGTCGGAGCGGACGATGACGCCCGACCCGGCCGACTCGGCGACGCGGTTGCTCGGCATGCCGCTGAACATCTGGAAGAAGGGATCGACCCGCTGGATCGACCGGGCCGAGATGTTGACCACGGCCGGCGCCGCCTCGCGCACCACGGGGGCGAAGCTGGCCTTTACCGAGGCGGTGTCGCGCGGGACCTCGCGGTCGGTGGGCTGGGCGAAGACGCCCTCCTGGGCGCGGCTGCCGTTGGCGTTTCCGCAGGCGGCCAGGACGACGGCGACGGCGGCGAGAGCGGTGGAGCGTTTCATCAGGTCTCTGAGGTCGGGCACGGGGGTCACTTCAACTGTGGCCCCAGTATCTGGCCTGCATTTCGGCCGGATCAAGGCGTCGTCAGATCAGGGCGGGCGCCGTCTTGTCGCGGCGCGCGATGACCACGGCGATGAAGGCCGCCGTCGCCAGCACCCCCGCCGCGATGAAGAAGCCGACGCCCGATCGCCAGGGCGCCGCGCCGTCCCCGGCCGTCAGGGTATAGACCCAGCCGAAGAAGAGCGGTGAAGCGACGCCGGCGATGGAGGCCAGGCTCATGGTCGCGCCCTGAAGCTGACCCTGCTCATCCTCGCCGACGCGGCGGGTCATCAACGACTGAAGCGTTGGCATGGCCAGACCCCACAGGGCGTTGGGCAGCATGGCCAGACAGAACCACAGGCCGTTCGGCGCCCAGCCCATCATGGCGATGCCGACCGTTCCCCCGATCAGGCCCAGCACCATGGTGCGCCGGTCGCCAAGCGCCTTGACCACCGGTCCGGTCGCCAGCCCCTGCATCAGCATGTCGAGCACCCCGACGCCCGCCAGCAGCAGGCCCACCTCGCGCGGCCCCCAGCCGTAGCGATGACCGGCGTAGAGGACGAAGATCACCGAGAAGACGTGGTGGGCGAAATGCAGGAGGAAGGTCACCCCCGCCAGACCCGTCAGCTCGCGGTGGCGCAGCAGCAGGACCATGGCCCCGACCGGATTGGCGCGCCGCCAGCTGAAGGCCATGCGGTTCTCGACCTTCAGGCTCTCGGGCAGGACCAGCAGGCCGTAGAGGAAGGCGATCCCCGACATCCCGGCCGCCGCCCAGAAGGGCAGACGCGGATCGACGTCGCCGAGGAAGCCGCCCAGCACCGGCCCAAGCACGAAGCCGAAGGAGAAGGCCGCGCCGATCAGACCATAGGCCCGGGCGCGCTTCTCCGGCTCGGTGACGTCAGCCATATAGGCGTAGATGGTGGTGAAGCTGGAGCTGGTGACGCCCGCCAGAATGCGCCCGACCGCCAGCCACCAGAGGTTGGGCGCCAGGGCCATCAGGACATAGTCGATCGACAGGCCCGCGCAGCTCAGCAGGATCACAGGCCGCCGGCCGTAGCGGTCCGACAGGGAGCCGATGATGGGCGAGCAGATGAACTGCGCCCCGGCCCAGAGGGCGACGAACAGGCCGTTGATCGCCCCGGCCCGCGCATTGGACCCGACGAAGCCCTCGATCAGAGACGGCAGGACGGGAATGACGATCCCCATGGCCACGATGTCCAGCACCGCCGTCACGAAGATGAAGCCGATCGCGGCCCGGTGGGATCTGAGGTTCAGGATCGACATGGGAGGCGGGTCATAGCGGAAGGCGCCTGCCTTCGCCATCGGCGGCTTGGGGAGTGGCGAGTGGCGAGTGGCGAGTGATTAAGTCACGGCTATCTTTGGCGGGCGCTGCCAACGTCGCAGGCGATCTGGCCGATCTCGAAGCTCACCACTCGTCACTCGTCACTGCGCGGGTGTCGCGCGCCCGGCCGTCACCCGCCGGAACCGCGATGCGCAGCAACCGGCCCAGCAGGGGCTGGACATCGACGCTGTCCATGTTCCGCAGCCGGCGTCCCTGAGCGATCCCCGGCCCGTGGGCGATGAACAGGGCCGCCATCTCGGGGGAGAGGTTGTCATAGCCGTGGGCGCCGCCGTTACGGGTCACCGGCCGGGTCGCGAACAGCCAGCCCACATCGGCCGCGCAGACGATGGACGGCACACGCGGGTTGGAGCCCAGCACGAACCGCGCCGGGATGCGGTCCCTGTCCCAGCAGACTCCGTGAGCGTGACGTCGCACGAGAGCGCCTCGCACCTCGGCCTCGCGGCCCGGCTTGGGGTTCAGGAAGACCACGGCGCCGCCATAGATGACGTCGATCGCTTCCGGATCGACCAGTTCGCCCATCGGCATGACCCGTTCCGGCGAGGTCGCGGCCATACCGTGGTCGGCGACGACGACCAGGACGGTGCGGTCGTAAAGCCCCCTCGCCTTCAGTCCCTCGACCAGACGCCCCAGCGAGGCGTCCACCGAGGCCACGGCGGCCGTGGTCTCCGCGCCGTCGGGGCCGCTGTTGTGACCGGCGGTGTCGACGATATCGAAATAGAGGGTCGACAGGTCCGGGCGCGGATCGGCGTCCAGCCAGGCCAGGACCTGATCCACCCGCTGGTCCCCCGTCATGGCCTTGTTGAACGGCAGCCAGTAACGGGGACGCACCCCGTCGTGCTCGGTCTCCGACCCTGGCCAGAACATGGTGGCGGTGGTCAGACCGGCCTTTTCGGCCGTGATCCAGATGGGCTCGGCCTGGCTCCACCAGCCGGGCTCGGTCTTCTGCATCGAGAACCGGCCCAGCTCGCCGTCGATAAAGCTGTTGCCGACGATGCCGTGGTGGTCGGGGTGCTTGCCGGTGACCAGGGTGTAGTGGTTGGGGAAGGTCACGGACGGGAAGGACGGGCGCATGTCCGCCGTCGCCCCCTCCGCCGCCAGCCGCGACAGGGTCGGGGTCACGCCCCGCTCCAGATAGTCGGGCCGGAAGCCGTCGATGGACACCAGAATCACCAGCGGCCGCTCGCCTGTCGCGGTCGGAGCCGCCGACGGGGTCAGGCCGGCGCAGCCCGCGAGGGCCAGGGTTATCAGGGCGATGGCGAAACGGGCGAACATGGCGACTCGAACTTCAGGGGAGATCAACATTGCCTAAGCTTAATCCGCGACGGCCATGCGACGGCTTGCCGGATTGGAATGGCCAAGCCAAGGTCGGGCCATGACAGCCGTGATCGAAACCCGCGCCCTGACCAAGTCCTATGGCTCGGTCCATGCCCTGGACGGGCTGACGCTCAGCATTCCGCGCGGGGGCGTCTATGGCGTGCTCGGCCCGAACGGGGCGGGCAAGTCCACCCTGTTCCGCACCCTGCTGGGTCTGATCCGGCCGACCTCGGGCGAGGCCCTGGTGATGGGCGGAAAGATCGGCGACGTGGCCGCCTCGCGCCGCATGGGTTCGATGATCGAGACCCCGCGCTTCCCGCCCTACATGACCGCCCGTCAGGTCCTGACCTGGCTGTCGCAGGCCCATGGGCTCAAGGCCGACACGGCCAAGGTCAGTCGCTGGCTGGAGCGTGTCGGCCTGACCGAGGCCGCCGACCGCAAGGTGCGCGGCTTCTCGGTCGGCATGCTGCAACGCCTCGGCGTGGCCATCGCCCTGATCACCGAGCCGGAGCTGGTCATCCTCGATGAACCGACCAGCGGCATGGATCCCCCCGGCATCCAGGAAATGCGCGCCCTGATCCGGTCGCTGGCCGACAGGGAGGGCATCACCGTCATTCTGGCCAGCCACCAGTTGCTGGAGGTCCAGCGCGTCTGCGACCGCGTGGCGATCATGAACAAGGGCAGGCTGGTCCGCGAAGGCGCGGTCAGCGAACTGACCGCATCCGGAGAACGCCTGCGCCTGAACGTCAGCCCCCTGGCCTCGGCCATGGGGGTGCTGGGCGACAGGGGCGTGCTGGAAGGCGAGGCCATCGTCGCCGCCGTCAAGCGGGGCGAGGCCCCGGCCCTGATCCGCGCCCTGGTCGAAAAGGGCGTGGACGTCACCGAGGCCCGCTGGGTCGGCGCCGATCTGGAAAGCGTCTTCATGTCCGAGACCGGCAGCATCCAGACCGCGGAGAGCATTCATGCTGACTGACGCCATCCGGTCGGAAGCCTATCGCTTCTCAAAGAACCGCACCGCCGTGCTGTGGAGTACGATGTTCGTGCCGGTGCTGATGCTCGTCATCACCTGTGTCGGCCAGTATTTCCTCAAGCAGAAAATGGGCGAGCTCAAAGGCGCCAACCTGCCGCCCGAGTTGCTGCAGATGGGCCCGCTGAATCTCGGCCACGAACTGGTCGATCTGGCCGGCGACCTGGCCAATCCGATCCTGCTGCTGTTCATCCTGATCGGCGCGGCGACCATCTACGCCGGCGACTATCGCTGGGAGACCTGGCGGTTGATCAGTGCGCGCAACACCCGGCCCAACCTGATCCTCGGCAAGGTTGGGGTGGTCAAGCTGCTCAGCCTGATCGCCCTGGTCATCCTGCTGGCCTTTGGCTTCGTGGGAGAGCTCATCAAGGGCGCGATCTTCGAGCGGCCCTACGCCTTCACCTTCGGCGGCAAGGAGGCCGGACAGTTCGGCCTGCTGTTCCTCGTCGCCTATGTCCGCACGGTGCAGGTGACCCTTCTGGGCCTTCTGGCGGCGACCTTCACCCGCTCCCTGCTGGCCACCCTGTTCGTGCCTCTGGCGGTGTCGATCGGCCAGTTCTTCCTGATGCAGGCCATGCCCCTGATGGGTTGGGGCCCGGGCGACTGGTACGCCCAGTTCCTGATGCCCGGCCTGTCGGCCGACACCCTGATCTCCGTCATCAAGGACCGGCCGGACGCCGTCACGGGCGGCGACATCTGGATCGCGGCGGCCAGCCTGGTCGTCTGGTGCGTCGTCCCCCTGATCGCCTCGATCGCCTGGTTCCAGCGGCAGGATCTGTCGAAGGAATAGGGCGCGGGAAGCCGCTGGAGAGCTAAACCCCACACAGTCCTGAGGGTGCCTTGATAGGCTGCTGGCTATGGGGCTAGCGGTAAAACCACCGGAGGAGCCGTGAGCGGTGCGGCTGGGGGCAGCTTGTCGAGCATATATCCCACCGCAGCACGGATGGAGGCATAAAGGCTTAAAGCCTCTTCGTCGCTTCCCAGGCTGTGATCCGGGTGCGCAATTGGGTTGCGGTGAAACTCTCTAATGTTGTCCAGGGCGGCGATGATGTTCGTGTCCCCGACGCCGTTTTGCTTCATAGAACTGGTCATGGTGCCAAGGGTCAGATGCTTAGGCTGCTTTGCCGCCCCAATGACGCTAGCGTAGTATCGCCGTAACACGGCTTCGTTGGCTCGGTGAAAATGGAACCCCATTGCGGTCCACAGACCGAATGCCAAGCACCTTGCCCCCACCACCGCATCACCGACAGCTTCCGGAACTTTCAGCTGTAGGGAAGCCGGAAAAAGTTCCTGCCCCTGGTCAGTGAGACATTGGGTGTCCAGCCCACCCTTAGACGCAACATGATAAAGCGCGAATGTCTGTAGCTCTGCCTTCAAGATCGCCTCGAACGTCGCGAAGGCCCTCTTGAGCGACGATATCTTCCACTCGGGAAACACCTCGCTCCAGTCTGTCGACGGGCCCGGCTCGACTATGAGGGCGGAGAGTTCGTTCAGCAGCTTGTCGCCAGACTGCCGCACAGTTTTTAGACTGCCGCTGAAAACACTGGCGTGGAGGAACTGGCCGATCTCTTGGCGAGGAGCGCTCAGAGCAACCCACAAATCTATGGCGCTGTAGTCTCGCTCTTCCAGATCAGTGATTTTTCGGAGCGCCGCCCCCACTTCGTACAGATAGGCACCGTCGATCCGCTGCAAAGGCCACCTCATTTCGGCACGGGCGGCACGCGAGCCGTACCCCTTAATGCACGCATGCTCAGGCTAGACTCTCCCAGCGGCGTGTCGAGTCGCGTAGCTACGTCATGAATAACGTCGGCAAGCGAAAGGGGCGGCCCGATCGCTCGGTCCGCCCCTTTTTGATCGGTCAGCGATGTCGCCGAAGCTTACGCCTCGTCGCCCTCGTCGAAGGACTGGACCGGACCGGAGTCCTGGCCCTTGGCGTCGACGTCGCGATCGACGAACTCGATCACGGCCATCGGGGCGTTGTCGCCGTGGCGGTAGCCGGCCTTCATGATGCGGATATAGCCGCCGTTACGCTCGGCGTAGCGGGCGCCGATCGTGTCGAACAGCTTGCCGACCTGGGTCACGTCGCGGACGTGGCTGATGGCCTGACGACGCGCGTGCAGATCGCCCTTCTTGGCGAGGGTCACCAGCTTCTCGACGAAGGGACGCAGTTCCTTGGCCTTGGGCAGGGTCGTGGTGATCTGCTCGTGCTTGATCAGCGAGGCGGCCATGTTGGCGAACATGGCGGTCCGGTGGCTGGTCGTACGACCGAGTTTGCGGTGGGCGGCGCCGTGGCGCATCAGGGTCTCTCCTACTCCGAACCCGGTATCTTCCTTGAGGAAGACCTAGGTCCGTAATCTTCTAACCGCCCCGACATTCTCCCCGAGAGGAGACGGGCG
>NZ_JBQVNM010000071.1:0-14052 GCF_052436175.1 Brevundimonas sp. | reverse complement strand
GGCGACAACGCCGAGCTGACCGTGGAACTGATCACCCCGATCGCCATGGACCAGGGCCTGCGCTTCGCCATCCGCGAAGGCGGCCGCACCGTCGGCGCCGGCGTGGTCTCCAAGATCATCGCCTAAAGGCGATGGCGCGCTAACGCGAGCGACGCGGTCGCTCGCTGCTTGAGCGCGAACCTCGTGTGAATACAGAGCGGCCCCCGGAGCGATCCGGGGGCCGTTTTGCTATCGACTAATGTCTGGTCAGCCCGGGACGCTGCGCTAGACTGAGGAAAACAGGGCAGGCGGGCGTGGCGTTCGACGGTGAGGCATTGAAGGCCCAGGGCCTGTTGTTCGGCGCAGCGCCGGCCGGTTTCGACATGGAGCCGTTCGATCCCGGAGATCGCGATCTCGCGAGCCGGGCCGAGCGGGGAAGCTGCTTTCTCCTGAGCGACAGTCGCTTCGACTATTCGGGGCCCGAACCCGTCTACACCAGCCGGCTGGTCCAGAAGGTCACCGGCCGCGACGGTCTGCAGTCGGCCGCCAGCATCGAGGTCCCGTTCAATCCCGCCTTTGAAACCTTGGTGATCCACAAGTTCAGGGTGTGGCGTGACGGGGTGCCGCGTGAGGCGGCGACGCCAGCGGCCTTCGAAGTCCTCAGGCGCGAGCTGAACCTGGAACGCGCGGTCTATGACGGGCGGGCCACCGCCCACATGATCATTCCCGACGTGCGCGTCGGCGATGTGGTGGACACCGCCTTTTCGATCATAGGTGCCAATCCGGTCCTGCAGGATCGACTGAACGTCCGGGCGCGGCTGCAATGGTCGGCCCCCACCGTCGAGACCCGCGTCACGGTGTTGTGCACAGAGGACAGGCCGATCACCGTCCGGCGTGACGGCGCGGCGCCGGAGCCGGAGGACAGCGTGTCGGGGGGCGTCAGGCGTCTGGCGTGGCGCGAGGTGGACGCGCCGCCCTATCGCCATGAGATGGATGAGCCGCGCTGGCATGTGGGGTTCAGCCAGGTCCATGTGGCCGAGGTCATGAGCTGGGCGGAGGTCAGCGACGCCTTCCGTCACGCCTATGAGCCGCCCCGGACCCTTCCCCCGGATCTGGAAGCCCATGTCGCGGCCCTGGCGGGGCTGGCGTCGCCGAGCGAGCGGGCGGTGGCGGCCCTGGCCTGCGTCCAGGACGGCCTTCGCTACCATTCGATCGGATTTGGCGTCGGCGGGTTCCGTCCGCGCGAGATCGATCAGATCTGGGCCACGCGATACGGCGACTGCAAGGACGCGTCACGGCTTTGCGTCGCCATACTGAGGCGACTGGGACTGGAGGCGGCGCCGGCCCTGGTCAACACGGCGACCGGCTTTGCGCTGAATGAGGCGACGCCCAATCTGACGGCCTTCGACCACTGCATCGTCAGGCTCGTGCTGGATGGGCGCACATGGTGGCTGGACCCGACCCTGTCGTCTCAGGGCGGAGCGCTGGCGACGTTGACGCCGGTGCGAATGGGTTGGGCCCTGCCACTGATCGAGGGCGCGACCCTGGAGCCCATGCCGGACGGCGAGGCCCCGCTGGTTTATGAGGCGGTCGAGACCTGGACCTTCCCCCAGATGGCCGCCGACCCGGCCCGCCTGACCCTTCGCACCACCTATCGCGACTGGCGCGCCGATGATGTCCGGCGGTGGGCCGCCAATGACAGTCCAGCCGAGATGGCGCGCATCCTGCGCGAACCCTTCGAAAAGGACTATGGCCGCCTGACCGTGATCGAGCCGCTGACGATCGTCGACGACGCCATGGCCAATCTGATCACCCTGGAAGCCACCTTTGCGGTCGAGTCGGCCCTGATCCCCGGCCCGGGCGAGGGCAACGTCAGGTTCGCCTCGCGAGACGACGTGGTCGGACCCAGTCTCGGCTTCATCGAAAGCCCGGATCGTTCGGCGCCGATCGACATGGGCAGCCCCCGCCGCCTGATCACGCGACGGCTGTTCAACTTCCCTCGCCACATCGAAATCCAGCCCTGGAGCGTGTCCGAGAGCGGCCCGGGGGCCCGGCAACAGAACACCTTCCGCTGGCTGTCCGACCGCCAGGCCGAACAGGTCCTGTCGCTGGACCTGATGCGCCGGTCGATCCCGGCCTCAGAGGCGAAGGACTATTTCCGGTTCGCGCGAAAGGCCGTCGAGAACAATGGCGTGAACTTCAGCCTGCCGGTGTTCAAGGGCCGGCTGGGCGAAGAACGTCGCCATGGCGGCTGGGGGGTCTGGATCTGGATGCTGATCTTCGGCGCGGCCCTTGTCTTCTCGATCTTAAAGCCGGGCTGACCCCGGTCAGCGCGTCTGGTCAGCGCGTCTGGTCAGCGCGCCTGGTCACCGCGCCCGGGCCGCGAGGATCGCGCCCAGCCGGTCCGGCGTCCCCTCGATCCGCTCCAGACGCGGGTAACGCAGGCCGCCGTGGTAGGGGAGGGCCACGGTGCGGAAGCGGTCGCCGGACTTCAGCAACAGGGTCACGGGCGTTTCGGTCCCCTTTGCGGCCGTGACGGCGTCGCGCAGGCGCTCGGGCGTTGCGGCGACGTCGTTGACCGCGACCAGATCCCAGCCCGCGCCGACGCCCGCCTCGAACGCCGGGCTGCCCCAGCGGATGTTCGACAGGCGGTTGGTCGTGCCCGACAGGGTGAAGCCGAGGGAATACTGGAAGTCGTTGGCCCAGCCCGACTGGACCTTCTTTTCGGCCGCCGTCAGGTCCGACACATAGGCCAGCCGGTATCCGCCGCGCGTCAGGCCGTCCAGCGGCGCCTTGGCCTCGGGCCCCACGGCGTCGAGGCGGGCCCGCAGGAAGCCGGCCCAGTCGTGGGGGTGGACGGCGTTCAGGGCCGCCACCACGTCCTCGAAGGTGTAGCCCTCGGGCGCGATCACACCGTCGTTTCGGCCGAAGAACCGTTTGGCGAAGTCGTCGAGCGACTTGCGGTCGTTGGTCTGCTCGCAGATCAGGGTGTCGGCGTCCAGCCAGTCCAGCAGGGCCTCGCGGTAGTAGTCGCCCGTGCCGCGCATCCAGGACGTCCACTGCCCGGGCACGCGATAGCCCAGAAGGTTGTGGTTGTTGGTGTCCTGCAAGGCCCGCCATTCGCGACCCGGCTGCTGGTCATAGAAGGCGGCGACCCCAGCCAGGCTGATCAGGGCCTCTTCCTTGCTGTGCAGGCCCGAGCGGGCGGCGAGGATGTCGCCCCAGTATTCGGTCTGGCCCTCATAGACCCACAGCAGCGTGTTCTGGGTCGGCACATTGTAGTTGGCGGTCAGCTCGTCGGCGGGCCGCATGTGTTTGCCGTTCCAGGAGTGGGTGAACTCGTGCGGCAGCAGTTCGCGGCTGCCCGCGCTCTTGTCCCAGGCGGTGAAATAGTCGGGCGCCGCGGTGTTCTCGGACGAGCGGTGATGCTCCAGCCCGATCCCGCCCAGCTGGTTCGTGAGAGCGAACAGGAACTCATAGCGGTCATAGTGGCGCGCGCCGAACAGGCGGTCGGTCTGGTCCACCAGATTGCGATAGAGGTCGAGTTGGGCCTCGGTCGGGGCGATGTTCTTCGCCTCGTCGCCGAGGATGTTCAGAAAGACGTCGCCATGGGTGCGGTCGATGCCGATGCGGCGGTAATGGGCGCCGGCGAACATGGGGCTGTCGACCAGGGTGTAGAGGTCGACCGGCTTGAACGTCGCGACGCCGCCCTCGAAACGCTCCGTGTCGAGCGCCACGCCATAGTTCCAGCCCTCAGGCATCTTCACCGACGGCGCCACGGTGATGCCGGTCGAGGCGTATCCCGCCGGATAGAGGATGGCCTTCTCCCACTGCAGGTTCACCAGGGCCGGGGTCATGGTGACGCGCCAGACCGCGTTGTCCGGCTGGGTCAGCCACTGGAAGGCGACCTCGATCTCGGTCACGCCTGCGGGGATGTCCAGGTGGAAGGCGTAGGGCTCCAGGGTATCGCGGACCCACTCGACGCGCTGCCCGTTCGCGGTGACCGTCACGCCCGCGATCAGCTGGATCGGTCCGGTGTCGGCGTGGTTGCCGGGCAGGAACTTCGGATAGAGCAGGGTCAGGGGGCCGGGCGCGGCGACCGGGATGGTCTGGCGCACGCTGACGATCCGGCGGTCCAGATCGGTGATGTCGGCCTCATAGCGGATGACGCCGGGATAGGTCGCCTGCGTCGGGGCGGGGATCGTCGGCTGAGGGCGGGGCAGGGCCAGCGGCGCCTGGGTGGCATCGGTGAGCGCCGCCGTCTGGGCGAGAGCCGGCGCCGCTGCGGCCAGGGCGAGGACGAACAGGCTGGCGGACAGCAGGGGACGCTTCATCGACGAACTCAGGCTACGGCGGGACGGGACGCACCCTCGACCACCCCGGCCCGAGGCGTCAAGGGCGGCAGGGCGTCGCGCGGGCTCGGTCAGTCGGCGGCAAGCGGGGTGATCTTGATCTCGACGCCGTCCGTCAGATGTTCGCCGTCGCCCGTCTTGGACCCGATCTGCATCAGGGCCCGAGAGTCGCGGGTCAGAACCAGCCTCGGGTTCGCCAGATCGGCTCCGTCATGGTTGAGGTGGGCTTCGAGGATCAGGCGGTTCTCGCCGCCGTCGCCCTGTTCCGGCTGCAGGTCGGCGGTGAAGGTGTATTGACCGTCGGCGCCGGTCAGCAGGATTTCGGCCTGGCCGCCTTCGCCGATAGCCGTGCGACCCGAGGCGACCTCCACGCCCTTGGCCATGATGGAGACATCCACCGCATAGCGCGACGGCGCCGTCTGGGCCGAGGCGGCGCCTGTGAAGGCGGCGACAACGGCGGCGAGCATCATGGTTCGCATGGGGCGGCTCCTGAAGAATGGGACGGAGCCTCGCCCAATCCCGACAGGCGGTCAAATCCGTAAAGCCGCTGTTCGGTCGATCGTCCGCTGGCGCGGAAGCAGGGAATGCCCATTATCCGGGGATGAACATCCTCGAACGCCTGTCCGTCACTGCTCCGATCATCCAGGCGCCGATGGCGGGGGTTTCGACGCCGGAGCTGGCCGCCGCCGTGTCGAACGCGGGCGGACTGGGTTCGATCAGTGTCGGGGCGACCGATGCGGACGGCGCGCGGGCCATGATCCAGGCTGTGCGCCAGCGGACCGACCGGGCCTTCAACGTCAACCTGTTCGTCCACGCCTCGCCCCGGCGCGACGCCGAAAGGGAGGCGGCGTGGTTGCAGGCTCTGGCGTCGCTTTTCGCGGAGTTCGGCGCCGCGCCGCCGCCCGATCTGACGCCGCCCTACACCAGCTTCGCCGACGATGACGACATGGTGGCCCTGCTCGTCGAGCAGGCGCCGCCCGTGGTCAGCTTCCACTTCGGCCTGCCGGACGCGGCGCGGATCGCCGCCCTGAAACAGGCGGGCTGTCTTCTGCTGGCGACGGCGACGAGCCTGGAGGAGGCGCGGCGGGTTGAGGCGGCCCGCGTCGACGCCGTCGTGGCTCAGGGCTACGAGGCGGGCGGGCATCGCGGCGTGTTCGATCCGGACGCCGCCGACGACCGGCTGGGAGCCTTGGCCCTGACCCGGCTGCTCGCGACGCGGTCGAACCTGCCGGTCATCGCTGCGGGTGGGATCATGGACGGGCAGGGGGTGCGGGCCGTCCTCGATCTGGGCGCGGTCGCCGCCCAGCTGGGCACCGCCTTCATCGGCTGTCCCGAAAGCGCGGCCGACTCCGGCTTTCGAGCCGCCCTGAGAGGGCCGGTGGCGGCCCATACCGTGATGACCCGAGTCATCTCCGGGCGACCGGCGCGCGGGCTCCCCAACCGCTTCACCGACTGGGGCAGGGCGGATGATCGACGTCCGCCCGACTACCCCGTGGCCTACCACGCCGGAAAGGCCCTGAACGCCGCCGCACGCGCCCGGGGCGAAACCGGCTTCAGCGCCTGGTGGGCCGGCCAGGGCGCGCCCCTGGCCCGGTTCATGCCGGCGGCGGACCTGGTCGCGGTGCTTGAACAGGAGCGGCTTGCAGCCTCGCTCTAGCCGGCGTCAGCGACCGCCGGGCTTCTGTTCCATTCCATAGATGGCGTCGACGGTCTCTTCGGCCTTGGCCGCGATCAGGGCCTGGGCGTCATAGAGGCCGCGATTGTAGAAGGCCGGACCCAGGTCGCGGGCGATGAAGGCGATCAGCATTTCTGCGGGCAGGTCGCCGAGATCCATTTCCAGCTCATCGGTGAAATAGCCTTGGAGACGGCGCACCATGTCGCGCATCTCCGCCTTCGAGAATTCGATCGGCTTCATCAGGCGACCTCGGCCAGAGCTTCTTCGGCGGCCATCCAGGCGGCCTCTGCGGCGTCGAGATCCGACTGGGTCTTGGCGCGGGCGCGGGTCAGGCCTTCGAGCGCCTTGGGATTGCTGATCGAGGCGTTGGCCATGTCGTCGTCAATGCGGGCGATCTCGGCGGTCAGCTGGGCCATCCGCTCCTCGGCTTTCTTCACCGCATGACGCAAGGTCGAGGGGGAGGGGCCTGATTTCTTGTCGTTCTTGCGGTTCTTGTTGTCCTGAACCGGCGCGGCGGCCGCCGCCTCTTCCTTCCTGATCTGGCTCGGCTTGACGGCGGCGGCCTTGGCGCGGTCGAGGACGAACTTGGCGTAGTCGTCCATGTCGCCGTCATAGGGTTTGACCGTGCCGTCGGCGGCCAGCCACAGGCGGTCGGCGACCATCTCCATCAGCGACCGGTCGTGGGTGATCAGGATGACGGCGCCGTTGTAGTCGTTCAGGGCGTCCAGCAGGGCGCGGCGGCTGTCGATGTCCAGGTGGTTGGTCGGTTCGTCGAGGATCAGGACGTGGGGCGCATCCATCGCCACCATGTTCAGCAGCAGCCGCGCGCGTTCACCGCCCGACAGGCTGTCCACCGTGGTCTCCTGCTTCTCGTAACCCAGGCCGAACTGGGCGAGTTTGGAACGGCGGGCGCTTTCCGGCGCGTCCGGCATGGCGCGGCGGATGATCTCCAGCGGCGTGTCGGTCGGGTCCATGGCCTCGATCTGATGCTGGTGGAACCAGCCGACGCGCATCTTCTTGTCGCGGTGCAGTTCGCCGGTTTCGACGTTCAGGGCGCCGGCGATCATCTTGGCGAAGGTGGACTTGCCCGCGCCGTTGACGCCCAAGAGGCCGATGCGGTCGTCCAGGTCCATGCGCAGGTTGAGGTTCCTCAGGATCGGCTTGCCCGGCTCATAGCCGACATTGGCCCGCTCCAGCCGGATCAGCGGCGGCGCAAGGGGGCGTGGCGGCGAGGGCAGGGTGAAGGGGGCGACGCGTTCCTCGATGGTGGTCGCGACGGGCTGCATCTTGGCCAGACGCTTCATGCGCGACTGGGCCTGGGCGGCCTTGGAGGCCTTGGCCTTGAAGCGGTCCACGAAGGCCTGGAGGTGGGCGCGTTCGGCGTCCTGCTTGGCCTTGGCCGACAGTTGCAGGCGCGCCTTCTCGGCGCGGGCCTGCTCGAACTGGTCGTAGTTGCCCGTGTAGAGGGTCAGGGTGTGGTTCGCGAGGTGCAGGATGTGGGTGCAGACCTCGTTCAGCATCTCGCGGTCGTGGGAGATGATGAGCGCCGTGTGCGGGTATTTCTTCAGCCGCGCCTCGAGCCAGAGGGCGCCTTCCAGGTCGAGGTAGTTGGTCGGTTCGTCCAGCAGCAACATGTCCGGCTCGGCGAACAGGGCTGCAGCCAGGGCGACGCGCATGCGCCAGCCGCCCGAGAACTCCGACATCGGACGCTGCTGGTTCTCCTGATCGAAGCCGAGGCCGACCAGGATTTCGGCGGCGCGGGCCGGGGCGGCGTCGGCGTCGATCTCGATCAGGCGGGCCCAGATCTCCCCCATCTCCTCGGGCTCGGCGGTTTCCAGTCGCCCCAGACGGGTGTGGCGCTCGACGTCTGCCTCGAGGATGGTGTCGATGACGCTGACGGGGGTGGCGGGGTGTTCCTGATCGACCGAGCCGATGCGGGCGTTCTTCGGCAGGCTGATCTCGTCTCCGTTGGCGTTGAGCTCGCCCAGGATCAGCTTGAACAGGGTGGACTTGCCGATGCCGTTGCGGCCGACCAGTCCCACCTTGGCCCCCGGGGGCAGGCTGACGGAGGCGTCCACGAGGAATTTGCGGCCCCAGGCGTTGAACGTCAGGTCTGTGATCTGGAGCATGGGTCTGGCGTGCCTGGCGGCGACCCTGAACCCAAGCGCGGTCGGTCGCGCAGGGAGCGTGTGGGGACGCCTTGGAAATGACTAAGGGCGCGTCTATAAGCCCCCACCTTCAAACTCCCAAACAAGAAGTCTCCCCATGACCGAACGCACCTTCTCGATCATCAAGCCCGACGCGACCCGCCGCAATCTGACGGGCGCCATCAACGCCGTGATCGAAGGCGCCGGCCTGCGCATCGTCGCCCAGCGCCGCGTCAAGCTGACGACCGAACAGGCCAAGAAGTTCTACGAAGTCCACGCCGAGCGTCCCTTCTACGGCGAGCTGGTCGAGCAGATGACCGCCGAGCCGGTCGTCGTCCAGGTCCTGGAAGGCCCGAACGCCGTCGCCGCCTATCGCGAAGTCATGGGCGCCACCAACCCGGAACAGGCCGCCGAAGGCACCATCCGCAAGCAGTTCGCCCTGTCGATCGGCGAGAACTCGGTCCACGGTTCGGACAGTCTCGAGAACGCCGGCATCGAGATCGCCCAGTTCTTCACCGAAGACCAGATCGTCGGCTGAGGTTCGTCAGGCCGGATCCAGCATCCGGCCGACGACACTGAACAGTGCAAAGGCCCGGAACATGCGCTCCGGGCCTTTTCGTTTCCGCCGTGTCAGATCCTACCAGATGCGGGCGCGGGCCTCGGGGGCAATGTATTCCTTCTGTCCGGGGGTAACGCCGAACGCCGCATACCAGGCGTCGATGTTGCGCGGCGAGGTGGCGGCCCGCACCGGTCCCGGCGAGTGGGGGTCGGTGGTCAGCTGCTCGCGCAGCGCCGCCTCGCGCGACTTCTCGCGCCACACCTGGGCCCAGCCGAGGAAGACGCGCTGGTCGCCTGTCAGGCCGTCGATCACCGGGGCCGGCTGGCCGTTCAGGCTGCGGTGATAGGCGTCCAGCGCCAGCAGCAGCCCGCCCAGGTCGGCGATGTTCTCGCCCATGGTCAGTTCGCCGTTGACGTGGACGCCGGGGAGCGGCTCCAGCTTGTCATAGATGGCGCCCAGCACCTTGGCGCGTTCCTCGAACCGGGCGGCGTCTTCCGGCGTCCACCAGTCGCGCAGCACCCCGTCGCCGTCGGACTTGCGACCCTGATCGTCGAAGCCGTGGGTGATCTCGTGGCCGATGACCGCGCCGATGCCGCCGTAGTTGACCGCCGCATCCGCCTTGGGATCGAAGAAGGGCGCCTGAAGGATCGCCGCCGGGAAGACGATCTCGTTGCGCGGCGGGTTGTAGTAGGCGTTCACGGTCTGGGGCGTCATGCCCCACTCCAGCGGATCGACCGGCTGGCCGATCTTGCCGCGCTTGTAGGCCCAGTCGAAGGCCGAGGCGCGCTCGACATTGCCGTACAGGTCGTCGGCCGTCAGCTGCAGGCCGTCATAGCTGCGCCACTTGTCGGGATAGCCGATCTTCACTCCGAACTTCGACATCTTGTAGAGGGCCTGTTCGCGCGTCGGCTCGCTCATCCAGTCCAGGGTCTTCAGCCGCTCGGTCATGGCGTCGCGGATGTTGCCGACCAGGGTCTCCATCGCCGCCTTGGACGAGGCGGGGAAGTGCAGGCGGACATATTCCTGGGCCAAAACCTCGCCCAGCTGGCCATCGACCAGGGCCACGCCCCGGTTCCAGCGCGGACGGTTTTCGGGCTGGCCGCGCAGGGTCTTGCCGCGGAAGTCGAACCGGCTGTCAACGAAGGCCTTGGACAGATAGGGGCTGGCCTGATCGGCGGTCTGGAAGGCCTGCCAGGCCTTCAGGGTCTCGATGGGGGTGTCGGCGAAGACCTGGGCGATGCCGGGGATGGCCGTGTCCTGCATCAGCACCAGGGTGTCGACGTTGTCGATCTGGGCGCCGCTGACGAAGGCCGCCCAGTCGAAGCCGGGGGCGAAGGTCGCCAGGTCCGCCACCTTGGTCGGGTTGTAGAGCTTGTCGATCTGACGGCTCTCGACCTGGGTCCAGTGCTTTTCGGCGATCCGGGTCTCGAAGGCGAGGATGTCGGCGGCCGATTTGGCCGGATCGGCCCAGCCGATGGCGGTCAGAGTACGGGTCAGATAGGCTAGGTAGGCCTCGCGCTGGGCGGCGAAGTCGGGCTTCAGATAGTAGTCGCGGTCCGGCAGCCCCAGACCGGCCTGGGCCAGATAGGCCGAGTTCAGGTTGGGGTCCTTCAGGTCCTCGAACACATCGACGCCGAACAACGAGCCGCCGAAGCCCGAATGGCTGGCGCCCATCAGCCGGGCCATGCCGGAATGATCGGTGACGGCGCGGATGGCGGCCAGGTCGGCGGCCAGGGGGCGGGCGCCCAGCTGTTCGACGCGGGCCTCATCCATGAAGCTGGCATAGAGGGCGCCGACCTTGCGGGCGTTGTCATTGGTCGGGTTGGCCGCGCTGGTCTCGATGATCGACTTCAACTGGGCCTGGGCGTTCTCGTACAGGACGTCGAACGGGCCGAACCGCGCCTTGTCGGACGGGATCTCGGTCGTCCGCAAATAGGTCCCGTTGGCGTAGGCGTTGAAGTCGTCGCCCGGCTTCACCGTCGTGTCCCGCCCGGCCAGATCGAAGCCCCAGGCCCCGAAGACGGGCGCGCCCGGTGCGCCGTGGCTGTGTTGCTGGGCAGAGGCGGCGCCGGTCAGGGCGACCATGAAACAGGCCGAGCAGGCGGCCATCAGACGAAAGCGATTCATGAACAGAGGTCCGGTTTGAAAGCGGCCGCACCTTTGCGCCGGTGCGGCGGTCTGTCGCATGAAGAATTTGTAATGCCCGCAGGCTCGGTCTCAGAGGGCGCGGCAGAAGTCATTCAGGACGCGGGGGTAGAGGCCGTGTTCGGCGACCAGAACCCGTTCGGACAGGGCCGCCGCGTCGTCTTCAGGCAGCACGGGCACGCGCGCCTGGCCCAGAATCGGGCCCTCGTCCACGCCTTCGGTCACCAGATGGACGGTGCAGCCTGCCTCGGCGTCGCCCGCCGCCAGGGCCCGCGCATGGGTGTCCAGTCCGGGGTAGAGGGGCAGGAGACTGGGGTGGATGTTCAGCATACGGCCGGCCCATCTGCGCACCAGCCAGGGCGTCAACAGCCGCATGTATCCGGCCAAGGCCACCACCTCGACGCCGGCCCGCTCCAGTTCTGCGTCCACGGCCCGCTCGTGCGCCTCGCGGTCCTTACCGAAGGGGCGGTGATCGACGGCGACGGCCTGGACGCCGGCCCGCCGCGCCGTGTCCAGCCCGCCGGCGTCCGGCCGGTTGGACAGGACCAGCACCACCTCATAGGCCGCATCGGGGGACTTGGACGCCTCGATCAGGGCGGCCATGTTCGACCCCGCGCCGGAGATCAGCACGGCGACACGTCGGCGGGGCGGTGGCGAAGAAGCGGTCATGGCGGCGGCTGGATGGCCCGTGGGAGGGTCGGAGGCAAGGGGTGAACGATCCGGGCTTGCGAAACGACGGCTCGAGGCCCTAGCGTCCCAGCCCTGTTCGAGGGGGATTTTTCCATGACGCGTATTCTCGCCGCCGCCTGCGCCGCCCTGGCGTCGGCTCTCGTCGCCGCGCCGGTTCTGGCCCAGTCGCCGGGCGCAATGCAGTCGGCCCCCGACCGCTTCCGCAACGCCAACGCCCACGCCGTCGAGGCCGACTGGGCCCGCGCCCCGGTGGCCGAGCAGGAGGTGGTGACGAAGGGCAGCGTCAACGCCCACGGCCAGACCCTCCGCTACACCGCCACGGCCGGCACCCTGACCATCCGCGACGACGCGGGGATGCCGACGGCCAGCCTGTTCTTCACCGCCTACACCCTCGACGGACAGCCGGTGGGGCGGCGGCCGGTGACCTATCTCTATAACGGCGGGCCGGGGTCGCCGACGATCTGGCTGCACATGGGGTCGTTCGGCCCGGTGCGGATCCTGACCGACGAGCCGGTGGTCGAGCGACCTGCGCCCTTCCGGTTCGGCCCCAACGACATGACCCTGCTGGACCAGACGGATCTGGTCTTCATCGACATGGTCGGCGCCGGCTATTCGCGGCCGCTGGGCGAGACGCCGGGCGCGGCCTTCTGGGGCGTGGACCAGGACGCGGACGCCTTCACCCGCGCCATCATGCGCTACACGACCAAATACAGCCGCTGGACCAGCCCGAAATACATCATCGGCGAGAGCTACGGCACGCTGCGCGCCGGGGCGGTGGCCTATAATCTGGAAAGCCAGGGCATGGCCCTGAACGGCGTGGTCCTGCTGTCCTCGATCATGAACTACGGCGTGCGCCAGCCGGGCTTCTCGTCCAACTACATCGGCCTGTTTCCGACCTTCGCGGCGACGGCCTGGTATCACAACAAGGTCCCGAACCGCCCGGCCGACGTGGAAACCCATGTCCAGCGCGCCCGCGAGTTCGCCCTCGGCCCCTATGCCTCGGCCCTGGCCAAGGGGTCGATGATCTCCGACGCCGAGCGGGCCTCGATCGCCCGCCAGATGAGCGAACTGATCGGCCTGTCGCCGGAATACATCGACCAGGCCAATCTGAGGGTCGAACTCAGCGGCTTCCGCAAGGAATTGCTGCGGGACCGTCGCCGGACCATCGGCCGTCTGGATATGCGCTACCTCGGCATGGACATGGACGCGGCGGGCGGAGAGCCGGAGGAGGACCCCTCGTCCAGCGCCATCACCGGCGCCTATTTCAGCGTGTTCCGGGACTATGTGGCCAACACCCTGAACTACAAGACAAACGTCGAGTACCGCATGTCGGCGCGGGGCCTGCCGGGCTTCAACTGGAACTGGAGCCACCGTCCGCCGGTGGGTGGGCCGCAGACCACGCCGAACACCGCCATCGACCTTGCCACGGCGATGCGGCGCAATCCGTATCTGAAGGTGCTGGCCCTGAACGGCTACTACGACGCCGCCACACCCTTCTTCTCGACCGAGTTCGACATGGCCCAGATGATGCTGGAGCCCGAGGTCCGCGGGAACGTCGCCTTCACCTACTATGACGGCGGCCACATGATGTACACGAGCCGCGAGGCGCTGGAGGCGCTCCACGCCGACCTGAAGGGGTTCTACGAGCAGACGGTCAACGGCGGGGCGCGGTAGGGGCGGCCGGTCGGCTGGACGACCGTTCTCGATCCATTTTCGTCGATGTCGATCAACTCTCGATGACGCGTATCGGCCTGCGCTTTTGATAAAGCCATAGCCCTAGGACGGCCAACCCACCGAACATGAAAGACTGGAAGGCAAGAACAACCGGAAGCATGAAGATCATGGGTAGGACGGCGAGAAGGACGTTCCCGCCGCCTTCAACTTCTTGGCCATTGACGGTTGCGGGCGCTCCGGCAGCGAGCGAGATCAACGCAACAAGCAGGAAAAGAGGCACGAAGATTACCGCCGCCCCAAGGAAGTAGCCGATCGCGACGAGCTTGAATGCTCCACCTAACCAAAGCTCGCCGCCCTGTGTCCGAAGCTCCACGGCTTTCTCCGATCCTTCCTGTTCAAACTAGCTGGTCCTGCTTAAGCCCCAACCAACTGCCCGCAAACGAACGCCGTCTCGCCGGCCTCAAGCAGCCCCGCCAACACCTCTTCCGCGTTTTCCGGGCTGACGATCAGGATGAAGCCGACGCCGCAGTTGAAGGTGCGGCGCATTTCGTGGTCCGAAATCCCGCCGGTCTCGGCCAGCCACTGGAAGACGTGAGGCATCGGCCAGGCGTCCCAGTCGAACGAGGCTTCCAGACCCTCGGCGATGCAGCGCGGCGGGTTCTCGATCAGGCCGCCGCCGGTGATGTGGGCGCCCGCCTTGACCAGACCGGCCTTCATCTGCGGCAGGACCGACTTCACATAGATCCGGGTCGGCTCCATCAGGGCCTGGGCCAGCGACCGGTCCTTGGCGAACGGGGCGTCGTCGCCCCACGACAGGCCGGACTTCTCCAC
>NZ_JBQVNM010000070.1:0-14241 GCF_052436175.1 Brevundimonas sp. | reverse complement strand
GCGAACACGGTGTCTGGGGTTGGCCCCTTCCACCGCGAAGACGCGGTCCCCCTCCCCCGATGGGGGAGGACTTCGTCATGCTGATCGTTCGTCCCGCCGGCCCGGCCGATCTCGACCATCTGCTGGAACTGGCCATCCTGTCCGGGCCGGGCTTCACCAGCCTGCCCGAGGATCCGGACGCCTTGGCCGACCGGCTGGAGCTCAGCCGCGCCAGCTTCGCCGGCCAGACCAAGCCCCAGGAGGCCTGGTACACCCTGATGCTGGAAGACGCCGCGACGGGCGACATCGACGGCGTGGGGTCGGTCAAGGCGACCGTCGGGCTGAAACGCCCCTTCTTCAGCTTCCGGGTGGTGAACAACGCCCAGTCGTCGCCGTCGCTGAACATCCGCCTGGAGCACCAGACCCTGGTGCTGGTCAACGAATGCACCGGCTGGACCGAGGTCGGCTCCCTGTTCCTGAAGGCCGACCGGCGTAAGGGCGGGGCGGGCCGGCTGCTCAGCCAGTCGCGCTACATGCTGATCGGAGCCCAGCCCGACCTGTTCGCCGACACGGTGCTGGCCGAGTTGCGCGGCGTCTTCACCCCCGACGGGGCCTGTCCCTTCTGGGACCATGTGGCCCACAAGTTCTTCCCGATGGACTTCGATCAGGCCGATCACATGACCGGCTCGACGGACAAGCAGTTCATCCTCGACCTGGCGCCGCGCCACCCGATCTATCTGAACCTGCTGCCTGAGCCCGCCCGCGCGGTGATCGGCAAGGTCCACCCCCAGGGCGTCCCGGCCATGGCCCTGCTGGAAAGTGAGGGGTTTCGGCCCAACGGGCTGGTCGATATCTTCGACGCGGGCCCCACCGTGACCTGCGGCCGCGACAATATCCGCACCGTGCGCGACGCCCGCGCCCTGACGGTGCGCATCGCCACCGAAGTGGAGGCCGAACTGCCCGGCCTGATCTCGACCGACAGCGTTTCGGCATTTCGCGCTGTCCGCCAGAAGGTGGCGGTCGAGGGTGACGCGGCGGTGATCTCGGCCGAGACGGCGGAGGCGCTGAAGGTGAAGGCGGGCGACACAGTGCGAGTGAAATCATGACCCAGTTGACCTCCATCGACCCCGCCACCGGCCAGACGGTCTGGGAGGGCGCCGCCTCCAGCCCGGCCGAGGTCGCCGCCGCCGTCGCCCGCGCCCGCGCCGCCATCCACGACTGGGCCGACCGGCCGCGTCAGGACCGGATCGACGCCGTCAAACGCTATCAGGCCGTTCTGAAACGCCGCACGCCCGAAATCGCCGAGGCCATCAGCCGAGAGACCGGCAAGGCCCTGTGGGAAACCACCGCCGAGCTGGGCTCCATGGCCGGCAAGGTGGACATCTCGATCCGCGCCTATGACGAGCGCACCGGGGAGCGCACGGCCCAGACCGCCTTCGGTCACGCAACCCTGCGGCACCGTCCGCACGGGGTCGCGGCGGTGCTCGGGCCGTTCAACTTCCCCGGTCACCTGCCCAACGGCCATATCGTCCCCGCCCTGCTGGCCGGGGACACGGTGGTGTTCAAGCCGTCGGAGGAGACGCCCTGGACCGGCGCCCTGATGGCCGAATGCCTGGCCGAGGCTGACCTGCCCGAGGGCGTGTTCAATCTGATTCAGGGCGGTCGGGATGTCGGAGCCGCCCTACTGGACCAGCCGATCGACGCCCTGATGTTCACCGGCTCGGGCGCGGCGGGGGCCTATTTCCGGCGCAAGTTCGCCGACGATCCGCACGTCATCCTCGCCCTCGAACTGGGCGGCAACAATCCGCTGGTGGTCTGGGATGCGGCGGACGCACAGGCCGTGGCGGGCATCGTGGTCCAGTCGGCCTTCGTCACCACGGGCCAGCGCTGCTCCTGCGCCCGTCGCCTGGTCCTGCCCGAGGGCGCGGCGGGCGATGCGGTGGTCGAGGCGGTCGCGGCCATGGCCGACCGGCTGAACTTCGCCCCGTGGGATTCGACGCCCGAGCCCTACGCCGGGCCGCTGATCTCGGTGAACGCCGCCCAGGCCGCGCTTCAGGCCCTACAACAGCGCATTGACCTCGGCGCCAAGGTGATCCGTTCGTCAGGGCCGGTCGGCAACCTGCCCGGCGCCTTCGTGAAGCCCGCCATCATTGACGTGACCGGGCTGAACGTGCTGGACGAGGAGATGTTCGCCCCCTTCCTTCAGGTGATCCGCGTCCCGAGCTTCGAGGCGGCGATCGAGGCGGCCAACGCCACCCGCTACGGCCTGTCAGCGGGTCTGGTCAGCGACGATCCGAAGAACTGGGACCGATTCATCAACCGCATCCGCGCGGGGGTGGCCAACTTCAACCGCCCGACTACGGGAGCGGCCGGAGACATGCCCTTCGGCGGTCTGGGCGACAGCGGCAACCACCGGCCCAGCGCATACTACGCCGCCGACTACTGCGCCTATCCGGTGGCGAGTTTCGAGGCGGGGGCTGTGAAGAACATCGAGAGTGAGATGCGGGGATTGAAACAATGACCCTCTCCCCTTGTGGGAGAGGGCTTGAGCGCACGACGCCATTCATGGCGTCGTTCTTGCGCGAAAGGGTGAGGGGTGAAGCCTGTGGGACAGCTTCAGCCTCTGACCCCCTCACCCGACCGCGCCAGAACGACCGCTTCGCGCCCGTGCGCGGTCTCCCTCTCCCACAAGGGGAGAGGGAGCATTGAAGGCGACAGAAGCCAACGCCGACGGCCTGATCGGCCCGACCCATTCCTATGCGGGTCTGTCGCCCGGCAACCTCGCCTCCAGTCTGAACCGGGGCGAGGCGTCCAATCCGCGAGCGGCCGTCTTGCAGGGGCTGCAGAAGATGAAGGCCCTGGCCGATCTGGGCTTGCCTCAGTTCGTCCTGCCGCCGCAGGAGCGGCCTTATATTCCCTTCCTGCGGAGCCTCGGCTTCACCGGTTCGGACGCCGCCGTGCTGGAGACGGCGTGGAAACAGGCGCCCAGCTTCGCCGCCGCCGCCTGTTCCGCCTCGGCCATGTGGGCGGCCAACGCCGCGACGGTGACGCCCAGCGCTGACAGCGCCGACGGCCGGGTCCATTTCACCCCCGCCAACCTGACCACCAACCTGCACCGCTCGCTGGAGCACCGGCAGACGAAGCGGTCGCTTCAGGCGCTCTTCCCCGATCCTGACCGGTTCGCCGTCCACGACGCCCTGCCGTCCGTCGCTCATCTGGCCGACGAGGGCGCCGCGAACCATGTCCGGCTCTGCGCCGACCACGGCGAGTCCGGCGTCAACCTGATGGTCTGGGGCCGTGAGGCCTTCGAGGCCTGGGACGGGGCGTTTCCGGCGCGCCAGACGCGCGAGGCGTCAGAAGCGATCATGCGCCGCCATGAGGCGGGCCGGCCGGTGCTGGCGCGACAGGGCCGGGCGGCCATCGCGGGCGGGACCTTCCACAACGACGTCGTCTGTGTCGGGGCTCTGGACACTCTCTTCTTCCACGACCTCGCCTTCGAAGACACGGCGGGAACCAAGGCCGCCATTCGCGCCGCCGCGACCGGGTTCGAGCCCGTCTTCGTGGAGGTGTCTTCCGACGATCTGCCGCTGGCCGACGCCATCTCCTCCTACTTGTTCAACTCCATGCTGATCCGGGTTCCGGGCGAGGATCGCATGACCCTGGTCTGTCCCACCGAGACGCGCGACAATCCGCGCAGCCATGCGGTGGCGCAGGGGCTCGCGGCGTCGAACGGCCCGATCGGGGCGGTGCGCTATGTCGATGTGCGCCAGTCGATGCGCAACGGCGGCGGGCCAGCCTGCCTGCGGCTGCGCGTCGTCCTGACCGAGGCCGAGCTGGCGGCGACCCATCCGGCCATGCGGATGACCGACGACCTGTTCGCGCGCCTGACCGTCTGGGGCGAGCGCTGGTATCGGGACCGGCTGACGGCGTCCGACCTGTCCGATCCGGCCCTGTTGACCGAGACGCGCGAGGCGCTGGATGAGTTGACGACGATTCTAGATCTCGGAGGCGTCTTCTATCCGTTTCAGAAGGGCTGACGGTAGCGACCCACCGCAGCAGAAGACGATTGATCACCCGCTTTCGTCATTCCGGGCGAAGGCGAGCAAAGCGAGGCGGAGACCCGGAACAAGGCGGCGCCGTAGCGAAGCGCAGGCGATGTGTCTTCACGGCAACCGCCAAAAATCGCGACAGCTTCGCGCTCTCGCGCGCCGCCTCGTTCCGGGTCTCCGCTGCGCTTCGCCCGGAATGACGAAAGAGATACTGGGCTCCCGTCGAACGGCCCGTGTGTTGGAAGCGGCGGATGGGACTATGCTCTGAAAAACCTGGAGCCGCCCATGACCGATTCCGCACCCGCTTCCGATCCCATGACCCCCGGCCGCCGGTTGCGGAACATCATCGGCGGGTCGGCCGGCAATCTGGTGGAGTGGTTCGACTGGTACGCCTATGCGGCCTTCACCCTCTATTTCGCGCCGCTGTTCTTCCCCTCGGCCAATGACACGGCGGAGCTGTTGCAGGCGGCGGCGGTGTTCGCGGTGGGCTTCCTGATGCGGCCCGTCGGGGCCTGGATCATGGGGGTCTATGCGGATCGTAAGGGGAGGAAGGCCGGGTTGACCCTGTCGGTCACCCTGATGTGCACCGGTTCGCTGATTATCGCCTGCCTGCCGACCTATGCGACCATCGGCCTCGCGGCGCCGGCGCTGCTGTTGGTCGCGCGAATGATGCAGGGGCTCAGCGTCGGCGGCGAGTATGGCTCGTCGGCCACCTATTTGTCGGAAATGGCGACGGCGAAGCATCGCGGCTTCTGGTCCAGCTTCCAGTACGTCACCCTCATTTCCGGCCAGTTGCTGGCCCTGGCCCTGCTGATCGTCTTGCAGAACACGATGAGCGAGGCGGCCCTGTCATCCTGGGGCTGGCGTATTCCTTTCTTCGTCGGGGCGGGGCTGGCGGTGATCGTCTTCTGGCTGCGTCGCCGGCTGGATGAGACGCGCGCCTTTTCATCGGAGGAGACGCGCGCGGCGCCCAAATCCAGCGCCCTGTTGCTGATCCTGAAACACCCCAGGGAGGCCCTGCTGGTCATCGGCCTGACCGCCGGGGGCACGCTGGCCTTCTATACCTACACGACCTACCTCCAGAAGTTCCTGACCAACACCTCGGGCTTCTCCAAGGCGACCGCGACGGAGATCAGCGCGGCGGCCCTGCTGGTCTTCATGCTGATCCAGCCCGCCGTCGGCGCCCTGTCGGACCGGGTGGGGCGCAAGCCGGTGATGATCGCCTTCGGGGTTCTGGGCGTCCTGTGCACCGTGCCGATCATGACGACGCTGGCGACGACGACGAACCCGTTCGCCGCTTTCGGCCTGTCGCTGGCCGCGCTCGTCATCGTGTCGGGCTATACGGCGATCAATGCGGTGGTGAAGGCCGAGCTGTTCCCGGCCCATATCCGGGCCCTGGGCGTGGCTTTGCCCTACGCCCTCGCCAACGCCGTGTTCGGCGGCACCGCCGAATACGTCGCCCTGTGGTTCAAGCTGGAGGGGCAGGAGAGCCGCTATTTCTGGTACGTCACGGTGATGATCGGGGTGTCCCTGATCACCTATGTCTTCATGCGCGATACGAAGGCCAGGAGCCTGATTACGCACGACTAGGCCGCGAACCGGCCTCCGCGCGCCGCATAGGCCTGCGACCCCTTCGTAAACACACGATCCGTCGGCAGGATCGTCTCGACCGGAATTTCCTCGGCGCCCTTCAGAGCCGCATAGATCGGCTCGAAATCCTGCAGGGTCACGGCCTTCAGGGCCTCGACCGAGGGGATGACGAAATAGGTCTGCTGGAAGTCGTCGATCCGGTAGAGGGTCCGCATGACCCGCTCCAGGTCGAAGCCGAGGCGGTTGGGCGACGGGTCTTCCAGGGCGAAGACGCTCTCGGTCGCCGACGAGACGATGCCGGCGCCGAACAGCTTCAGGCCGCCCGCCTCCTCGATCAGGCCGAACTCGACCGTGTACCAGTAGAGGCGCGCCAGATTGGGCAGCATGCCCAGGGATTGCGCGCGCTGCCCGCCCTGACCATAGGCCTGCATATAGTCGGCGAAATCCGGGTCGGTCAGCATCGGCACATGGCCGAAGACGTCGTGGAAGATGTCCGGCTCCTGCAGATAGTCCAGCTGGTCGCGCCGCCGGATGAACTGGCCGGAAACGAAGCGGCGGTTGGCCAGATGGTCGAAGAAGACGTCGTCAGGCACCAGACCCGGCACGCAGACGACCTCCCAGCCGGTCAGGGCCTTGAGCTTGGGATTGAGCAGGGCCAAATCCGGGATGCCGCCGCCGCCCAGGTCCAGCGCCCGCGTGCCCTTCAGAAAGGCGTCGCAGGCGCGGCCGGACAGTATCTGCATCTGCCGCGCGTAGAGGATGTCCCAGGTCGCGTGCTCTTCCTCGCTATAGGCGCGCCAGTTCTGGCTGATGGTCCAGTCGGCGGCCGCGCCCGGGGGCGGGGTCTCGAAGACATGTTCGAAGTCGGACATGGGAGCTCCTCTCTGGCGGGCGCCTCTGCGGGACCTCGCCTCAGGCCGTCTATCTAGGCTGACCTGGCCCTCATATCCAGTGAACGGGCGCCTAGTGGATGGGCGAGTGGCGCGGCGCGTGGTGGCCCTCGGCGTCGATGGTGAACCAGCGCGCGGCGTCGTGGGGCGTCAGCGGCGGCAGGTCGGGATCGACCTCCAGCACGTTCTCGGCCGCATAGACGGTGAAGCCGGCCTCCTCGCCGATGGCCATGACCCGGTAGAAGGGCTGGTCCGGCTGGTCCGGGCCCGGGGCGTCCGGCGCGCCGGCATAGGCGGCGTCGACATCGACGACCAGGCCGCGAAAGGCATGATCGCGGTGGCGAACGATCTGGCCGAGGGCGAAATGGGCGGTCCGGGGCTGGGTCATGCCCCGGAACCTACGCTCCCCAACCTGAGCCGGATCAGGCCGGGCTGTTCATGTCAGGGTCATGTTTCGGCGGTGGCACATTCGCTTGGCGTCCGCCCACGGACGAGTCTAGTCTGCTTGGGACGGGCGCCTTTTCGGCGCGCCCATAGGAAAGTTCGGCCCATGCCGGAACCAGACGCCGCGCCGGGGAGGCGCGACGAACGGTCCCCGCGCCGCCGCTCCGGTCATCGCGCCTCGGGCGGCGGATCGGGGGCAGGCGGAGCCCAGTCGGGCGCGCCCCTCTACGGCGCACTGGACCTGGGGACCAATAATTGCCGCCTGCTGATCGCGCGGCCGGCCCGCGACGGCTTTCGCGTCGTCGACAGCTTCAGCCGCATCGTGCGGCTGGGCGAGGGCCTGTCCCTGACCGGGCGGCTGGACGCGGCGGCGATGGACCGCACCTATGACGCCCTGGCCCATTGCGCCGAGCGGATCGGACGCAAGGGGCTGGACGCCTCCCGCCTGAGCGCCGTCGCCACCCAGGCCTGTCGCGCGGCCGAGAACGGTCAGGCCTTCGTCGAGCGGGTGCGGCGCGGCACCGGCCTGAACCTGCGGATCATCGACCCGGCCGAGGAGGCGCGGCTGTCGGTTCAGGGTTGTCTGAACCTGTTCGATCCCACGGCCGACGCCGTTCTGGTGATCGACGTCGGCGGCGGCTCGACGGAGCTGTCCTGGCTGAAGCGTCAAGGCCGCGAGATGAAGACGGTCGCCTGGATGTCCGCGCCCCTGGGGGTGGTCACCCTGGCCGAACGCCATCCCGAGCCGCCTGCGGGGTCGCCGGACGAGAATGCGCGCTGGTATGAGGCCATGGTGGCGGATGTCTCGGCGGCGCTGGCGGCCGGATGCGCGACCGATCCGGCGCTGGAGGTCCTGCGCACCTCGGGCCGCAGTCATCTGGTCGGCACGTCCGGCGCCATCACCAGTCTGGCGGGGGTTCACCTGAACCTGAGGCGGTATCAGCGGGATCTGGTCGACGGCCTGTGGATGACGCGCGACCAGTGCGACGCGGCCACCCGCCGCCTGCGCGACATGGGCGCCGCCGGACGGGCGGCCGAGGCCTGCATCGGGCCCAATCGCGCCGATCTGGTGCTGGCGGGGGCCGCCATCCTGGACGCCGTCCAGCGCGCCTGGCCGTGCGAGCGGGTCCGGGTCGCGGACCGGGGCCTGCGCGAGGGCCTGTTGCTGGAGCGGATGCAGGCGGATCGCAGCCTGACCCGACGTCGCCGTCGTGGCCGGGGGAGAGCGCCGTCAGGCGGGGCTCAGACTGAAGGCGCCGGCGCGCCGGAGACCTGAACCGGCAGGGTGATGTCGCAGACCGAGAAATCCGCCCCGCGCGCCGTCCGCATCTGACCGGCCAAATCCCGGAACCGGGGCGAGGCGGTGTCCAGCACCTGAACCACCGGCCGTTCGGCCTCCGGCAGGTCCGAGGCGATGCGAACCCGCGTCATCACATCGGGCTGGGCGACCATGCCGCTGGCGTCGGTCCCGGCGTTCAGGGCGCGCACCACGTCCAGACCGGCCACGGCCACGCCCCAGACGGTGTAGCGCTTGTCCAGCGAGGGATAGGGCTGGCGCATGATGAAGAACTGGCTGTTGGCCGAATCCGGATTGTCGTCCCGCGCCATGCCCGCCACCCCGGGGCAGTAGAGGCCCCAGCCGTGCACCTTCTGATCGCCCGTCTGGGCCATCAGGGCGTCGGGCTGGCTCTGCACCGGCAGGGCGTGGACGAAGCCGACCACGGCCCCGGCGGGCGTGGCCACGGGGGTGAACGGCAGATCCGGGCCGCGACGAAAGGTGAATTCGGCCTTCAGGTCGGGCCAAGCGCTCTGGCCATCTCCGGTGCCGAGGGGGTCGCCGGTCTGGGCCATGAAATAGTCGATGACCCGGTGCCATTTGAGGCCGTCATAGACATTGGCGCGGGCCAGCAGGCGGATGCGCTCGACGTGCAGAGGGGCGATCTCGGGCGCCAGCTCGACCAGGACACGCCCCTTGGTCGTGTCGATGATCATCAGGTTCTCGGGCGGGACGGTGCGCCACTCCGACGGCGGCGTCGCCACCGGCGGTGCAGGGGCCGGGGGCGGCGCCTCGGCGGGGGACGCGGCCGGCTCGGCCGGCGTCGTCTGGGCGAGGGCGGCGCCGGCGAAGACAAGCGCCAGGGCGCTCGCCGCCGCCAAAGAGGATCTGATGCTCATGGTCGCCGCTCCCGAATCACGGCGTCCGGGGATCAGCCGCCGGTCACCTGAACGGGAACTTCGACATCACAGACGTTGAAGGTCAATCCGCCGGCGGTGCGGGCGGCCTCATAGCGCGTCACGAAAGACGGGCTGCGGGGGTCCTGAATACGCACCGAGGGGCGTTCGCCCTCGGGCAGGGCGTCGGCCAGGCGAACCTTGGTCATGACGTCGGCGCCTTCGCCCACTGCGCCGTTGTTCTCTTCCGAGCCGGCCTTGAGCGCCTTGACGACATCCAGACCGCCGACGATGCGGCCGAACGCCGTGTACTGCCCGTTCAGCAGGTCCGAGCGACCGGTCATCAGATAGAACTGGCTGTTGGCGCTGTCGGGCGATCCCGCCCGCGCCATGCCCAGGGTCGAGGGGCAGAAGAGGCCGAAGGCGGGAACCTTCATGTCGGCCGTGACGAACATCTGCGCGTCCGGCTGGGTCTGGACCGGCACGCCGTTGTAATAGCCGCGATAGCCCTCGCCGCCGCCGACGACCGGCTGGAAGGCGCCGCCGCGCCCACGCCGGAAAACGAACTCGGCCTTGAGGTCGGGCAGGTCGCTGCCGCCCTGACCCGTGCCCTGGGGATCGCCTGTCTGGGCCATGAAGCCGGAGATGACGCGGTGGAACTTGATGCCGTCGTAAAAGCCGCGCCGGGTCAGGGTCTGGACCCGCTCGACGTGGGCGGGCGCCATGGTGGGATCCAGCTCGACGAGGATGCGGCCCTTGGTCGTGTCGATGACCATGAGATTTTCCGGCGCGACCGTCCGCCACTGGTCGGCAGGCAGCAGGGCGGCCGGCGCTGCGGCCGCAGGCGCGGCGGCGGGACGGGACTGGGCCAAGGTCGGACCGGAGGCGGTGGTGGACAGGAGTAGGGCGGAAGCAACCGCCGCAGAGACGCGGATCATGAGTGAGGCTTGACCTTCTGGCGAACCGCCGCCGCCACGGCGGGGGGAACGAAACTGTCGATGTCGCCGTCCAGCCGGGCGATCTCCTTCACGAGGCGGGAGGCGATCGCCTGGTGGCGCGGATCGGCCATCAGGAACACCGTCTCGATGTCCTGATTGAGGCGCTGGTTCATGGCCGTCATCTGGAACTCGTACTCGAAATCCGCGACGGCGCGCAGGCCGCGCACGATGACGCTGGCGTCCAGCTCTTCCGCGAAATGCATCAGCAGGCTGGAGAAGGGTTTGACGACGATGTCGGCGTCGAAGCGGGCGACTTCGGCGCGGACCATCTCCACGCGCTCGTCCGTCAGGAACAGGGGGCCCTTGTCGTCGTTCTGCGCCACGCCGACGACCAGCCGGTCGACCAGCTTCATGGCCCGGCCGATGATGTCCAGATGGCCGTTCGTCACCGGATCGAAGGTGCCCGGATACAGTCCGATACGCATGGCGCTTCCTCCCCGGGGCAGTTCCTCCCCGCCTGAACCGCGTTGTTAGCAGGTGCGAAACGGAGGGCCTAGAGGCCCGGGTCCCGGATCAGGCGGCGGCCATGACGCTCTGGAAGAGTACGGCGCCGTCGGCCGAGCCCAGTTCGGCCTCGAAGGCGCGGTCGGGGTGCGGCATCATGCCCAGCACATTGCCGCGCGCGTTCTGGATGCCGGCGATGTCGGCGACGGATCCGTTGGGGTTGTCGACATAGCGGAAGACGACCTGTCCCTCGCCTTCGATCCGGGCCAGGGTCTCGGCGTCGGCGAAGAAGTTTCCGTCGCCGTTGCCCTGGGTCATGACCACCTCGCGCTGGCCCTGATAGCCGGCGGTGAAGCGGGTCTGGCCGTTGGCGACGGTCAGGCTGATCGGCTTGCAGACGTACTTCAGGCCCGAGTTGCGCAGCAGGGCGCCCGGCAGCATTCCGGCCTCGCACAGAATCTGGAAGCCGTTGCAGATGCCGACCACGGCCACGCCGTCATCGGCGGCCTTCTTGACCGCCTGCATGATCGGCGCCTGGGCGGCCATGGCGCCGCAACGCAGATAGTCGCCGTAGGAGAAGCCGCCCGGCAGGACGATCAGGTCCAGACCCGAAGGCAACTCGGTCTCGGCGTGCCAGACCATCTCGACCCGCTCGCCGGTGGAGCGTTCGACGGCGACCTTGCAGTCGCGATCACAGTTGGATCCGGGGAAGACGATGACGGCTGCGCTCATGGGCGGGCGTCTAGCAGGATTCCGTCGAGGTGTCAGTGGGCGGGATCGAGAAGTCCAAGGCGGGTTTCTATGCGATTCAACTGGTCGTCGTGACGGCCGAGCTTCACATAGATATTGCCGACCTCTTGCGACGTGGCCAACTGGTGCTGGCGGATAGCCTGAAGCTCACCCTTCACCTCGCCCATGGTCATTTCCATGCGGTCAAGGCGGCCCTGAATGGATTTCAGGACTTCGTAGAGCAGATCGTTGGTCACATCGGCCATGCACTCACGCTAGCACTAGGCGAACAAAAAGAAAACGTCAGGGTTGTGTGCGGCGGCCGTCCCACGCGGCCAGCGCCCAGATCACGAGACCGCCCAGCGTGAGGCCGACTGCGACCCACCCGGTCGCGCCCCAGCCCAGTCCCGACGCCACGGCCATGCCCGCCAGCAGGGGGCCGAGAGCGTTCGCGGTGTTGAAGGCCGAATGGTTCAGGGCGGCCGCCAGGGTCTGGGCCTCGCCCGCCACATCCATCAGCCGGGTCTGCAGGATCGACCCCAGGCCGCCGCCGGCGCCGATGGCCAGGACGACGGGGAACAGGGTCCAGAGGCTGTGCGACGCCGCCGGATAGAGGGCCAGGGCGATGGCGCTCCAGATCAGCAGGCCCGCCGCCGCCTTGAAGCCGAACCGGTCCCCGGCCCAGGCGCCGAGCAGGTTGCCGGTGAACATGCCGACGCCGAAGACGGCGAAGACCCAGGCGGCGACCTCGGGCCCGACGCCGGTCACCTCGCGCAGGGTCGAGGCCAGATAGGCGTAGACCGCGAACATGCCGCCGAAGCCGATGGCGCTGACGCCGAGGGTCAGCCAGACCTGCCGGTTCTTCAAAGCGGCCAGTTCGCGCAGGGCGCCGGCTCCCGGTCGTGCGGCGTCGCGTGGGGCGAAGGCGGCGACGAGAACCACGGTCAGGACGGCCAGAACCGAAACGATGACGAAGGTCGAACGCCAGCCCCAGGTCTGGCTGAGCAAAGTGGCGACGGGCACGCCGATCACCGTGGCGATGGTCAGGCCCATCAGGATGGTGGAGACGGCGCGGGTGCGGATCTCGCGCGGCACGATCGAGGCGGCGACCAGGGCCGCGACGCCGAAATAGGCCCCGTGCGGCAGGCCGCTGAGGAAGCGGAAGACCAGCATCCACTCGAAGGTCGGCGACAGGGCGCTGAGCCCGTTGCCGATGGCGAACAGGCCCATGAGGACGATCAGCAGCAGCCATCGCGGAACCCTGGCGCCCAGAACGGCCAGCAGGGGCGCGCCGACCACGACCCCGGCGGCGTATGCGCTGATGGCGTGGCCCGCAGTAGGCTCATCGACGCCAAGTCCCCGGGCGAAGTCGGGCAGGACGCTCATGGCCGCGAACTCGGTCACCCCGATGGCGAAGCCGCCCATAGCCAGGGCGGTCAGGGTCAGCGCCACCGCCCGACCGGACGGCAGGACGGGCGTGGCGTCCTTGATCTGCGCGCGCGCGAGATCGGTATCGGCGCAGACGCCGCTGTCGGTGGGGGCCATGGGAAAAATCCGGGGCGGGAGCGGATATTGCGCTGCAACATAGGCGTCGCGACCCGGGCTTCAACCCATCCCGTCTTATCGCCGATCACATACGGTTGCGATCCTTAGCCCCGAGCGGTCAGCCCCGGTTCTCGTAGGTCGCCGTGATCGAGGCCTTGGCCAGGGTGTGGAAGTGCAGGTTGAAGCCGAACACCGCGCCGGAATCATCGGCGGTGACGTCGAGACGGTCCACGTCCACCGCGAACACCGTGAAGATGTAGCGGTGCGGGCCATGACCGGGGGGCGGGGCCGCGCCGCCGAACCCGGCCTTGCCGTAGTCCGTCCGCCCCTGAACAGCGCCCTTGGGCAGATCGCCGCCGGGCGAACCGGCGCCCGTGGCCAGCTCCGTCACGTCCGCCGGTATATTGACCACGGTCCAATGCCAGAAGCCCGAACCCGTCGGGGCGTCGGGGTCGTAGCAGGTGATCGCGTAGGATTTCGTCCCCTCGGGCGCGCCCGACCATTTCAGATGCGGGGAGACGTCGCCCAAGGCCTTGACGTGGGCGTCGGGCAGGACGCCGCCGTCGGCGATGTCATTGGAGGTGAGGGTGAAGGTCATGGCAATCTCCGATCAGGACGAGCTCAGAACGCGTCGCCGGGCGATCCGTGCCGCCTCAGGCGACCTCGATCCGGTAGCTTTCGATCACGGTGTTGGCGAGCAGCTGTTCGCACATCTTCTTCGCCTCGGCGGCGGGATCGTCCACGCCCTCGAGATCGAACTCGATCAGCTTGCCGACCCGGGCGCCCGAGACGCCGGTCCAGCCGAGACCCTGAAGGGCGCCCTCGACGGCCTTGCCCTGCACGTCCAGCACGCCGGGCTTGAGGAAGACGTGAGCCTTGACCTTCGCCATCAGTGCAGTCCTCCCTGAATCACGGTCGGCATGTCCTTCATGATGCCCAGGCGGCGCGCCACCTCGGCGTAGGACTCGATCACGCTGCCCATGTCGCGGCGGAAGCGGTCCTTGTCCAGCTTCTCGCCAGTAGCAGTGTCCCACAGGCGGCAGGAATCGGGGCTGATCTCGTCGGCGAGGATGACCCGGGCGAAATCGTTCTCCCAGATGCGGCCGAACTCGATCTTGAAGTCCACCAGGGTGATGCCGACCGCGCCGAACATGCCGCAGAGATAGTCGTTGACCCGCACCGTCATGGCCAGGATGTCGTCGATCTCCTGGGTCGAGGCCCAGTTGAAGGCGGTGATGTGCTCCTCGGTGACCATCGGGTCGTTGAGCTCATCCTTCTTGTAGTAGAATTCGATGATCGAGCGGGGCAGGGGCGTGCCCTCGTCCTGGCCCAGGCGCGTGGCCAGCGAGCCGGCCACGATGTTGCGGCAGACCACCTCCAGCGGAATGATCTCCACCTCGC
>NZ_JBQVNM010000069.1:0-14652 GCF_052436175.1 Brevundimonas sp. | reverse complement strand
GCCGTGCGCTGGCCGATGGCGTGGATGTCCTTGATGGTCTGGGCGTGGCCGGTCTTGCCGATGAAGGGCAGGCCCGTGGAGATCAGGCTTTCGGACAGGTCGCGGCGACCGGCGACGCGGATGCGTTGGTCGTTCAGATAGCAGCCCTTGCCCTTCTCGGCCCAGAACATCTCGTTGGTGATGGGATTGTAGGTGACGCCGGCCACGATCTCCGACGAGCCGTCCGGTGCAAAGCGTTGCAGCCCCACCGTGATGGCGAAGTGGGGCATGGCGTGCATGAAGTTGGTGGTGCCGTCGATCGGGTCGACGATCCAGGTGTGGGACTTGTCGGTCCCCTCGACCATGCCGCGTTCCTCGCCTAGGAAGCCGTAGCCGGGGCGAGCCTTCATCAGCAGCTCGAACAGGGTGTCCTCGGCCTTGATGTCGGCGGCGGTGACGAAGTCGCCGGGACCCTTGCGCGAGACCTGCAACTGCGCGACCTCGCCGAAGTCGCGCAGCATCGGCCGGGCGGTCTTGCGAACCGCGTCGATCATGACGGAAACGAGAGCGGAAGCCAAAGCCAAGGTTCTAGGTTCCAGGGGCTAGGGGTTAGGGGGTGTTTCGGTGGGCGGTCCCGGCTCTCGCTAGAACCTAGAACCCAGAACCTGAAACCTAGTCCGCGCGGCGGACGTATTCGCCGGTGCTCGTGTCGACGACGATGCGCTCGCCGGCGGACATGTAGGGCGGGATCATGATGCGCACGCCGTTGTCGGCGATGGCGGGCTTGTAGGAGGACGAGGCCGTCTGGCCCTTCACGGTCGGCTCGGTCTCGGCGACGGTCAGGGTGACCTGATCGGGCAGCGACAGGCCGATCGGGCGATCCTCGTGCATCTCGATGACCACCTTCATGCCGTCCTGGAGGTAGGGGATGGAATCCTCGCCGACCCAGTCCTTCTGCAGTTCGATCTGCTCGTAGGTGGCGTCGTCCATGAAGACCAGGGCGTCGCCCTGTTCGTAGAGGTAGGAGAAGTCCTTCTGCTCGAGCGTGACGCGCTCGACCTTGTCTTCGGAGCGGAAGCGTTCGTTCAGTTTGTTGCCGGTCTCGAGGTTCTTGGCCTCGACGTTGGCGAAGGCGCCGCCCTTGCCGGGCTTGACGTGGCTGGCCTTGGTGACGACCCAGAGGCCGCCGTTGTGCTGAAGCACCATGCCGGGCTTGATGGTGTTGCCGTTGATCTTGGCCATCGGAGATTCACTGTCTGAAGGAGCGCCGCCCGTCCCGTGACAGGCGCGCGAAAGAGGGCGCGATCCCTAGAGGATGCGGCCGAAAAGGGCAAGGCGGGGCAGGGAGCCGCCTGGACGGCGCTCAGTGCACGGTGGGCCGTTGGTCGTCGATCTTGCGCTCGACCAGATTGGCCAGTTTGACGCCCGCGCCGGTCGGGGCGGCCAGCTTGCCTGTGCCGTCGTCCAGCTTGCGCGCCTCATGGGCGAAGGCGGCGGCCAGGCCCGCGCTGGTCATGGCGGCCGCCATCTGGCCGAACAGGGTCGAGGGGCGGGCCGCCAGCCACAGGGCGTTGATCCCCTGGGCCGCCGCCCAGAGGCCCAGCGACCGGCCGCGCCCCGGCCGCGACGGCGCGTTCCAGACCCGTAGCGCCGACAGGGTGGTGGCGGAAAAGACGGCGGGCAGGATCAGGCTCAGAGAACCCGTCGGCCGTTCAGTGATCGGCCCGGTCTGGCCCCGCAGATGGCGCGGCGTGCGGCGGGGCTTGATCGCTCCGGTGGCCAGGGCCGTCGCGAGGATGGCGAATCCGGCCGTGACCGCCACGCCCAATGCCACGTGGGCGGCGCTGCGCCCCTCGCTGTTGAGGAAGTCGGTCGCCGCCTCGGCCACGTCGTCCAGGGTGTCGTCGATGCTGCTCATGGTCCCGCCTCCGCTACCGTGAAGGTGGAATGGGCGGGGCCGGGCAGGGTTCCCTCAGACCTCCTCATCGCCCTCAGGCAGCGCCAGATCGGCCGGATCAAGGTCGTAGTCGAGGAGGTCGCCGGGCCTGCAGTCCAGGGCCGCGCACAGGCGGGCCAGGGTGCGGAAGCGGATGCCCTTGACCTTGCCGGAGCGGAACAGGGACAGCTGGGTCTCGCTGATGCCGACCTGGGCGGCCAGATCGCGGGCCTTGATCCCCTTCTTGACGATCAGGGCGTCGAGGGTGACGCGGACGGGCATCAGACCATCTCGTCCAGTTCGGCCTGGATATGATCGGCCTGATCCACCACCCGACCCAGCAGGAACAGGGCGCCGCCGATCATGCCCAGCGTCATCGAGGCGACGTCGAAATTCAGATAGCCGCCGGTGCTCGCGCCGATCCAGCGCAGGATGTTCGAGACCGCGAAGACGGCCAGCAGGCCGCCGACCCCGAGCGCCAGGCCGACGCGGCGCAGGGCGTCGGCAAGAGTGGGCTGGATCAGACGGCCCCGGGAGATCTGGCTCATCGCCCGGCCGATCGACCAGACGCCGAACAGGTAGCAGAAGGACGGCGAGCCCATGATGAGGCCCGTCAGGATGTGAAATCCGTAGTTCGGCAACCCGCCCCTGAGGCCGATGACGAAGGGCGCGATCACATACATCAGCGCCAGAACCGCCCCGACGCTGCACACCATGAAGACCGCCAGCCAGCGAAACTGGCCGCAGCGGGTGCGGAAGCGGCCGAGGTCTGTCGTCGTCATGGAGTGCTGAAATCCTGTCCTATCTTTAATCTTGACTTAAAGACGAACGCTTCGCAACTTTATATCGCACTTAAATGAAACGGGGCGGCGGGGGATGGCGACGGCGATTGAGACGGAGGGCCTGACGCGGCGGTTCGGCCGCCATCTGGCGGTGGACGGGGTGTCGATGACCGTGCCGGAACGGGCGGTCTACGGCTTCCTGGGCCGCAACGGCGCGGGCAAGACGACGACGCTGAAAATGCTGCTGGGGCTGTTGAAGCCGAGCGCCGGATTGGCGCGGATCAATGGCGTCGACGTGGCGCGCGACCGGATCGGGGCGGCGCGTCAGGTCGGAGCGCTGCTGGAGGCGCACGGCTTCTACGGCAACCTGACGGGGCGAGAGAATCTCGACCTGACGCGGGTGCTGCTGGGGCTGCCTCCGACCGAAATCGATCGGGTGCTGGAGGTCGTCGACATGACGGGAAGCGCCGGCAAACGCGTGTCGGACTTCTCACTGGGCATGCGGCAGCGGCTGGGTCTGGCCCGCGCGATGCTGGGCGCCCCGCCGGTGCTGATCCTCGACGAGCCGACCAACGGGCTGGACCCGGACGGCATCGCCGACATGCGGCGCTTCCTGAAGACCTTGCCGGAGCGGACCGGGGCGACGGTGCTGCTGTCCAGCCATCTGCTGGGGGAGATCGAGCAGACGGCGACCCATATCGGCATCGTCAGCCAGGGCAGGCTGGTGCTGGAAGGCGATCTGGCGCGGCTGAAGGCCGATCTGGCGCCCGAGATCGGCCTGAGGGTCGATGACGAGGGCAGGGCGGCCAAGGTGCTGCGCGCCCGCGACCTGACCCTGGTTCAGGACGCCGAGGGCTGGGCCGCGCGGCTCAGACCCGGCGATGATCCCGAGGCGGCGACGGCGGGCCTGAACCGCGCCCTGGTCGAGGCCGGGGTCGAGGTCTTCGCCATCGCCCCCCGCGCCCGCTCGCTTGAGGGCATCTATCGCTCCGTCTCGGACGGCGCCCGGCAACCGGAGACCGTCTGATGCTCGCTGTCCTGTCCGTCGAACTGAGGAAGCTGAACCGGTCGCTGGCGGCCGTGCTGGCCGTGGCCGCGCCATCGCTGATCGCGATGTTCGGCTTCTTCATGGTGCTGAGAGGCCCGAGGGCCCAGCCGTGGGAAATGTGGATGATCAGCGCCATCGGCATCTGGGCCTATTTCATGCTGCCGATGAGCGTGACGGCCCTGACGGCCCTGGTCGCCCACATGGAACACGGGCCGAAATCCTGGGACCATCTGCGCGGCTTGCCCCTGCCGCGCTGGCGGCTCTATGCCGCCAAGGCGGTGATGGTCTTGCTGGTGGTGGCGATCATGAGTCTGCTGACGCTGCTGCTGACCTGGGGCGCGGTGGTGCTGGCTACGACCCTCAAGCCTGAGCTGACGCCGACAGGACCGTTCGAGCTGGGGCGCTATGCTGCAACCATGGGCAAGGTCTTCCTCGCCGCCATCCTGATGATCGCGATCCAGCTATGGATCGCCCTGCGGTTCGCGAGCTTCGTGCCCGCCCTCGTCGTCGGGATCGGGGGAACCTTCTTCTCGGTCGTCGCCACCTCGGCGAAGCAGGGGGTCTTCTTCCCCTGGCAGATGCCGGTCAACATGCTGGCGACCGAGGCATGGCGCGTGAACACCGCGCTCGGGCTGGGCTGTGGTCTGGGCCTGGTCGCCCTGGTCCTCGCAACGGCCCATCTGAGCCGCCGGGAGGTGTTGTAGCGTCCGTCGCCCATGGCGGAGCCTTGGGCGACGGTCTTCGTCATCGCCCACTAACTTATCCACGCGTTCGATCCGCGCGCGGCGATGGGCGGGACGGGGTCCGTAACGGTTCGGGGCCGGATCAATCGTCAGGCTTCTGTCTGACGAGGTTCACGCCCGCGTCGCCGATCCGTCGCCGGAGCGCCGCCGACGCCCGCTAGCTCGGCCTTTCGGATTTCGAGGGGATCGAGCGATGCGTGGTTTCAAGATGGCCCTGACGGGGGCGACCATCCTGGCGACCTGGAGCGGACTGGCCTTCGCGGCCGCGGCCCAGACGGCGCCGGAAGAGGCGGCCAGCCAGGTCGAGGACGTCATCGTCACCGCCCAGCTGCGCGCCCAGGATCCGATCGAGGTTCCCTTCGCCCTGACCGCCTACTCCGGTCGCAAGCTGGAAGAGCTGGGTGTGCAGGAGTTCGACCAGCTGTCGGCCTTCACCCCAGGCTTCCTGGTGCAGAACCAGTCACCCAACAACCCGGGCTTCGTGATGCGCGGCATCACTTCGGACTCGGGCGCGGCGACGGCGGAGCCCCGGGTCTCGGTCTATCAGGACGGGGTGTCGATCTCGAAGTCGCGCGGCTCCTATGTCGAACTGTTCGATCTGGAGCGGGTCGAGATCGCCAAGGGGCCGCAGTCGACCCTCTATGGCCGCGGCGCCCTGATCGGGGCGGTCAATCTGGTGCAGAACCGGGCGCGCCCCGGTCAGATCGACGCCGAGATGACGGCCGAGGCCGGGAACTATGAGTACCGCATGGTTCAGGGCTTCCTGAACGCCCCGCTGGGCGAGGACGCGGCGATCCGCATCGCCGGGCGGCTCAAGACGCGCGACGGCTTCGTCGACAACCTGCTGGGCGGCGAGGCCTTCAACGGCATCGAGACCCGCGCCCTGCGCGCCTCGGCGGCCTGGGCGCCGTCGGACGCCATGCGGTTCGACCTGATCGCCAACTGGCAGGCCGACACGGCCACGGGCACCTCGTTCAAGTCGATCGCCTATACCCCGGCCGACCCGACGACCGGCGCGGTGCTGGGCGGACGCGAACCCTGGGAGGGGGCGGCCCTGACGCCGGGCGCCCTGTTCGACGGCGGTCAATCCCTGGGTCTGGACCGGGAGGTCTGGGGCGTGACGGGTCTGGCGAAGTGGACGCTGGCGCCGTCCCTGACGCTGAACTCGACGACGGCCTATCGCCAGTTCGACAACTACGAGACCTTTGATCCGGACGGCATCTCCCTGCCGATCCTGACGGCGGCGGAGGACACCCACGGCGAGCAGTGGAGCCAGGAGCTGCGGCTGAACTTCGACAACGGCGGCGCCCTGTCGGGCTTCGTCGGCGGCGGCTGGTTCCATGAGGAGGGGTTCCAGCGGGCCCCGACCCAGTATGACGAACGCATCGCCCTAGCCCAGCTGGCGGCGTCGAGCCCGGCCCTGGGCAGTCTGCTGGACGGCCAGCCGGGGGTGACGGGGACCAACACCCTGCCGTCGGCGGCCTATCCGACCATCGCGCGGACGGTGCTGGCGGGGCTGGGCGTGCCGGCGCCCTTCCTGACGGGGATCACCAACAATCTGAAGTCGGCCCATATCGAGGAATCGACCAACTCCAGTGAACTGACGTCATACGATCTGTTCGCCGACGTGACTTGGCGGGCGACCGAGCGGCTGGAGTTCGCCGCCGGGGTGCGCTGGACCCGGGACGAGAAGACCACGGGCTATGCGGCCTCGATCACCAACGGCCGGTCGATCCTGGCGGCGGTGCAGGCCCTGCCGCGCATTCCGGCGGCGAACCAGGTCGCCTATCTGACGGCCCTGGCGACGCCGGGCGCGGTGAATGCGCCGGTCTCGGCCCTGTTCCCACTGTTCGGCCTGATCGCCCAGCCGACGGCGAACAATGGCGACTTCGTCTATGGCGACCATGAGGACGACGGCGTGACCTGGCGTCTGACGGGGCGCTATGCGGTGTCGGACGACGCCAGCCTCTACGCCAACTATGCGCGGGGCCGCCGCCCAGAAGTGCTGACGGTCGGCGGGCCGTCGGTTCCATTCGGCGCTCCGACCTTCGCGGTGGTGGACGCCGAGACGGTCGACAGCTTCGAGGTCGGCGGCAAGTCCGCCCTGATGGGGCGGCGCCTGCGTCTGGACGGGGCGGTCTTCTACTACACCTATGAAAACTTCCAGACGACCGAGCAGCAGGGTCTGAACTTCGTCACGGTCAACGCCGGGGAGGCGACGGCCTATGGCTTCGAGGGGCAGTTCAATCTCGACCTGAACGACAGTCTCGAACTGTTCGGGACCTATGCCTACAACCATTCGCGCTTCGACACCGGGGCGCGGGACGGCAACCGCTTTCGTCTGTCGCCCGATCACATGGCCTCGATCGGGGCGGTGTGGCGCATCCCGGCGATGGGCGGCGAGATCGAGGTCCAGCCGACCTACACCTGGCAGTCCAAGGTCTTCTTCGACGACGACAACGACCGGACGGACCTGCAGGCGAGGAACCTCGTGCCCGATCTGATCGTGGACGAGTTCCAGGACAGCTACGGCCTGATGAACCTGCGCATCCGCTACGCCCCGGCTTCGGGCAACTGGGGTCTGGAGGCGTTCGGCGACAACATCCTGGATGAAAAATACATCAAGGACGCGGGCAACACCGGCGACGCCCTGGGCATGCCGACCTTCATCGCCGGACGCCCCGCCACCTACGGCGTCGGCTTCACCGTCCGCTACTAGGAAGCCCGATCATGGCCATCGATCGTCGCAGTCTACTGGGCTTGATCGGTGCGGGGGCGGCCACGCCTGCCGTCGCCGCAGCGGCCCCCGTCCAGAGCCGCCCAGTGCAGTTCCTGCATGGCGTGGCGTCGGGCGATCCGGACCGGACCTCCGCCGTCTTCTGGACCCGGGTCACCCCGGCGGACTTGGGCGGGGGCGATGTCCTGCTTGACCTGGAGGTCGCCCATGACGCCGCCTTCACCCGGATGGCGCGGCGTTCGCAGGGCCTCAGGGCCCGGGCCAGCCGCGACTTCACCGTCAAGCACGATCTGGACGGGCAGGGGCTGGAGCCGGGGACCGAGTATTTCTATCGCTTCGTCGCCGGAGACGTGGTTTCACCCGTCGGGCGGGTGAAGACCCTGCCGGTCGGGGCGACGGCGGACGTGGTTCTGGCGGTGGCGTCGTGCCAGCTCTATCCGGGCGGGCTGTTCAACGCCTGGGACGCGGTGTCGAAGCTGGAGCGGCTGGATGCGGTCGTCCATCTCGGCGACTACATCTATGAGTACGGGGCCGAGGCCGGGGACTACGGCATGGCGACCGGGGCGGCCCTGAGCCGTCTGCCTCAGCCGCCGCACGAGATCGTCAGCCTGGACGACTACCGGCTGCGTCACGCCCAGTACAAATCGGACCCGGACCTTCAGGCCGCCCATGCGCGGGCCGCCTTCATCTGCGTCTGGGATGACCACGAGGTGACCAACGACGCCTGGGCCGCCGGGGCCCAGAACCACCAGCCCGAAACGGAGGGCGACTACGCCGTGCGCAAGGCGACGGCGCTGCGGGCCTACTACGAGTGGATGCCGATCCGCGAGCCGAAGGCCGGGGCGCTGAAGGAGGCGATCCAGCGCAGTTTCCACTTCGGCGACCTGGCCAGTCTGACGATGGTCGAGACCCGGCTTCAGGGTCGGACGGAGCAACTCGACTACGGCAAGGACCTGACGATGACGGCCGGGCCGGACGGCAAGCCCGTGCCCGACCTGGCGGCCTTCATGGCGAAACGCGACGCGCCCGACCGCGACCTGATGGACGAGGCCCAGCGCCGATGGCTGCAGGGCGAACTGCAGGCCTCGCGCGCGGCGGGCCGGCCGTGGCAGGTGCTGGGCAACCAGGTGGTCATGGCCCGGGTCGCCGGGCCGAACGTGGCGGCCATGATGACGCCTGAACAGCTGGCCGGGATGCTGGCGGGCCTGCCGGCCGAGGTCCGGGCCGAGGTGGCGATGTCGGTCGCCCTGTTCAGCCAGGGCGCGCCGTTCAATCTGGACGCCTGGGACGGCTATCCGGCCGGTCGCGAGCGGCTTTATGAGGCCTTCAAGGCCGCCGGGATCCAGCCCATCGTCCTGGCGGGCGACAGCCACGCCTTCTGGGTCAACGATCTGAAGGATGCGGCCGGCGAGCGCCGGGCGATCGAGTTCGGCACGACCGCTATCTCAAGCCCCTCGCCCGGAGACGCGGTCCGGCCCCTGCCGCTCGGCGAGGCCCTGGCCGCGACCAATGAGGAGGTCGTGTTCTGTGACCAGTCGTCAAAGGGCTATGTGCTGCTGACCCTGACGCCGAACGCCGCCAGGGCCGAACTGGTCGCCGTCTCGACCCTACTGGCCAAGCCCTACGAGACCAAAGTCGTGAAGGTGGCCCGGGTGACGCGCGGCGAGGCGGGGCTGGCCCTTACCCTGGAAGGGTAGGCGATCAGCCGCCCGTGGCGGCCCCGTCGGTGACGATCTCCTTCATCGCCGACTGCAGATAGTTCTGGGCGCCCATCAGCTCGATCAGCTTGTGCTGGTTCTCGAGGAAGTCGATGTGCTCCTCGGTGTCGGCCAGGATCTTCATCAGCAGGTCGCGGCTGACATAGTCGCGGGCCTCCTCGCACTGGGTCACGGCGGCGGAGGTGGTCGTGCGGCTGTCGAGTTCCAGTTGCAGGTCGGCGCCCAGGCATTCGATGGGGTGCTCGCCCACCTTCAGCTTGTGCAGATCCTGCAGATTCGGCAGGCCGTCCAGGAAGAGGATGCGCTTGATCAGCATGTCGGCGTGCTTCATCTCGCCGATCGATTCCTCGTAGATCACATTGCCGAGATGGGCCAGGCCCCAGCTCTCGAACATGCGGGCGTGCAGGAAATACTGGTTCACCGCCGTCAGTTCGTTGGTTAGCACCGCGTTGAGGGTGCGGATGATCGCGGGATCGCCCTTCATGGCCATGGTCCTTGCTCGTCTGTCGGCGTCGCGTCGCGTGACGCCGAGGCCTGTGATTACGAGCGGTACAATACCACGCAAAAGCGCCCGCAGGTCATTTGCGAGTGTTTATCATCATATTGATATTGCGAACGATTTCGGTCTGAGACCGACTATCAGAGGCGTTGTCGGAAGGGGTTATTCCGCCGCCATGGCGAAGGCCTGACGGCTTTCGTCGATCATCTCGCGCATCTCGCAGACGCATTTGGCGCACTGGGCCTGGCACTGGTTGGCGGCGAAGATGTCACGCGGCCGGCAGGCGCCCGCCTCGATGGCGAGGGCGACGTCACGCTGGCGAAGGCCATTGCAGTTGCAGACGTACAAGGGAGGACGCTCTTTACCGGACTGATAATCATTCTCTATCGCGATGATAATCAGAGTGCAAGTCGTTCGCATTGATCGCGGTTGTCGCAGGCGGTGGGGTATGGGACGCAGGAACAGCGAAGGAAGATCATGCGGAAACGATCGAAAGCACTGGCCTGGGTCCTGTCGGCGGCGGCTCTGGCGGCGGGTTCGGCTTCAGCGGCGCCGGTCACGACCCAGCGTTTGACTGCATTTGGTTCGTCTGTCGAAATGGCCGCCTGGGTGGCGCACCGATCTCAGGACGAGCAGGCGGACTGCCCGCCGCATGTGCCCGACTGTCTCGACTCTATGGTGGAGGAGTTGGTGGTCACCGGATCGCGGATATCCGCCCCTTCATCGATCACCAACAACCAGGAGGCGGGCGTCGACGAGGGCGATATCGTCAAGATGCGCGGCGACACCCTGATCATCCTGAGGCGGGGACGGCTGTTCACCGTCGATACTGCGAACGGCGGGCTAAAGGCGGTAGATTCCATCGACGCCTATCCGCCCGGCGTGACGCCCGATGCAGACGGTGACGACTGGTACGACGAGATGCTGGTCTCCGGGGATTGGGTGGTGGTGATCGGCTACAGCTATGGACGCGGCGGGACCGAGATCAACCGCTTCCGTCTGGATAGGCGGGGACGGCTGACCTTCGTGGACAGTCACCACCTGTCCTCGAACGACTACTACTCGTCGCGCAACTACGCCTCTCGCCTCGTGGGAACCCAGTTGGTCGTCTATGCGCCGATCGAGGTCGATACGGCGGAAGAAGCGCTCGCCGACCTGCCGGCGCTGGTCCGCTGGCGAGAGGACGGGCGGGGCGTCCGCCGGCGACTGGTCGAGGCCAAGGACGTCTATCAGGCTCCGCCTCTCCCTGGGACCGCCGAGGCGGAGGTCAATACGCTGCACGCCGTCACTCGCTGCGATCTGGCCCAACCCCGCCTGATCTGTCGCGCCACGGCCATACTGGGGCCGTGGTCGCGGACCTTCTATGTGGCGCCGGATGCGATCTATGTGTGGATGACCCATGATCGGCCGCGCGGAGCGAAGGACGGCTTCTCGTCCTCGCTGATTTATCGCGTGCCGCTGGACGGCGCCGCGCCCCAGGCCGCCCGTGCGAGAGGAGCGCCGGTGGATCAGTTTTCCTTCGCCGAAGACGCGGCCAGCGGTCTGCTGAGGGTTCTTGTGCGGTCTGAGGGCGGGGGTGACGCCATGTGGCGGGCCGAATTCAGCGATGGGGGCGTGGCCCTGCTGACCCTGCCGCTGTCGCGTTTCGGGGATGGCGCGGCGGAGGCGCGGTCCGAGGACTATCGGATGCTGGGCCTCGCGCCGGACAACGGCTGGCGGATGCTCAACCGTTTCACGCCGGATCACGTGATCTACAGCTTCTCAGGCGGAGACCGGTCCTCGAGCGACGGAGGGCAGTCGCTGATCAGTATCGCGGCCCTGGACCCGGCGGGGCCCTTGGGGCAGACGCCGATGAGCCTCCTGGCCTCGGGCGCGGTGGAACGGATCGAGCCTGTGGGTCAGGACGCCTTGATCGTCAGCCGGGAAACCGATCATAAAGCCGAGCGATCCGCGGTTGTATTCCGGTCACTCGACCTGAACACGACCTGGAATGATCGGCGGTTGCCGCCGCGCCTGTCGCACACCTATCGCCTGACGGCGGCGAAGGGGGCCGAGACCCGCAGCCACGCCTTCTTCTATCAGCCCGACATGGACCGGCCGGACGGCGAGCGGGGCGTCATGGGCCTGCCCGTCGTGCGTACGGCCGGGCCATCGGGCGACGGCGCCGTCCTGTCGGACGATCTGTTCGACGACGCCGCTGACATGGCCTTATTGCGTCGCGGCCAGAACAGGGTGTCGCCACTCGGCGTCTTGCTGTCCGACCCCGCGGGGCAGATGGATGACGGCTGCACAGTGTCCTGTGTGGACTGGTACGGCGACGCCCGTCCCATCTTCGTCGGAAACCGCATCTTCGCCCTGCTGGGATATGAATTGGTCGAAGGCGTCGAGCGCGAGCGCTCGATCCGGGAACTGCGGCGGGTCAGCTTCGCTCCGTCGGCGCGGGCCCGCCATTGACGCGGAGCCCCCGGCGTCGCACTTCCCGGGCATGGCCAAGACCTCGCAGACCCGGCAACCGCAAATCCCCGAGCGCCCGCCGACGCGGCTGTATCTGATCACCCCGCCGGTGATCGATGATCTGGAGGCCTTCGCCGGCGATCTGGAGGCGGCGCTGGGGGCGGGGGATGTGGCGGCGCTGCAGGTGCGGCTGAAGCTGGCGGACGATGCGGCGATCACGGCGGCGGTCGAGCGGCTGGGGCCGATCGCGCGGGCGCATGACGTGGCCCTGATCCTGAACGATCGGCCGGACCTGGCCCAGGCTCTGGGCTGCGACGGCGCGCATGTCGGCCAGTCAGACGTTTCCGTCGCCTCGGCCCGTCGGATCATGGGCGGCAACGCCATGATCGGCGCCACCTGTCACGACAGTCGCGACCTGGCCATGGAGGCGGCCGAGGCGGGGGCCGACTATGTCGCCTTCGGCGCCTTCTTCCCCACCGATACGAAGGAGACGACGTACCGGCCCGATCCGGAAATCCTGACCATCTGGCAGCAGACGGTCGAGATTCCCTGCGTCGCCATCGGCGGGATCAACGCCGACAACGCGGCTGGCCTGGCTCGGGCGGGCGCGGATTTCGTGGCGGTCAGCGCGGCGGTGTGGCGTCATCCCGAAGGTCCGGCGGCGGGCGTGCGGTCAATGAACGCCGCTCTCAACGCGGCTGTGGTTGAGGCCCAGGCTGCGACCTGAGGGCGCACCCGGCCGCGCGCCGACGAATCTGTGGATCGCTTCAGGGGATATTTAGGAAGGCTGTGCTTTTCTGAGCCTCCGAGACGTGCCGGAAGTCCAGAATGCCCCTTAGCCGCGCGATGCATCCGGGTGACCTCGACGTCACCGCCCCGGTCGCGCCGACGCGTGCGCCACGGGCGACGCCGCGCACCGCGCCCAATGTCTTCTCCCAGCCGCTGATCCCGATCGGGACGGCCATCGCCGTGACCGTCCTGACCCTGATGGCCGCCCGCTTTGGGCATACAGGGAATCATGCGGCCGTGCTGTGGTTGGCCAATGCGGTCGCGACGGGCATGTGGCTGCGCACCGGCCGAGGCCTGGCGTTCGACCTGCCGTTCGGCGGCCTGATGGCCTGCGGCCTCGCCGCCGGAATGCTTCTGTCGGGCTACGATCCCCTGGATGCGGCCATGCTGGTCCTGGCCAACCTGGCCGAGATCGTCGCAGGGGTGCTGCTGGTCCGGCGGCTGGCGCCGGGGCTGAGGATCATATCGGTGCGCACCGGCGTGCGTGTCCTGGCGGCCCTGATGACGGCGTCCGCCGTCAGCGCCTTGGCTGGCGCTGTCGGCCTGCAGATGGTGTTTTCGACCCCCCTGACGTCCGGCGTCCAGCTCTGGATGTTCGGCCACGCCCTGGGCCTGGCCATCGTCACCCCCTTGATCCTGTCGATCGACGGCAAGATGCTGGCCGATCTGCGGCGCCCGCTGCGCGCGGCCGAGGCGGTGGTCATGCTGGGCGGGGTCGCTGCCCTGGCCTACGCTCTGTCGTTCGAGTTCTCGGCGCCCCTGGCCTTCCTGATGAACCCGTTGATCCTGGTGGTGGCCATTCGGCTGAGGGTTGTGGGGGTCACGATCGCCATGCTGACGGTGACGCTCTTCATGCTGGGGTCGCTGATCTACAGCGCCGGACCGCCCGCCACGATCGGACTGCCGATGGCCACACGGGTGCTGATGGCGCAGTTGCATCTGGCCTTCGCCTATGTGCCGTATCTGCTGGTCGCCACCCTGATCGAGGAGCGCGGGCGGCTGTGGGCCCAGGCGCGCGCCGGTCTCGCGCGGGCGGAGCGGGCGTCGGAAGCCAAGTCGCGGCTGCTGGCCAATGTCGCCCACGAGATCAAGAGCCCCGTGGCGGGCGTCATCGGCATCGGCGAGCTGTGGTCCTCGGGTCAGCTGGGTCCGGTCAACGCGACCCAGACCGAGATGGCCGGGATGCTGGTCAAGACCGCCAGACAGGTCGAGACCCTGGCGCACGACCTGCTCGACGTGGCCCGCGCCGAGGCGGGCACGGTGAAGGTCGAGGCGCGGCCGACCGAGATCGTCAGCCTGGTCGAGGACGTGCGACGCACCGCCCTGCTGCGGCCGGAGGCCAAGGGGGTGGCGATCACCATCGACGCCGAAACGCCCAGCCAGGTCGCCCTGGTCGATTCACAGCGGCTGGGCCAGGTGATCGACAACCTGGCGGTCAACGCCCTGAAATACGGCGCTTCGGGCGGTCGGGTGGAGTTTCGGGTCAAGTCCTGCGCCCTCGGGGTGCGGATCGAGGTGGCGGACGCCGGTCCGGGCCTGTCCCCGGCCAAACAGGCGCAGTTGTTCGAGCCGTTCAACCGGCTCGGCCTCGAGCGATCGACCATCGAGGGGCATGGCGTCGGCCTGGCCCTGGCGCGGCGGCTGGTCGAGCTGCAGGGCGGCGAGATCGGGGTCATCTCGGCCGAGGGCGAGGGCGCGACCTTCTGGGTCGAGGTGCCCGCCGCCTGAGCGGCCTTGCTGTCGCCGCGTTTCCGGGTTGAACCTCCCGAAATGAACGCAATCGCTTTCCGCCGCCGTCCCGCCTTTGTCCTGCTGGGCCTGGCGCCTGTTCTGCTGACCGGGGCCGCCGCCGCCCAGACCTCGGGCGCCACGACCCCGCCGCCCTCGGCGGCCGCAGAGGCCGGCCGCAACCTGACGCGCAACCTGAACGCGGCCCCGCCCGCGGCTGTAGCCCCGCCCGCGACGGT
>NZ_JBQVNM010000068.1:0-14699 GCF_052436175.1 Brevundimonas sp. | reverse complement strand
GCGTCCAGCTTGTCGAAGCGGCGCGTGGCGGCGGCGGCGACCCGGGCCTGACGCGCGGCGGCGCGCTCGGCCGGCGTGACCGCGCCGTCCCTGTCGGCGTCCATGGCGATCAGGGGCGCGATCCGCGCCTCGACGAACTCGGCTTTGGAAAGGCGGCTGTCGCCGTTCGTGTCGGCCCGCATGAGGCCCGGGCGCGCGTCCTGCGCCGAGGCGGCGCCCGCGATCAGCATCAGGGAGGCGGCGGCGAGCCCCGCGAGAAGTCTGGTCCTGTTCATCTCGATCTCCGGCGGCGTCGGAACGGTTCCGCGCCGTGTTCGGAGGGTTCAACGTGGGCCTGACGGTTCTCCGTCGCGGTCGGCTGCGGCATCGCGGGGCGGCGGCGGCAGGACCGCATCGAAGGCGGCCCGGGCGGCCGCCCTTTCGGCCTTCAGCCGCTCAACAAGGCTCTCGAAATCGGGCGCCCCCGCCGCCAGGGCCAGCCGTCTGCGGAAGGGCTCCGGCTCCTCTTCCGGGTCGGGGCGGTCGTCGAAGGCGCAGGCGAACAGCTGGCCCAACCTCTGCTGCAACCGCCAGGCCTCGGCCAGGACCGGGTCGCCGGCCAGTTGTTCGAGGGTGTAGGGCGTCAGAGCGCCGCCGGACGCTGCGGCCTGAAGCTGGCGGTACTGGCCGACGAACTCGGCGTCCACCAGACCGCCGGGCGACAGTTTCAGATCCCAGAAGCCGGACGGCCGCCGCTCCCGATCCATGAGGTCGCGCATGGCCCGCACGTCGCGGGCGACGTCCACGCCCGGCCGGGGGCGGCGCAGCACCGCCTCCAGCGTCGCCTGCACCTGTTCGCCGAACGTCGGATCGCTGGCCCAGGCGACCCGCGCCCGGGTCAGGGCCATGAACTCCCAGGTATCGGCCTCGGCGGCGTAGTAGTCCTGCATGGCCGAGAGCCGCACCGACACCGGGCCCTTGGCCCCGGACGGTCGCAGCCGCATGTCGACCTCATAGAGCCCGCCCTCGGCCGTATGGGCCGACAGGGCCGAGATCAGCCTCTGTGTGAAGCGGATGTTGAAGACATCGGCCGACCAGCCCTTGAGCGACGACGTCGCCTCGGGCGGCGCCGCATAGACGGTCATCAGGTCCAGATCCGACCCCGCCGTCATCTCGCCCGATCCGGCCTTGCCCAGGGCGATCACCGCCGAGGCGCCGGGGAAGTCCCCGCCCAGCCGCACCGTCTCGGCCAGGGCGGCGTCGGCCAGCACGCGCATCACCGCGTCGGCCAGGTTGGTGAAGGCGCGTCCGGCGGTCTCGGGCCCCACCCGCCCGCTGAGGGTCTGGATGCCGATCCGGAACTGCTGCTCGCGGTGCAGGCGGCGCACGGCGTTCATGGCCCCCTCGAAATCCCCGGCCTCGCCCGCCTCCTTGGCCATCTGGTCGAACAGGCCGGTCGAGGGGCCGAGCTCGGCATGGAAGCGGGCGTCCAGCATGGAATCCAGCGCCGCCGGATAGCGGCCGAGCGTGCGCGCCAGCCGGGGGGCGAAGGCCATCACCCCGACGACCAGTTCGAACAGCTCCGGCTGGTTGAGGAACAGGGCCTGAACCTGAACCCCCGAGTTCATCCCCGCGAAGAAGGTCGCGAAACGGGTGAAGGCGGCGTCCGGCGCCCCCGTCCTCGCCACCGCCTCCAGCAGCTTCGGCGCCAGTCGGGTGAAGAGCTCGCGCCCGCGCGCCGTCCGCGTCGCCGGGATGCGGCCGTGGTGCCAGTTGCGGATCGCGTCCGAAACCGCGGCCGGCTGGGCGAAGCCCATCCGTTCCAGGGTCTTCAGCGTCTCCGGATCGTTCTCGACCCCGGTGAAGACCAGACTGCCCCAGGACGAGGACAGATCCTCCTCCCCCTCGAACAGCTCGCCGTAGCGGCGATTGACCCCGATCAGCAGGGACTGGACGCTCTCGTCGAACACGGCCAGGTCGCCCTCGCCCGACAGGGCCGCCACCGCCGCCCGACGCGCGCCGTCGGCGGGCAGGGTGTGGGTCTGTTCATCGTCCAGCATCTGGACCCGGTGCTCTAGCGACCGCAGCCGACGGTAGCCGCCGCGCAGCTCGTCGGCGACGTGGGGCGGCACATGGTCGGCCGCGACCAGGGCGGCCAGGGCGTCCTCGGTGCGGGGGCAGCGCAGGGACCGGTCGCGCCCGCCCAGGATCAGCTGCTGGGTCTGGGCGTAGAACTCGATCTCGCGGATGCCGCCGCGACCCAGCTTCAGATTGGCGCCCATGGCCACCATGCCGACGCCGGTCTTGTGGGCGTGGATCTGGCGCTTGATCGACTGGATGTCGAGCACGGCCTGGTAGTCGAGGCTGCGGCGCCAGACGAAGGGGATCAGGGCCTCGAGGAATTCCTCCCCGGCCGCGATGTCGCCGCACACCGCCCGCGCCTTGATGAAGGCCGCCCGCTCCCAGTTCTGGCCGACGGATTCATAATAGGCCAGGGCCATGGGCACGGCGACGACCGGCGGGGTCGAGGAGGGGTCGGGCCGGAGGCGAAGATCGACCCGGAACACATAGCCGTCGCCGGTCCGCTCCTGCATCAGCACTGACAGGGACTGGGCCAGCCGGTCGACGAAGCCCTGCATCTCCACCCCCTCGGCCAGGGCGGGCGCCAGCCGTTCCGGGTCATAGAAAAAGGAGATGTCGATGTCGGAGGAGTAGTTCAGCTCGTTCGCCCCGTGCTTGCCCATGGCCAGGGCGAACAGGCCGGGCACGGAGCCTGCCGCGTCGTCCGGCGCCGAGATCAGACGACCCCGCTCACGCAGGTCATGGGCCACGGCCCGGAGCGCCCCCCGGGTCGAGGCGTCGGCGAAGGCCGAAAGGGCGCCGGTCACCTGATCCAGATCCCAGACCCCGCCCAGGTCGCACAGGGCCGTCAGCAGGTGCAGCCGCGCCTTCAGCCGCCGCAGGGGCGCCTTGACCGTCTCGGCCCCGCCGTCCAGCGCATCGGTCTCGGCGAGGAGGACCGTCAGGTTCGCGTCCGGGTCGCCCTCCAGCATCTCCCGCAGCCGCTCGGGCCAGCGACGGGCCAGGCCGAACAGATAGGGGGAGGCGGCGAAGACCGGGGCCAAGGCGGGCCAGGCGACGTCCAGCACCGGCCGCCATCCGTCCGTATCCGCCGCCTCGCCGAGCCGCTCGAGGGCGCGGGCCACCGCCCCGGCGTCGATCACGGGGCCGCAGGGATGCAGTCGTTCGCCGAGCGGGCTCACGCCGTCGCCGTCGCGGGCGGCAGGACCAGGGCGACGCGCAGACCGGGACCGAAGCCGCCGTAGGCGCCGGGGCCCTCATCCAGCTGGATGCGGCCCTGATGGGCCTCCATCACGGCGCCGACCAGCGACAGGCCGAGACCCGATCCCGCCTCGGTCCGACTGTTGTCCAGTCGAACGAAGCGTTCGATGACGCGGGGACGGTCCTCTTCCGGCACGCCGGGGCCCGTGTCGGTGATGGAATATTCGATCTCGCCCGACGACCGCCGCCGCGCCCGCAGCATGACCGCCCCGCCAGATGGGGTGTATTTGATGGCGTTGTCGATGACGTTGGCCAGGGCCTGGGCCAGGAAGGGCCGGTTGCCTTCGATCATCAGGCCCTTGTCGATCTCGGCGGAGAACTCCAGCCCCTTGTCCTCGGCGGCGGGTTCGTAGAGTTCGGCCATGTCGGCGGCCAGTTCGGCGGCGTCGAACAGGGTCGGATCGGGCGCGCCCCCGGCCTGAAGCCGGGCAATGGCGAGGACGGTGTTGAAGGTCTTCAGGAGGCTGTCGGCCTCGTCCAGGGCCACCGACAGGGCGTCGACGCCCGAGACCTTGCCCGCCTCGGCGTCGATCAGGGCGACCTCCAGCCGGGCCCGCATCCGGGTCAGGGGCGAGCGCAGGTCGTGGGCGATGGCGTCGCCGGCGTGCCGGATCGAGGCCATGGAGGCCTCCAGCCGGTCCAGCATGCCGTTCAGGCCGCGCCCCAGCTCCTCCAGTTCGTCGCCGCCCTCGACGGGACCGCGCGCGGGGTTTCGGAGGGGCACGCGCGCCTTCAGGTCGCCCTCCTGCACGGCGTTGACCACGGTGTTCAGCCGGCCCATCGACCGTTCCAGATTGCGGCTGACGATCAGCCCGCCCGTGGCGCCGAGCAGAAGCACCATGCCCATGGCCATCCACAGGGCCTGCGTCAGCCGGCCGAGATAGGCCTCGGTGTCGCCCAGGTCCTGACCGACGAACAGCCGCTCGCCGCCCGACAGCTTCATCTCCACGCCGAAGCCCTGGCGGCGTTCGACCGTGCCGTCGGCGGCGGTGTCGGTGAAGGTGAAGGTGTCCCAGACGCGCTGCTCGCCGACATCCCGGTCCAGCGGCGAGTCCGACAGGCTGGTGGTGATGATCTCCCCGTCCCGGCCCGCCAGCACATAGAGATAGTTACCGCCGCGCACGACCCGCTCGACCAGGGCCGAGTTCAGGGCGTCTGGGCCGCGCGTGCGATAGATGGCCATCAGACTGGCCACCTCGGTCTCCACGTCCGTCCGCGCCCGCGCCCGCGCCTCCTGGGCCGAGGCCACATAGACATAGGCCAGGATCGCGGCCGCCGCCGCCGCGAACAGCGCGAGGAAGAGCAGCGTCAGCCGGAAGGGCGTGCGGCGAAAGAGGGAGGGAAGGCGCATGGTCCTGGTGACTAGTGAAGAGTGAGTAGTGAGTAGTGAGTAGCGGATTTCGATCGTTCGCCGCTCCCGACGACCCAATGATCACTACTCACTAGTCACGACTCACTAATCACTTCTAGGCCTCCAACCGATACCCCGCGCCGCGCACCGTCTGGAGCATGGCCTTGTCGAAGCCCTTGTCGATCTTGGAGCGCAGGCGGCTGATGTGGACGTCGATGACGTTGGTCTGGGGGTCGAAATGGTATTCCCAGACCTTTTCCAGAAGCATGGTGCGGGTCACGGACTGGCCGGCGTGGCGCATCAGGAACTCCAGCAACTGGAACTCGCGCGGCTGCAGGTCGATCTCGGTCGCGCCGCGATGCACGGTGCGGCCGATCAGGTTCATCTCCAGGTCGCCGACCTTGAGCACGGTCTGGACCCCGCCGGTCTCGCGACGGCGGGCCAGGGCCTCGACGCGGGCGATCAGTTCGGCGAAGGCGTAGGGCTTGACCAGATAGTCGTCGCCGCCGGCCTTCAAGCCCGTGATCCGGTCCTCGACCTCGCCGAGCGCCGACAGGAACAGGACGGGCGTCTGATCGCCGTCCTTGCGCAGTGTCTCGACCATGCCGATGCCGTCCAGGCGGGGCATCATCCGGTCCACGACATAGACGTCATAGCCGCCGCGCTGGGCCTCCAGCAGGCCGTAGGCGCCGTCGGGCGCGTGGCTGACCTGATGCCCGGCCTCGGTCAGGCCCCGTACCATGGCCGTCGCGGCCTCCGCATCGTCCTCGACCACCAGAATCTTCATGGCTCACTCCCCCCGGCCTGAGCCGGAATCAAAATCGCCGCCGATGATTGCACATCGGCGGCGATCTGGTGAGTTAGGGATTATTCAGCTTTGGAAAGCTCCAGGGCCAGCAGGATCGACTGGGACTGGCCGGGCGTCCGGACCCGCAGCAGGATGCTGGGCCGGCCGGCCGCGCGTGCGGCGTCCACCGCCGCCTTGAACTGTTCCGGCGTCGTGACCGGACGGCCGAAGGCGGTCTGGATCACCGATCCCACGGGGAACCGAAGCTTGCCGGCCTCGGAGCGCGGCGCCACGGCGGTGACGACCACGCCGGAGACATCCGCGCCGAGGCTGTAACGGGTCCGGAGGGCCGGGGTGATGGCCGAAACCGTCAGGCCTTCGGTTTCCTGTCCGGGGGTGGCCGGCGCCGTCGGGGAGCCGTCAGGGCCAGTCCCGCCGCGCAGGGCGTCGAGTTCCGACTCGGGCGGACGACGACCCGAGATCACGGTCAGGGTCTGGAGGCGTCCGTCGCGATAGACCTCGAGGCGGACCCTGTCCCCGACCGAGGTCGCGGCGACCGCGCGGGTCAGGACGTCGCCGGTCGCGGTCGGCTGGCCGTTGACCGAGACCACGACGTCCGCCGACTGCAGGCCGCCCTTGTCGGCGGGGCCGCCCGGGGTCACGTCGTTGATCAGAACGCCCTTGACCGTGGCGGGCAGGCCCAGCGCGTCGCGCTCGCCGTCCGTCATGGTGCGCATGGAGACGCCCAGATAGCCGCGCTCGATGGCCTGACCGCTCATCAGCTTGTCGGTGATCGGCTTGGCGATCGAGGCCGGGATGGCGAAGCCGATGCCGACCGAGCCGCCCGTCGGCGAGATGATCGCCGAGTTCACGCCGATGACCCGGCCGTAGATGTCGAAGGTCGGGCCGCCGGAATTGCCCCGGTTGATGGCCGCGTCGATCTGGATGAAGTCGACGAAGCCGCGCGACTGGCCCGACGGGTCCTGACGGCTCATGGCCGAGACGATGCCGGCCGTGGCGGTGCCGCCCAGGCCGAAGGGGTTGCCCACGGCCACGACCCAGTCGCCCACGCGGGGCTTGGCCTCCTCCTCGAAGCTGACGAAGCTGAAGTCGTCGCCCTCGACCTTGATGACGGCAAGGTCGGTGTTCTCGTCACGGCCGATCAGTTTGGCGTCCAGCTTGCGGCCGTCGGACATGACCACCTTGATGGTGATGGCGTCCGCCACGACGTGGTTGTTGGTGACGATGAAGCCGTCCTTGGTGATGAAGAAGCCGGAGCCGGCGCCCTGGGCCGTTTCCGGCTCGGCTTCGGCGTCAGGCTCGGCGCCGCGCGGATTGGGGATCACGAAGCCGGGGAAGCCGGGGATCTGGAGACCGCCGGCGGGGCGTTCGACGCGGGATTCGACCTCGATCTGGACCACGGCCGGGGCGACCTGTTGCACGATGTCGGCGAAGCTGAGGGGCGCGCCCTGGGGCGGGGCGAAGGCGAGGCCCGAGGCTCCCGCCGACGGGATCAGTTGGCCGGGGCGGCCCTCGGCGTTGGCGGTCGGCCAGCTAATGACCCCGCCGGCGGTGGCGCCCGCGGCGATGATCAGGCCGGCGGCGGCCCCCAGAATGAACTCCTTGCGCTTCAGCATCGTCGTCCTTGAAACCCTGTGATGATCCGCCACGCGGATCGTTCGGCTGTTGATATAGACCCTTCAACGGATTGGCCAACCGCCGTCCGTCAAATGATCGCCCACGAGGCTTGAGCCCCGCAGACGTTAGTCGTGGGGCCGGTTTGCGTCAGGATCGGGGCGATCCGAGCCCTCGGCCAGCAGAGCGTCCAGCCGCCGCTGTTCGTCCGGGGACAGAGGGGCGGCCGGCTCGGCGCGGCGGCGGCCCCGGACGAACATCACGGCCAGCCCGGCGACGACCAGGGCGAACGGCCCGAACCACAGAAGCCAGGTCGTCCACCGCACCGGCGGTTTGAACAGGATGTAGTCGCCCCAGCGCCGCACCAGATCGTCGCGCACCGCCTGATCGGAAGCGCCCGAGGCGATCTCCTCGCGCACCAGACGGCGCATGTCGGCGGCGATCCCGGCGGGGGAAGCGGCGATGGATTCATGCTGGCAGACGACGCAGCGCACGTCCTCGAACAGGGCCTGGGCCCGCGCCTCCTGCGCCGCGTCCGGCTGGGGGCGGTCGGGCGGCGCGGCGGGTTCCTGGGCGAGCGCCGGGCTCGCGCCCAGCACGATCATGGCTGACAAGATCGCCAGCCGGTTCACGCCTTCACCTTCCGTCGCGCCCCGACGCCCAGCCGCAGGCGCCGGTCCAGCAGGGAGAGCAGGCCGCCCAGGGCCATGATGGCCGGACCGAGGAAGATCAGCCGCGCCCAGGGGTTCCAGTAGAGCCGCACCGTCCATGCGGGTCGGCCGTCACGCCCGGCCCGACGCTCGCCCAGCACCACATAGACGTCGTCCAGCCCCCGGAAGTCGAGGCCGACCTCGGTGGTGGTCTGGCCGCCCGTGGGGAAGAAGCGTCGCTCGGCGGTGATGACGCGCGGGGCGGCGCCGTCGGCCCGGGTCACCGTCAGGGTCCCGCGCTCGGCCAGATAGTTGGGGCCCTCGACGATCTTGACCTCGTCCAGCCGCGCGACCCAGCCGCCGGCCGCGACCGACTGGCCGGTCGAGAGGGCCAGGGCCGCCCCGGCCTTGAAGGCCGTTTCGGCCACGGCCCCGAGGACGAAGACGCCCAGTCCGGCGTGGGCCAGGGTCATGCCCCAGGCGGCCAGGGGCAGGCCCCTGGCGCGGCGCAGGGTCTCGCCGGCCGGGGCGCGGAACAGGCGAACCCGATCCGCCCATTCGGCCAGGGCGCCGAGGATCAGCCAGGCGCCCATGGCCAGGCCGGCGGCGGCCATGGCCTTCTTCGGCTCGAACATCAGCCAGCCGAGGAAACCGCAGGCCACGGCCAGACCGGCGGCGACGGCCAGCCTCTGGGCCACGCCCCCGAGGTCGCCCCGCTTCCAGGCCAGGAGAGGACCGGCGGGCAGGATCAGGAAGGCGCAGGCCAGCAGCGGAACGAAGGTCAGGTTGAAATAGGGCGGGCCGACCGAGATGGTCGAGCCGTTCGCCGCCTGCAGGATCAGGGGATAGAGGGTGCCCAGCAGGACCGTGGCCGTCGCCGCCGTGAGGAAGAGGTTGTTCAGCACCAGCCCGCCCTCGCGGCTGACGGGGGCGAAGACCGCGCCGCCCTTCAACTGGGGCGCGCGCCAGGCGAACAGGGCGAAGGCGGCGCCGGCGGTCAGGCCCAGGATGGCCAGCAGGGTCAGGCCGCGCTCAGGATCGACGGCGAAGGCGTGGACGCTGGTCAGGACGCCCGACCGCACGAGGAAGGCGCCCAGCATCGACAGGGTGAAGGCCAGAAGGGCGAGAAAGACCGTCCAGCCGGCCAGCCCCCCACGCCGCTCGGTGACGATGGCGGAGTGCAGCAGGGCCGCCCCGGCCAGCCAGGGCATGAAGCTGGCGTTCTCGACCGGATCCCAGAACCACCAGCCGCCCCAGCCGAGCTCGTAGTAGGCCCAGAAGGAGCCCAGGGTGATGCCGAGGGTCAGGAAGACCCAGGAGGCCAGGGCCCAGGGCCGCACCCATCGCCCCCAGGCCGGCCAGAACCCCTGACCCAGGCCGGCCAGGGCCCTGCCCTCGATCAGGGCCGCGACGGCCAGGGAGAAGGTCACCGAGAAGCCGACATAGCCCAGGTAGAGCAGGGGCGGATGCACGGCCAGGGCCGGGTCCTGCAGCAGGGGGTTCAGCGACGCGCCCTGGAAGGGAGTCGGGTCCAGCCGCGCGAACGGATTGGAGGTGAAGACGGTGAAGGCCAGGAACAGGGCCGACAGCCCGCCCTGCACCGCCACGGCCGAGGCTTTCAGCCCGATGGGCAGGCCAGTCCCACCCTCCGTTCGCGCCCGGGCCAGAAAGGCGCCGAAGCCGGTCATGACCAGGCACCAGAGCAGCAGCGACCCCTCATGACTGCCCCAGGCGCCGGCGACCTTGTAGAGCATCGGCTTGTCGGTGTGGCTGTTGGCCGCGACATTGGCGACCGAGAAGTCCGACGTCACGAAGGCGTGGATCAGGGCGCCGAAGGCCACGGCGACCGCCAGGGCCGAACCGATCGCCGCCCCCTGTCCGCCGCCCGCCAGCACCGGGCTGGACAGACGCCGCCCGACACCCGACAGCACCGCCTGAAGGACCGACAGGACAAAGGCCAGCAGGAGGGCGAAGGCCCCGACCTCGACGATCATAGGCTGGTCTGGGCGCTACGCTCGGCTCGCGGAGCCTCGCTGCTTGAGCGCATATTCGATGGGGCGATCGACGCCTCCTCCTCCGGCCGCCATTCGCCCTTGGCCTTCAGCCGGTCGGCGACCTCCTTGGGCATGTAGGTTTCGTCATGCTTGGCCAGGACCTGGCGAGCGACGAAGCTGCGGTCGGGCTGGAAGGTTCCTTCCGCCACGATGCCCTGCCCCTCGCGGAACAGGTCGGGCAGGTCGCCGCGATAGGTGACGCGCGTGGTGGCGGCGTTGTCGGTGACGGAGAAGGCCACCTCCGCGCCGTGGTGGACGACGCTGCCCGCCTCGACCAGACCGCCCAGCCGCACCGAGCGCCCGGCCGGCGCCTTGTCCGCCGTCGCCTCGGACGGGGAGAAGAAATAGGTGACGTTGTCGTTCATCGCCCACAGCGACAGGCCGGTGGCGAGCGCCAGCACGGGCGCCACGGCGGCGACGACCCACAGGCGACGGCGCGCCTTCGGCGATCGGGGAAGCCAGCTCATCGGGGGCATTGTCCGCAGGCGGAGAGGGTGGGCCGCGCATATAGCGCCGGGTGGAGAGGGGGCAAAGGGGTCATCCAGCCGCGCCCGTCGCCGACAGACCGGCCAAACGCCGCTCCAGATCGATCCGGCGGGGGTCGGACGGGTCCAGCGCCCGGATCAGCGGCGTCCACAGGAGGCGCACGGCGTTCAGGTCGCCCCGCTTCATCTCCGCCTCGCCGAGGAAGTAGCGGGCGCCCAGCTGGTCGGGATCGCGCCTAAGGGCCTCGCGGAAGGCGGCCTCGGCGTCCAGGCCGATCTCCCCGTCCTGGGACCGGACCAGACTTTCGCCCAGCCGCGCCCAGCTCTGGGCGTCGTTCGAATCGAGCGCCAGGGCACGCCGGAAGGCCGAGGCGGCGCCGACGGCGTCTCCGGCCTGGAACCGGGCGGCGCCCAGCATCGTCAGCATGCGCCGGTCGTCGGGTCGGGCGCGGACCTCGCGCTCCAGTACGGCCGCGACCTGGACCGGCTCCAGAGGTTCGGTCGAGTTGGCCCAGGTCTCGACCCGCTCCGCATAAGGCTGATCGGGGAAACCCGGCTCGGCGAGAAGAAAATAGAGCCCCAGGGTCGCGGCCACGGCCAGAACCACCCCGGCCGCGAGAATGCGCCGATCGTTCCGTCCTGCCCGGGGGGCGGATGGGATTTCGGGTCGGTCCAGCCAGCGCCGGCCGGCCTCGGCTCGGGCCTGGTTCCACTCGGCCTCGCCCAGGAGCCCGTCCGCGTGCAGGCGGTCCAGGGCGGCGAACTCGCGCCGCGCCGTCTCCGCGGCCAGGGCGTCGTCAGACCCGGCCGGGGCCGCGCCACGCCGCGCGCCGCCGAAGATCAGGAGCGCCGCGAGGCTCGTCGCCAGGGCGGCCAAGGTCCAGAACATCATCATCGCCGAGCGCTCTAGCCCAAATCGGCAGCAGGCGCGATGTCCGCCGCGTCGCAGTCGACCGATCGGAGATCAGGCGGCGCGGACGCCTCCGCCCGAGGGGCGCAGGGCGGCGAGGCGGCGGCGGACGGTGCGGGCTTCCGCATCGGCCTCGATCCGCTCCAGCAGGTCGGCGATCAGCAGGATCCGCGCCGAGGCCAGGTCGGGATCGCCGGCCTCTCCGGTGCTGAGCGCCTCGACGGCCAGGTCGGCATAGCCGGCCAGGTCCGAGACCAGATCGGTCAGGACGGCCTGTCGGCGCGCCTCGCAGCCGAACCGGGCCGCCGCCCAGCGCACGGCCGCGATCAGATCCGCTGCGGCCGTCGCCGCCTCTACATCCGGGGGCGACAGCGCCTCGTCCAGCCGCGGGACGCGCCGCGTCATTCGCCCGGCGGTCTGGGCGTCCCGCAGCGGCAGGACCTTGGCGACGATGCGGGGCGCGGCGCCCAGCCGTTCTTCGATCATTCTGGCCACGGACGCCTTCGACGCCCCGACACGTCGGGCCCATTCGCCCTGGGGGTCGGCCTGAACGGCGACGGCCACGGCGTCGAGCACCGATCCGACCCAGTCCAGGTCGCGGCGGAAGGCCGCGACGGGATCGCCGAGGCGGAAGGTCGCGATCCGCCGCGCCCGCTCGTCGAACCCAGCCAGGATCCGCTCCACGATCACCGATAGTTCGGAGTGTTTCAGCATGGCCTCGGCGCCGAGCCCGCCCGCGTGGACGGTCAGACGCAAGACCTGGGAGGCATCCTCGACATGGGCCGCCATGATGTCGAGCAGTCGCCGCACGCCGTCGACATCCACGGCCGCGGCGTCGCGCACCCTCAGGCGGAACTCGGCCAGCCGATCCTCGTTCGGCCGGACGATCCACTGGTCCAGGTCCTGGATAGCGGCGTGGGCCAGCATGCCCATGTCGCAACAGGCGGCCAGTTCGGCCAGGCCGGTCTCGCGCGCCGCGATTTCGCTGTCCAGCGCCGGCAGGGGCCAGATCACCTCAGGCCGTTCGCGCACGATCCGGGCGGCGATGTCGTAGAGACGGCCGCGCGCTAGGGCGCGCCGGCTGGAGTCCTCGTCATTCAGGCTGTCCAGCATGGGCAGATGCGCGACCCCGCAGTCGGCGGCAGCGCGCCAAAGACGCGGCAGGACTCCGGCGGGAAAGGTCAGGAAGGCCAGGCCGTCCCGGCGCGGGCGGAAAAGGGGGATCAGGGCTCGGAACGCCGTGGAGCGACGATGACGATCCTCGATCGTCTCCTCCAGCATCTGAACCAGCTCTTCGGCGCGTTCGCCGCTCATCTGGGCGACGGCGGCGCGCATGACCCCCACGGCGTCGTCGGGAATCGCCTCGATCACTCGGGCGAGGGAAGCCTTTGCTCCGACCGTGAGTCCGGCCATGTCGTTGCAGCTCCGGTCCGCCGCCCACATGCGACGGAGACACGCGGAGGTTGCCGCAAGAAGTTAAGGAAGTTGTGAAGAAAATCAGTCTTTTGCGGAAATCAGGGTTTCTCTGTCGGCCCCTCTGTCCCGCCTAATCGCCTGCAGCAGGCAGTTCCAGCATCACCTTCAGCCCGCCCAGATCGCTGGCGGCCAGGGTGACGCGACCGCCGTAGGCCCGGGTCAGGTCGTCGACGATCGACAGGCCCAGACCTGATCCGGGCGCGGCCTCGTCCATGCGCGCGCCGCGCTTCAGCGCCTGCTCGCGCTGAGCCTCGGGCAGGCCGGGACCGTCGTCCTCGACCACCACGATCATCTGGCCCAGGCCGTTGGGGCCGGCGGAGACGCGCACACGGCGGCGGCTCCATTTGCAGCCGTTCTCGATCAGGTTGCCGAGGATCTCCTGCAGATCCTGGCGCTCGCCCAGGAAACACAGGCCGTCGGGCGCCCGCCAGTCGATCTCCACCGCCTTGGACTGGAAGACGCGCTCCAGCATCACGGCCAGTTCGTCCAGCACCTCGGCCACATCGGTCTTTTCACCCAGGCCGTGGGCGGCGCGGGCGGCGGCGCGGGCGCGGCGCAGATGGTGATCGACCTGGCCCTTCATGATCTCGGTCTGACGCCGCACCAGTTCGGGCAGGGGCCCTTCGGTCGTGCCCGCCTCGGCCAGCATGACCGAGATCGGCGTCTTCAGCGCATGGGCCAGGTTGCCGACATGGGTGCGCTGGCGCTCGACCACCTCCTGATTGTGGTCCAGCAGACGATTGACCTGATCCGCCAGGGGCTGGATCTCGACCGGATAGGCGCGCTCGACCCGCGCGGCCTTGCCCTTGCGGACATCGGCGATTTCGGTGCGCAGATCGAACAGGGGGCGCAGGCCGATCCGCACCTGGATGAAGACCGCCGCCACCAGTCCCAGGCCCAGCAGGCCCAGGGCGATCCAGGTCAGGCGGGCGAACTGGCGGGTGTCGGCGTCGATGTTCGACCGGTTGATCGCGGCCAGGAAGATGACCGGATGCTCATAGCGGGGAATCGACTTCATGCTGGCGGCGACGCGCAGGGGCTCGTTCGCGGACGGACCGACGGCATTGAAGCTGACGACGTCGCCGAAGGCGTTCTCGAGGCGGACCGCGAGATCCGGCGGGACCTCAAGCTCCGAATACTGCAGGGATTCAGAGCGGGCCAGGGTGGTCAGCCGTCCGTCCGCCTCGGGCTTGAGCACGGCCCAGTATTTGCCCGACAGGAGCCTAAGCGTCTGGGCGTCGGCGATCTGGGGGATGGGCTCGTCGGCCGGGGCGCGGGCGGCGGCGACGACGATCTCGTTGACCGTGTCGGTCAGCATGTTGCCGAGCCGGCGCAGGGCCGAATCCTGGAAAGCCTGGGTCAGGGTCAGGCCGGCGACGATCAGGGCCAGGACGATCCAGGCCGAGGCCAGCCAGATCAGGCGTCGGGTGAGGGACCGTCCGGGCCGGCCGAACCAGCGTCCCCAGCCGTCGCGACCCGCGCGCAGCTGCGCCTCGCGAGGCGTCTCGGCGGTCACGCCGCCTCGGATTCGCCGGGCAGGGGCGTCAGCCGATAGCCGAGGCCGCGCACGGTCTCGATCCGGTCCGCGCCCACCTTCTTGCGCACCCGGCCGATGAAGACCTCGATGGTGTTGGAATCCCGGTCGAAGTCCTGATCGTAGAGATGCTCGACCAGTTCCGTGCGGCTGATGACCCGGCCCTGATGCATCATCATGTAGTGCAGCAGCCGGTATTCCAGTGAGGTCAGACGCAGGGGCTCGCCGTTGACCGTCGCCCGGGCCGCGCGTGGGTCCAGGCGCAGACCGCCGCACGACAGCGTCGCCGAGGCCACGCCCGCCGAGCGGCGCAGCAGGGCGCGCAGCCGGGCCAGAAGCTCCTCGGTGTGGAAGGGCTTGGTCAGGTAGTCGTCGGCGCCGGCGTCGAAGCCTGAGACCTTGTCCGACCAGGCGCCGCGCGCCGTCAGGATCAGGACCGGGGTGGTCTTGCCGTCGCGCCGCCAGCGCTCCAGCACCGACACCCCGTCGATCTTGG
>NZ_JBQVNM010000067.1:0-14918 GCF_052436175.1 Brevundimonas sp. | reverse complement strand
TCCTCTTCCGAGGCCGCCCTGCCCAGCCTGCTGCAGAAGATGGAGCGGGCCGGCGCGTCCAAGTCGGTCGTCGGCCTTGTCGTGCCGACCGGCTATTCGTTCAACCTGGACGGCACCAACATCTACATGACCATGGCGGCCCTGTTCATCGCCCAGGCGCTGAACATCGACCTGAGCCTGAGCGACCAGATCATGCTGCTGCTGGTGGCCATGCTGAGCTCCAAGGGGGCGGCGGGCATCACCGGGGCCGGCTTCATCACCCTGGCGGCGACCCTGGCGGTCGTGCCCTCGGTGCCGATCGCGGGCATGGCCCTGATCCTCGGCGTCGACCGCTTCATGAGCGAGTGCCGGGCCCTGACCAACTTCATCGGCAACGCCGTGGCCACCATCGTGGTCGCGCGCTGGGAGGGCGAGCTGGACCGCGACGCCCTGAACGCCGCCCTGAACGGAAACCCGCAGCCCCTGGCGGCGGCGCCCGATCCGGCCGCGGGGCCGGGAGACGATCTGGTCCTGGCGGACGACTGACCGCCGGGACGCATTCGAGACGCGGGAACGCCGGTCACAACGGCGGCCCACAAGGAGGAGGAAGACATGAAGACCCAAACCAGACTGGCCCTGATGGCGACGTCGGCCTCGGTCGTGCTGACGATGGCGGCGGGCGCCGCCTGGGCCCAGACGACGCCGGATGCGGCTCCGGCCGAGGCGGACGCCGAGGCCGCCCAGGTCGAGGACATCGTGGTCGTCGGCTCGCAGATCCGCGGCGCCTCCACCACGGCCGCCCTGCCTGTCGTGGTCCTGGGTCAGGAAGAGATCGCGGCGACCGGGGCGGTCTCGGGCGACGATCTGTTCCGCTCCATCCCCCAGATGGGCGACGTCCTGTTCGACAGCGCCAACAACCCCCAGACGTCGAACTCGGCGCGCGGCGACGTGAACTCGGTGAACCTGCGGTCGCTCGGCGTCGGCAACACCCTGGTCCTGCTGAACGGCCGCCGTCTGGTTCAGCACCCGACCAGTCAGGGCACGTCCGACACCGGCACCGTGCCGGTCCAGAGCTTCAACTCCAACGCCGTGCCTGTCGCCGGTCTGGATCGGGTCGAGGTTCTGCTGGACGGCGCCGCCGCCATTTACGGCGCCGACGCCGTGGCCGGGGTGGTCAACACCGTCCTGCGCAGCGACTTCGACGGCCTGAGCATGGACCTGCAGTATGGCGGGGCCGAAGACACCTCGATGAGGGAGTTCGAGGCGAACGTCTTCGCCGGCAAGGACTTCGAGCGCGGAAACCTGTCGCTGTTCGTCAACTATGCGGACCGCACCGCCCTGATGGCGGCGGATCAGGACTTCACCCGCAGCGACGACTTGCGGCCCTTCTTCTCCCAGTATGCGGGCTATGAGACCTCCACCGTGCCGGACGCGCGCTCATCCCACTCCCCCTGGGCCCAGCTCAGTGTCCCGGCGACCACCACGGCCCTGCGTGTGCGTCAGGGCACGACGGTCCTGACCACCGCCGCCGGCGCCTTCCACTACCAGCCCGAAAGCTTCGGCTGCGCGGGCGTGGATCTGGGCGACATCTGTCTGGTTAGCGGCACGGTGGCCTATACGGGCGTGAACCGCGACATGCGCTACGACACCCGCTACGGGACCACGGTGCGGCCGTCGGTCGAGCGTCTGAATGTCTATCTGTCCGGCCACTATGAACTGACGCCCAATGTCACCGCCTTCGGCGAGTTCGGCGTCTATGCGGCCGAGAGCAAGGCGATCCAGCCGGCGGTCGTGAACCTCAACGGCCTGTGGATCCCGGCCTCGAACTACTACAACCCCTTCGGCCCGGTGACCTTCGCCGGTGGAGCGGCGAACCCCAACCGCCTGCCCAACCTGGTCAATGTTCCGGCCGCCGGCCTGCCGGTCCGTCTGGCCAACTATCGTTTCGTCGACACCGGCTTCCAGGAGGTCACCGTCAAGAACTACCAGGCCCGCGCCCTGGGCGGTCTGCGCGGCGAATGGCGCGGCTTCGACTGGGAGACGGCGCTGCTCTATTCCGAGGCCGAGGCCGAGGACGTCTCCCCCAACATCAACATGACCAAGCTGCAGGCGCAGCTCGCCCTGTCCACGCCGGACGCCTACAACCCCTTCGGCGGCGGCTGCGTCGATACCCCCAGCTATCGCGACTGTCAGGTTTCGTCCCAGGCCGCGATCGACGCCATCACCTTCGACATGAAGCGGGTGTCGCGCACGACCCTGGCTTTGGCCGACTTCAAGGTGTCGCGTCGCGACCTGATGACCCTGCCGGGCGGCCCGCTGGGCATGGCGGCGGGCGTGGAGGTGCGTCGCGAAACCCAGTCGGATGACCGCGACGAGAACCTGGACGGGACCTTCACCTTCGTGGACATGGTCTCGGGCGAGCGGAACCAGTCGAACGTCTCGGCCGTCAGCCCCAACCCGGACACCAAGGGCGACCGGACGGTGGCCGGCGCCTTCATCGAGTTCGCCGTGCCGGTTGTCTCGCCGGAAATGAATGTCCCGCTGATCTACAGCCTGGACGTCCAGATCGCCGGTCGGGCCGAGCACTATTCGGACTTCGGCTCGGTGGCCAAGCCCAAGATCGCCATGGCTTGGGACATCATCGACGGCCTGCGGGTCCGGGCCTCCTATTCCGAAGGCTTCCGCGCGCCCAACCTGGAACAGGTCAACGCCACCCAGTACGCCCGCTCCAACAGCGGCATCGACTATTACAAGTGCGAGGCCGACCTCCGCGCCGGGCGCATCGCCACCTTCAACGCCTGCAACCGCACGGCCAGCGTGCCCCTGCTGATCTCGGGCAATCCCGACCTGAAGCCGGAGGAAAGCACCAACCAGTCGGTCGGTCTGGTCTTCCAGCCGCGCTTCTTGCCCGAGGCCTTGGGCGATTTCACCTTCACGGTCGATCGCTGGAAGATCGAACAGACCGACATCGTCGGTCTGCTGGGTGGCCAGAGCGGCCGGACCCTGGACTATCTGCTGCGGATGCAGGGCTCGTCCAATCCGGCGGTCGTGCGCGCGGCGCCGACGGCCGATGACGTGGCCCTGTTCGCCGGGACCGGTCTGACGGCGGTCGGCGACATCGTCAGCGTCGCGGACCAGTTCATCAACCTGCTGCCTCAGACGGTCGAGGGCGTGGACTACGGGATCGCCTGGACCAAGCGCCGTACGGCCTGGGGCACCTTCAGCGTCAGGTTCAACGCCTCGCAACTGCTGACCTTCTCGCGTGCGCCCGGCGACATCATCGACAGCCTCTATGCGGCCCGGGCCGCAGGGACGATCAACGCCCTGACCTCCCTGCCGGACTCGAGCCAGCTGATCGCCCAAGGCGGCCGGCCGGAATGGCGGATCAACACCAGCGTCACCTGGCGTAAGGGGCCGTGGCGCGCGGGTCTGTCGACCCAGTACGTCAGCGAGGTCGAACAGACCTCCCTGCTGAGTGCGACGGGAACCCCGTGGGTCGTGGACAGCCAGTTCCTGGTCAACCTCTATGGCGACTACGAGTTCGGCGACGAGGGCTTCGCGGCCGGGGCCCGGGTTCGGGTCGGCGTCCGTGATGCGGCCGACCAGGGCCCGCCCCTGGCCGACGGCGGCTATCTGGGGTCGGTTCACCGTCCATACGGCCGTTACTGGTACGCCCGGATCAGCAAGACCTTCTGAGGGTCAGGGGCATGGCGATGACGGTGCGTTCGATTGCGGCTTTCGCGCTTCTGGCCGTCTTCTGGGCGGGGTTCGCCCCGCTCGCCCACGCCGGGCAGACGCCCGTTCCCATCCCGACGCCCGCGACGGTGGCGGGCGGGCCGTCCACGGCCCCCTGTCCATCCGACCTGCCCGCCGGCGCCCGCTGCTGGCGCGGCGGCACGGCCCAGGGCGCCTTCTACTGGATCGCGATTCCGGCGAACTGGAACGGCTCGCTGGTGGTCCATGCCCACGGGGGGCCGCGCACGGGAACGCCGGAGGTCGACGATCCGGTCGAGGACCTGCAGCGGTTCGCCGTCACGGTGCGCGAGGGCTATGCCTGGATCGGCTCGACCTATCGGCGCGGCGGATACGGCGTGCGGATGGCGGCCGAGGACACCGACATCGTCCGCCGCGTCTTCTGGACCCTGTTCGGCAAGCCGAAGCGGACGATCCTGCACGGCCAGTCCTGGGGCGGGAATGTCGCGGCCAAGGCGGCGGAGCTCTACGCCCTCGATGCCGACGGACACCGCAACTACGACGGGGTTATGCTGACGAACGGCCTCGTCGCGGGCGGCACGCGCGGCTACGGTTTCCGGGCCGACCTCAGGGCCGTCTACCAGTTCTATTGCCGGAATCACCCGCGCCCGTCCGAGACGCAGTATCCACTGTGGCAGGGCCTGCCGGCCGGGGCGCGGATGACGCGGGCGGAGCTGACGCGCCGGGTCAACGAATGCACGGGTCTGGACAAGTCTGCCGCGCAGCGCACGCCGGAGCAGGCGCGGGCGCTGGACAACATTCTGGCCGTCGTGGGGATCGAGGAGGGCGCGTTGGTGGCTCACCTGGCCTGGGCCACCAACCTGTTTCAGGACATGGTCCATGAGCGGCTGGAGGGACTGAACCCGTTCGACAACAGCCAGACCGTCTATGCCGGTTCGGACGACGACGCGGCCCTGAACGCCGGGGTCGAGCGGTTCTCGGCCGATCCCCGGGCCGTGGCGCGGCTGGCCTATGACGCCGACCTCAGCGGCCTGATCGTCCTGCCGACGGTGAGCATTCACGCCAAGAAGGACCCGACCGTCTTCGTCGGGGTCGAGGCCCTGTATCGCCAGACGGTGGACCGCGCCGGGCGAGGCGACCTGCTGGTCCAGACCTTCACCGACGAGGACCAGCATTCGAAACTGAGCACGCCGGAATATGCCGCACTGCTGCACGGCCTGATGGACTGGATCGAAAAGGGGCAGAAGCCCGATCCGGTTTCGATCGCGGCCCGCTGTGCGGCCGTTGCGCCTGCCTATGGCGAGCCCTGTCTGTTCGACACGGACTTCGCGCCGACGCCAGAGTCTCGCTGAGCTGTCCTGCCCTCAGTGGAAATCCCGCGAGCCGGGCAGGACCCGGACGTCGCGCGGGTGGCGGTGCGGGGGATAGCGGGGCGCCTGGGAGCGGGCGATCTCGTCGGCGCGGCACAGCTGGACGTCGGCCTCATGATCCTCCGACAGGCCGGCCAATTCGGCGGTGCGGTCGAAGACGCGGCGGGCGACGACATGGGTGACGCCCTCGGGGCTCTTCTCGACCACCCCCTCGACCTCCATCAGCCGGGCGGCCATGACCTCGCGGCGGAACTGTTCGAACATCCGCGCCCACAGGACCACGTTGGTGATCCCGGTCTCGTCCTCCAGGGTGACGAAGATGGCGTTGCCCTTGCCCGGCCGCTGACGCACCAGCACCACCCCGGCGACCCGGACCTGAGACCCGCCGCGCAGGGCCTCGGTTTCCGCGCAGCTGCGCACCCGTTCGGCTGTGAAGACGGGGCGGAGGATGGCCATGGGGTGGGCCTTCAGCGACAGGCGAACGGTCTGGTAGTCGGCCGCCACATGCTCGCCCAGCGGCATCAGCGGCAGATCGGCCTCAGGCTCGGCGCCCAGTTCGCGGGCGCCCCGATCCCGCGCCTCGGCCGCCGCGAACAGGGGCAGGGCGCCATCGTCGGGCAGGCGGCGCACCGCCCACAGGGCCTCGCGCCGATCCAGCCCCAGGGATCGGAAGGCGTCGGCGTCGGCCAGTTTGCGCATGGCGGCGGCGGGCAGGTTCGCGCGCCGGGCCAGGCTCTCGACATCGGCGAAGGGGCCCTCGAACCGGGCTGCCATAAGGGCTGTGGCCCAGGCCTCTCGGAAACCATCGATCTGGCGCAGGCCCAGGCGGAGAGCGAGCTGGTCGGGCGGCCCCTCCAGACTGTTGTCCCAGTCGCTGTGCGACACGTCGACCGGCCGCGCCTCGACCCCGCCGATCTCCTGCGCCTCCCGCACGATCTGGGCCGGGGCGTAGAAGCCCATCGGCTGGCTGTTCAACAGGGCGCAGGCGAAGGCGGCGGGATGCCAGCGCTTGATCCATGAGGAGACATAGACGAGCCGGGCGAAGGAGGCGGCGTGGCTCTCGGGAAAGCCGTAGGAGCCGAACCCCTTGATCTGGTCGAAACAGCGTTGCGCGAAGTCGGGCGGATAGCCCCGCTCGATCATCCGCCCGACGAACCGGTCCTCCCAGGTGTGCAGCGTGCCGTCGCCCCGGAAGGCGCCCATGGCCTTCCTCAGCCCGTTGGCCTCCCGGTCGTTGAACTCGGCGGCGACCATGGCGACCTTCATGGCCTGTTCCTGGAACAGGGGCACGCCGAGGGTCCGATGCAGCACCTGCTTGAGCTCTTCGGGCGGACCGTGATCGGGCGAGGGGGCTTCGTAATGGACCGCCTCGGTCCCGTTGCGGCGTCTCAGATAGGGATGGACCATGTCGCCCTGGATCGGGCCGGGCCGGACGATGGCGACCTGGATGACGAGGTCGTAGATCTCGCGCGGTTTCAGCCGGGGCAGCATGTTGATCTGGGCGCGGCTCTCGACCTGGAAGACGCCGATGGAATGGCCCCGGCACAGCATGTCGTAGACGGCCGGATCCTCGCGAGGGATCGTGTGCAACTCCCAGTCCTCATCCCTGTGCGCCCGGATCAGGTCGAAGGCCTTGCGGATGCAGGTCAGCATGCCGAGCGCCAGCACATCGACCTTCATCAGCCTGAGGGCGTCGATGTCGTCCTTGTCCCATTCGATGAAGGTGCGGTCGGGCATGGCCGCATTGCCGATGGGGACCAGGTCGTCGAGCCGGTCCTGGGTCAGGATGAAACCGCCGACGTGCTGGGAGAGGTGGCGCGGCGTGTCGAGCAGCCGCGTCGCCATGGCGACGGCGCGTTCGATCATCGGATTTTCGGGATCCAGACCGGCCTGACGGATATGGTGGTCGCCGATCTCCGTGCCCCAGCTTCCCCACTGACTGGCGGCCAGTCGGGCGGTGACGTCCTCGGTCAGACCGAGCGCCTTGCCGACCTCGCGGATGGCGCTGCGGGGGCGGTAGTGGATGACGGTGGCGGCGATGCCGGCGCGGTGACGGCCATAGCGTTCATAGAGGTGCTGGATGATCTCCTCGCGCCGCTCGTGCTCGAAATCCACGTCGATGTCGGGCGGCTCGTCCCGGTCGTCGGACAGGAAGCGCTCGAACAGGAGGTCGGTCGTCGCGGGGTCGACCGAGGTGATGCCCAGCACATAGCAGACGGCGGAATTGGCCGCCGATCCGCGGCCCTGACACAGGATGCGCTTGTCATTCGCCACGCGAACAATGTCGTAGATGGTCAGGAAATAGTGGGCGAATTCCTTTTTGGCGATGAAGGCCAATTCCTTGGTCAGCAGGTCGCGGACGCTGTCTGGAACGCCGTCGGGATAGCGGATATCCGCGTGACGCCAGGTGAGGGCCTCAAGCCAGGGCTGGGCCTGCCAGCCGGGCGGGACGGGCTCTTCCGGATACTGGTATTGCAACTGATCCAGATCGAAGGCGACGCGGCCGAGGACGGCGGTCGTCTCCGGGACGATCTCGGGGGCATGGCGAAACAGGCGGGCCATTTCGGCCGGCGGCTTCAGCCAGCGTTCGGCGTTGGCCATCAGGCGGCGTCCAGCCGTGTCGATCGTCACGCCTTCGCGGATACAGGTCATGACGTCCTGCAGGTCGCGCTCTTCGGCCGAGTGATAGAGGGCGTCGTTGGTGGCGATCAGAGGGAGACCCACGCGGGCCGCAATGACCTTCAGCCGGGACAGACGGCGCAGGTCGTCGCCGCGCCGAAGCATCGACGCCGCCAGCCAGACCGCTCCCGGCGCGCCCTCGGCGACGCGGGTCAGGACCGCGTCGAATCCAGCCAACCGGTCGGGCGGCATGACGATCAGCAGCAGGCCCTCGGGATCGGCCAGCAGGTCCGACAGGCCGATCTCGCACCGGCCCTTGATCGCCCGGCGATTGCCGAGGGTCAGCAGCCGGGTCAGCCGACCCCAGCCGGCGCGGGTTTCGGGATAGGCGAGGATGTCGGGCGACCCGTCGTTGAACACCAGCCGGGCGCCGAGGATCAGGCGAAACGCCTTCGCCCTGACCTTGATCTCCTCGATCAGGGCGGAATCGTTCAGGGCCGCCTCGACGAAGGCGAATTCGCCGGGGCTGCCGCCGACCCGAACGCGCCGTCCCGGCAGCATGCCGTGTTCGCGGATCTCCTTCAGCGCCGTCCAGGCCCGCACCACCCCCGCCACCGTATTGCGATCCGCCAGCCCCAGTCCGGCCTGACCGCGCAGGAGGGCGGCCAGGACCATGTCCCCGGGGTGGGAGGCGCCGCGCAGAAAGGAAAAATGGCTCGCTGCGGCCAGTTCCGCGAAGTCCCCGCACGGATCCAGCCCGATCATGCGAACAGCCCATGGATGAACCAGCGGGGGGCGTCCTCGTCGGTGAACAGGCCCTGGCGGAACAGCCAGAAGCGACGCCCGTCGCGGTCCTCGACGCGGTAGTAGTCGCGGGTCTTCTGATCGGGCGCGCGCCACCATTCGCCGGAAATCCGCTCAGGTCCCTCGGCGCGGACGACCTCGTGCAGGACGCGGCGCCAGCGGAAGCGCAGGGGCGAGCCGTCGGGCACCTCGGCCAGGGTCTCGACGGGCTGGGGCGGGTCGAACATCTGCAGCGGGCGCAGGGGCGGGGCGTCGGGTTCGGGGGCGGGCCATTCGATGGGAAGGGCGGGTCGCGCCGCAGCGGCGGGGGCCGTCCGCACGGCGCGTTCGGGCCTGTGACTGTCCTGAGGTTCGAACCTCAGGACCGCCTCGGGCCCCAGTTTCGCGGTCAGCCGGTCGACCAGACGGCTGAAATCCTCGCGGCCGGGCGGTTCGCGCTCCAGCCCGCGCTGCGCGGGACGCAGGGTCTGGGTCAGGGGCATCGAGAGTCGCATCTGGTCGAAGCCGAAGCCCGGATCGAGGGGGGCGGCCAGGGCGGCCAGCCGTTCGCGAAACAGGCGCAGCACCACAGTGGGCTCTCGCGTCGGGCGGCCGGTGCGGACCATGATGCGGCGCACCTCTCCGTCCACGCGATAGAAGCCGGCCTCGAAGGCCCGTCCGCCCTGACCCGCCTGATCCAGCCGGTCCGCAGCCTCGACCAGCAGGTCGGACAACACGGCCTCGATGTCGGCTTCACGGGTGATGGGCTCGACCAGAATGCGGTCGACGACACAGAGGGCGGCGGGGCGGGACGGGGTGATCCGCACATCCTCCTGACCCAGAACCCGGGCCAGCCGCGAGGGGAAGTCGGCGCCGAAGCGGGCGGCCAGAGGCGCGCGCGGGCGGTCATCCAGATCGGCGATCCGCTTCAGCCCCGCCCGTCTCAGGGCCTGTTCGTCCTTCTCCGGCAGTTCCATGGCCGCGACCGGCAGGCGGCGGACGGCGGCGCGGTCCTCCCCTGGGGCGAAGACGCCGCCGGGGCCGAAGCGGGACAGGGCGCGGGCGGCCTGGGGCGTACAGGCCAGGGCGCTGCGGACCGCCAGCCCGATGCGCCCGGCGCGGGCCTCGGTGGCGCGGACCAGACCGGCCTCGCCGCCGAACAGATGGTCGCAGCCGGTGACGTCCATCAGCAGGCCGTGCGGGGCGTCGGCGCAGACCATGGGGCTGAAGCGGCCGAAATCCTCGACGATCCGGACCAGCAGGGCGTCGTCCAGATCCGGGCGATGGGTCACCGTGCGCAGATCGGGCGTCCGCGCCTGGGCGTCGGCCAGGGTCATGCCGGGCGACAGTCCGGCCCGCGCCGCCGCCGGATCGACGGCCGCCAGCCTCAGGGCGCCCTTGACCTTCTCGATCAGGACGACGGGGAGGGGAGGCCGTGGGGCCTCGCCCTCAGGCGACGCGGCGTCGGCCCGTTCCTGACGCCTCAGCCGGTCGCTGGGCAGCCAGGGGAACCAGATCGCCAGATAGCGGCGCGGGGGGGCGGAAGCGGCGTCCGTCACGGTCCCACTCCACGATCCAGGTCCGGGGCGCCCCGCCGCCGCGTCGCCGCAGCAGGGCGACGGAAAAAGACGGCCGCCCCGGCGCTCCGGCCTCGAGCGGTTCGGAAGGGGCGGCGGCGACCGACCACCGCGTCTCGGCCGCGCTGGGGGCGGGCGTCGCCGCGATCCGGGCCAGAAACAGGGTTCCACCCCCCGCCTCGGCCGCCAGGGCCAGTCGGCGACTGGCCGTCAGGGTCAGGGCCCGGGCCTCGCCCCAGGCGCTGAGCAGGACCGCGCCCACCGCCGGGCTGCGCACCGCCTCCTCGCCGATGGCCAGCAGGGTCTGGATGTCCCGCGCCCGGACCAGCAGAAGATCGTCCGGCTTCAGGCCCATCTCGTTGAGGCCCGGGCCATGCGGCCAGCCCCCTTCCCGGGCCACGGCCTCATGCAGGCCCCAGACCAGGGGTCGTCCCTTCGCCGCCTTCAACGCCAGGCCCAGGCCGAAGGCGTTGACCGAAACGGCGTCCGCCTCGGCTCCGGCATAGAGGTCGTGAACACAGCCGGCCGCCGTCAGTGCGGAGATGTCGTCGCCCGTCGGAACCGCACCTGTCGCCCGCACGGAACCGTTCCGGCGCTCGAGCGTCGCCAGTTGCGCCCTCAGCGCCTCGAGCCGGTCAGGAGAAGAACAAATGTTCTGCATTTGTTCTATATGCCGCCAGGCGCCCCCCGGGAGTCAAGGGCGTCGTCTCTGTGAAGCTTTTTCGCCTCTGGACGGATCGGGGTTGTCGGCGTCGCCACAGCGGGCGAACATCGCCTGCAATCAGCTCAGGAGGATACATGCGCGGCGCGGTGACGACATTCGACGAGGCGGCCGGGACCGGCGCCATCGCCGGGGACGATGGCGTCTCCTACGCCTTCGACGCCTCCTCGATCCGCTCGGCGCCGCCGCTGCCGGTCGGCCAGAGGGTGGATTTCGTCGCCGCCGACGGGGTCGCCACCGAGATCATCGCCCTGGCGGCGACGCCCGCGGCGCGGGCCTCGGCGGCCAACCCCTCCGGCGGGACCTATGGCAGTTTCGACCTCGGCCGGGTGATCCAGCGCACCTTCAAGGCCATCCAGCAGAACTGGGCCGTCTTCACCATCGCCTCGGTCATTCTGGTGGGCGTGCCGACGCTGCTGCAGACCTATGGCCAGACCAATATGGGCGGAGCCTATGATTTCAGTGGGACCAATCTGGCGATCACCGCCATCGGCTGGGTGCTCTGGATCGTCGGAACCTACATGCTTCAGGGCATCGTGGTGAAGGTCACCGTGAGCGGTCTAAACGGCAAGGCGATGGGCCTGGCTCCGGCCTTCGAGGCCGGCATCAAGCTGTTCCTTCCCCTGCTGGGTCTGGGCATCATCGCGGGCCTGGGGATGACGCTGGGCTTTATCCTGTTGATCGTGCCGGGGATCATCCTGGCGGTGATGTGGTCGGCCTCGACCGGCGCCGTCGTCGTGGAGGGTCGGGGCGTGTTCGAGAGTCTGCAGCGTAGCCGCGACCTGACGCGCGGCTATCGTTGGCCGATCTTCGGCCTGGCGGTGATCTATTTCGTGGTTTCGATGGTGATCGGCCTGCTGGTTGTCGGCGTCGGCGCGGCGACGGGGGGCAGCTTCACGGACGGCTCCCCCAATCTGGCGGTCAATATGGCGACAAGCGCGATCAGCAACATCCTGAGCGGGGTGATCGGCGGGGCCGGTGCGGCGGCGCTGTATTACGAGTTGCGCAGCGTCAAGGAAGGCGTCGGGCCCGAACACCTGGCCTCGGTGTTCGACTGACCCTCAGACGTCGTGCTTGTCGCGACGCCGGACGCCCATCAGCAGCCGCTGCTCCAGCCGCCCGCGCAGGGCGGCGTAGTAGGCGCTGAGGAAGTCTTCATCCGACTGGCCCCCGCCTCGCTGGGCCAGGTCGCGGGTCCAGCCGATCTTGCCGGCGATCCGCTCGGCCACGGCGTGGATCGTGCGGCGGTCACGCTGGCGCAGGACGGATTCGAGGACGTGCAGCTCCTTGGCGCCATAGGCGTCCAGCTGGGCTGTGGTGAAGGCGTAGCCGGCCATGCGCCCGGCCCCGTGGTCGGCCATGTCGCGCATCAGCTTGCGTCGCGGATTGCGCACAACCCAGGTGCCCCCGATCAGGTCGCCCGCGCGCAGCCGGTCCCTGTTGAACAGGGGGAAGAAGACGAAAATCCCGGCCCAGACCACGGCCAGGAGCCAGATCCAGCCGTCCGCCCCGCCGCTGTTGCTCTGGCTGATCAGAATGGAGAAGGGGACGAAGACCTCCAGCTCGCGCATCGCATTGCGGGCGAAGACGGATTCCGCCCTCAGCCGCCCGCCGTCGCGCGAAGCGACCCTGAGGCCGAAGATGCGTTTGCCCGGCGTCGCCGCCGCCGCCGACAGCTCGAAGGCGGTGAAGTAGAAGTTCCTCAGGAGGAAGAAGACCAGCAGCCAGATCACGGCCACGACCTCGAACCCGCTCCGACCTCCGGCGCCCATCGCCGCCGTGCCCAGGCCCATGACGGCCGCCGCGATGGTGAAGGCGATCAGGACCGCGATGATGATGGCGGCGTCCAGCAGGAAGGCCGCCGCCCTCTGGCCCGCCTCGCCGATGTTCAGCCGCAGATCGACGCCCTCGGGGGTGACGAAGGCGCGTTCGGTTCCAGAGGGGGCTTTCAGCTCAGCGGCCATCGACGGGGCTCCGGCGCGGACCGTAGAAGTAGGCGAACCAGATCAGGCCGGTGACGCCCGCCACCGTATAGCGCGCCCAGGTCTCGACGATCAGCTGACGGCCGAAGCCCTCCAGCAGACCCGCGACGAACAGCATGACGACGACCCCGGCCATGGCCACGGCGGCGGTGCGTCCGCTCTCGACCGCCGCATCCAGGCGGGTGCGGACGCCGGGGAAGGCGACGGCCCAGCCGATGCGAAGCCCGGCCGCCCCGGCGAGGACGACGGCGAACAGTTCGGTGACGCCGTGGATCATCAGCCAGCCGCCGATCTCCCATCCCAGCCCCCGGCTGGCGAACAGGGCGACGAAGGCCCCGACCGTCGCGCCGTTGTAGAGCAGCAGCAGGCCGGTCGGCAGGCAGAGCGCGAAGCCGAGAGCAAAGGCCAGGATGGCCACCTGGGCGTTGTGGGTGAACAGGGAGGCGGCGAAGACTGACAGGCCGTCGTGGCCGTCCGTTCCGTCCAGGGTCGCGCGCAGGGTCTCGGTCGAGGCGGCGGGATCGCGCCCATTGGCCATTTCGGCGGGCACGAAGGCGTAGAACCACTCGGGCTCGACGGTCACCAGCCAGGCCGCGACCAGGGCGCCCAGCAGCATCAGCCCGGCCGAGACCAGGGTCTCTCGCCATAGTCCCTTGACCGCGACGGGCCAGTCGCGCCGGAAGAAGCCGGTCACCCGGTCCTGAAGCGTGGCGCGCGAGCCGTAGACGAAGAAATAGGCCCGCGCCGACAGGGTCTCCAGAAACTCGATCAGTCCCTGATCCAGAGAGGTCTCGCGCGCCACCGACAGGGCGGACAGGGTCGAGCGGTAGAGGACCGGGACGGCCAGAATCTCCTCGTCGGTCAGCTTGCCGACCGACCCCTTCTCCGCCTTGTCCATCAGCCGTTCCAGCCGCGCCCAGTCGGCTTCGCGCTCGCGACGGAAGCGCTGGCTGCGCAGGGTGGGGGAGACGTCGCTCACAGCAGGTCCCTCCGCTTCAGGTCGAGGTAGGCGGTCAGCGCGTCCGGGCCGATGCGGTCGGCCGGGGCCTCGACGATATGGGCGCCCATGCGGCGCAACCGGGTCAGGACCAGCTCACGCTCTCGCATCAGGCCGGCGGCGACGACGGCGCGGGCCACGTCTTCGGCCTCCACGGGTTCGGCGGCGATCAGGCTCTCCAGCTCCTCGTCGCGCAGGACGACGAACAGGACCAGATGGCGCCGCAGCAGGCGGCCGAGGGATTCGATCATCAGCTCGGCGGCGGTGGAATCGGCGAAGTCGGTGAAGACGACCACCAGCGACCGCCGCTTCAGTCCTCCGGCCAGGGTGGAGAGGGCCAGGGTGTAGTTGGTCTCGTGCGTCGAATAGTCGATCCGCCCGGCCATCATCTGCAATGTGCCCAGGGCGTTCAGTCCGGCGAGCGGACCCGTATTGATCCGGGCAGCCGAGTCGAAGGCGAACAGGCCCGCACGGTCGCCGGATCTCAGACAGGCATAGGACAGCAAGAGAGCCGCATGGATGAACCGGTCTATGCGCGGCATGCCGCCGACCGGCTCGCAGGCCACCCGGCCGCAATCCAGGGCCATGATGACGTTGTGGTTGCGCTCGGTGCGGAACTCCTTGGCCAGCAGGGCGGCGTGGCGGGCGGACTGTTTCCAGTCGATGGCGCGCCGGTCCATGCCGGGCTGATAGTCGCTGAGGGCCTGGAACTCCGACCCCTCGCCGAGCTGGATCTGGGCCTTGGCGCCGAACAGGGCGTCGCGGGCGAACAGCCGCATGGCCTGATCCCGCACCATCTGGATGTCGCTCAGGACATGGACGGCGAGGCCGAGGTCGAAGGTCTTCTGCTTGAAGGCCAAACCCAGGGGGCCGGTCCAGCGCACCCAGAGCGTCTCCAGCGTCGAGGCGCCGCGTCGGGCCGGGGTGAAGGGAAAAGTCAGTCGCGTGGCGCGCGCCTGAACCGGGGCGCTGATCCGGTCTGCGTCGAGACCCAACCGGGCGTCGGAGGACAGGGCCGCCTGGATGCGGCCGGGCGTCGGACCCGATCCCTCGAAGGACAGCTCCAGTTCGGCGCCGCCCGGCCGGCCGACGGCGGCCCGCACCGGGTCGGGCGGGGCGAGGCTGAGCGCCGAGCGCGATCCGGCTCGCGCCGCGTCGAGGCCGACGACCAGCAGC
>NZ_JBQVNM010000066.1:0-15230 GCF_052436175.1 Brevundimonas sp. | reverse complement strand
GTACGGCCTGATCGCCGCCCTGATCGCTGTCGTCATCATCGGCGCCGTCACGGCCCTGGGCACCACCATCTCGGGCAAGTTCGAGGAAGTCACCGAAGGCATGGGCGGCTAAGCCGACCTGACCTGAGGTCTTCAGACCGGCGAGGGGCCGGGGCGGAAACGCCCCGGCCCCTTTGCTTTCTCGCCGCCGAAACCCGGCTTTAACGGCCTCCCGCGTAGAGTGTCGCCATGACCGTCATCCATGTCGCCCTTCTGAGCCTCCTGCCCGCCCTCGTGATCGTCGCGGCGCTGAAGGATCTGACCTCCATGACCATTCCGAACTGGATCTCGGGGGTGCTCGTCCTCGGCTTCGCCCCGGTGGCCTGGGCAGCCGGTCTGGATCTGGCCGCCGTCGGCGGACATCTGGCGGCCGGGGTTCTGGCTCTCGCCATCGGGATCGGCCTGTTCGCGGGCCGCATCATCGGCGGGGGCGACGCCAAACTCATGGCCGCCGCCGCCCTCTGGCTGGGCTGGGGGAGCGCGGGCATGGCGGCCCTCTGGATCGGCCTGTTCGGCGGCGCCTTTTGCATGCTGCTGATTCTGGCCCGGCGGGGCTTCCAGCCCTACGTCGTCGGCATGGGCGGCTGGGCCGGACGGCTGCTGGAGCCCAAGGGCGATATTCCCTATGGCGTGGCCATCTGCGCCGGCGTGCTGATGGTGTTTCCGGCCAGTTCGATCGCCGTGGCCCTCACAGCCCTGGGTTGAGACCCTTTTTTACAAAACGCCGTGGGCGCGTTTAGGAGCGCGTTAACCTCACGCCTTCATTCTTGTTAACGGCAGGGAACCGGAAATCGATTCCGGCGCGATCGCGGCCCTGTCGGAGACCGTCGATGAAGCCCGCCCGTATCGCCGTCATCTGTGTCGCCGCCGTCGCCGCCATCGGGCTGGCCTTTGTCGTGCGCGCCATGGGATCTTCCGGAAAACCCGTCGCCGTCGCCTCCGCCGCCGCGCCCGAGGCCGTGCCGATGGCCAAGGTCCTGGTCGCCGCGCGCGACCTGAAACCGGGCCAGCGCCTGACCGAAGCCGATCTGGACTGGAAGGACTGGCCGGTCGCCGAGGTCAATCCGGCCTTCATCACCGACGGCTCCGTCCCCCTTCCCAAGCCGCCGACCCCAGCCGAGGCCGAAGAGGCCGCCAAGGACGTCAAAAAGGGCGCCAAGGACGATCAGACCGTCGAGGGCGCCGACAAGCCGAAGGGCGCCGTCGCCGCCGTCACTCGTGCCGCCACGGAGATGGCGACCGGCGGCGCCAAGGCCGACTATGTCGGTTCGGTCGTGCGCGAACCCATCCTGGCCGGAGAGCCCATCGTCCCGCGCAAGATCGTGCGCGCCGGGGACAGCGGCTATCTGGCCGCCTATCTGGAGCCCGGCATGCGGGCCATGGCCATCCGCGTCTCGGTCGAGACCGCCGCCGGGGGCTTCATCCTGCCCGGCGACCGCGTGGACGTGCTCCTGACGCGCCAGACGACGCTGAGCAACATCGCCGGCGCCACGCAGGAATCCAAGTTCGCCTCCTCGACCGTGATGCGCAACGTCAAGGTTCTGGCCATCGACCAGACCACGCGCGCAGCCGAGGACGAACAGGCGGTGGTGGGCGCGACCGCCACCCTGGAGCTGGGGCCCCAGGACGCCGAGGCCCTGGCCCTGGCCAAGTCCGAGGGCGACCTGTCGCTGGTGCTGCGCTCTTACGCCGATACCGAAGGCCCCTCCGGCCGCGTCGCCCCGCCGCCGCGCCAGAACGCCGTCGTGCGCGTCTATCGCGGCGGCGAGGCCGAAACCGTGGTGGTGCAATGACCCTTCCCTCCGCCTCCCTCGCCCGTCGCCTCACAGCCCTGGCGGCGACACTCGCCCTGACCGCCGGCGCGATCGCGCCCATGAGTGTGGCGGCCCAGATCAGCGCCGCGCCCGCCTATGCCGCGCCGACCTATTCCGCCCCGGTGGCAGCGACGGGCCTGCAATCCGCCGTGCCCTTGGGCGGGGCGCCGCGGCCGGTCAGCATCGCGCGAGGGGCGTCCTTCGCCGTCGACCTGCCGACCGATGCCCGTGACGTCATCATCGCCGACCCCCGCGTGGCCGAGGCCATGCTGCACAACTCGCGCCGCATCACCATCATCGGGGTCGGCGCGGGCCAGACCGACGCGGTCTTCCTGGACGCCGCCGGACGGCCGATCCTGTCGCTCAAGGTTCGGGTCGATGCGGGCGTCTCGGCCCTGCAGGAGACGATCAACCGGATCGCGCCCGGCGCCCAGGTCACGGCCGAGGCCATCAACGACAGCGTGGTTCTGACCGGACTGGTCACCAGCCCGGCCGAGGCCGACCGCATCGCCCGCGTCGCCGGCGCCTTCGTCTCGGCGCCGGAGAAGGTGCTGAACATGATTTCCGTCGCCGGTTCGGATCAGGTGACGCTCAAGGTCCGCGTGATCGAGGTGCAGCGCAACGCCATCAAACAGCTCGGCTTCGACACCTCCGCCGTGATCGGCCAACTGGGGGACACCCAGTTCCTGCTCGGCCAGGCGGCGACCTGGGGCGTCAACGGCGGCCTCCTGGGCGGCGTCTCGGGCGGGGTGTCACGCGACACCACCCAGAACTATCAGCTGGAGCGTCCCTGCACGGGCGCCGGATGGGCCGAGGGCGCCCTGTGTCCCTTCACGGTGCGCGGACCCGAGGATGCGGCCAACTGGGACACCGCCCAGCCCGGCACGGGCCCCGGCTCCGACGATCTCAACAAGGGCGAGGCCACCATCAAGGCCTTCGAGCGGGTCGGCCTGGTTCGCACCCTGGCCGAGCCCAACCTGACCTCGGTCAATGGAGAAAGCGCCAGCTTCCTGGCCGGCGGCGAGTTCCCGGTTCCGACCGGTCGCGACCGCGACGGCAACGTCTCCATCGAATACAAGCCCTATGGCGTCAGCCTGGCCTTCCGCCCGGTGGTCCTGACCGGCGGGCGCATCTCGCTGCAGGTCAAGGTCGAGGTGTCCGAACTGACCAGCCAGGGCGGCTTCACCCTGGGCGCCGGCACGGCCTCGGCCCTGACGCTTCAGGGGCTTCAGGTCCGCCGCTCCGAGAACACGGTCGAACTGCCGTCGGGCGGGGCGATGATGATCGCGGGCCTGCTGCAGGAATCCACGCGCCAGGCCATCGATTCCCTGCCGGGCATGGCGACCATGCCCGTCCTGGGCTCCCTGTTCCGCTCGCGCGACTATCTGAGCGGCGAGACCGAACTGGTGGTGATCGTCGAACCCTATCTGGTGACCGCGACCTCGCCCGGTCGGCTGCAGACGCCCGCCGACGGCCTGCGGATCGCGACCGACATCCAGACCACCCTGTTCGGCCAGCTGAACCAGACCTACGGCACCCCGTCGCCCGCCGCCTCGGGCGGGGCCGGGTGGCAGGGCCCCGTGGGCTATGTGATCGATTGAGAGGCCGGAAGATGCATCGCACACAGCCCCCCGGAACCCGCCGCGCCACGCGCGTGAGCCTGATCGCGGCCCTGGTCGCGTCCGCGAGCCTCGCGGCCTGCATGGGCGCCCCGGCCGGCGGTTACGGCCCCGCGCCCCTGACCCCGACGTCCCGCTTCTCGCTTCAGGTCGAAAGCGGTCTGGACCGTATCGCCCTGAACGTCCACGAGGACGGCCTTTCGCAGACCCAGAACGCGGCTCTGGCCGCCCTGGTCGGCCGCTATGTGGCCGCCGGCGCTCCGGTCATCCGCGTCGAGGCGCCGGGCGGCGAAGATCCGGTGTCCAATGGTTTCGCCTGGGCGACCAAGGCCGCGCTGGAAGCGCTCGGCGCCCCGGGACAGGTGCAGGTGATCTCCTATGCGGCGCCGGACCCCCGCGCCCCGGTTCTGGTCGGCTTCGAGACCCTGAGGGCCGCCGTGCCCCAGTGCGGAACCCATTGGGACAACCTGTCGCGCACCGCCAACAACGCCACCTCCAGCAACTTCGGCTGCGCGGTGACGGCCAATCTGGCGGCCCAGATCGCCAACCCCCGCGACATCGTACAGCCCCGCGCCATCACCCCGACCGAGTCCAGCCGTCGCTCCGTGGTCTTCGACCACTACCGCAAGGGCGAACCCACGGCCGCGACCCGGGAGACCCTGGTGGCCGAAGGGCGTGTCTCCCAGGCGGTGAATTGACGCTATGACCAACGCCTTCGCCAACAGCCCCCTGGACGCCTTCGAGGACGAGTTCGACCTCGACACCGAGTTCCTGTCCGCCTCCCCGGCGGCCCTGCCCCAGGCGCCGGCCGCCTTCGCCGCGCCCCAGGCGCCGCCGGCGCCGATGCAGACAGCCCCGGTTCAGACAGCCCCGGTTCAGGCCGGCTTTATCGAGCCGCCCCCCGTTTCGACCGCCCCGACGCCTGTCGCCCCGACCCATCCTGTCCAGGCGCCTCAGGCTCCCGTCGATCCGACGCCGGCCTATGCCGCGCCGGCCGCCTCTGCGGAGCCGACGCCGCCGATCACCGATCACACAGCCGTGCGCGCCGACGTATCGATCCCGCGCATCGCCATCCACGTCTTCGCCGAACGCCAGGACACCCTCGCCTCGGCCGAGCGCGCGGGCCAGGACCGGCGGATGAGCCGCGCCACGACCCATATCCGCAGCGGCGGCGTCCCGGCGGCGGTCCAGGCCTATCAGCATGAGCCGACCCCGCCGCTGATCGTGGTCGAGTGCATGGCCGACCCCGGCACGCTGCTGGCCCAGGTCGACGCCCTGGCCGAGGTCTGTGACGCCGGCACCAAGGTCATCGTGGTCGGCGCCACCAACGACATCCTGCTGTTCCGCGAACTGATGCGGCGAGGAGTCAGCGAATACCTCGTCGCGCCGATCCAGCCCCTGCAGCTGATCGCGGCCATCGGCGGCCTGTTCTCCGACCCCAGCCAGCCCTTCGTCGGCCGCACCATCGCCTTCGTCGGCGCGCGCGGCGGGGCCGGCGCCTCGGCCGTGGCCCACAACACCGCCTACGCCATTTCCGAGCGCATCGGCGCCAACTCGGTCATCGTCGACTACGACCTGCCGTTCGGCACGGCGGGTCTGGACTTCAATCAGGATCCGCTGAACGGCGTCGCTGACGCCCTGGGCCAGCCGGATCGCCTGGACGCCACCCTGCTGGACCGGATGATGGTCCGCTGCACCGACAAGCTCTCCCTGTTCGCCGCCCCGGCCACCCTGGACAACGACTGGGACATCAGCGCCGAGGCCTTCGAGGAGGTCACCGGACGCATCCGCGGCACGGCCCCCTTCGTCATCCTGGACATTCCGCACCTCTGGTCGCCCTGGGTGAGGCGCACCCTCATCACCGCCGACGAGGTGGTGGTGGTGGCGACGCCCGACCTGGCCAGCCTGCGCAACGCCAAGAACATGATCGACCTGATCCGTCAGGGTCGCCCGAACGACGCTCCGCCGCGTCTGGTGCTGAACCAGGTCGGCCTGCCGGGTCGCCCCGAGATCCCGACCAAGGACTTCGGCGCCGCCCTGGGCGTGCATCCCAGCCTGGTCATCCCGTTCGACGCCAAGCTGTTCGGGGCGGCCGCCAACAACGGCCAGATGATCATCGACGCCGCCGCCAAATCCAAGGCCGCCGAGGCCTTCCAGACCCTGGCCCAGATCGTCACCCAGCGCGAACTGCCCCAGACGCCGGGCAAGGGCGCCAAGCCCGCCAAGGCCGCCAAGGCGGCGCCTGCGCCCAAGGCGGAGGGCAAGTCTCTGCTGGCCGGCCTGTTCAAGAAGGGCTGATCGGGCGTGTTCGGAAAGCGTTCAGGTCAGGCCCCGGGGCCTCAGAGCGTCGCCCCTGCGGTTTCGGAGGCTCGTGCTGCGCCTCAGCTCGCCCAAGGCGTGCAGGCCCAGGCCTTCGGCTTCTCCGACGACATCGACGAAGAGGCCGAGTTCGTCCACGCGGCCTCTGGTCCGACCGCCTCCCAGACCGCCTCTCAAACCGCCTCTCAGGGCCATCGTCCGACCGCCTCGGCCTCGGCGGATCGCCTCGACGCCCTGGCGCGCCCCAAGGCCGCTCCCGCGCCGGTCCCCGCGCCACAGGCCGGCGGCCCCGGACCCCGCCAGACGCCCGGCCTCGAGCAGCTCAAGCGCGCCCAGCCGGTCACCGAGATCGTTCGCGAACAATCGGACTACTACCACGCGACGAAGACCACGATCTTCAACGCCTTGATGAACACCATCGACCTGTCCCAACTGGCTCAGCTGGACCAGAAGGCGGCGTCGGAAGAGATCCGCGACATCGTCGCCGAACTGGTGGCGATCAAGAACGTCTCCATGTCGGTGGCCGAGCAGGAGCACCTGGTCCAGGACATCGTCAAAGACATCCTGGGCTATGGACCGCTGGAGCCTCTGCTGGCCCGCGACGACATCGCCGACATCATGGTCAACGGCGCGGGCCGGGTCTTCATCGAAGTGGGCGGCAAGGTCCAGCTGACCAACGTCCGCTTCCGCGACAACACCCAGCTGATGAACATCTGCCAGCGGATCGTCAGTCAGGTCGGCCGCCGCGTGGACGAAAGCAGCCCCATCTGCGACGCCCGTCTGCCGGACGGGTCGCGGGTCAACGTCATCGCCCCGCCCCTGGCGATCGACGGACCGACCCTGACGATCCGGAAGTTCAAGAAGGACAAGCTGACGATGCGCAACCTGGTGGAGTACGCCTCCATCAGTCCGGAAGGGGCGCGCGTTCTCGGCGTCATCGGGGCCTGCCGCTGCAACGTCGTCATCTCGGGCGGCACGGGTTCGGGCAAGACCACCCTGCTGAACACCATGACGGCCTTCATCGACCCGACCGAGCGGGTCATCACCTGCGAGGACGCGGCCGAGCTTCAGCTGCAGCAGCCGCATGTGGTCCGTCTTGAGACCCGGCCGCCGAACCTCGAAGGCCAGGGCATGATCACCATGCGCGACCTGGTGAAGAACTGCCTGCGGATGCGCCCCGAACGCATCATCGTCGGCGAGGTCCGGGGCCCGGAGGCCTTCGACCTGTTGCAGGCCATGAACACCGGCCACGACGGCTCGATGGGCACGCTCCACGCCAACTCCCCGCGTGAGGCCATCAGCCGGATGGAATCCATGATCACCATGGGCGGCTACGGCCTGCCGTCCAAGACCATCCGCGAGATGATCACCGGCTCGGTCGACATCATCATCCAGGCCACCCGACTGCGCGACGGCTCGCGCCGCATCACCCACATCACCGAGGTGGTCGGGCTGGAGGGCGACGTGATCGTCACCCAGGACCTGTTCGTCTATGAGATCACCGGCGAGGACGCCAACGGCAAGGTCGTCGGCCGCCATCGTTCGACCGGCATCGCCCGTCCCCGCTTCTGGGACCGCGCCCGCTACTACGGGCTGGAACGGGAACTGGCCGAGGCCCTGGACGCGGCGGAGTAACGGGATGCTGCCGATCCTCGCGGCGGTTCTCGCCTTCATCACCATCGGCGGACTGGGCTGGGCCTTCGTGGGGGGCGACGCGCCCGCCGACCAGGGCGTCAAGCGCGCCAGAGCCCTGGCCGCCTCGCCCAACTCCAAGGCCGCCCGCAAGATCGCCGCCGCCCAGGCCAATACGCCCGAGGCCCGCCGCAAGCAGATCCTGCTTCAGCTCAAGGACGCCGAGCGCAAGGAACGCAAGGCCCGCCTGACCATGGCGGCCAAGCTGACCCAGGCCGGTCTGTCGCTGAACATCCGCACCTTCTGGATCATCAGCGTGGTCCTCGGGGTTCTGGCCCTGCTGCTGCCCTGGCTGCTGGGGGCCAATATCTTCCTCTGCCTCGGTCTGGGCGCCGTTTTCGGTCTGGGCCTCCCGCGCTGGGTCGTCAGCTTCATGGGCAAGCGCCGGATGAAGCAGTTTTCGGGCGAGTTCGCCAACGCCGTGGATGTCATCGTGCGCGGCATCAAGTCGGGCCTGCCGGTTCACGAGTGCTTCAAGATCATCGCCAAGGAGAGCCCGGCGCCTTTGGGTCCGGAGTTCCAGCGGCTGGTCGAGGCCATCGGCGTGGGCCAGACCCTCGCCCAGGCACTGGACAAGATGTACGAGCGCATGCCGACCAGCGAACTGAAGTTCTTCTCGATCGTCATCGCCATCCAGCAGAAGACAGGCGGCAACCTGGCCGAGGCCCTGTCCAACCTGACGACCGTGCTGCGCGCGCGCCGCATGATGGGCGAGAAGATCAAGGCCCTGTCGTCCGAGGCCATGGCCTCCGCCGGCATCATCGGCTCCCTGCCGATCATCGTCATGGGTCTCGTCTTCCTGACCACGCCCGCCTACATCATGCTGCTGTTCACCGACCCGCGCGGCCAGGTGATGCTCCTGGGGGCGGCGATCTGGATGTCCTGCGGCGTCTTCGTGATGAAGCGCATGATCTCGTTCAAGTTCTAGGGCGGCGTGATGATCCACTTCCTGACCCAGCCCCAGAACCTGATCAGCATCCTCGTCGGCCTGCTGGTCTTCGCCACCCTGGTCACCCTGCTGGCCCCCATGGCCGGCGGGGCCAGCCTGGAGGGACGCATGAAGGCCGTGGCCCAGCGCCGGGACGAGCTGAAGCGCCGCTCACGCCAGGCCCTGGCCACCGGCGCGGGCGGGCTGCGCCACACCGACGAAGGCTTCCAGAAGGACATCGTCGAACGGCTGAATCTGACCAAGCTGCTGGAAGACCCCAAGGTCGTCGACAAGATGGCCCAGGCCGGCTTCCGCGGGCCCAAGCCCCTGACGCGGTTCTACTTCTTCCGCTTCACCATGCCCTTCGTCTTCATGGCTCTGGCGGTCTTCTACCTGTTCGTCGTCAACGACTTCGGCCAGCCGGTCATGATCCGCATCACCGGCGTCATGATCGCAACGATGATCGGCTTCTATGCGCCGAACATCTATCTCACGAACCGGATCGCCAAGCGCCAGCAGTCGATCATGCAGGCCTTCCCGGACGCGCTCGACCTGCTGCTGATCTGCGTCGAGGCCGGGATGTCGATCGAACAGGCCATCGTCAAGGTCAGCCAGGAGATCGGCCCGTCCTCCATCGACCTGGCCGAGGAGCTCAGCCTGCTGTCGGCGGAACTGTCCTACCTGCCCGAGCGCCGCATGGCCTACGAAGGTCTGGCCAAGCGCACCAACCATGCGGGGGTCAAGTCGGTGGCCACCGCCATGGTCCAGGCCGAACAGTACGGCACGCCCCTGGGCACGGCCCTGCGCACCATGGCCAAGGAAAACCGGGATCTGAGAATGTCGGCGGCGGAAAAGAAGGCCGCGGCCCTGCCGGCCAAGCTGACCGTGCCGATGATCCTGTTCTTCCTGCCGGTGCTGTTCGTGGTGATCCTGGGGCCCGCGATCATCAACATCCAGGACACCATGAGGGGCACGGGCGGCGGCTGATCGCCAGCCGTCCTTTCAGGAAGCTTCGGCGGCCGCCTTGATCGCCTGACTGACCTCGTCATAGGCGGCGCGGATCACCCGCTTGTGCTTGTCGTGGAAGCTCTCGCCCCGGAAGCCGGACAGGACCAGGCCGTTGGCGACGATGCAGTTGCCGGGCTCCAGCTCGTCGATCTCGAAGAAGCGCAGGGCGCCGAACTGCCAGCCGCGCTTTTCGGCCAGCACCAGCTGCGCCCGGGGCTGCCATTCGGCGACCCGGTACTGGACCTGGCGTTCAGGCAGGCTCTCGACCCGTTCGGTGAGGGCGATCTGCCCCCCGAAGGCGATATGGCCGGAGACCCCCGTCTCGACCGGATTCCAGCGATCCCAATAGGAAAGGTCCTCGATCAGGGCCCAGATGCGGTCGGCCGACGTCTGGACGCCGATGCGGCTTTGGATTCGGAGGGTCATATTCACGATTTCGCAAGCCTTTTGGGCGGACGCAAGGCGGCGAGCGCGGGTCAGGTGTCGGGCTTTTCATTGTTCAGTACGGCTGGAACGCCCGACCTGCCGGAAAACACGGAGGTCCTCATGAACACGCTTGGCTTTGCGTCCATTCTCTTCGTCGTCTCCGCCATGGCGACGGCGGCTTTGGCGGCGCCTGTAACCTACAACGTCAGCGGGACGTTCGACGCGAGCGGCGCCAGCGGAACCTATTCCGGCGTCTTCACCTATGACGCCGCGACAGACACGGCTTCCGCTGTCTCGATCACCACAACGCCCGGTTTGGCCAACGACGGGATCACAGGTGTGCCGGGACTGACGTTCACCGAGGTGGTGGACGCGTTTGACGGCGCGATACTCGTCACTCCCGCAGGCGCCGTGGCGGGGGATCGTATTCTGAACCTGAACTTCACACCGGATCTGGCGGATACCGCCCCCGCACTCCTGATCGTGGAAGACGCCGTATGCGACGACGAATGCGACGGCCTGGCCGTCACGCCGGATTCGCAATACCGGTGGGCGACGACCAACTCCCTGAGCGTCGCCGGCCTCGTGGCCGTGCCGACCATGACGGAATGGGCGATGATCCTGTTCGGCCTGGCGCTCGCGAGCGGGGCTGTCGCCGTCCTGCGGCGTCGTCGCGCCACCGCCGGGTTTTAGCTACCGCCCTCAGGCCCCGGCTGGCTCGCCGGCGGTTCAGACGCCGCCACGGCGACCGGCGCTGGGCTGGAGGCCCTCAGGACTGGGCTGAACAGGGCGACCCCTAGCGCCAGCGCCAGAAGCCCGGCGTTGGCGGCGAAGGGCGCGAACTCGGCCATCTCATACAGGGCCACACCGATCACCGGCGGGCCGAGGAAGCTGAGGCCGGCCAGCGACATCATCAGCCCGGCGACCGCGCCCTGTTCCGACGGACCGACGGCTAGGGAGGACCCGGCCGTGAAGCCCGGCCGGGCGAAGCCGACGCCCATGGACACGATGGCGTAGCCGACCACCACGCCGAAATAGGCCGGGGCGAAGATGCTGACGACATTGCCCGCCAGGGCCAGGCCGGCCCCCCACCGCATCAGCTCGCGTGGCTGCAGCTTCAGCAGGGGGATCAGCCCCCACTGGACCATCAGGGTGGCGACCGCGCCGGTCAGCATGGCGATGCCGATGAAGGGCTGGGCCTCGCGCGCGGCCATGGCGCCGAGGCCAGACCCCGCCGAGGCCAGCTCGTCGATGATGTGGAAGCCCAGCACCGAGATGTTGACCGCCTGGGCGCCCGTGACCAGCAGGCCGTAGAGCAGGAAGTCGCGCACGCGCCGGTCCTTCCACAGACCCTTGTCGCGTCGGTCGGGCCGCCCGGTGGGGGAGGGGGTGCGAACGACCTCGCCGCTGGGCAGCTTGCGCCAGACCACCACCAGCATGACCAGGGCGATCAGGGCGAAGGCGTACATGGGCCCGGCCAGGCCGACGATCGGCAGGACGAAGACCGGCGCCAGGGTTGGGCCGATGACGGTGCCCAACCCCTGGGCCGAGGCCAGCAGGGACATGGCCTGGGTGCGCTCGTCCGCCGTGGTGCGGTCCGCGACATAGGCCTGGGAGGCGATCGGGGCGGCCGAGCCGAACAGGCCGTAGACGCTGCGCGCCACCGCCATCAGGACGAAGGCGAAGACGGCGCCCAGCCAATGCTCGAGGCCCGAGGTGGCGGCCAGGCCGAAACCCGTCATGGAGATGACGAAGCCCCACAGGCCGATCATGATGACCCGCTTGCGGCCCATCGTGTCGGACAACCGGGCCCAGAAGGGCGAGGTCAGGGTCCACAGCAGAGCCGAGATGGCGAAGGCGCCCGCCACCAGGGTGTCGGACAGCCGGAACTCGCGCCCGATGGCGGGCAGCACCGATTGCAGCGCCATATTGCCGCCCGAGGCGATCAGGCTGACGGCGCACAGGATGAAGAAGGCGGGCGAGCGAAGGTTCACGCCCCTGTTCTACGCCTCTGTCAGGCCGAGGCCAGTGCCGGCGTCAAATCAGTTCGTGCGACGGGCCGGCCTTCAAGCGACGGTCGTCGTGCAGCCCCAGCCGCGCCTTGACCTCGAACAGGTCCGCGCCGGCAGGGACGATCAGCAGGGCCTTTGGGTTGGCGGCGTTGACGGCCACGACCGCCTTCTTGGGGCAGATGTCGAAACAGTCGGTCTCCTTGACGACCAGCTCGGCCTTCTTGCCCTTTCCGGCCTTCAGATACTTGCGCAGGGCCTTCTTCAGCGACTTGTCGCCCTCGGGGCCGAAGCCGCCGTCCAGCTTCTTTGAGCATTTTCGACAGACCAGGACGACCTGCCGCCAGTTCGTGGTTGCGCTCTTGACCGCCATGGACCGGTGATCGGGCAAGCCGTGCGTCGATGCAAGACGCTTGCGCCCCGCGTCGCCAAAGCTTCATGATCCGGTCTTCCCCGAACCCGCCGCCTCACGGAGACCCGCCATGCGCCGCGACCGAGCCGCCATCCTCCTCGCCGCCGCCCTGACGCTGGGCGCGGCGGGCGCGGCCCATGCCCAGGATCGGGCCCAGCCGGCCCCCTCGGACGATCTCGCCGCTGTGGTCGCCGCGGCGGCCGAGCGGGCCAACCCTCGAGTGATAGAGTGGCGCCGGCATCTGCATGAGAATCCCGAGCTGGGCTTCGCCGAAACCAGCACCGCCGCCTATGTCGTCGAACGGCTGCGGGCCCTGGGCCTGGAGGTGACCACAGGCGTCGCCAAGACCGGGGTTGTGGGGGTGCTCAAGGGCGATCTTCCGGGTTCGCGCGTCGTGGCCCTGAGGTCCGACATGGACGCCCTGCCGGTGCTGGAGGCCACGGGCCTGCCCTTTGCGTCCAAGGCCACGGGAACCTATCAGGGGGCGACCGTGCCCGTCGCCCATGCCTGCGGTCACGACGCCCACATGGCCATGCTCTTGGGCGCCGCCGAGGTGCTGGCCGGCATGAAGGACCGGTTCGGCGGCACGGTGGTCTTCATCTTCCAGCCGGCGGAGGAGGGCGCCCCTCCGGGAGAGCCCCTGGGCGGCGCCGCCCTGATGATCCAGGAGGGGGTGCTCAGGGACCACAAGGTCGAGGCCATCTTCGGCATCCACGTCGTGCCCGGAAAGGCCGGGACGCTGTTCTATCGGCCCCAGGGCTTCATGGCGGCGTCCGACCGGATCGACATCACCCTGAACGGCCGCCAGACCCACGGCGCCTGGCCCTGGCGCGGCGTGGACGTCATCGCCGCCTCGGCCCAGGTGGTGAACACCATCAATACCCTGACAGCGCGGACCATCGACCCGACGACGACGCCGACGGTCTTCACCGTCGCCACCATCAACGCCGGCGTCCGCTACAACATCATCCCCGATCAGGCGACGCTGAGCGGCACGCTTCGCACCTTCGACATCGCCTCGCGCGACGATCTGGTCAAGCGGGCCGAGGCTGCGGTCGATCATGTCGCGGAAATCTATGGGGCGACGGCCGACTTCTCGATCCGCCAGAATGCGGCCCTGACCTACAACGACCCGGCCCTGTCGGCCTGGCTGGCGCCGGTGCTGGCCGAGGCCTCGCCGGTCGGGACGGTCAATCCGGCCACCCCGCCGACGACGGTGGCCGAGGACTTCTCCTATTTCCAGAAGGAGATCCCCGGGGTCTTCTATCATCTGGGCGGGACGAAGGAGGGCGTCGATCCGGCCCAGACCGCGCCGAACCATTCGCCACAGTTCGACGTGGACGAGAGCGCCCTGCCGGTCGGGGTCCGGGCCCATGCGATGACCGCGCTGAGGTTCCTGCAACGGCCGTGAGACTGGCGCGAAAGGCTCCGGAGGACTAAGGCCGGGCGACCCCTTCAGGAGACCCGTCATGATCACCCGCCTCGACCCCGGCGCCCGCATGAGCGAGGCCGTCATCCATGGCGACACCCTCTATCTGGCCGGTCAGGTCGGCGAGCCGGGCGAAGACGTGGTCGCCCAGACAAAGACGGCCCTGGCAGAGATCGACGCCCTGCTGGCGCGGGCCGGGTCGGACAAGTCGAAGATCCTGATGGCCGTCATCTGGCTGGCCGACATCGCCGACTTCGCCGCCATGAACAGCGTCTGGGACGCCTGGGTCGATCGGGCCAATCCCCCGGCGCGCGCGACCTCCGAGGCCCGGCTGGCCGACCCCGGCTACAAGGTCGAGATCGTCATCACGGCGGCGCGCTGACCATGAGCCGGAGCGAGCTGGAACGGTTCAAGGCCGCACGGGTGACCGCCATCTACCGCCTCGACCTGATCGCCAAAGGCGCCCAGATCACCTACGACGACGGCACGCCGGTCGACATGGCCGACGAAAAGCAAAGGCTGGAAGCGGTCGTCGCCGACATGGACCGCCGCATCGCCAAACTGGAACTGCGGGATGCGAAGCCGACCGGGCCGCTGAATTAGCCATTCGACCGGACACAGGGCGGCCCGACGCCCACCGCCCCGGGAGAGGGGTGGTCTCGACAGCAGGCGCGCAAGACAAAGGCCCCGCTGTTTCCAGCGGGGCCTCGTTCATTCGGCGGTGCCCGGGAGGTCAGTCCCGGCGACGGCGGCCGCGGTCGCCGCCGCGGTCACGGTCGCCGCCTTCGCGCTTGGGGCGGCCGCCGGTGTCTTCCGACAGGGGGGCTTCGCCGCGTTCGGCGCGTTCGGCGTTGATCTTGTCCGTCAGGTCTTCACCCGTGGTCTGATCGACGACCTTCATCGACAGCTTGGTCTTGCCGCGATCGTCCATGCCGAGGAACTTGACCTTCACTTCCTGGCCTTCCGAGACGACGTCGGCCGGGTTGGCGACGCGCTCCAGGGCCATCTGCGACACGTGGACAAGACCGTCCTTGGCGCCGAAGAAGTTCACGAAGGCGCCGAAATCGACGACCTTGACCACCTTGCCGGTATAGATGGTGCCGACTTCCGGCTCGGAGACGATGGACTGGATCCAGGCCTTGGCGGCGTCGATCTTTTCCTGGTCCGAGGCGGCGATCTTGACGGTGCCGTCGTCCTCGATGTTGACCTTGGCGCCGGTCTTTTCGACGATCTCGCGGATCACCTTGCCGCCGGTGCCGATGACTTCGCGGATCTTGTCGACCGGGACCTTGATGGACTCGATCTTGGGCGCGAACTCACCCAGCTCGGTGCGGGCGCCGTCGATGGCCTTGTCCATCTCGTCGAGGATGTGAAGACGACCGGCCGACGCCTGGGCGATGGCCTTCTTCATGATCTCCTCGGTGATGCCGGCGACCTTGATGTCCATCTGCAGCGAGGTGATGCCATCGGCCGTCCCCGCGACCTTGAAGTCCATGTCGCCGAGATGGTCCTCGTCACCCAGGATGTCGGACAGC
>NZ_JBQVNM010000065.1:0-15937 GCF_052436175.1 Brevundimonas sp. | reverse complement strand
GCTGTCGCAAGGCCGTCTGGTGAACCTGGGCAACGCCACGGGCCACCCGTCGTTCGTGATGTCGGCCTCCTTCACCAACCAGACCCTGGCCCAGATCGAACTCTGGACCAATAAGTCCAAGTACGAGAACCAGGTCTACGTCCTGCCCAAGCACCTGGACGAGAAGGTCGCCATGCTTCACCTCGAGAAGCTGGGCGCCAAGCTGACCAAGCTGTCCAAGGAACAGGCCGACTATATCTCGGTCCCGACCGAGGGCCCGTTCAAGCCGGATCACTACAGGTACTGAGGCGCTGACGCGTCGCGCTATGTTCGCGACGCGGTCGCTCACGACTTGAGCGCATGCCCTTGAATGACAAAGGCCCCGGAGCGATCCGGGGCCTTTTGCAACTTGAGCCGCGCCGGGTCGGGAGGTCCCGGTGGGCCGACGACCGCGGCCCAAGGAGGCGGCCTCAGGCGGCCATGGCCGCCCGGTCGATCATCGGTTCGGGCGCCGGGTCGTCGCGACCGGCCAGGCCCGCCTCGAAGTCCATGAGCACGTCCATCAGCTCCTCACCCGAGATCAGCCCCGCGTCAGGGCCGAAGCGGAAGTTCCAGTAGCTGACGATGTGCTGCAGCACGCCCAGTTGCTCGCCGAGCGTGCGGAAGGTCGCCGGCGCCTCCAGCAGGAAGTCGCGGAAGGCGTTGGGATTGGCTCGCACGGTCAGGGCCGCATAGGCCTCGTCATAGATCTTCAGCTTGGTCGAGACCGACCGGCAGGCCGCCAGGATGCGACGCCGCAGCGACTCCCGGCTGTGGGCCAGGTAGGCGCGGATGTTGGGCGTGACCTGGCCGTGCGGCTTCACCTTCGAAACGGCCTCGGCCACCTTCAGCGCGTCGGGCAGCAGCTCGCCCAGGCTCCACTTGTAGTAGAGGAAGCCTTTCCAGCAGAAGACACCCTCATGATACTGTTCCGGAGCCAGGTTCAGGGTGACGCCCAGAGCCTCCATCCGGTCGCCGGGATCGTTGGACAGGATCTTGGACGCGAACTTCTGGGCTGAACCGGCCGCCGCCTTTCCGCCGCCGACGGTCAGGTTGACCAGGGGCCCGATTTCGCGCTCGACGAAGGTCATCATGCGGTCCAGATCGCTGTCGCTGATCCCGAAATAGCAGGCGGCGGGGTCGTGCCCGTGGCGGCGCAACTGTTCACGCAACAGGAAGGGATCGAGCGACGGCAGTTCGTCGATCAACCGCATCAGCACCATGTCGGGGTGGTCGGGGCCGATGCCGAAAGCGCCCTTCATCATCCGCTCAAAGGCGATCTCGTTGACGAAGAAGTAGCGCCCGCCGGCCTTGAGGTCGGTGGTATCGATCGGCAGGACGATCTTTGTCGAGATGTGTCGACGCCCGCGAAACAGGTCCAGCTCATCGCGGCGCAGACGGTGCTTGATGACCAGGGACTGGTTCAGGGCGCGTGTCTGGAAAAGGGGATGCTCGATCCAGTCCTCGGAGAACTCATGCTCGCGCGCGACACGCAGCAGGTTGAGCAGCCGCGCCGTCGAGGCCGACTTCTCCAGGTGGTTCAGATTGCGAAAGGAACGATCGGTCACGGCTTCACCATGACGATCAATGATGAGCATTCCCCTTGCCGATAGGGTGAACGAAACGTAGCTGCGATCCATGACCTTCGCAGACCTCAAGATCCTGAACTGGCGCGACGATCTGGCGACGGACTTCCACGACATCAACGCCGAGTGGATCCGGACGATGTTCGCACTGGAGGACACCGATCGGGACGTCCTGGAGAATCCCCGCGCGCGCATCATCGACCCCGGCGGCGACATCCTGTTCGTCGAGGCGGAGGGCCTCGGCGTCGTCGGCGCCTGCGCCCTGCAGAAGACGGGCGAGGGCCGGTTCGAGCTGACCAAGATGGGGGTACGGGAAAGCGCGCGCGGTCGAAAGGCCGGGGAGTTCCTGCTGGACGCGATGATCCGCCGCGCCCACGACAGGGGAGCCGAGACCCTCTATCTCCTGACCAACGCCCGCTGCGTCGCCGCCATCCATCTGTATGAGAAGGCGGGCTTCGTCCACGACGCGGAGATCATGCGCGACTACGGCGCGCGCTATCAGCGCTGCGACGTGGCCATGCGCTACGTCGGTCCCCTCTCGGGTCAAAAGGACGCGCCCGCCTGAGGCCGGCGGCTGTGGCTGGCGTCCTGGCCTGACCGGGCCTAGAAGAGGCGTATGGAAAACCTCTTCAACGTCCTGATCCTGGCGGCCATCGGCGCCGTGGCCGTGACCCTGGGGTTCGGCATCTATTCCCTGTATCGCGGCGGCGACTACGCCCGATCCAACTCCAACAAGCTGATGCGGCTGAGGGTGGCGCTGCAGGCCCTGGCCATCGCGCTTCTGGTGGCGGGCATGTGGTGGAAATCCACGCATCCGGGCTGACGGCCGATGGTGGTGCTGAACAAGATCTACACCCGAACCGGGGACGACGGCTCCACGGGGCTGGCGACGGGGCGGCGAGTGTCCAAGTCCGACGCCCGGGTCGAAGCCTACGGCGCGGTGGACGAGCTGAACGCCGTCATCGGCGTCGCCCGGCTGCATTCGGGGCAGAACGACCGGATCGACGCCATGCTGGGCCGGATCCAGAACGAGCTCTTCGACCTGGGCGCCGACCTGGCCACGCCGCTGGAGCCCGCGCCGAAATGGGAGGCCCTGCGCATCGTCGCCTCCCAGATCGAACGGCTGGAGGCCGAGATCGACTGGATGAACGAGAGCCTGAAGGCTCTGGACAGCTTCATCCTGCCCGGCGGTTCGCCCCTGTCGGCCCATCTGCATCTGGCGCGGACCGTGGCGCGACGGGCCGAGCGCGAGGCCATCCGTCTGGTCGAGGCGGGAGAGGCCGTGACGCCCGAGGCCGTCCGCTATCTGAACCGGCTGTCGGACCATCTGTTCGTCGCCGCCCGACGGGCCAACGCCAACGGCGCCGGCGACGTCAAATGGCGGCCCGGCGCCACCCGCTGACATCCCGATCGTTGAGGCCCATGTCGGAATCCTGCGGCCTCGCCTTGATCCACCTGAGGCTTTCGGCTATAGCCGCGCGCTCTTAGAGATTTCCGCGCCGTGGACGTGTGGTCTGCGGCGTTTTCCGTTCCGAAGGTTTATCGATGGCCAACAACGCCGGCGCCCGCAAGGCGATCCGTAAGATCGCCGCCCGCACCGAAGTCAACAAGGCGCGCCGCACCCGCGTGCGCACCTATCTGCGCAAGTTCCAGGAAGCGATCACGGCGGGCGACGCCGGCGTCGCCAAGACCGCCTTCGTCGAGGCCCAGTCCGAGCTGATGCGCGCCGTCTCCAAGGGCGTGGTTCACAAGAACACCGGCTCGCGCAAGGTCAGCCGTCTGGCCGCCCAGCTGAAGAAGCTGTCGGCCGCCTGATCCAGGCGACTTCCGCAGGCTGTCACACGCCTGTCACGCGAAAATCCAATGATTTCAACGGCGAGAAAGCATCTGCTCTCTCGCCGTTTCGCCGTGTGCGGATAAGTGGCTCTGGTTCGCCAGGGCGGAATTCTGGCGCCGGACCGGACTAAAACCGGCATTTTTTCAAGCCTGATCCGCCTTTAGCCGAGTCAACCAATTTAACTTCGAATCAGCGCAAGAATCAGCGTTGACCCTTCCCGTCCCCGGCGTAAGTTTTGGCCTCTAACGCACTTCCATCCCCACACGGATGAAGGCGGCGGGCGGGAGTATGTCGCGCGCCGGCGGGAGACGTCTGATCCAGTGACCCAGCCCACCTGCTGAAGCCCGGCTTCGCGGGACCGGCGAAGTCGTCCCTGATCCGCCGATCCCTGCGTTCAACATGTTTCCGATTTTCGGGGGGATTGTGCGGACATGAGCGGGGGCGTTTCGGTGGCGAACATGACGGATCCGGACCACATCTGGACCGAGGCGGCGGGACGACTGCGGGCCGAGATCGGCGAGGGGCCGTTCAGCTCCTATATCGCGCCGTCCGCCGTACGCGCCGACGGCTCGGGCCGGCTGATCCTGGTGACGCCGACCGCCTATGCGCGCGACTGGGTGCGCAAGAACGCCCTGAACCGCATGAACGAACTCTGGCTGGGTCTGGACGGCCTGTCGCGTCGCCTGGAGGTCCGTTGCCGCGCGGAACTAGGCTCGGCGCCCACATCGGCCGCGCTCGCCGCCGCAGCGGCTGCGGCTCCCGTGCCGACACCGGTTTCTGCGGCCTCGCCTGTCGCCACTGTGGCCCCCGTCGCCGACGGCGCCCGGGCCGTCCGCGCCGCCGGTCTGCAGGAACGTCTGACCTTCGACAGCTTCGTCGAGGGTCAGGGCAACGCCTTCGCCCTGGCCATCGCCCGCCAGACGGCCGCCTGGGCCGACGGCCACTTCAACCCGATCTTCTTCTGCGGCCCCTATGGCTACGGCAAGACCCACCTGCTCAACGCCATCGCCTGGGAGGCCCAGCGCCTGCGCCCGGACGCCAAGGTCATCTATCTGACCGCCGAGCGCTTCCTGTCGACCTTCGTGCGCGCCATGCAGGACCGCTCGACCGCCGCCTTCAAGGAAAGCTTGCGGAGCGCCGACATGCTGCTGCTGGACGACGTCCAGTTCGTGGGCGGCAAGGCGAGCACCCAGGAAGAGCTCCTGTCGACCCTGACGGCCCTGATCGAGGACGGCAAACGCATCGTCCTGTCGGCCGACCGCGCCCCCACCGCCCTGTCCGAAGTCGAGCCGCGTCTGCGTAGCCATCTCGCCGCCGGCCTGACCTGCCCGGTCGAGCCCGCCGACCGGGCGCTGAAGATCGCCGTGGCCGAGAACCGCCTGACGGCCTTCGCGCGGATGGGCGTCGTCTCGGGCCAGGCCCCGCGCGAGGTTCTGGAGCATCTGGTGGACCGCACCCCGGGCTCGATGCGTGAGCTGGAAGGCGCCATCAACACCCTGGCCGCCGCCGCCGGGCCGCGTCTGGCCTCCCTGGGCGTGGACGAGGCGCAAGGTTTGCTGGGCTCGGCCCTGCGCGGCGGGCCCGAGCGCCGCATCACCGTCGACGAGATCCAGAAGACCGTCGCCGAGCACTTCAACATGAAGCAGGCCGACCTGCTGAGCGAGCGCCGCACCCGCGCCATCGCCCGCCCGCGCCAGATCGCCATGTATCTGTGCAAGCAGCACACCACCCGCTCCTATCCCGACATCGGGCGTCGCTTCGGCGGGCGGGATCACACCACCGTCCTGCACGGCGTGCGCAAGATCGAGGAACTGCTGCCGACTGACGACCAGATCGCCCGCGACGTCGAGGCCCTGACCCGCAAGCTGCGCGGGTGACCGGCCCCGGATTGTAAACGACTGTTGCCCCGGGCGTTTCGGCCTTGATGTCGGACGCTCCTGGGGGCAAAGGCGCGCCCCATTGTGGGGGCCGTCATGAAAAACAATGATCATATCGAGCCTTGGCTCGTCTGGCTGGGCGTGGTGTCGCTGGGCCTTCTGATCCTGGTGACGCTCGGGGTCCTGATCGACTGACCGATCGCAGGGTCAGGTTTCGACAGCCCCGCAGCCGGCCGCCTCGCATTGCTACGGTCCGCGCTTTGCGTCAGGGTCTCCTCCGGGAGGCGGGGCATGACCGACGACGATCGCACCAAGGCCGCCGTGCGGCCGGTGGAGACCCAGAGGCTGGACGCCTTCGTGGACGCCTCCTTCGCCTTCGCCGTGACCCTGCTGATCATCGCCGGGGCCGAGCCGCTGAACGGGTTCAACGACCTGCTGCGCGCCATGGGCCGGATCCCGGCCTTCGCCTGCGGGTTCGGCCTGGTGGTGATGTTCTGGCTGGGTCACCGCAACTTCGGGCGGCTGTCCCCCATCCGCGACAGCTGGTCGGCGACCCTCAGCCTGATGATCGTCTTCATGATCCTGATCTACGTCTTCCCCCTGCGGCTGCTGACCGAGGCGGGGGCGTCCTATTTCTCCGGGGGGCGGCTTCCGGGCCGGGAGGTGATCCGCTCCTACGAGCAGTTGCGCGACATCTACACCATCTATGGCGTCGGCTTCGCGGTGCTGTGCTGGCTCTATTTCCTGCTCTACGGCCACGCCCTGAAGCGGGGCGCCGTGTCCGGCCTGGCGGAGGAGGATCGCGACGAGGCCGCCGAGGCGCGCGCCATCTGGGGCTTCATCACCCTGGCGGGCCTGTTCTCCGCCGCCCTGGCCTGGGCCATTCCGATGCGGGTGGCGCCCTGGGCGCCGGGCTTCGCCTACTGGCTGATCCCCGTCGGCCTCTATTTCGTCAATCTGGTGCACCGGCGCCGGACAGGGCAAGGCTTGCTGAAAGGCGCCAAACGGCCGGCGCCCGAGACCCTGGCCTGAGAACCTCGCCTGAGACCTAGAGACCGAGAGCCGCGCGGATGGCGCGCCAGTCGATGTATTTGAAGTTCTGGGTGCCCACGTCGTTGACGTCGTCCTGGATGACCACGACGCCCTCGGGAAACTGATCCGAGACGAAGCCGCCCAGGGCGTCCAGACCGTCGGTGCCGGTGACCCGGTCCACGCCGTTTCCGTCCACCACCACGAACCGGCCTTTGTACTCGGGCGCGGCGCCGTCGATGCGCCAGACCGGGAAGGTCGAGTCGCCCTGGCTGGAGGCGATCAGATATCGGGCCGGGCCGTCCCTGAGGATGGTCAGCCCCTCGGCATCCGCGACCAGCCGGTCGGCGGCGATCGGCTGGATCAGGGTGCGGGTCGCGCCCGAAGCCGGGTTCAGCCCATAGCGCCAGATTCCGACATTCTCTTCGGCCAGATAGAGAGCGTCGGTCTCGGGATCGGCGGCGCAGCCTTCCGAGATCGTGCCGATGTCGAACCGGCGCAGCTCACGGGCGACCGGCTTGCCGTCGGCGCCGGCGGTCAGGGCGAACTGGCGCACCTCTCCCTCATGGCCGACCAGGATGGCGTCCACGCCGCCCGCGCGGTTGGCGAAACAGAAGCCGTAGGGCTCCACCACATCCGTGCCGATCGCGCCCCAGGGCTGGACGGCGTTCTGGGGGTCGGTCGCGGCGGGATCATAGAGGTAGAGTGACACCCCGGTCTTGGATGGCGTGCGATCGCTGGCGCCCAGGACCACCATCGGCTTGCCGCCGACGCTGACGCCCTCGGTCACATCCACGTTGTTCAGCAGGCCCTCGGGCAGGAACTGCAGGATCTGGCCGTCGAAATCATAGAGGTAGAGCCCGGCCTTCTTGTCAGTGCCGGCGACGAAGCCGTTGACCGTGCGACCCTTGACCGAGACCGGGCCGGCGGCGACCCAGACGGCCGGATCGTCGGCGGCATCCTGACCAGCGGTGCCGACCGAAGGGGTTTCCAGTACGGCGTGAACCGGCGCCCCCTGTCCGACGACGCCTTCGCCCTCGCCCTGATAGTCGACCTCGTGCGTCGCACAGGCGGTCAGGGTCAGCAGGGAGGCGGCGGCGAGCAGGGCGGAAAAGCGGGCCATCGGGGCCTCCTGATTTCGGCGTTCGGCGCGCCAGACCACGCAACGACCACGAGGGTCAACGGCAGCGAAATGACGATCCGGCGTCATCTCCATGACGGTCGCTCCGCACCGGGACCGATTGTCATGAGGCCGCACCGAAATCGCAGAACAGCCGTCGCGGAACCGTCGCCGGGGCGTTGCCGCAGCGAGCTAAGCGGCGCCGGAACGGTCGAGGCGAAACGTCGCCGGACCGCATGGGGATCATGCAATGAAACTGGCTCTTCTTCTCGGCGCCGCCATCGCGCCGCTCGCCTTCGCCGGAGCGGCCCTCGCCGCCGAAACCGCGCCCGTCGCCGTCAACGCCGAGGCGCCCGCCGCCGGCGAGACCCTGTACGGCCGCGTCACCAGCGGCTCGGGTTCGGCCCTTCCCGGCGCCGAGATCATCGTGCGCGAGACCGGCCGCCGCGCCGTCACGGATACGCAGGGGGCCTTCACCCTGTCGGGTCTCAGCGCCGGATCGGTGACGCTGGATGTGCGCTACCTCGGCCTGCCCAACGCCTCGCAGTCGGTCACCATCGCCTCGGGCGCCCCGACCTCGATCGAGGTGATGATGGGTGCGACCGCCGACGCCAACGCCACCCAGGTCGAGGACATCGTGGTCACCGGCGTGATCACCGACGGCATCGCCCGCTCGCTGAACCAGCAGCGCAATGCCGACGGCACCCTCAACGTCCTGTCGGCCGACGCCATCGGCCGCTATCCCGACCCGAACGTCGCGGAGTCCCTGCAACGCGTCCAGGGCATCGCCATCCAGCGCGACCAGGGCGAAGGCCGTTACATCAACGTGCGCGGCGCCCCCGCCGCCTTCACCGCCGTCTCGGTCGACGGCGTGGCCGTCCCGGCTGTGTCCCCCACGACCCGCGCGGTCGATCTGGACACCCTGCCCTCGGACATCGTCTCCACCGTGGAGGTCTCCAAGACCCTGCGTCCCAGCCAGGACGCCGATTCCATCGCCGGCGCCGTGGACATCAAGACCCGCTCGCCCTTCGACAAGCGCCGCTTCGCCCTCAGCGCCTATGCGGGCGGCAGCTACAACGACTACGGCGGCTCGGACACCCGCGCGGGCGCGACGATCTCCAACGTCTTCGGCCCGAACCAGACCTTCGGCGCCCTGGTCTCGCTGAGCTATTCGGAGACCAACCGTCGTCCCGACAACGTCGAGAACGCGTGGAACTACAACGCCACGACCAACCGCTATACGATCGACGAAACCCTGTTCAAGGACTACGAGACGCAGCGGACCCGGCACGCGATCACCGGCGCCCTGGAATGGCGTCCGAACGACAGCACCCGCGCCTGGCTGAAGGGCTCGTTCGCCGAGTTCAACGACAACGAGTACCGCGACACCCTGCGCTTCACCTATTCGGACGGCACGCTGCAGGCCGGCTCGACCGACCGGACGGCCACCTTCACCGGCGCCCGGATCTACAAGGCCCTGCGTCACCGCGAGCAGGACAACAAGATCACGACCCTGAACGGCGGCGGCGAATACAGCTTCGCCAACGGCGCGGTCTTGGACGCGACCCTGGCCTGGGCCCGCTCGGAACAGACCTATCCGCACCGTGACGAGTTGGTCTATCGCTCGGGGTCGGTGACCCTGAGCTATGACACCACCGACCACTACGCCCCGACCTATTCGCCGTTCGCCTCGACCTATTACTCGACCCCGACGAACTACAGCTTCCGGGAGAACACCTACCGCTCCAACGACACCGAGCAGGAAGACGTCTCGTTCAGGACCAACCTCGAGCTGCCGACCGTCATCGGCGGACGCGACGTGACGCTGAAGTTCGGCGCCAAATACGCGACCCGCGACGTCTATGCCGATGAAGAGCGCTATCGCGACCGCACCACGACGGCGCCGGTCAATCCGGGTCTGCTGGCGCCCCTGCTGAGCACCCGTCCGTCGCGCAACTACGACTACGACCTGGGCGTCAAGTTCGACCACGATCTGGTCAGCGATTATCTGGACTCCGTCCGCGCCGTTTCGACCAACGCCGCCGCGCGTCGCCTGCCCCAGTCGATCAGCGCCGACTACACCGCCAATGAGGACATCCTGGCCGGTTACGGACAGGCCAAGTTCGACATCGGCGCCACCAACGTCCTGATCGGTCTGCGCGTCGAGCAGACCAACTTCGACGGTTCGGCCCTGGTCGTGCCGCGCAACGGCACGGTCGGCGTCCTGACCTCGATCAACAAGGACCGGACGGATGTCTTCCCCAACCTGACCCTGCGCCACAGCTTCAGTGAAGACCTGATCGGCCGCTTCGCCCTGACGCGCGCCATCTCGCGGCCCGAGTATTCGGAAATCGTGCCCCGCGTTCTGGAAACCACCGAAGGCAACACCGTCACCTTCGCGCGCGGCAATCCGAACCTGGAGGCCGCCCTGTCGAACAACATCGACGCGGGTCTGGAATACTATCTGAAGCCTCTGGGCGTGATCTCAGTCAACGCCTTCTACAAGGACCTGTCGGACTACCGGTTCACCCTGAACACGGCGACGCCCTACACGGACCCGACCGCCCCGACGATCACCCAGGCCGTCTACACCGAGGCCCTCAACGCCCCCGACGGCCACCTGGCGGGGGTGGAGTTCAACTGGCAGCAGACCTTCGACTTCCTGCCGGGCTGGGCGTCGGGCTTCGGCGTATTCGCCAACTACACGATGACGGATGCGGAGATCAAAACCGCCGCCAGCTACGCCGGGCGCAACACCTTCACCCTGCCGGGCCAGTCGGACACGATCTACAACGCCGCCCTCTTCTACGAGAAGGCCGGGTTCAGCGCCCGCGTCTCCTACACCCACCGGTCTGACTTCCTGGAAGCCATCGACGCGACCCGTCCGGGCCTGGACCTGTGGGTCGAGGGCCGCGGCCAGCTGGACTTCACCTCCAGCTATGACTTCGGCAACGGGGTGGAGGTGTTCGGCGAGGCCAAGAACCTGACCGACAGCGCCGGCGTTCGCTACTACGGCTCCAAGGAGCGGACCTACGAGTACGAGAAGTTCGGCTACAACGTCTTCGTCGGCGTCCGCTTCAAGCTCTGATCGACCGAGAGCGTTGGACAGGAGAGGGCCGGGCGGCGACACCCGGCCCTTTTTGTTGCCGAAGGCCAAACCCGACAGGCGAGCGCGCAACGGGTTTCTGGCGATCGACGGTTGACCCCGGCGGGCCAGGGCTTAGGTATCGGCCGCGCCTTCATCTCCCGCGCGCGCGATCCATCCCGAGGACACTCCCATGGCTGAAGCTTCCTACGATGTCGTCATCATCGGCGGCGGGCCGGGCGGCTATAATGCCGCGATCCGCGCGGGCCAGCTGGGCCTGAAGGTCGCCTGCGTCGAGATGCGCGACACCCTGGGCGGCACCTGCCTGAACGTCGGCTGCATGCCGTCCAAGGCCCTGCTGCACGCCTCGGAGCTGTTCGAGGTGGCTAACAAGGAGTTCGGCACGCTGGGCATCGACGTGGGGACTCCCAAGGTCAACCTGCCGCAGATGATGAAGCAGAAGGCCGAAAGCGTCACCGCCCTGACCAAGGGGATCGAGTTCCTGTTCAAGAAGAACAAGGCCGACTGGATCAAGGGCAAGGGCAAGATCGCCGGCCCCGGGAAGGTCGAGGTCACCGCCGCCGACGGAACCGTCACCACCCTGACGGCCAAGGACATCGTCATCGCCACGGGTTCGGAGCCCACCCCCCTGCCCGGCGTGGATTTCGTCGAGGGCAAGATCATCGATTCCACCGGCGCCCTGTCGTTGCCGGCGATCCCGAAGAAGCTGATCGTCATCGGCGCGGGCGTGATCGGGCTGGAGCTCGGCTCGGTCTGGCGTCGTCTGGGCGCCGAGGTGACCGTGGTGGAGTTCCTCGACAAGGTCGGCGCCGGGATGGACGCCGAGGTCGCCACCGCCTTCCAGCGCGGTCTGACCAAACAGGGCATGACCTTCAAGATGGGCACCAAGGTCACCTCGGCCAAGGCGGCCAAGGACGGGGTGGTCCTGACCATCGAGCCCGCAGCGGGCGGCGCCGCCGAGACCCTGACGGCCGATGTGGTGCTGGTGGCCATCGGCCGTCGTCCCTACACGGCCGGGCTGGGTCTGGAGACGGTCGGCATCGAGACCGACAAGCGCGGCTTCCTGAACAACGACCACCTGAAGACCGGCAAGGACGGCGTCTGGGTCATCGGCGACGTGACCCACGGCCCGATGCTGGCCCACAAGGCCGAGGAAGAGGCCGTCGCCGTCATCGAATACATCGCCGGCAAGGCGGGCCACGTCGATTACGACCTGGTCTCCAGCGTCATCTACACCGGCCCGGAAGTGGCCTGGGTCGGCAAGACCGAAGAACAGCTCAAGGCCGCGGGCGTCGATTTCAAGAAGGGCAAGTTCCCCTTCACCGCCAACAGCCGCGCCAAGATCAACCACGAGACCGAGGGTTTCGTGAAGGTGCTGGCCGACGCGACGACGGACAAGGTTCTGGGCGTCCACATCTTCGGCCCGTCCGCGGGCGAACTGATCGGCGAGGCCTGCATCGCCATGGCCTTCGGCGGGTCGTCGGAAGACATCGCCCGCACCTGCCACGCCCACCCGACCCGTTCGGAAGCCGTCAAACAGGCGGCCATGGGCGTGGACGGCTGGACCATGCAGGCCTGAGCCCCACCTCGGGTCAGCCCTGCACGGGCGCCCGGCGCAACTGTCCGAAATTCATCCGCGACAGGCCGAAGTCCAGAGACACGCGCGAGAAGCGGCTGAGCAGATCGGCGCCGATCAGCAGGGCCGGCCCCTGGTCGAGGCCCAGGGCGCCGAAGGCGTGGAGGTCGGCGAACAGCAGCCGGGTCGGTCCCAGCCGCAGACGATTGATGTCCAGCCGGGAGACGACGGCCGGCGTCGCCTCCAGCACCTGACCGGTGACGCCGAAAACCCGGATGGGGTTGAGCGCCGTCAGCCGCGACTGTCGCTCGGCCACGGCGTCGAACAGGGCCGGATTGCCGATCGAATACTGGGCGCCGCTGTCGACGAAACAGTCGGTCTCCACGCCTTCCACCCTGGCGTTCAGCAGGATCAGCTGACCGAAGCGCCCCTTGCGGCTCCGGGCGAACTCCACCCCGTTCAAACGCGATGGGACGAGGCGGCCGAAGGTGACCCGGTCAGGCCCCGACGGCGTGAGGGAGACGGAGCGTCGCGTCACGTCGAGTTCCAAATGAAAACCGGACAGGGCGTCAAGCCCCAGCAGTCCGTCGGCCGCCAAGACGGCGCGCGGGAAGACGCAGGGCTCCATCTGATGAAAACTGCGACCGGCGACGTCCAGCCGTTCGATGTGGACGGTGCGCGCGGTCTGGGCCGAGGTGACCCCGTGGACCAGGGCTTTCGGTCCTTCCGGAAGCGCCAGGGCCGCCGCCACTTCTTCCGACACGGCCGTGCGGGTCGCCCCGGTGTCGATCACGAACTCATAGGGGCCGGCGCCGTTGACACGGCCCTGCACCGACATGCGGGTGAAGAGATTGGCCCGCAGGGCTTCGGGTGAAGGCGCGTCCGGCGTGGCTATCGAACCCGGATCGAGGCCCTGTGCGGCAGAAGCCGAGGGGACCAGGCCGCATCCGCCCAGACCGACCGCCACCAGTCCGGCGTTGAGACGACGCCGATCAAGGATGCTGCGATCGTCCCTTGAGCCGGAGCGTATCATGACCGCCTCCCAGCGGGTTCGGCCCAGAATACGCCCTTTTGGGGCCGCCGCACATAGGAGCGTGCGGCCTATCCGCGCGGATGGGCGGCGGCGTAGGCCTCCATCAGCCGGGCAGCGTCCACAGCGGTGTATTTCTGGGTCGTGGACAGGCTGGCGTGGCCGAGCAGCTCCTGGATCGACCGCAGGTCGGCGCCGGCGCCCAGCAGATGGGTGGCGAAACTGTGCCTCAGGGCGTGGGGCGTGGCGGAGGCGGGCAGGCCCAGCCGTCCGCGCAGCCGCTGCACCGTCGCCTGGACGTGGCGCGGGCTCAAGGCGCCGCCGCGCTTCGCCCGAAACAGGGGATCGTCGGGCGTCATGACGAAGGGCTGGAGCGCCAGATAGTCCTCCACCGCCGTCCGCACGGCGGGCAGGACTGGGACCATCCGCGTCTTGCCGCCCTTGCCGGTGATCCGCAGGGTTTCGGGCAGGGGGGCGTCGGCCCGGGTCAGAGACAGGGCCTCTGAAATCCGCAGGCCGCAGCCGTAGAGCAGGGTCAGGACCGCCCGGTCCCGCCCCGCCTCCCAGGGCTCCACGTCGGGGTCGGCGTCCGGCTCCTGCAGCAGCCCGCGCGCCTGATCGGCCGTGACCGGGCGGGGCAGGGAGGGCTTGACCTTAGGCCCCCGCACCAGGGCCAGCTGGGGCGTCGCCACCCCGCAGCGGCGGTCGAGGAAGACGTGGAAGGTGCGAATGGCCGACAGGGTCTGGCTGAGCGAACGCGCGTTCAGCGGGTGGTCGCCGGACCGCCGCTCGGCCAGATGGGCGCGGACCTCGGCGGCCGTGACCGAACCCAGGTCCGCCGCGCTCAGGGCCTCGCCGCGATGACGGTCGAGGAAGCCGAGATAGAGGCGGACGATATGGCCATAGGCTTCGAGCGTGCGCGGAGACAGCCGACGCTCATCCGACAGGTGGACGAGCCAGGCGCCCAAGGCCTGGTGGGCTGGGCGGGCGTTCAGTTCAGGATCGGCCATCGTTCGGCCGTGCGTTCGACGACGCGGGCGATGAAGGCGACCAGTTCGCAGCCCATGGCCGGGGTGAAGCCCTGAGGATCGCTGGAGCCGAAGGCGCACAGGGCAGGGCGTGCGCCTTCGGCTCCGGCGAACATCGGCGCCATGCGGATCAGGGCGACGGACTTGACCCCCTCCGCGGCGGCGCCGAACAGGTCGAGCCCGGCGATCGGCGGCCCGAGCCAGTGCAGGCCGTCAGGGCCCAGAAGGGCGTCGATGTCGCCGGCTTCCAGCGGTCGCCAGCCGAAGGGGATACCGCCCGGCTTCTCCAGAGCGACCGCCCCGCCGGCGAGGCCGAAGCGGGCGGCGGCGGCGGCGTCCAGACGGCGGGCCAGATCGGACTGGTTACGCGATTCGAGAATGTCGAGAGCGACCACATGGGTCTGGGTCTGGGCGGCGAAATTGGCTCGGGCCACGGTCTCGATCTGCTTGCGGGCGCCGGCCTCGCGTTCGACCACGGCCTCCAGCCGCGCCAGGGCCGTGGCGCCGAACTCGACGACGTTGCGGCCATGCGGGCGCAGGCCGATCTCCTCCAGCAGGGAGCGATCGTCCAGCAACATCTGTGGATGGGCTTGCAGCCAGTCGCGGATCTCCGGCCAGGCGCGTTGCGGCGCTTCCGTTTCCGGTGTCTCAAGGTCGGCGAACAGGTCGCGGGGCTCGCTCAAGTCGGCGTCTCGATGAGCGACGGCCGGGGCGCCGGTCGCGGAACTACAGGATGGACTGGCCGGTCTTGCCCCAGTCGGCCAGGAACTGATCAAGACCCTTGTCGGTTAACGGGTGCTTGACCAAAGCCTTGAAAGTGTCGGCCGGCAGGGTGGCGGCGTCGGATCCCGCGACGGCAGCGGCCGAGACATGGGCCGTGTTGCGCAGGGAGGCGGCCAGGATCTGGGTCTCGAAACCGTGCAGGTCATAGAGGACGCGGATTTCCTCCAGCAGGGCGATGCCGTCCGCGCCGTGGTCTTCCAGCCGACCCACGAAGGGCGAGATGAATGTGGCGCCTGCCTTGGCGGCCAAGAGGGCCTGGGCCGCCGAGAAGCAGAGGGTGACGTTCGTCTTGATCCCCTTGTCGGTAAAGGTCCGCGCGGCGCGCAGCCCGTCCCAGGTCAGGGGGAGCTTCACGACCACGTTCGGGGCGATGGCGGCCAGCTTGTCGCCTTCCTTGACCATGGTCTCGTAGTCGGTCGCCACGGCCTCGGCCGAGATCGGCCCCTCGACCAGGGCGCAGATTTCAGCGATGACCTCGGCGATGTTGCGACCGGATTTGGCGATCAGCGTGGGATTGGTGGTGACGCCGTCCACCATCCCGGTGGGCAGCATCTCCTTGATGACGGCGACGTCGGCGGTGTCGAGGAAGAGTTTCATGCCCCTGCTTCTAGCGGAGACCCCCCGCGGGTGAAAGTCGCGTCTGTCCTCATCCCCCTGCCGGTGCCGGAGGCCTTCGACTACGAGGTTCCGGAAACGCTGGCTCTCGCGCGCGGCGATCAGGTCGCCGTGCCGCTGGGGCCGCGCCTGATGCGCGGGATAGTGTCGGAGGTGCGCGAGACGACGGGATCGAACCGGCGGCTGAAGGCGGTGGACAGTCGGCTCGACGCCCCCGCCCTGCCGAAACGCACGGTGGACTTCGTCGCGTGGGCGGCGCGCTGGACCCTGAGCGCGCCGGGCGAGATGGCCTCGGCGGCCTTGAAGGGACTCCGGGCGCCGCGTCCCCGGCC
>NZ_JBQVNM010000064.1:0-16262 GCF_052436175.1 Brevundimonas sp. | reverse complement strand
GCTCATTCCTCCCCCATCGGGGGAGGGGGACCGCGAAGCGGTGGAGGGGGCCAGCCCCAGATACCCTATTTGCGGTAAGCCCCCTCCGTCACGGCGCGAAGCCGCGCCGCGCCACCTCCCCCTGCGCTGCGCTGGGGGGAGGAATATGAGACCGCTCGCCATCTTCGACATCGACGGCACCCTGGTCGACAGCCGCGCCTCCATCTTCCGCGCGGCGACCGAGGCGGCGCGGGCCATCGGCGCGCCCGAGCCCGAATACGACCGCGTCCGCAAGATCGTCGGCCTGTCGCTCGACGAGGCCATGCGCACCCTTGAGCCCGATCTGGACGAGCCGACCCTCGCGGCCTTCGTCGCCGGTTTCCGCGCCAGCTTCGCCCGCATGCACGCCGAGGGCTATCAGGAGCCGTTATACGACGGGGCGCTGGACCATCTGTGGCGCCTGCATCGCGACGGCTGGCGTCTGGCCCTCGCCACCGGCCAGAACCGCAAGGGAGTGGCCCGCAATCTCGCGCGCGAGGGCTGGGCCGACCTGTTCATTTCCAGCCATTGCGCCGACGACGGCCCGGGCAAGCCGGATCCCTCCATGCTTCTTGCGGCGCTCCGGACCTGCGACGCTCGCCCCGAGTACGCCGTCATGATCGGCGACACCGCCCATGACGCCCGCATGGCCGGGAACGCCGGGATCGCCGCCGTGGGCGTCAGCTGGGGCTTCCACACGGTCGAGGAACAGCGCGCCGAGGGCGTGCGCCACGTCGCGACCGACTTCCCCGATCTGGAGGCGGCGCTGGCGGCCTTCCAACAGACCCACCGCCTGCCGGAACTATCATGAGCCATATCCCGCCCCTCGATCCCATGGTCGCCGCCCGCAAGGGGTTCCGCGAGTCCGAGGACCGGCTGAAGCGCTTCTGGAAGACGGTCGATGTCGGTCCGGTCGAAGGCGGTTGGCGCGTTCTGCTCGATGGCCGTTCACCCAAGACGCCTGGCGGCGTGCCCTATGATCTGCCGACCGAGACCGTGGCTAGGCTGGTCGCCGACGAATGGGCGGCCCAGGGCGAGTTCCTGATCCCCGCCACCATGCCCGCCACCCGCCTGGCCGCCACCGCCATCGACCGCATCGAACAGGCGCGCAACGCCGTGGCCGACGAGATCGCCGCATACGCAGGGTCGGACCTGCTGTCCTATCCCGCCGACCACCCGACGCCGCTGGTCGAGCGTCAGGCGCGGGAGTGGGGGCCCTGGCGCGACTGGGCGGCCGGTCTGGGCGTGGAACTGGTCGTGGCCGACGGCCTGACCCACCGGGCCCAAGACCCTGCGGCTCTGGCGCGGGTCAAGGCGCTGGCGCTGGAGCTCGACGTCTTCGCCCTGACCGCCCTGGCGACGGCCGTGCCTCTGCTGGGCTCGGCGGTGCTGGGGCTGGCGGTTCAGCGCGGCGCCCTGAGGGGAGAGACCGCCTTCGACCTGTCCCGCCTCGACGAGGCCCATCAGGAGAGCCAGTGGGGCGTCGACGCCGAGGCCGAGGCCCGCACCGCCGCCCGGCGCGACGAGGCCACCCTGCTGGACCGGTGGTTCCGGGCGCTGGAAGCCTGATTTTCCATTCTGGAAAATTATAACTTGCCAACATGGAAACTGATGCTACTCTTTCCGCATTGGAAAGTGAGGTTTCTCCATGACGCATGAGCCCGATCCCAAAGACGCCTTGGCCCAGATCCAGGCGGCGCGCAGCAGCGTGGTCCGCACCGCCGACTATCCCGTCGGCTATGACATCGCCTATGGCGGCGTCTGCGGCCTACTGGTGGCGGGGCAGGGGATGCCCAGCCCGTGGTCCTTCATCGTCCTGCCGATCGCCCTCGGCGGCCTGGCCCTGATGGTCGCCTGGTGGCGCAAGCGGGTGGGCTGGTGGGTCAACGGCTATTCACCGAAGCGGGCCCGCTGGGTCGCCATCGGGTTGATGGTCCTGTTCCTCGCCCTGATCGGCCTGTCGCTCTACGGCAAGTATGTCGGGCCCTGGTGGCTGTTCCTGGTCTCCGGCGCCATCGGCGGGATCGCCGCCGCCCTGGCCGGCCGTCTGTGGATGCGCGTCTGGCGCAAGGAGATGTCGGAGGAGATCCGATGACCCCGCCGCCCGTCTTCGATCCCGTCATCCATGCGCCCGGCCGGCTCCAGATCTGCGCCATCCTGTCCAGCGTCGACGACGCCGAGTTCGCCATGGTCCGTGACGCCATCGCCGTGTCCGACTCGGTCATGTCCAAACATGTGAAACAGCTGGAGGAGGCGGGCTATGTCGCCGTCTCCAAGGCCGCCGCCGGGGGGCGCCAGCGCACCTGGCTGAGCTTGACCGCCGCCGGCCGCGCGGCCTTCAAGGCCCATGTCGCCGAACTGACCCGGCTCGCGGGGGTGGGTTAGTGGAACGGCGGTGTTGCGAATAGTGGCGGCACCAAGCAGTCTCGCCTCATGTCGAAATCAACTCGTCTGCTGCGGTTCCGCGTTTTAGTCCACGGCGATGGATCGGATGCTGCCAAAGACTATCTTGGCTTCTATGCAACTCGGGATATTGAGGCGGTCGATGTCGATGAAGCGCGGAAAGTTGCGAAGGCGCTGATCGAGAGCACATGGCGTTCGCAGGCTCCCGATTTGGTCTCTGTCGAAGATGTAGTCGTGCTGGACGTTCGACCCCTCCGATGGAGCTTTATGCGCCGGCCGCCCCGGGGTTTCACCTTCTTCGCAGACGATCGACACGCCCAAGATGCAGCGTTGAGGATCGAGCGTCAGTCACATGGCATGTAGGCGGTTTATCCCCCGATCCGATACGGCGACAGTTCTTCTGTCATCGCCTCGATCTCCGCCGCCACGCCCGGCCGTTCCTGATCCAGATAGTGGCCCACCGCCCCGCGCAGCCCCTCGTGGGCGATGAAATGGGCCGAATAGACAGGCGAGGGCAGGTAACCGCGCGCGATCTTGTGCTCCCCCTGCGCCCCCGCCTCGACCCGGGACAGGCCGCGTTCGATGGCGAATTCGATGGCCCGGTAGTAGCAGAGCTCGAAATGGAGGAAGGGGACCTCGTCCAGCGTGCCCCACTGACGGCCGTACAGGGCGTCGCGGCCGATGAAGTTCAGCGCCCCGGCGATCGGCGCCCCATCCCTGAACGCCATGACCAGGGCGATCCGGTCGGCCATGGTCTGGCCGATCATCGAGAAATAGGCGCGCGTCAGATAGGGCCGGCCCCATTTGCGTGAGCCGGTGTCCATGTAGAATTCGAAGAAGGCGTCCCAGTGCGCCTCCGTAATCTCCGCCCCGGTCAGGACGCGGATGTCGAGCCCGGCGTTGGCCTCGCGCCGCTCGCGCCGGATGGTCTTGCGCCGGTTCGACGACAGGGCAGCGAGGAAGTCGTCGAAGGTCGCATAGCCGTCGTTGCGCCAGATGAACTGCATGTCCTGACGCAGCAGCATCCCCGCCTCGCCCATGGCCCGCCATTCGGTCTCGGTCGGAAAGTTGACGTGCAGGGACGAGACCCCCAGCCGCTCGACCAGGGTCAGGGCGCCCTGCATCAGCGCCTCGCGCGCTGCTTCCTGGCCGCGCTCAAAAGGCTCCGCCTTTTCGACCCGACGCGGCTTAATGAGGAACCTCGGCCCGGTCGCCGGGGTGAAGGGCACGGCCCCCAGCAGCTTGGGATAGTAGCGCCCGCCCGCCCGCTGAAACGCATCGGCCCAGGAATGGTCGAAGACGTATTCGCCCTGGCTGTGCCCCTTCAGATAGAGGGGCATGACGCCGATCACGCCGCCCTCGGGATGTCTCAGGCTCAGGTGACGCGGCCCCCAGCCCTCTCGCGGCGTGGCGCTGCCCGAGGCTTCGCAGGCGTGGAGGAAGTCATAGCTGACGAAGGGATCGCCCGTCGGCGCCGCGCAGGCGTCCCAGGCGTCACGACCGATGTCGGCGATGCTGTCGTGGACCTGGAGGGTGAAGCTCACTTCACCTCGACGACCGCGTCCACCTCGACGGCGAATCCGAGCGGCAGCTGATACACGCCGACGGCCGACCGCGCGTGGCGGCCCTTGTCGCCGAACACCTCGACCATCAGGTCCGAACAGCCGTTGATGACGGCGGGAATGGCGGTGAAGCCCGGTCCGGCCTGGACGAAGCCGCCCAGCTTCACGATCCGCACGACCCGCTCCAGATCGCCGTCCAGCGCGGCCGAAATCTGGGCCAGCAGATTGATCCCGCACAGACGGGCGCCGGCGGCGGCCTGTTCCGGCGATACGTCTTCCCCGACCGTGCCCTTGATCCCGCCCGAGGCGTCGTTGGAGAGCTGGCCGGAGATGTGCAGCAGGTTCCCGGTCTGGACATAGGGCACATAGTTGGCGACCGCCTTGGCGGGTTCCGGCAGGCTGATGCCGAGTTCGGCGAGGCGGGCGGCGATGGTCATGGCGGGCTCCAACAGTGTCATCTCGCCGCATGTAGCGCGCCGGGCCGCCCGCTTAAAGGTTCGCCAACAGTGATGCGGCATAGTGGCGTTATGGAAACGCTCTCGACCGCTCAAATCGCCGCCTTCCAGGACGTCCGCAACAGACTGGACGCCGGGGCCCTCTATCGTATCGACGTCGCCTCGGTGAAGGCGCTGGACCCGGCTCGCGCGGCCGCGCCGCACTGGAATTTCGACCTCCCGGCCCATGCCGCCGAGGCCGCCCTGGCCGAGGACGGCCCGGTCACCGACGACCTTAAGCGCGGCCTGATCGCCACCTGGGCCCTGGAGATGCCGGAGCGCATCCGTCAGGCCGACCTGCCGCCGGAGGTCACCCGCCACTATGAGTTCTGGCTGGATCGTCTGGCCGAGTTCCTGACGGCCGAAACCGGCGCCTATGACCCCGACTTCTGGGCCAAGGATGTGCGCTTCACCCTGGTGCTCAGCGTTCCGGGCGCCCGGACCCAGACCATCGACCTGTCCTCACCCATGGGGCCGCGTCAGGTGCTGCAGAACGGGCTGGACGGCTACGGCTGGTCCCAAGCCGTCGCCTATATGAAGGCCCAGGGTTGGAAACGCCCCTGGCTGGAGGTCCATACCGAGAGCCGCCACACCGCCGACTTCACCGAGGCCGGCTGGGACGAGGCCTGGGCCTCAGCCGCCGCGATCTGCAAGCGCCGCCCGGAACTGGCCGGCATGATCGGCTCGAGCTGGTTCTACGATCCGCCGCTGGAGACCATCAGCCCGCGTCTGGCCTATCTGCGCCTGAACCCGCTGAAGGGCGGGGCCTTCATCATTCATCAGGGGCCGGGCGAGATCCATTCCGAACGCTGCGGCGCCACTTCGCCGACGCGACGCGCCATGATCGACTCCGGCGAATACCTGCCGCGCTCCTGGCTGGTCGCCTGGCCGGCCTCGACCCTGATTCCCTGGGCCGAGGCGCGGCGTGCAGAGGCGCCGGATATGGGGCGCGCGGCGTAATTCCCGGCCCTCGAGACGGCGAACTTAAGCGTTCCGACACCCGCAAAGGTTAGGGTCGGCCGCATGAACGTGCTCACGCCTGCCCTGATCGGCACCCTCGACGCCGTCTACGCACGTCTCGATCCGCAGGGGCGGGTTCTGGCGGCTGTAGCGGCGTCCATGGCGCCGGGGCCGGCGACGATCGCCGCCTCCCACTGGGACATCACCCAGCCCGCGCGAGAGGTCGAGGCGGCCCTGATCTCGGCCGGGGCCGGCGCTCTGCCGGACGGCCGGGCCGAGGTGTCCGGCGATCTGCGCCGGGCCCTGATCGCCCTGTGGCTGAAGGCCCTGCCGGAGCGACTGGAACGCGAGCGCCTGCCGCAGGCGGTGCTGGGGCTCTATCCCTGGTGGCTGGAGAAGCTGACGGCCTTTCTTGAGGAAGGGCGCGGTGAATATCCGATCGACTTCTGGATCAAGGACGTGCGCTTCGCCCTGGCGCTCAGCGTGCCGGGCGCGCGCAGCCAGATCCTCGACCTGTCCTGGCCCATGGGTCCGGGCGAGACGATACGGCATGCGCTCGGCGGCCATGGCCTGTCCCCGGCGATCAACTATGTCCGGTTCAACGCCCGCCGGCCCTGGCTGCAGAACCATACCGAGAGCCGCTGGCTGGACGACTTCAATCCCGAGGGCTGGGACCGGATGTGGTGCACCGCCGCCGCGCTTCTGAAGACACGCCCTCAACTGGCGGGGGCCATGGGCGCCAGCTGGTTCTATGACCCTCAGCTGGAGACCGTCAGCCCGCGCCTGAACTACCTCCGCGCCGACCCGGTCGCCGGGGGCGCCTGGCTGGTGCGTCAGGGGCCGGGCGAAGGCCACACCGAACGCGCCACTGTGACCTCGCCAACCCGCCGCGCGATGGTGGAAACGGGCCAATATGTCCCGACGTCGTGGTTGCTGGCCTGGCCGCGCGGCCGGCTGATCCGCTGGGCTGAGGGCAAGGCGTCCTAGAGGCTTGGCGTAGTCTCTACAAAAGCCCCGTCATCCTCGGGCTTGACCCGAGGATCGGACCATAATCCGCTCTTACAGCAGGATTTTACGCCAACTCCCGACGCACAGCCCGCCCGACGCCCGATCCTCGGGTCAAGCCCGAGGATGACGGAAAGGTGGGATTCAGCCGCCTACCGCGCGCCAGGCCTCGGCGACCGGCAGGATGTCCAGGTCCGCCGTCTTGGCCAGCCGGATCAGCCGGTCCAGATCGTCGGGCGTGCAGCCATAGGGGGTTGGGCCGTCCATTACGTCGTGGCCATAGGCGATCAGCCAGCCTTTTTCGGTCGCCGCGCGCTGCACCAGGGCCTCCAGATCGTATCCGGGGAGGCGACGGCTCTCGAGCCCGATGGCCTGAAGCAGGTTGCGGTCCGCCGATCCGGCGTTGATCCCGTCGCGCACGCCGCGTCCGCACAGGAAGCGGCGGTCGATCACCGCCTTGGCCCCCAGGGCGCAGTCGCCGAACGGATAGGCGAAGGTGGTCATCTCGTACCCGCCCAGAACATCGTTCACCCAGGCGGCGTTGCGGGCCAGGCTGGCGTCGAGCTGCTCCGGGATCAGGGTCAGGGTCGAGACATGCTCATAGGTGTGGCAGCCGACCTCGTGCCCCGCCTCGTGGATCGCCTCCAGATGCTCCGGCTCGAACTGGGGCAGGCCCATATTCTGGCCGCCCGCCAGCCCGCCGCAGACATAATAGGTCGCCTTGATCCCATGCTCGGCCAGGATCGGCCCGGCCTCGGTCCAGGCCGTGACGGGGACGTCGTCGAACGACAGGCTCAGCACGCCGCGCTCCGGCCGGATCGGCTCGGACCGGACGTGGAGGTAGCGGCCGGCGCGACGGCGCATCTTGTCGATGAAGGCGTTCATTTCGTCCTTCTAGCAGGTCGGGCTTAAGGCTCGGTTTCAGGTGCGGAGAAGGAGCGGTGACCCCCCTTTCTCCACCTCGAAGCCAATCCTCGTCATCCTCGGGCTTGACCCGAGGATCGGATGATCCGCCGCTCGTGCGAACGGGCGAGGCACGGACCGCTCAACGTCCGATCCTCGGGTCAAGCCCGAGGATGACGGCAGGAAGAGAACGAGGAAGGCGTGAGGCGCCCGCGCCGTCACCGCTTCAACGCCCGCCCGGCCACGACCGCGCCCTTGCCGAACTTCGCGCGCAGGGCGTCGATGGCGGTCTCGGTCTTCAGGGTGCGGGCCTCGGCGGTGTCGAACAGGGCGGACGGCGCCTCTGCGGCCTCGTGCACGTCCGCCAGACCTATGCCGATCAGGCGGTAGGGCCGGCCCAGCTCAGGCTTCAACAGCGCCCGCCCGGCGGCAAACAGCCCCCGCGCCGTCTGCACCGGCTCGGCTGCGGTCGTGCGGCGGGTGACGATCTTGAAGTCGGGCCGCCGCAGCTTGAGGACCACCGTCCGGCTGGCCACCCCGTCGTGCCGCGCCTTGGACGCCAGCTTCTCGCACAGGGGCCAGAGTTCGGCCTCCATATCCTCGGCCGCCGTCAGGTCGGTGTTGAAGGTGGTCTCGGCGCTCATCCCCTTGCGGTCGTGGTCGGGGCGCACGGGCCGGGCGTCGCGGGCGTGGCTCAGCTCGTGCAGCCGCAGCCCCGTCTCGCCGTAGCGTTTGACCAGGTCGCGCACGTCCGCCCGCGCCAGATCGCCGATGGTGTCGAACCCGTCGCTGCGCAGGGTCCTGCCGAATACCGGCCCGACGCCGGGCAGGGCCCGCACCGACCGCGGCGCCAGGATCGACATGGCGTTCGCCAGATTGACGACGGAGAAGCCGCGCGGCTTGTCCATCTCGGAGGCCATCTTGGCCAGGAAGCGGTTGGGCGCCAGGCCGATGGAGACCGTCAGGCCGATCTCCTCCTCGATCCGCTTCTGCAATCGGATGAGCTGAAACGCGGGCGAGCCGCCGTTGAGCCGCTCGGTGCCCGACAGGTCGATCCAGGCCTCGTCAAGCGACAGGGTCTGAACCAGGGGCGTCAACTCCCGCACCAGACCGAAAATGCGGCGGCTCTCGGTGACGTATTTCGTGAAGTCGGGCTTCAGCACCACGGCGTCGGGACAGGCCTTCAGGGCCTTGAACATCGGCATGGCCGAATGGACGCCGTGCAGCCGGGCGATGTAGCAGCAGGTCGAGACCACGCCCCGCACCCCGCCGCCGACGATGACGGGCCGGTCGCGCAGTTCCGGCCGGTCGCGCTTCTCCACCGAGGCGTAGAAGGCGTCGCAGTCCAGATGGGCCAGGCTCAGCTGATCCAGTTCGGCGTCGCAGACCAGCCTCATCCCATCACAGGCCGGACAGCGGTTGGCCGCCGGCGCGGCTTCGCCGGTCCACAGACAGTCACGACAGATGGCCGTGAGAGCCAGCGTCAATCTCCGCAAAAGGGCGTCGGCGCGACGGCGCGCCCGACTTCACGCCAACTTAAGACTGGCGTGCCCATATTGCACCCGAAGAAGACCAAGAGCCCCGGCGCGAAACGCCAGCCAGCGGGGGCGAACAGACCGGGTGAAGATGTCCAAGAAAGTCCTCATCGTCGAGGATAACGAGCTGAACATGAAGCTCTTTCATGATCTGCTCGATTCCCAGGGCTACGAGACCCTGCAGACCCGCGAGGGGCTGCAGGCCATGGCCCTGGCGCGCCAGCATCGCCCCGACCTGATCCTGATGGACATCCAGCTGCCGGAGATTTCGGGGCTGGAGGTGACGAAGTGGCTCAAGGACGACGAGGACCTGGCCCATATCCCGGTCGTCGCCGTCACCGCCTTCGCCATGAAGGGCGACGAGGAGCGCATCCGTCAGGGCGGCTGCGAGGCCTATATCTCCAAGCCGATCTCGGTGATGCATTTCCTGGACACGGTGCGAAAGCACCTCGGCCAGGCCGCCTGAGGGGACACCGATGACCGCGCGTATTCTTGTGGTCGACGACGTGGAAGCCAATGTGCGGCTTCTCGAGGCCAAGCTGACGATCGAATACTATGACGTCCTGACCTGCACGGACGGCGCGACGGCCCTGAGCCTGGCCGAGGCGGAACAGCCGGACATCATCCTGCTGGACGTCATGATGCCGGGTATGGACGGGTTCGAGACCTGCCGCCGGCTGAAGGCCGACCCGAGCACCAAACACATCCCGGTCGTCCTGGTAACCGCCCTGGACGGGCGTCAGGACCGGATCAAGGGACTGGAGGCCGGGGCCGACGACTTCGTCACCAAGCCGCTCGACGACGTGGTCCTGTTCGCCCGGGTCAAGTCTCTGGTCCGGCTCAAGCTGGTCATGGACGAGCTGCGCGAGCGTGAGGAGAGCGGTCGCCGCCTGGGCGTCACCTCTGACGGCGCGGGGCGTCTGCGGGCCACGGGCGGCCGCGTCCTGGTCGTCGACGACAACCCGCGTCAGGCAGAACAAATCATCGCCGAGCTCTCGCGCGAACATCGCGCCTCGGTCGAGCCTGACGCCGACGCGGCGCGCAGGGCGGCGACGGGCCCGCTCGACCTGATGATCGTCAATGTCACGGCCGAGAGCTTCGACGGCCTGCGGCTGATCGCCCACCTGCGCTCGGCCGAGGCGACGCGCAGCCTGCCGATCCTCGCCGTGGTCGATCCCGACGACCGCGCGCGCCTGCTGAAGGCGCTGGATCTGGGCGCCAACGACATCCTGCCGCGACCGGTGGATCCCGAGGAACTGGCCGCCCGCGCCCGGACCCAGGTGCGGCGCAAGCGCTACGCCGACTTCCTGCGTCAGAAGCTGGACTACAGTCTGGAGATGGCCGTCACCGACGCCCTGACCGGCCTGCACAACCGCCGCTACATGGCGGGGCAACTGGCCGATTTCGTGCGCGGGTCGAATCGCGGCGGAGGCTCCGTGGCCGTGCTGATGATCGACATCGATCACTTCAAGGCGGTCAACGACGGCTTCGGCCATGACGCGGGCGACGAGGTTCTGACCGAGTTCGCCGTGCGCCTGGCCACCAATGTCCGGGCCGTGGACCTGCCGTGCCGGATCGGTGGCGAGGAGTTCGTCGTCGTCATGCCCGACACCCGGCTGGAGGACGCCCTGCTGATCGCCGACCGGATTCGCCGCGACGTCGCCGCCGCGCCGTTCCGCGTCATGGGCAGCGAGCACCTGTCGGTGACGGCATCGGTCGGCGTCGCCGCCTCGACCGGCGAGAACGACACGCCTGAAGCCCTGCTGAAGCGGGCCGACGAGGGGGTCTATGAGGCCAAGTCCCGCGGCCGCAACCGGGTCATCGCCCGCGCCGCCTGACGCCCGTCACGCCATCCGCCCATACGAAAAACGCCCGGCCATCTCTGACCGGGCGTCCCAAAATCGTCGAAGCGTCAGACGCTTACTTGATCTTGCCTTCCTTGAACGGCACGTGCTTCTTGGCGACCGGGTCGTATTTGTTGACGACCATCTTCTCGGTCATGGTGCGGGCGTTCTTCTTGGTGACGTAGAAGAAGCCGGTGTCGGCCGTGGAGTTCAGGCGGATCTTGATTGAAGCCGGTTTGGCCATCGGAATTACCTCTGCGACGGCGAAAGCCGCTTAAAATAAGAGGCGCGGAACATACTCAGGACCGCTCCAAAGTCAACGGCCCCGGATCGGAACAAGACGACGCATTGAGCGGATCGCGTTTGCTTCTAGGCTGGCATGATGAAAATCGCACCCGTCGCCGCCGCCTTCGCCTCCCTGGCCCTGTCCCTGACCCTGGCCGCCTGCGCCTCCGGCCCGTCCGTGTCCCGCGGCGCCGAGGCGCCCCAGGACGCCTTCCTGGCCCGCCTGAACGCCCTGTGCGGCCAGACGTTCGAGGGGCGGGTGGTGACCACCGATCCGGCCGACGACGACTTCCGCAAGAGCCGTCTGGTCATGCAGGTCCGCGACTGCGCCGCTGACGAGGTCGGCATTCCCTTCGCGGTGGGCGAGGACCGCTCGCGCCGCTGGATCATCACCCGCACCGACGCGGGCCTACGCCTCAAGCACGACCACCGCGACCCGGCGGGCGTGATCCACGGCTATCACATGTACGGCGGCGACACGGCGAACGCGGGCACGGCCGGGCGACAGGAATTCCCCGTGGACCGCGAATCGATCGACCAGTTCATCAAGGGCGGCGCCCAGGTCTCAACCACCAACGTCTGGGCCATGGAGGTCCATCCGGGCCGCATGTTCGCCTACGAACTCCGCCGCCCCGGCGGGCGCTTCATGCGGGTGGAATTCGATCTGACGAAGCCGCTCTAGCGGGCCCGGCCGGCTTCCATTTTTCTCCGGCCCGACCCACACTCGTCGAGGTGAGCGCCGCGAAGGCGAGGAGAACGCGATGCTGTTGTCGATCATCCTGCTGCTCCAGTCCGGCGAGGTGGTCGTTCGGACCTCGGAGCCGCGTCCGGCCAATCCCTGGCAGGAGACCTTCAGCGCCCGATGCGGCCGAAACCGGCTGGAGATCGAGCGACCCATGCGTCCGCTCGACCAACCTGCCGCCATCCGGCTCAACGGTCGCGCGCCTCGCGGAGACCTGGCGCCGCTCGCAGCGGAGTTCGCCGAGGTCGGCGCGGCCTACCGCCTGTCCTTCAGCTGTTCACAGAACGACACCGTGCAACTGAGGTGGGTCAGGGGTTTGTCCGGGCGCTCGGGGGTCCGCTATCGCGCCGGCTCGGCGGAGTTCGCGGGCGGGGCCCTGATCCGCTCCACCGCCGAGGACACGACCGAAGAGACTTTCTGGTACCGTTGAGGCAGGGCCTTGGGAGGCAGGCCGGCGGCCAGTCCGTTCCCTAAACCGCCTTCCATCCCTCGATCGCCCTCACAGTCGCGCAAGCGGGCGTGCCGTCCTTGCCCTTGCCGGGCAGGATCACCTCCAGCACCGAGCCGCCCCGCGCCCGGTCCAGGAGGGCCGGCGGGATGTCGTGGACGTCGATCTTGGCCCGACGGCTCCATTCCGACGCATGATCCCCCGCCGAGGTCCCGATGCGGATGTAGACGAACCGCCTCTCCTTGCCCTCGCGCCGCACGAAGGGGCCCAGCATCCGGTTGTCGTCAGCCAGCCGGATGGGCACATCGAACGACAGGGGCGCCTCGGTCGCCGTCACCGGCTCATGCGGGGCGTCGTCTTTCTGCAGGCTGTAGCGCACGCCCGGAACCGGGTCGGCGATCGTCAGGCGCAGGGTGATGGGCGTATCGGCCATGGCGGTCAGTCCTGATGATCCACGACGTGCCGTCCGCGCACCATGCGGACGAAGGGCAGGGGGCGTTGAGGATTCTTGAGCCGCTCGGCCACCTCGCCCAGCACGAACCGGGTGATGGCGGGCAGGTCCAGCGCCCGGGCCTCGTCCAGCGGCAGCCAGGCGATCTCGTCCAGTTCGCCCGATCCGGCGGTCGGCTCCGGATGCAGCAGGGCGGCGGCGTCGGCCATGAAGAACCGGGCGTCGAACCGGCGGGTCCGTCCGGGCGGAGTGATGGCCCGCGCCACATAGGACAGGGCGGCGAGGTCGGGCAGGGCCCCGACGGCCCGGAACTCGCGCCATCCGCCCGCCACGATGGCCGCGGCGGCCGCCTCGGCCAGCAGCAGGCCGGTCTCCTCGAAGGTCTCGCGCACGGCGGCCAGGGCCAGGGCCCGACCCCGCCGGGCCGGGACCTCAAGCGCCAATCGCGCCAGATCGCCCGACGACAGGTCGGTGGCGAAGGCGGCCGAGGCGTCGGATCGCTCCACCCGCCCGCCCGGAAACACCCACTTGGACGCCATGAAGACATGGCCCGGCGCCCGACGCCCCATCAGCACCTCGGCCCGACCCTTGCCCCCGCGCGTCAGGATGAGGGTGGCGGCGTCCTTCGGCCGCTGCCGGTCGCCGGTGCGCGGCGCATCCTTCAGATCCTGTGCGGCGTCGAAGGGTTGGGTCATGCGACAGGCGTCAACGCCGCTTGCCCTTGCGCACGCCCTTCAGGCCGCCGGAGGGCTTGCCGCCCCGGCCATCGTTGCGGGGCTTGGGACCGCCCGGGCGTTTGGAGCCGCGCTTGGGCGGGCCGTTGCCGCCGCCTCCGGGCCGAGCATCTCGCCCCCGCATGCCCAGTCGCGGGGCCGGGGCGTTGGGATCGCGCGGCTCGGCCTCCGACAGCATCTCGAACAGCAGGCCGCCGGTGACGGGGGTGGCCTCCTTCAGCTTCACCTCGACCGTGCGGCCCAGCGTGAAGCGCCGCCCCGACCGTTCGCCGACCAGGGCATGGGCGCGGTCGTCGTGGACGAAGTATTCGTCGCCGAGGGATGAAACCGGAACCAGGCCGTCGGCGCCCGTCTCCTCCAGCCGCACGAACAGGCCGAATCGGGTGACGCCGGTGATCCGCCCATTGAACGTCGCCCCGACCCGGTCCTGCAGGAAGGCGGCGATGTAGCGGTCCATGGCGTCCCGCTCGGCGGCCATGGAGCGGCGCTCGGTCTGGGTCACCTGATCGGCGATGGCGGTCAGCTCGGCGATCTCGCGATCGGTCAGCCCGTCCTTGCCGAGGTTGAGGGCGCGGATCAGCCCTCGATGCACGATCAGGTCGGAATAGCGCCGGATCGGCGAGGTGAAGTGGGCGTAGCGATCGAGGTGCAGGCCGAAGTGGCCGACGTTCTCGGGGCTGTAGATCGCCTGCATCTGGCTGCGCAGCACCACCTCGTTGACCACCTCGGCGTGCGGACCGTCCCGGGTCTGGTCCAGCAGCTTGTTGAACCGCTTGGTCGTCGCCGGCTCGCCCTTGTTCCACGGCATGGCGATGGTCGACAGGAAGTCGGCCAGGTTGAAAATCTTCTCCTGACTGGGCGCCTCGTGGACGCGATAGATCAGGGGGACCTTCTTCTGCTCCAGGGTCTCGGCGGCGCAGACATTGGCCTGGATCATCATCTCCTCGATCAGGCGATGGGCCTCCAGCGACTTGCGCGGCTCGATGGCGACAATGCCGCCGTCGGGGGCCATGCGGATGCGGCGCTCGGCGCTCTCGATCTGCAGCGGGCTGCGCTTCAGCCGGCCTTTCAGCATCGTGCGATAGGCGTTCCACAGCGGATAGAGGATGGCCTCCATGATCGGCCCGGTCGTGTCGTCGGGGCCGCCGGTTCCCGTCTCGGGATCCACGCCGTCGATGGCGGCCTGGGCCTGTTCGTAGCTGAGCTTGGCGTGGGACCGCATCAGGCCGCGATGGAACCTGTGGCCGGTCTTTCGGCCCTCCTTGTCGAAGACCATGCGCACGGCCAGGGTCGCGCGGTTCTCGCCCTCCTTCAGGCTGCACAGGCCGGTCGACAGCCGCTCGGGCAGCATGGGCTCGACCCGGTCGGGGAAGTAGGTCGAATTGCCCTTGGCCCGGGCCTCGCGGTCCAGGGCCGAGCCGGGCGTCACATAGGCGGCGACGTCGGCGATGGCGACCCAGACGATCCAGCCGCCCTCGTTCTTGGGGTCATCGTCGCGCTGGGCGTAGACGGCGTCGTCATGGTCGCGGGCGTCGGCCGGGTCGATGGTGATGAAGGGGACCTGACGCAGGTCGTCGCGGCCCTTCAGCGTCGGCAGTTCAACCGCCTCGGCCTCCCGCTCCACGGCCTCGGAAAAGCCCATCGGGACGTTGTGCGTGTGGATGGCGATCAGGGAGGCGGCTCGGGGATCGTCCTCCTTGCCGATGTGTTCGAGGATCTTGCCGCGTTTCGGCCCGTAGCGCTGCTCGCCCTTCTCGACGGCGGCCAGGACCAGATCCCCGTCCTTCAGCCCCTCGGCCAACAGCGGCGGGATAATGAGCGTGTCCTTGGAGCGCCGGTCCACCGGCTCGACCCGGGTCTCGCGCGCCGACTTGCGGACGACGCCGAGGACGCGATGGCCGTCGGAGTCCAGCTTCTTGACCAGCCGGGCCTCCCAGCCGTCGGTCCCGCGCTCGAACTTGACCAGCAGGCGATCGCCCATGCCGGGGGCGGGTCCGACCTTGCCGGACTTGTCTGGCACCAGCAGGGCGCGCGGCGCGTCGGACGAGGCGTCCACCAGTCGGACATAGAGTTCGCCGTCCGCATCGCGCTCGACCACGTCGCCGACCCCGACGGGGGGCAGGGCGCCGGCCTCGGAGAAGCCCTTTCGGCCCCGCTTGCCCAGCTTCCCCTCGGCCTCGAGCTCGCGCAGCATTTCGCGCAGGGCCCGCCGCTCGGCGCCCTTGAGGCCGAAGGCCCGGGCCAGATCGGACTTGTCGGCCTCGCCCGCCTCGCGCAGGAACCGCAGCAGGGTCTCCTTGTCGGGCAGGCCGGAGGCGGGGCGTCGGGGCGTTTTCGTCATTCCCGCATTTATGCCGAAGATTCGGCTGGATTAATGCAGGCTACGCCCACTGCGCGGGCGGCGCGGGCCAGATTGTTGTCGAGTGTGACAAGCCGCGCGTCGATGCGGCGGCAGATCGTGAGATGAAGCGCGTCGGGCGCGCGAAGCTTGAGGTCGAAGTCGCGCACGATTGCGGTGGCCTGACGGACGTCTTCCGCCTCGACCTCTATCGGGGTCAAAGTGGCGGCCACCCAGTCGTCCAGGTCTGAAAGAAGCACCTTTCCAGCCTGGGCATCGATCGCCTTCATGCGGACGAGGCGTGAAATCGCCGATGACGCCTCGGCCACAACGAAGTCGCTGACCTGAACCCCGGCGGCCTGACTCATGAGATCGACGACCGGTTGGCTATGGGCTTCTGACACAAGCAGCGGCACGACGGCGCTGGCGTCGAAATAGTCGATCACTCGATCGGCACTTCATACATGCTGTAGATCAATTCGACCGAAGTCATACCGAGCGGCGGCCGGGTAAGGCGTCGATTTGCGATCTCCACCATTC
>NZ_JBQVNM010000063.1:0-16463 GCF_052436175.1 Brevundimonas sp. | reverse complement strand
CTGTCATGGCGCCAGCTGTGCAGCAGGGTAGCTAAGTATGGAATAGATAACCGCTGAAAGCATCTAAGCGGGAAACTAACCTCAAAACAAGGCTTCGCTGAGGATCGTGGAAGACTACCACGTTGATAGGCCAGGTGTGGTAGCGCGGTGACGTGTGAAGCTTACTGGTACTAATAATCCGATCGGTTTGATCGTTTCTCAGCAAAACTCATTCGATTTTTCGAATACGACAATGTCTTTTCGCAATCCTTCTGTCCGCCTGGTTGACCTGGTGGCTATGTCGGAGGTTCCCCACCCGATCCCATCCCGAACTCGGTCGTTAAGCCCTCCAGAGCCAATGGTACTTCGTCTCAAGGCGCGGGAGAGTAGGTCGCCGCCGGGTCTACCAGGCGGACAGGGGGTTGCAGCGCCTATCTGGCGCAATCTTGAACACTTCTTCCTTCACACTACCGTTTGCCGCGGGATGGAGCAGCCCGGTAGCTCGTCAGGCTCATAACCTGAAGGTCGCAGGTTCAAATCCTGCTCCCGCACCCAAACATCAAAGACGCCGCCCAGATCGGGCGGCGTTTTTGCGTTTCGGGCTGATCTTCGCGCGTCCGCCAGCCTCCAGGTCAGGTATAAGGCCGTCGCGCGGTTAGCAGCCGGACGACAAGAGCCCTGAAGTGAACCCAGTGTCCGATCCCCACCCGGTGTTTGTCGGAATCGAAACCGGTGGGGCTAAGATCCTTTGCCGCGTCGTGGCGGCTGACGGGGCGGTTCTGGCCGATGTTCGCCTTCCCACCGAGGGTCCGGAAACGGCTCAAGCCGTGCTGGTCCGGACGGTGGAAGAGGCGACGCCAGCCGGGGCGCGTGTCGCCGGCATTGGCCTTGCGAGTTTCGGGCCTTTGGTAATTGATCCGACCTCTGCGGACTACGGCGTCATGCTGGCCACGCCCAAACCCCGCTGGAGCGGCTTCAACCTGGGCCGCCGACTGGCTGACGCATTGGACGCTCCTGTCGCGATTGACACGGATGTCAACGTGGCGGCCCTCGCAGAGCAGGCGATCGGAGCGGCCCGCGGGCTTCATACCGTCGCCTATGTCACCGTAGGGACCGGCATTGGCGGTGGAATGGCGATCAACGGCCTGACGCTGAAGGGCGCATTGCACCCCGAGATCGGACACGTACGGGTGCGGCGTGCGGAGAATGACCGGACGCCCAGCCGATGCGTCTTCCATCCCGACTGCGCCGAAGGATTGTCGGCCGGGCCCGCCCTTGGGGATCGGTTGAACGGACGGCGTCTGGAGGACGCGGCCGAGGTGCGGGCCTTGGCGGCCGACTATCTGGGGCAGTTCTGCGCGACCCTGCTGCTGGCTTGGTCGCCACAACGGATCGTGCTGGGCGGCGGGGTGATGGGGACGAAGGGGCTGATCCCGGAGATCGAATCGCGGATGCGCCAGGAACTGAACGGCTATGGTGCGAGCGTGGTGGCCGGCGAGGGCGGCTATCTGGTCCCTGCCGCGCTGGAGAACGCCGGGCTGGAAGGGGCCCTGATCATGGCGCGGGAGATCGCCGGGGCATGACTCTGTTCGCGGATGATGAGGTCGCCGCCGCCGTTGATCCGTCGAGCGCGGACAATGTCTTCTTCATGATCGGCGGCACGGAGGCGGCGCGTCGGACGGCCTGCGATCTGGCCGAGCGACTCGCGCCGCCAGGGTCGCAGCGGCGTCCGGCGTCCGTCCTCCATGCCATCCTGGTTCTGGTGGGGACGTACGATCCCCGAGCGGTGGCGCGGGCGATCCAGATCGGCGACCTGATGCGCGGGGCGGCGTTTCGACTGGTCTTCGACCGGTTGGAGCGGTTCGGGAACGGCGCGGTGGTGCTGGGTTGCGCGGAGACGCCGGACGCCTTTCTGGAGGTGCGCCGTCAGCTGACCCAAGCGGCGCGAAGCTTGGGGAAAGACGTGATGGGCGGGCAGCGGCCGCATCTGACCGTCGCCTATGGCGGCCCGGCGTTCGAGCCGATCCGACTGGACGAGCCTCTGGTGTGGGAGGCGCGGGAGGTGCTGCTGGTCCGCAGCCTGCATGGCAAGGCGGCCCATGAGGAACTGGGCCGCTGGAGTCTGTTGTGAACACCGCCGCTGTTCGTATCGCCGCCGTCTATGGATTCGCACGGATCGAGGATCCGGAAGCCTTTCGGGCGCGGCTGGAGGAGGCTGCGCAGGCGGGAGGCGTGCGCGGGACCCTGTTGGTGGCCCATGAGGGGGTGAACGGCACCATCGCGGGACCCGAAGTCGGGGTCGAGGCGGTGTTGGCGGTCATCCGGGCGACGCCCGGGCTGAAGGCGCCGGAGGTCAAATACGCCTGGAGCGATACGCGGCCGTTTCATCGGCTGAAAGTGCGTGTGAAGGCCGAGATCGTCACCCTGGGGCGGCCGGACGTCGATCCGGTCGGAAACGTCGGGACCTATGTGGCGGCCGAGGACTGGAACGCCGTGATCGCCGATCCCGACACGCTCGTGATCGACACGCGCAACGCCTATGAGGGGGAGATCGGGGCCTTCGAACATGCGGTCCAGCCCAATACGGCCGGGTTTCGTGACTTTCCCGCCTGGTTCGAAGCCGAGGGGCGGGCCCTGATCGCCGAGCGGGGGGCGAAGCGGGTGGCGATGTACTGCACCGGCGGCATCCGCTGCGAGAAGGCGACGGCCCTGCTGAAGACCGAAGGGGTGCAGGACGTGTTGCATCTGAAGGGCGGAATCCTGCGCTATCTGGAGACCGTGCCGGAGCCCGAAAGCCTGTGGCGCGGGGAATGTTTCGTCTTCGATGAGCGGGTGGCGGTGGGGCATGGCCTGACGGCCGGATCGCACAGCCTGTGCCGGGCCTGTCGGATGCCCGTCAGCAAGGCGGGGCGGCGGTCTCCCAAGTACGTCGAGGGCGTGGCCTGCGAGCGATGCGCCGACGACCGGGCGGACGAGCGTCGGGCCGCCTATGCCGAGCGGCAGCGACAGGTGGAGATCGCGGCGCGGCGAGGTATCGCCCACATCGGCCAGGAGGCCGCCGACCGGATCGACAAGCGGAGCCATTCGGCCGGTCCGGACGTTGATCCCTCCTGAACGAGGTTCCAGCCCATGCGTCTGATGTCCGATCGATCCAGACCCGCCACCGCCATGATTGGCGGATTCGCTGCTGTCGGACTGACGCTCTCGGCCTGTAGTCCGCCGGCCGAGACGCCGGAGACGCCGCCTGCCGCCGAGGCCGACGCGGCGCCGCCCGCGACCGATCCGACGGCGCCGGCGACGGCCTATGCCTGCGAAGGCGGTCGAACGGTGTCGGTAATCTATATTGGCCAGTCGCAGGCCCGGGTGACCCGGGACGGCAAGACCCTGTCGCTGGCGGCGGCGCCGTCGGGCAGTGGGGCCCGATACACGGGCGAGGGTGTCGAGTGGCGGGTTGCGACGCGCGGCGACCAGGAAACGGGGGTTCTGACCCGGATCGAGACCGGCGGGCAGCCGGGGCCGGTGCTGGAACGCTGCAGTCGCGCCGCGCCGGCGCCCGTTACGCCGCCGCCCTGTGTCGGTGGCCAACTGAAGTTGTCGCTCGACGGGGGGGACGCCGGGATGGGCAACCGGGTCAATGTGCTGGCCCTGACCAACACCGGGCCGAACACCTGCGTCACCGGAGGATATCCGACCGTGTCGGTGCTGGACGGCAAGGGCGTGCCGCTCGCCAACGTCGTGGCCGAGCGCGGGCCGGACAACTATTTCAACGGCGGGCCTGCGCCGAAGACCCTGACCCTGGCTCCGGGCGCGAAGGCGGTATTCGACCTGGCCTGGAACGTCGTGCCGCATGAGGCCGAGGGGGAGACGGTCTGCCCGACGGCGACGACCGTCAGGGTGTCCGCCCCCGGAGACGCCACGCCACTGGACATGGCCCAGACCTTCACCCCCTGCGGCGGGCGGGTCAGGGTGAGTCCGCTGCGCCCGGCGGACGCCTCGCCGAACTAGGCCGGAGCGATGGTCTTCGCCGGGGTGGCGCGGGCGAGGGTTTGGGCGTAATCCGACGCGCCTGAACCGCCATTCGCGAGGGCCCATGCCGACCGCTTTCCACGACCGCGTCAGCCGCGAACTGTCCGATATCGACGCCCAGGGGCTGACCAAGCCTGAGCGGGTCATCGCCAGCCGGCAAGGTCCGATGATCGAGGTCGGCGGGCGCAGCGTGCTCAATCTCTGCGCCAACAACTACCTGGGTCTGGCGGGCGACCAGAGGATCGTCGATGCAACCAAGGCGGCGTCTGATGAGCGTGGCGGCGGGACGGCCTCGGTGCGATTCATCTGCGGGACGCTGGACATCCACAAGGCGCTGGAGCGGTCGGTCGCCGACTATCTGGGGTTCGAGGACGCCATCCTGTTCGCCGCCGCCTTCGACGCCAACGGCGGCCTTTTCGAGCCCCTGTTCGGCGAGGAAGACGCGATCGTTTCCGACAGTCTGAACCACGCCTCGATCATCGACGGGGTGCGGCTGTGCAAGGCCAAACGCTACCGCTTCGCCAACTCCGACATGGACGAACTGGAGACGCGGCTGCAGGAGGCCCGGGCGGCGGGCGCGCGCGACATCATCATCGCCACCGACGGCGCCTTCTCGATGGACGGCTATATCGCGAAGCTGAAGGATATCCGGGTTCTGGCCGACAGGTACGACGCCCTCATCATGGTCGACGACTGTCATGCGACGGGCTTCCTGGGCCCGAAGGGGCGCGGGTCGTTCGCCCATCACGGGGTTCAGGTGGACTTCGTCACCGGCACCTTCGGCAAGGCGCTGGGCGGCGCCATGGGCGGCTTCATCTGCGCCACCTCGGCTGTGGTGCAACTGCTGAAACAGAGGGCGCGGCCCTATCTGTTCTCCAACGCCCTGGCCCCGTCGATCTGCGGGGCCTCGATGGAGGCGATCCGTATCGCCCAAGGCGCCGAGGGCGACGCCCTGAGGACGCAGCTGACCGCCAACGCCGCCCGTTATCGCTCGGCCATGACCGAGGCCGGGTTCGACCTGTTGCCCGGCGAGCATCCGATCATCCCGGTCATGCTGGGCGACGCCAAGCTGGCGCAGGATCTGGCGGCGCGGATGCTGGAGCTGGGCGTCTATGTGATCGGCTTCAGCTTCCCGGTGGTGCCGCGCGGCCAGGCGCGCATCCGGACGCAGATGTCGGCGGCCCACACCTTCGACCACATCGATCAGACCGTCGCTGCGTTCAAGCAGGCTGGTAAAGAGTTGGGAGTAATCTGATGACCCACACCATGAAGGCCCTGGCCAAGACCGGTCCCGTTCCCGGGCTGGAACTGATCGACGCCCCCGTTCCGACGCCGGGGCCCGAGGACGTGCTGATCCGGGTGAAGCGGACGGCCGTGTGCGGCACGGACATCCACATCTGGAACTGGGACGAGTGGTCCCAGAAGAATGTGCCGACCCCGATGATCACGGGGCATGAGTTTTCCGGCGAGATCGTCGCCGTCGGGTCCGAGGTGGATCGGCCGCTGAAGATCGGCCAGCGGGTCTCGGCCGAGGGCCATGTCATCGACCTCAACTCCGAGGCGGCGCGGGCCGGGCATTTCCATCTGGACCCCCACACGCGCGGCATCGGGGTGAACCGTCAGGGCGCCTTCGCCGAGTTCGTGGTCGCTCCGGCGTTCAACGTCATCGAACTGCCGGACGACGTGTCCGACGACGTGGCCTCCATCCTCGATCCGTTCGGCAATGCGGTGCACACCGCCCAGCAGTTCGACCTACTGGGCGAGGATGTTCTGGTCACCGGCGCGGGGCCCATCGGGATGATGGCGGCGGCGGTGGCGCGTCACGCGGGCGCGCGGACGGTCGTGCTGACGGACATCAACGACTTCCGTCTGGACCTGGCGCAGAAGGTGGCGCCGGGCGTGCGCACGGTGAACACGACCAGGGAAGACCTGAGGGACGTCATGCACGAGCTGGGCCTGAAGGTCGGGTTCGATGTGGCGCTCGAGATGTCGGGCTCGCCGATCGCCTTCAAGCAATGCGTCGATACCCTGATCATGGGCGGCGGCATGGCCCTGCTGGGCATTCCGGCCAAGCCGATGGAGACCGACTGGGGCGCCATCATCCTGAAGGCCCTGAACATCAAGGGCGTCTATGGGCGCGAGATGTTCACGACCTGGAGGAAGATGCTGGGCCTGCTGAAGGCCGGGCTGGATCTGGAGCCCCTGATCACCCACCGCATGGGCTACGAGCGGTTCGCCGAAGGCTTCGAGGCCATGAAGGCCGGTCAGTCGGGCAAGGTGGTGCTGAACTGGGACAAGGCCGCTTAAGGGGGCCTTCTAGCGGGCCGTGCGCCAGTCCTGCGGGGCGGTGAAGGCCGCGTTGCGCCAGACGCCGAGGCGGGCGGTGCGGGCCCGATCCTCGGCCTCGACATAGTCCAGACTGTATTGGCGGTAGGCGAGGGCCATGCCCCGTTCGACCATCCAGGCGCCGATATCCTCTCCGCCCGTGCGACAACGGGCGACGGTGCGGCCGTAGCGATCCGTGTCCAGCGGCTCGCAGGAGACGGTGCGCCCGTCGAGCCGGCGGGTCAGGGCGTCGGTTCCGGCCAGGCCGCAGTACCAGGTCGAGGCGCCGGCGCCGCAGGTCTGGTCGCGTTCGAAGGCGTCGACGCCATGGAGGCGGATGCGCTCTCCGTTGATCTCGAGCGTGTCGCCGTCGATGACGCGGGCGGGCCCGATGAGACCGCTCGTTGCGTCTGACGGCGAAGGCGATGCGGCGGCGGGCGCGGTCCATAGATCGGCGGCGACGTCACGCCAGGCGGGCGGCGCCGCGATGGCGAGGCAGAGGGCCAGAATCACCACGGCGCCCAGGATTTCGACAGGTGACAGACGCCAGGCGCGGCGCGGCCGCCGGAAGGGGATCACCCGACCTCTCGTCGCCGTCCGTGTCGTCATGGTCGCCTGCCCCCGAAAGGCGGGAGGTTGCGACCGACCCGGTTAAGATCGCTTTACCCTGGGCGAGACAGCATCCGGATCAGGGCGATCTCGAATCCCTTGGTCGTCGGGCCGGGCAGGGCTCCGAGACGGCCGTCGGCGTACATGTCCAGCACTGCAGGGTGGACGTAGGAGGCGCGGCAGACGGTAGGGGTGTTGCCGAGGAGGCCGGCGACCGCGCGAATGCAGAGATTGACCTGTCGTTTCGCCGCCGTCGGCGATCCAGCAGCGCCGGCGTCCCTGAGCGCCCGGGCGGTCGAAACGGTGGCGGCCCAGGTGCGGAAGTCCTTGGCCGAGAAGGTCTCGCCCATGGCGTCGCGGATATAGGCGTTCACATCGTCGGAGGTCACGGGGCAGAGATCGCCGTCGGCGTCGCGGTATTTGAACAGCTGCTGGCCGGGTAGTTCGCGCAGGGAGCGGACGACGGCGGCCAGGCGGCGGTCCTTTATGGTCACCTCATGATCCTTGCCGCTCTTGCCCCGGAAGGCGAAGCGGAGGGCGGCGCCGTCCATGTCGAGGTGGCGCTTGTTCAGGGTGGTCAGGCCATAGGAGCGGTTCTGGCGCGCGTATTCGGCGTTTCCGACCCGGATCAGCGTCAGTTCCAGCAGACGGACGACAGTGGCCAACACCTTGTCCCGGCTGGCGCCGCGCCGGTTCAGATCGGCCTCGACGCGCGCGTGCAGTTTCGGCAGGGCGCGGGCGAAGGCGGGCAGGCGCTCGAACTTGGTCTCGGCCGCGTGACGGCTCCAGTCGGGATGATAGCGATACTGTTTGCGGCCCCGGGCGTCGCGGCCGGTGGCCTGGATGTGGCCGCGCATCAGGGGGCAGATCCAGACGTCGGTCCAGGCGGGCGGAATGGCGAGGAGGCGGATGCGCTCAAGGGTCTTCGCGTCGGTCACCGTGGCGCCGGTGGCGTCGATATAGCGGAAGCCCTTGCCGCTGGGCCGTCGCGACAGGCCCGGACGGTCGTCGTTGCACCACCGCAAGCCCTCGGGCGCCTGGGGCAAGGCGAGGTCGGCGGCCATCCGCGCGGAACCGTCGGCCATCAGCCTCGCCTCCGGTGGAATAGGGCGGAGGCGGGGGCGGGGGCAGGCGACATGGGCTTGGTCCGGGGAGATGGCCGGACAGCAACGACTCTTCGGTCGCGGCGGTTCCTCTTGACCCCGGGGCCCTTGACCTTGGGCGCCGGGCGCGGGACGGAGCGGGATGAACTATCGTCACAGCTTTCACGCCGGAAACTTCGCCGATCTGGTCAAGCACGCCCTGGTGCTGTGGCTGTTGAAGGCGCGCCAGAGTCAGGTCGCCGCCGGCGGGCCGGTGACGGTGATCGACACCCATGCCGGGGCGGGCCTTTATGACCTGACGGGCGACGCGGCGCGGTCGAAGGAGGCCGAGGCCGGGGTGATGCGGCTGATGGCGGCCGAGGGGCTGCCGCCCGCGATCGCGGCCTTGGCCGACGAGGTGCGGGCGGTGAATGACGGCGCCGATGAAGTGCGCTTCTATCCGGGGTCGCCGCTGCTGGTGGCGCGAGCGCTTCGGGTCGGGGACGGCTATCGCGGGTTCGAGCTGAACCCGCCGGTCGTGGACCTGCTGGATCAGGCCCTGGCGGGGTTCGCGAATGCGAGCGGCGAGGCGGGCGACGGTTATGACCGGGCGATGGAGGTCGCGAGAGGCGTTAGGGCGCCGCTGGTGCTGATCGATCCGCCGTTCGAGAAGCCTGATGACTATGTGCGCTCGGCGGAGACGGCGATGTCGGTGGTGGGCGCCGACCGGTCCGCGAACGTGGCGGTCTGGACACCCATCAAGGACATGGAGACGTTTGACGGCTTCCTGCGGCGTCTGTCGGGCGACGTGCTGGTCGCCGAGGCCCGGCTGCGGCCCCTGACCAATCCGATGAAGATGAACGGCTGCGCCATGGTCATGCTGAACGCGCCCGATGGGACGGACGCTGCGGCGGCCGAGGTCTGCGGCTGGGTGGCGCAGACTCTGGGCGAAGCCGGGGCGAAGGCCGAGGTCTGGCGGCTGTAGATCAGACCCAGGTCGGGACCGGCAGGCCCTTGGACTTCAGGAAGTCGACGTTGAACAGTTTCGACGCATAGCGGGCGCCGGGGTCGCACAGGCAGGTGACGATGGTCTTGCCGGGGCCGAGTGCGCGCGCGAGCCGGACGGCGCCGGCGAGGTTGACGCCGGCCGAGCCGCCCAGCGACAGGCCCTCATACTGGACCAGGTCGAACAGGATGGGCAGGAACTCCGCGTCCTCGACCCGCCAGGCGTGGTCGGGCTTGAAGCCTTCCAGATTGCCGGTGATGCGGGCCACGCCGATCCCCTCGGTGATGGAGGAGCCCTCGGCCTTCATTTCGCCGTTGGTGAACCAGCTGTAGAGGGCCGCGCCGCCGGGATCGGCCAGGCCGATGGCGATGTCGGGGTTCTGTTCACGCAGGTAGGTCGAGACCCCGACCAGGGTGCCGCCCGAGCCGACGGCGCTGACGAAGCCGTCGATCCGGCCACCGGTCTGGGCCCAGATTTCCGGGCCGGTGGTGCGGTAGTGGGCCTCGCGGTTGGCGAGGTTGTCGAACTGGTTGGACCAGATCGCGCCCTCGAACAGTTCGGCGTTGAGCTCGGCCGCCAGCCGTCCGGAATAGTGGACGAAGTGGTTGGGGCTGGAGAAGGGGGCGGCGTCGACCTCGATCAGCCGGGCGCCGAGAGCGCGGACGGCCTGCTTCTTTTCCTCGGACTGGGTGCGGGGCATGACGATGACCACCGGATGGCCGAGAGCCGCGCCGACGAGGGCCAGACCGATGCCGGTATTGCCCGCCGTGCCCTCGACAATGGTTCCGCCGGGCCGCAGCGCGCCCGAGGCTCGCGCCGACTGGACGATGGACAGGGCCGCCCGATCCTTGATCGAACCGCCGGGGTTCAGGAACTCCGCCTTGCCGAGGATTTCGCAGCCCGTCTGATCCGACAGGCGGTTCAGGCGGATCAGGGGGGTGTCGCCGATGAGGTCGAGGACGGAACGGGAGGTGGACACGGAGGAAGCCTCAGGCGATGCGTTGCAGCGCACCTTATAAAAGGATTTGTGTTTGAGCGGCTGATAGGATTTCTAACGGCATGGCCAGACCTCTTCTCCCGCTCAACGCCCTGCGCGCCTTTGAAAGCGCCGCGCGCACCTTGAATTTCTCTCGGGCGGCCGAGGAATTGTCGGTGACGCCCGGCGCCGTGAGCCAGCAGATTCGCTTGCTGGAAGACGTCGTCGGCGGGCCCCTGTTTCTGCGCGAGGCCAAGGGGCTGCAGCTGACCGATCTGGGGCGGGGGGCCGTGCCCTTGTTGCGGGAAGGTTTCGAGCGGCTGATGGACGCCTCGGCCATGCTCAGGGAGCCGCCGCGCCGGCGTCAGGTCTCGATCAGCGTGGCGCCCTCGTTCGCCTCCAAATGGCTGATGCCGCGCATGGATGATTTCCACGCCGCCCATCCCGAGGTCGAAGTATGGATCTCGGCCGATATGGAGCCGGTTGTGCTGGGCGAGGGCAAGGCCGATCTGGCGGTACGCTATGGGCCGGGCGACTATCCGGGTCATGTTGTCGAGCGGCTGATGACCGAGACGGTGCTGCCCGTCTGTGCCCCGGCCCTGCTGAAGGGCGACAGGCCGATCCGCAATCCCGCTGATCTGGTCGGGCACACCCTGCTGCACGACATGTCCAACGACGCCGATCCCAGCCGCCCCGACTGGCCGATGTGGTTGAAGGCGCGCGGGGTCAAACATGCGGATGCGCGGCGCGGGTCGCGGTTCAACCAGTCGGACATGCTGATCGAGGCGGCGGTCGCCGGTCGTGGCGTGGCCCTGGCCAAGCGCACCCTGGCCCAAGCGGACCTGGAGGCCGGCAAGCTGGTCGCGCCGTTCGCGGATGGATCAGAAGCGGTCGGCTTCGCCTATCATGTGGTCATGCCGCGCGACCGGCCGGCCTCGACCAGCACCCTGGCCTTCGTCGCCTGGCTGAAGAAGCAGGCGGTGCACCACGACAACTCGATGGGCGGGCTGTAGGGAGAGTAGGGATTGGGGACTAGGGTGTGGGGAAGGATAAACCCCAGCCTCTATTGGTACACCCTACACCCTTACGCCTGCAGGGCGCGCAGGGCGCGGACGCGGGCGTCGTCGGTCATCAGGTTCGGGCGGGCCGGGCCGTGGATGACCATGGGGGCTGCGCTTTCCTCATCGCCCGAAGGCGTGACCAACCAGCCGCGACGGGCGAAGGCGGCGCCGGAGGCCTGACGCGAGGTCCACTTGGCGATCGGGGCGGAGAGCAGCAGGGGGCCGACGATCGGCACGAAGAAGCTGGCCAGGTCCGGGCGGAAGCCCAGGGCCACGACGAAGGCGGCGCCCGCGATCATCTGCCAACGCATGGAGCGGAAAGCGTCGCCCCAGGTGATGCCGTCGGCGTCGCGCTGCTGGGCATGCCAGCCAGCGTTCTGACCGGACATGATCTTCACCACCGAGACGGTGTTGGCGACCATGAGGATGGGGGCGAGGATGGCCGACATGGCGATCTCGGCCAGCATGCCCGAGACCACGCGACGGCCGCCGCCGAAGGCCCGGCGTTCGCGCGGACGCGACAGGACCAGGGCGGCGCCCATGACCTTGGGGCCCATCAGCAGCACACCGGCCAGCAGGGCCGCCAGCATGAAGGGCGAGAACTGGGGGTTCAGGAAATAGAGGAAGGATGACCAGTCCGGGGCGTATTGCAGCTCGATGGCCAGACCGACCACCAGGGCCGAGAACCACAGGGCCGAGGCGACGTAGGCCAGGACCCCCATGAACAGCTGGGTGCGGTTGGCGAAGGACAGGCCCGGCGAACCCAGCAGGGCCATGTGCTGCAAGTTGCCCTGGCACCAGCGATGCTCGCGGCGGATGAAGTCGGTCAGGGTCGGCGGGGTCTCCTCGCACGAGCCGTCCAGGGCGGCGGTGACGTGGCAGGCCCAGCCGGCGCGGCGCAGCAGGGCGGCCTCGACGACGTCATGGCTGAGGATATGACCTTCGAACGGCGCCTTGCCGTCCAGGTGCGGCAGGCCCGAGGCCTCGGCGAAAGCGCGGGTGCGCAGGATGGCGTTGTGACCCCAGTAGGAGCCTTCCGAACCCGTCCACCAGGCCAGGCCGGCCGCGGCGACGCGACCATACAGGCGCACGCTGAACTGCGACACGCGGGCGAACAGGGTCTGGGCCTTGATGATGGTCGGGGCGGTCTGAATCAGGCCGACGCCCGGGTTGCGCTCCATCGCGTCGACCAGCCGCAGCAGGGTTTCGCCCGCCATGGTCGAATCGGCGTCCAGCACCACCATCTGCTCGTAGGCCGCGCCGAAACGACGGGTCCAGTCGGTGATGTTTCCTGCCTTCTTTTCCGTATTGAGTTCGCGGTGGCGATAGAAGGCCTGGCTGTGGGCGCGCAGCCGGAAGCCGGCGAAGGCGGCCTGTTCGGTCATCAGGGCCGGAGCCTTGTTGGTGTCCGACAGGACGAAGAAATCGAAGGCGTCCGACACGCCCAGACGCGCCAGGCTCGCGTCGATCTTGGCCAGGCGGGCCAGGGCGGCGTGGGCGTCCTCGTTGTAGAGGGGCATCAGCAGGGCCGTCCGGGTGGTCGGCGCAGGCGGGTGGGGGGCGAAGTCGAGGTCTTCCTGCTCGCGGTGGGTCAGTAGCACCCACAGGCCGATGGCGGAGTTGGCGAACCAGCAGGAGATCGAGGCGATCAGGACCAGGAAGAGGCCAAAGCCCAGGACCTCCAGCTTGTCGAAGCCGTGGCGAGCATAGAGAACCCAGGGGGTGACGGCGGCCAGGCCGGTCAGGACCAGGCTGGCGGCGACCAGCAGCCAGCGGCGCGCGGCGATGTTCGTTGGTGTTGTGTCGACGTGATCGACGACGACCGTGTGGTCGAGCGACTGGATCGGCATGGCCAGGGGCGCGTCATCGGGCAGCCAGTCGGAAACCCCGTAGGTCTCCGCGCCCGCCAGAAAATCCTCGCTGCGAAGGGCAAGCCTGTTCATCGCTGTCGTGACGTCCCGAGAAGGGCCGCGCGCATGGGGGAGAGGGCGCGCAGGCCAGTGCAGCGCAGCATGAACGCATTTTCGTGAAAATCAATCACGCGATCGTGATAACCGCGTGTTTTTTTACTTTCCGGCCCGATCTGGGGCGTCGGTGGGCGACGGTTCCCCATCCAGGCGAAGCTTCTGGCCCAGGAGCCAGGCCGCTATGCCCGTCCAACCCACCAGAACAAGGGCATAGCCCCGTTCCCACCAGCCGACATTGGCGTCGTTCACCGTGCCGGGAAAGACCATGTGGTGGGTGACGACCGTCAGCACGGCCATGATCACGAAAACCGCCATCAGGAAAAGCTTCAGACGCGGCATGTCGCGCCGGGCGGACAGGCCCCAGAGCAGGAGCAGGGGCGCGATCTGGATGCCGAGGGCGAGGTTCAACACCTTTGCATGCATCGGATCCGGCCAGGGAATCAGGCAGGAGGCCGCAAGTCCGATCCCGGCGAGAACGAAACAGACGGCGGTAAGAACGCCCGCGATCCGGTGGCCGGTGATGGCCATGAGGGCGAGGCCCAGCCCTACGCCCGCCGCACCCGCCATGACGCCGGCCAGCAGCACCCCGCCGTTGAAGATGAGGGGCATGGAGGCGTTAGCGCCGCCGAGCTCGCTGAGGTACTGGCGGGCGTTGTCGAAGTCCGGATAGGCGCTCATGGCCAGGGCCACGGTCAGGATGGCCAGGACGGGGGCCGCGACGCCGAGGGTCAGCAGGAGCCGGCGACGACGATAGGGGCCGGGATGGGGCAGGCCGAAGGTCGGACGACCCGGCAGGGGACGCAGGCCCCAGATCGGACGCAGAAGCGGCACCCGGCGGACGATCTCATAGATGATGAGGCTGCCGCCGAGGGTGAAGGCGGCCAGGATCGGCGCCTCGACACCGACGGGCAGGTCGGCCGGGCGGATCCACCACAGGGCGATCACCAGCAGGGTCTGGTGCGCCAGATAGAGGGTGAAGACGGCGTCGTTCAGATAGGCGAGGACCGGACCGGACCTCTGGCGCAGATGCAGGCTGGCGAAGCCGAGAATGGCGACCATCACCGCCCACTGGTCGATGGCCACGACGATATTGCGAGGTATGCCATGGAACGCCCCGCCGCCGGGATGGGCGACCTGGAGCATCATCAGGGGCAGGGCGACGGCGGCGACGCCGAGTGCGATCCAGCGGTGGCGTTCCAAGGACTTCCAGATGGAGACCTCGCGCGCGGCGAAGAAACCGAACAGGAAGGCGGCCAGGGACTGGGCGTGGTTGTACCAGTCCCAGACCAGATTGTTGGTCAGGCCGAAGGGCGGATAGAGGATCACCCGCACGACGATCAGGTAGAGGGCCGGGACCCACAGGATGCGCGGCCCGGCCAGAGCGCGGCCGATGCCGGCCTCGATCGCCGCGATCCAGGTCGGCCGGTACATCAGGGCGACGACCACGAAGCTGTAGACGGCGATGTAGACGACGAACCACAGGTGGTTGAACGGCACGCCGTCGGCGAGGCCGGACCCGCTGAACTCATGGATCAGCCAGGCCGGATAGCCCGCGTTCCAGCCGGCCTTGTCCATGGCCTCGATCCAGGACTGGATCGTCACGAGCACCAGAACGCCGAAGATCAGGGGCGGGCCGAGGCGGGCGATGCGCAGGCGGGCGGTCTCGGCCGCCGTGCGCCGCAGGGTCATAAACCGAACGGCCGCGCCCGAGACCAGAAACAGCAAAGTCAGACGCCAGGGATTGGTGACCAGAACCGCCTCGCGGATCCATTCCAGCGTATGGCGGCTGTGCAGGTGCCAGTCCCAGGGACTGTAGGCGAGCCCGACGTGATAGAAGATCAGCAGGCCGAAGGCGCCCACCCGGATCCAGTCCAGATCGTGACGACGGGTGGAGGGGGATGCGGCGGCGCTCACCGCGCCCCTATGCGTCAGCCGGCCCGTGAAGTCCACGCGACAAAACCGGCCCGATCAGTCGCGCCAGCGGTCGATGAGGGCGTCGAAGGTCGTCTCGCCTCGGCGGGCGGGGTCGATCCGGCCGGGGGTGAGGGACAACCGGGGCGCCGGCGCGGGCTGCGTCAGGCCGTCGATCGAGGGGAGGGTTTCGCGCGTGGCGAGATGGGGGTGGGCGGCTGCCTCGGCGAAGGACAGGACGGGGGTGACGCAGGCGTCGGTGTCCTGGAACACCGCTGTCCAGTGATCGCGAGGCCGGGCGGCGAAGGCGCTTTCCAAGGCGGCGGCCAGGTCGGGCCACCGCGTCTGGTCGTATTGGGCGGCGGGGTCGAAATCGAGCTTCAGGCCGGCGACGAGAGCGGCGAAGAAGGGCGGTTCCAGGGCGCCGACGGCGACGAAGCCGCCGTCCGCGCAGGCGTAGCAGCGATAGAAGGGCGCCCCGCCGTCCAGCAGGTTGGATCCCCGGGCCGAGGTCCAGAGGCCGCCCGCGGCGAGGGCGTGAAACAGGCTGGAGAGCACCGAGGTTCCGTCCGTCATGGCCGCATCCACCACCTGACCTCGGCCGGTGGTGCGGGCGGAGGTCACGGCCGACAGCAGGCCCACGACGGCGAACATGGCCCCGCCGCCGTAGTCGCCGACGAGGTTCAGGGGAACGGGCGGCGGGGCGTCCGGCGATCCCATGGCCTGCAGGGCGCCGGTCAGCGCGATGGAGTTGAGGTCATGGCCGGCGCGCTGGGCCAGCGGTCCGGACTGACCCCAGCCCGTCATGCGGACGTAGGCGAGGCGGGGGTTTCGGGTGAGGCAGGCGTCCGGGCCAAGACCGAGACGCTCCATGACGCCGGGACGGAAACCCTCGATCAGGGCGTCGGCGCGACCGACGAGGTCCAGCGCGCGGTCGCGGTCCTCGGGCGCCTTGAGGTCTAGGTTGAGGTGGGGACGGTTGCGGTTGAGCACCGCCCCGCCGGTGTTCTCCCAGAAGCCGCCGCCGCCACGGCAGACACGCACCACGTCGGCGCCGAGGTCGGCCAGGATCATGGCGGCGAGCGGCGCCGGACCGATGGCGTCGAACTCCACGATCCGCATCCCGGCGAGCGGGCCCTGGGCGTCGGTCATAAACTCTCCCTTTCGGGGGAGGTTAGCGGGCCTGTTCCGGCGCCGATAGGCTGAGCTGGATGACGTCGGTCCGGCCGGTGGCGAAACCCGCCTCGCAGTAGCCGAGGTAGAAGAGCCAGAGCCGGTCGAAGGTCTGGTCCATGCCGCTCTTCACCGACCGATAGTTGGCGGCCCAGAGGTTCAGGGTGCGGGCGTAGTCGAGGCCGAGGCTGCGTTCAGCGCCGGCGGTCAGGCCCTGTTCGGCGATGACCTCGCCCAGGCGGGCCCGGCTAGGCAGCATGCCGCCCGGGAAGACGTAGCGCTGGATGAAGTCGACGCGGCGCCGGTAGCCCTCGAAAAGGTCGTCGCGGATGGTGATGATCTGAAGCC
>NZ_JBQVNM010000062.1:0-16492 GCF_052436175.1 Brevundimonas sp. | reverse complement strand
CGGCCCAGCCGTCGTTGACGTCGAAGTTCCAGTTGTTGCCCGTGACCTGCGACTCGGCGTTCAGCGGGTCCGAGAAGTGGTGATAGCCGGCGTCAACCGCACCGTACCAGCCGTCCGGCTCCGCCGACGCAGCACCGGCGGTCGCCAGACCGGCCAGGGCGACGGTTGCAAGAAGTTTCAACTTCATCGTGATCCTCATTCTCTCGTTGCGTAATTCAGACGCCTGATACCGTGGGATCAGACGAGCGACTAGCAGCCGAACGGGGCCGCTGCGTCGCGGTTCCGCCATCCCGGCACGAATGTGGCGACTGTGGCGCCGTTTCAACACATCTGGTCGCTTGTCTTAACAAACCACGACTTGCGTAAAGCGACTTGTATTCCGCCGCGGAAGCCCTTTTAGAGATCGCTCAAGGGCATGAACCCGGGATGAGCGAGGAACCGACCATGGCGATGCGATTTGACGGCCGGGTGGCCATTGTGACCGGCGCGGGCGGCGGTCTGGGCCGCGAACACGCCTTGGCCCTGGCGGCGCGCGGCGCCAAGGTCGTCATCAATGATCTGGGCGGCGCCCGCGACGGAACTGGCGGATCCTCGGCGGCGGCCGAGGCCGTGGTCGAGGAGATCAAGGCGGCGGGCGGCGAGGCCTTCGCCAACGGCGCGTCCGTCACCGACGCCGAGGCGGTTCAGGACATGGTCGATCAGGCCATCGCAACCTGGGGCCGAGTGGACATCCTGGTCAACAACGCCGGTGTCCTGCGGGACAAGACCTTCGCCAAGATGACGCTCGACGACTTCCGCTTCGTGATGGACGTCCACCTGATGGGAGCGGTCAACTGCACCAAGGCGGTGTGGGACGGGATGCGCGAGCGGAACTATGGCCGGATCGTGATGACCACCTCGTCGTCCGGCCTGTTCGGCAACTTCGGCCAGACCAACTATGGCGCCGCCAAGATGGCCCTTGTCGGCTTCATGCAGACCTTGTCGATCGAGGGCGCCAAGAACGACATCCGCGTCAACTGCCTGGCCCCGACCGCCCATACCCGGATGACCGAGGATCTGGGCGCCGCCCTGCCGCTGGAGGCCCTCGGGCCGGAGCTGGTGTCGCCGGGCCTGCTGTATCTGGTTTCGGAGGACGCCCCCACCCGCTGCATCCTCGCGGCCGGCGCCGGCGGCTTCGAGCGCGCCTATGTCACCCTGACCCAGGGCATCCGCGTCGTCGGCCCAGATGCGCCGGAACAGATCGCCGCGCAGTTCGAGGCGATCTCGGACCGCGCGGGCGAGGTCGTGCCCGAAAGCGGCATGGCCCAAGGCGTCATCGAGCTCGGCAAGGCGCAGAAAGCACATTCCTAGTCGCGCCTCGCGGCGCGGCGCCTATGCTCGGCTCGCCCCCTCCAAGACTTGGGCCTCGCGACTTGAGGCGCGAGATGCGGGCCGAGCTTGCGTTGACGTGAGGACAGGTCTGTAAGGTTCAGTCTCGGGTGAAGCGCGCGAAGACGCTGCGGCCCACATCAGGAAACAAAACGCGCTCAAGCAGCGAGCGACCGAGTCGCGAGCGATAGCGCACCAAGGAGTCTTCCATGCGTGAAGCCGTCATCGTCTCGACCGCCCGGACCCCCATCGGTCGGGCCTATCGCGGGGCGTTCAACGACACCCAGGCCCAGCAGCTCGGCGGCCACGCCATCAAGCACGCCGTCGCGCGGGCCGGGGTCGATCCGGCCGAGATCGAGGATGTGGTCATGGGCGCGGCCCTGCAGCAGGGCTCGACCGGCACCAATATCGCGCGTCAGGCCGCCCTGGCGGCCGGGCTGCCGGTCTCGGTCGCGGGCATGAGCCTGGATCGGCAGTGCGCCTCGGGTCTGATGGGCATCGCCACGGCGGCCAAACAGGTGATCTTCGACCAGCAGAAGATGGCGGTCGGCGGCGGCCTGGAGTCGATCTCCCTTGTCCAGAACCAGCACATGAACCTCTACCGCGGCAAGGACGAGGAACTGCTGAAGACCGTCCCCCACATGTATATGTCGATGCTGGAGACGGCCGAGGTCGTGGCCCGCCGCTACGGCATCTCGCGCGATCGCCAGGACGAATACGCCCTGCGCTCGCAGCAGCGCACGGCCGAGGCCCAGGCGGCCGGCCGCTTCGACGCCGAGATCGTGCCCATGACCTCGACCATGCTGGTGACCGACAAGGCGACCGGCGAGACCTCGAAGAAGGAGGTCACCCTGTCCAAGGACGAGGGCAATCGCGCCGACACGACGCTGGAAGGGCTGAAGTCGCTGAAGCCGGTGTTCGGCTCGGGGGAGGAGGTCCAGCAGGGCGAATACATCACGGCCGGCAACGCCTCGCAGCTTTCGGACGGCGCCTCGGCCTGTGTCATCATGGAGGCCGGAGAGGCGGTGAAGCGTCAGCTCCAGCCGCTGGGCGCCTATCGCGGCATGGCCGTGGCGGGTTGCGAGCCCGACGAAATGGGCATCGGCCCGGTCTATGCGGTGCCGATCCTGCTGCGTCGCCACGGGCTGACGGTGGACGACATCGGCATTTGGGAGCTGAACGAGGCCTTCGCCGTCCAGGTGCTGCATTGCCAGGACGTCCTCGGCATTCCCGACGACCGGCTGAACGTCTCGGGCGGCGCCATCTCCATCGGCCACCCCTACGGCATGTCCGGCGCCCGGATGACCGGTCACGTCCTGATCGAGGGCAAGCGGCGTGGCGCCAAGTATGGCGTCGTCACCATGTGCATCGGCGGCGGCATGGGCGCGGCGGGCCTGTTCGAGATCTACTGATCTACACGGACGGTCAGCCGCGCCCATCCTGAGAAGGGGAACCCGAAACGCCTTGCGTTTCGGGGGCGGCGCGGCGGGCCTGTTCGAGATTTACTGATCTACGGATCGAACGGCGGAGATCCGGCGGCCAGATACCGCCGGTGCTCCTCGTCCATCTTGGCTTGCCAGCGGGCGCGCAGTTGCGCCGGGCGGCCGGGATAGCGGTCGTCGAGGAAGGTCGCCTCCACCACCCGGTCGGTGCGGAAGGTGCGGAAATCGTCGCGGCTCTCGCACCAGCCGACCAGCAGGCGCGTGGTCTCTCGATAGCCGATCAGGAAGGGCCAGATGGTCCGACGGCTGGGGCGACCCTGTTCGTCCGCATAGTCGAGGCGGATCTTGCGGCCGCTGTGGATCCATGCCCGGACCTGGGCCATGTCCAGCCGGTCGATCTCCGCCGGTTTCCAGACGGGCGCCGAGGCCACCGACGGCTCCAGCACCACCGGTCGCAGACGCTCGGGCACGGTCGCGGCGATCTTGGCGATCAGGTCCCGGGCGGCGCGGGCCAGGGCCGGGTCGCCGCGCCCGGCCACCCATTGGGCGCCCAGGACCGCCGCCTCGATCTCGTCGGACGTCAGCATCAGGGGCGGCATGTCGAAGCCCCCGTCCAGCACATAGCCGATCCCCGCCTCGCCGCGGATCGGCACCCGCTGCCCCATCAGGGCGGCGATGTCGCGATAGACGCTGCGCTTGGACGTCTCAAGCTCGGCCGCGATCGCCTCGGCCGTCAGCGGGCGCGAGCTGCGGCGCAGCAGCTGGACGATCTGGAACAGGCGGTCGGCGCGTCTCATCCTTGTTGGGCGCTATGCTCGCGACGCGGTCGCTCGCGGCTTGAGCTCCTTCTCCCTTCGTTTTGAACCCGGCCGTTCCGACCTGTGCTCACTCTGCACCTTCACTGCTGACAGCATGCTGGCAGCAGGGTGGCAGTAGTCAATCCCTGCCGCCGGGGAGGGCTTGGCGGCATCGCGCTCAAGCCGCGAGCGACCGCGTCGCGAGCGATAGCGCATCAGAAGGAGAACCCCGATGCTGACGCTGTTTCACGCCCCGCAATCGCGTTCGTCGCGGCTGGTCTGGCTGATCGAGGAACTGGGGGCCGAGGTCGATATCCACTATTGCGACATCCTGCGCGGCGACGGGTCGGGGGCCCGCGATCCGGCCAATCCGCATCCGGACGGCAAGGTTCCGGCCCTGCTGCATGATGGGGCGCTGATCACCGAATCCGGCGCCGTGGCCGTCTATCTGGCGGGGCTCCATCCCGAGGCGGGTCTGGGCTTTCCGCAGGGCTCGCCCGAACGCGGCGTGCTGCTGAGCTGGATGTTCTGGGCGGCAGGCGAGATGGAGCCGGCCTTCTGGGGCAGGATCTCGGGCGCGACCGAGACGGACCCGATGGCCCGGCGCCGCTATCAGCAGGCGACCGACCGACTGATCGAGGCCCTGTGGGAAGGCCCCTGGCTGATGGGCGACCGGTTCACCATCGCCGATGTCATCATCGGCAGCGCCCTGATGTGGGGGCGGGCGTATCTGCCCGACAGCCCCGTGTTTGATCGCTATGTCGAGCGGCTGAACGCCCGCCCGGCCAAGCGGCGGGCCGACGCCCGCGACGGCGATCTGGCCCTGACCCGCGCCGCCTGACCCAACCGCTCGACGCCCATCAGGCCGCGTCGGCGCGGCCTTCATGATGGGCCGGGTCGGTGTGGAAGGGGGCGTCCCCGTCGTCGCTGACCGGCAGGGCGCGCAGGGCCTTCACATAGGCGTCGCGCCAGACGGCGACGTCGGTGTCGCGCACTACCTGCATCAGGGCCTTCCATTTCCGGATCCGCTCCTCGCGCGGCATGGTCAGGGCCTTCTTGATCGCTTCGGACAGCTCCTCGCGGCTGAAGGGATTGACCAGCAGGGCCTCGCCCATCTGTTCGGCGGCGCCGGCGAAGCGGGACAGGATCAGCACGCCCGGATCGTCCGGGTTCTGGGCCGCCACATACTCCTTGGCCACCAGGTTCATGCCGTCGCGCAGGGGGGTGACCAGACCCACACGGGCCGCCCGATAGATTCCGGCCAGCTGATCCCTGCGATAGCTGCGGTTCAGATAGCGGATCGGCTGCCAGTCCATGTCCGCGAACTCGCCGTTGATCCGGCCGGCCAGGGAATCCAGCCGGGCGCGGATGTCCTGATAGGTATCGACCTCGTCCCGGCTGATCGGCGTCACCTGCACCAGGAAGACGTCGCCGTGCATGTCGGTATTGTCCTGGAGGAACTGTTCGTAGCCGACCATCCGCTCCTCCAGCCCCTTGGAGTAGTCGAGCCGGTCCACCCCCACCATCATCGAGCGGAAGGCCGCCGAGGCCGCCATGCGGTCATAGGTGCGCAGGCCGAGGGTGGAATCCCGGGCCTGGAGGAAGCCGTCGACGTCGATGCCGATGGGGAAGACCCCCGTCTGGACCCGCCGACCGAAGCATTCCAGCCCGCCCTCGCCGTCCAACTCCCCCCGCGCCTCCGACACCACATAGTCGCGAAACAGGTCCAGCCATTCCTCGGTGTGGAAGCCGATCAGGTCATAGGCGAACATGGATTCCACCAGCCGCCGGTGATGCGGCAGGGTCACCAGAAGCTGGCGCACCGGCCAGGGGGTGTGCAGGAAGAAGCCGATCCGGTTGGTGATGCCCAGCCGCCGCAAATCCCGGGCGATCGGGATCAGATGATAGTCGTGCACCCAGATGACGTCGTCGGGCTGGATCAGGGGCGCCAGGACCTCGGCGAACCGGGCGTTCACCCGCTCATACCCTTCGCCATAGGACCGTTCATAGGCCGTCAGGTCCACCCGGTGGTGGAACAGGGGCCAGAGGGTCTTGTTGGCGTAGCCGTTGTATTATTCCTCGACGTCCTGGGCCTCAAGATCGACCAGGGCGACCTGCACCCCTGCGCGATCCTCGGTCTTCAGCTCCCCGGTGAAGTGTTCGACGGTTTCCCCCGACCAGCCGAACCAGAGGCCGTCATAGGTCTTGAGTGCGGCGGAAAGGGCCATGGCGAGGCCCCCGGCGGAACCGGCGGCCGGATCCTTTGGCGCGGACACCCGGTTTGAGACGACGATAAGGCGGGACATGGCCCCGAAAACGTCCAAGCGTGGCTTTGGATGCAACGCAACATCGTGATCGAGCGTGATTTGACGCCTTTAGCGGACGTCCGTCCACGACCGGCTGAGCAAAATGGCGCAGTTGATGATGCCGACCAGGGAATAGGTCTGGGGGTAGTTGCCCCAGAGTTCGTTGGTCTCGAGCGCCAGATCCTCGCTCAGCAGACCCGCGTGGGTGCGATGGGCCAGCATCTCCTCGAAGATCTCGCGCGCCTCCTCGATCCGGCCGTTCTGGTGCAGGGCCTCGATGAACCAGAAGGTACAGAAGTTGAAGGCCGTCTCCGGCTCGCCGAAGTCGTCCGGCTCGACATAGCGGAACAGATAGGGCCCCTTCTTGAGGTCGCGCTCGATGGCGTCGAAGGTGGCGACCTGACGTGGGTCTCGGGCGTCGAGGAAGCCCAGATCGACCATCTGCAGCAGGGAGGCGTCCAGTTCGCTCCCGCCGAAGCTGGCGGCGAAGCGGCCCTCGTCGGGGAGGAAGGTCTCCCGCTCGATCCGCTCCCGGATAGTGTCGGCCCGGTCGCGCCAGGTCGCCGACCGCTCATGCAGGCCCAGGTGGTCGGCCGCCTTGGCCAGACGGTCGCAGGCCGCCCAGCACATGACGGATGAATAGGTGTGCACCCGGGCGATGGTGCGGAACTCCCACAGCCCCGCGTCGGTCTGGTCATGCATGGCGAAGGCCCGTTCGCCGACCTTTTCCAGCGCATGGAAGTCGTCGACCGTGCCGGGCCGGATCAACCGGGTGTCGTAGAAGCTCTGGACCAGAGGCAGGACGATCTGGCCATAGACGTCGTGCTGGAGGTGCTCGCGCGCCTGGTTGCCGACCCGCACCGGCTTCATGCCGCGATAGCCCTGGACCGAGGTGACGATGCGCTCGTCGATGTCCTCCTCCAGACCCACGCCATAGACGGGTTGGACATGGCCGCCGGCCGAGGCGTCCACCAGGTTCCTCAGGTAGACGAGATAGTTCTCCAGCATATCCACGGCGCCCAGCCGGTTCAGGGCCCGGACCGTGTAGTAGGCGTCGCGGATCCAGCAGTAGCGATAGTCCCAGTTGCGGCCGCTCTCGGGGAACTCCGGCACCGAGGTGGTCAGGGCCGCGACGATGGCGCCGGTCTCCTCATGGGCGCAGAGCTTGAGGGTGATCGCCGACCGGATCACCGCCTCCTGATAATCGAGGGGGATGTAGAGGGTGCGGACCCAGTTCTTCCAGTAGGCGACGGTGCGGTCCAGCGCCGCCTGGACGCCCGGCCCGACCTCCTGATCATAACCCTCATCGGGGCCGAGGAAGAAGGCCAGGGGATGCTCCAGCCGGAAGGTTCGCTCGTGCAGCACATGCGACACGGGACAGTCGGTCGTGAGCCGCAGCACGACATCCGAACAGAGGTAGCGGATATGGTTGGAGCCGGAGGTGACCCCCGCCCGCCGCGCGCCCCAGTCGGCCGCCGGGCGCAGGCGAACGGTGATGCGCGGCGCTCCGGTCAGGGGGCGGACGATCCGCCCGAAGGCCAGAGGCCGGTAGGTTCGGGAATGTTTCAGATGACGCGGGGCGAAGTCGATGATCTCGACGGAGGCGCCGTCCTCGGCCGTCAGCACGGTGCGGAGCACCGGAGTGTTGCGGATATAGGCCTGATCCGCCCGCTTCATGCCCTCCAGGTCGATGGCCCAGTAGCCGTGATCCGGCGCCTCGCCGTCCATCAGGGCGGAAAAGACCGGGTCGCCGTCCACGCGCGGCGCGCAGGCCCAGACATGGCGGCCGTGGCGGTCGATCAGGGCCGAGATGGCGCAGTTGCCGATGGGGGCCAGATCGACCGACGGGGCGGGCGGGGTCATTGGGCAGGCTCCGTCTCGAAGGCGGCGGATACGCTGTCCAGCCAATCCAGAACGGCGTCAGGTCCGCTCAATCCGAAACGCGCGGCCGTCTCGCGGGGCGGACCGACCAGCACCCCGTAACCGCCGAGGGCCTCGGCGGCGAGGAAGCCGTACTCGTCGGTGAGGTCGTCGCCCAGCATGATCGGCCGTGCGCCCTTGAACGGCGGCTCGGCCATGAAGGCGGTCAGGGCCGCGCCCTTGTCGGCGCCGGGGGTCTTGAGTTCGATCACCAGAACGCCGGGCTGGATCGACAGGCCGTGACGCGCGGCCAGATCGTCGGCCAGGGCCAGAACCTCGGCCTCGTACTGCGGCGCCTGACGATAGTGGAGGCCGACCGCCACCCCTTTCCGCTCGACCAGCAGGCCGGGACGTTCAGCGGCGAAGGCTTCCACGGCGGCGGCGGCCCGGGCGATGCCGGGCGAGGGGGTGAAGGTGGTCTCCTCGCCGTTCGCGCGACGCCGGACCAGGCCGTGCACCCCTGCGGCGGCCGGCGAGGCGTGGTCGGCGATCCGGTCGATCTCTTCGAGGGTGCGGCCGCTGACGATCGCGACGCGCCCGTCCAGGGCCTTGACCAACCGCGCGATCACGGCGGTCCGACGCGGCTCGGCCACGACAGCGTCGGGGGTCGGCGCCAAGGGGGCCAGCACCCCGTCCATGTCGAGGAACAGGGCGACCGGTTCACGGGGCGTCTCCGGCACCGGCAGCGGCGCATGGGAGCGCCCCTCTGCGGCTCTGCTTCCGACCTGTGCCGGCATGTGATCTCCATGATGACTGTGACGCCCCGCGGTCAGAACGCGCCACAACGGCAAAGGTTGGCGAAAAAATGCTGCGGCGCGGCGAGGGGCTTCTGGAACGACTTTGCATTGTGCGGACGACCGGAATGGGGCAATTCCGTCGCAACACAGGACCGTTCCCGGCCTAGAAAGGGAGCGGCCGCCCAGGATAGACCATGTTCCCAGACATTCAGTCCTCCAGCCCCGATCAGGTCGCCGCCATGACAGATCGGGCCCGCTCGGTGATCCAGTTGAACATCGAGGCCCTGCAGGCGCTGGAGCGAACAATCGACGCCTCGGTGGCGCGGGCCTGTGACGTCATCCTGTCCCGCCCCGGCTATGTGGTCGTCACCGGCATGGGCAAGTCGGGGCATATCGGCGGCAAGATCGCCGCCACCCTGGCCTCGACCGGCACCAACGCCTTCTTCGTCCACCCGGCCGAGATGAGCCACGGCGACCTGGGCATGCTGCGCTCGGACACCACCCTGATCGCCATCTCGGCCTCGGGCGAGAGCCGCGAACTGCGCGATCCCCTGATCTTCTGCCAGCGCAACCACATCCCGGTCATCGGCATCACCCAGAGGGCCAACAGCCTGCTGGCGCGGATGTCCGAGGTCGCCCTGGTCATGCCCCATGTGGCCGAGGCCTGCCCCAACGGCCTCGCCCCCACCACCTCGACCCTGATGACCCTGGCCCTCGGCGACGCCCTGGCCATGGTGCTGATGGACCGCCGCGCCTTCACCGCCCAGGATTTCGGCCTGCACCACCCCGGCGGCTCGCTCGGCATGAGCCTGCAAAGCGTTCGGGAGTGGATGGGCGATGTCTATTCTCCCCCCGCCAGCGTGCCGGAGACGGCGTCTTTCGCCGAGGTGGTCTCGGCCATCACCGAGGGTCGAAAGGGCGCCGTCGCCGTGCTGGACGACAGCGGCGACATGGCCGGGATGATCACCGACGGCGACGTGCGCCGGGCCTTCACCCGCGACATCGCCGCCATCACCGCCGCCGACATCATGAGCCGCACCCCGATCACCGTCGGCCCGGACGAGCGGATGAGCGACGTCGTCGATCTCCTGACGGCCAACAAGATCTCAAACGTCTTCGTGGTCGAGGACCGCAAGCCCGTCGCCATCGTCCATGTCGCCGAGCTGATGCAGGCGGGTTATATCGCCTGATCGGAAGCGCGACCGCATGACGACCAACATCCTGTTCGACGCCAGCCGGCTGATCAGCCGCACCGAGCGCAGTGCGCCCACGGGCGTGGACCGGGTGTGCCTGGCCTATGCCGAATGGCTCATGGCTCGACCGGACATTCGCATGGTTCCCGTGCGCAGTCGCCATGACCGGCTCGTCGCGGTCGATCCCGACTGGTTCGACAAGACCGTCCGAACGCTTAGAAAACGCTGGACCAGCCCGACCCGAACCCGTCGCAGCGACGAGGCGGATCGTCTTTTCGCAGCCCTCCGCGCCACGTCGCCGATGACGCAGTCTGTCATCAGTCCGCCACCGGATCCGGAGTCGGTCGAGCGTTCGAAGACCGGACGACTGCGCGTGCTGCGCCAGTTCGTCCGATCGCGGACATTGCCGGACCTGCCGCATGGCCGCGCCTATTTCAACGTCGGCCACACCAGCCTGAACACGCCCGACATTCTGGCCTCGTTGAAACAGGCTGGCGTGCCGAGCATCGTGATGTTGCACGATCTGATCCCGATCACCCACCCGGAGTTCTGTCGACCGGGCGATGGGGAAAAGCATCGCGTGCGTGTCCTCAACGCCGTGAACCACGCGACCCATATTCTGGCGAATTCGGCCTACACCGCCCATGAGCTGGCCCGGTTCGTGGACCGCGAGGGCCTCTCTTCCCCGCCGGTCAACGCCGTGCACCTGGGCCTTGAGCCGCGATTTTCGGCCGTGCGTCGCCAAGAGACGCCGCACCCCTATTTCATCCATGTCGGCACGATCGAGGGGCGCAAGAACCTGGCCTTTCTGCTCAGCGTGTGGCGCAGGCTGCAGGAGCGAATGGGCGAGCGGGCGCCCCGTCTGGTCCTCGCCGGTCGCTACGGCTGGGAGAACGAGGCGGTGCTGGATCATCTGGAGCGTTCGCCCAATCTGCAGGGGCTGGTGCATCAGACCGCCGGCCTCGGCGACGAGGATCTGGTGCGCCTGATGTCGGATGCGCGGGCGGTGCTGGCGCCCTCGTCTGTCGAAGGGTTTGACCTGCCGGCGGTGGAGGCCAGCGCCATGGGCCTGCCCCTGATCGCCTCGGACATTCCGGCGCATCGCGAGCTGGTCCCCCATGCCGAGCTGATCGACCCGCTCGACGGGCTCGGCTGGCTGGCGGCGCTCGAGCGGGCGACGCTCAAGGCGCCGGTCGCCCCGCCCTATCAGGCTCCGACCTGGGCCGGCCACTTCTCCGAGGTCGAGCGCCTGTTCAACATCTAGGGAGCGGCCAGGTTCAGCGAGCGGCCAGACCCGTCGCCTCGGCCAGAATTTCGATCGAGCGCATCCGGGCGGCCGGGGCCCAGATCTGGCTGGTGACCATCAGTTCGTCGGCGCCCGTTTCGGCGATGAAGGCGTCGATGCGGTCCCTGACCGTCTCGGCCGAACCGACGGCGGCGCAGGACAGGGCCTGAGCAATCATGGCGCGCGCGCCGGCGTCCAGATGGGCCTCATAGCCCTCGACCGGCGGCGGCAGCTTGCCGGGGCGGCCTGAGCGCAGGTTGACGAAGGCCTGTTGCAGCGAGCTGAACAACAGCTGGGCCTCCGCGTCCGTCTCGGCGGCGAAGACGTTGTAGCCCAGCATGACATAGGGCTCGGCCAGGCGTTCTGAGGGCCGGAAGGTCGTGCGATAGACCTCCAGCGCCCGCTTCAGGTCGGTCGGGGCGAAGTGGCTGGCGAAGGCGTAGGGCAGGCCCAGATGCGCCGCCAGCTGCGCCCCGTAGGTCGAGGAGCCGAGAATCCAGATCGGCACGTCCTGACCCTCGCCCGGGTTGGCGATGATCCGCTGATCGTCCTTGGCCGGGGCGAACCAGTGCATCAGCTCCATCACGTCCTGGGGGAAGTTGTCCACGTCGCCCTGAAGCGTGCGGCGCAGAGCCCGGGCCGTGGCCATGTCCGATCCCGGCGCCCGGCCCAGACCGAGGTCGATCCGACCGGGATGCAGGGCCGCCAGGGTGCCGAACTGTTCGGCGATCACCAGCGGCGCGTGGTTGGGCAGCATGACCCCGCCCGCTCCGACGCGGATCGTCTTCGTCGCCGCCGCCACCGCCCCGATCACCACCGAGGTCGCCGCTGAGGCGATGCCCGCCATGTTGTGGTGCTCGGCCAGCCAGTAACGATTATAGCCCAGCCGCTCGGCCTGGCGGGCCAGATCGATCGTGTTGGCCAGGGCGCGGGAGACGTCCGAACCCTGGGGCACGGGGGCGAGGTCGAGTATGGAAAGGCGGGTCATCTGCGCCATATGGGGATCAGGGGCGGGTGACCAAGCGTCAGTTACGATCCGTGACGCCGGCCCAGAGAAAGCGCGGGGGCGACGCGACCGGCGATTGCAGTCTATGCTTGGGGCACCTGAAGCTGGAGCCCGCCGCCGCATGCGTCGTTTTCTGATCTGGTCCGGTCTCGCCGCCCTGATCGGCCTGGCGCTCGCGGTGGCCGGAGTGTGGGCCTACACCCATTTCTATGCCCGTTTCCAGCCGGTCGCGATCGACCGCAATCAGGCGGAGATCCAGCGCTTGCTCGATTCCGCCCCCTGGATTTCGGCGGGCGGCGGCGATCAGCCCGTCTATGTCGTCGGCTATCGCGAGAACGGACCGACGCTCGACTATCTGCGCCAGGAGGCGGCCAAGCTGCATGTCGCCGGCGGCGACGTGCGGGTGATCCTGTTCGCCCGCCCGGACCGGGCGGGCGTCTCCCGGTCGACCCCGGCCGAGCGCGCCACCATCGCCGAACTGTGGTGGAGCCGCGACTGGACCCTGTACCAGCGCTGGATCGCTGCGCCCGCCCGCGACTGGACGGCCGAGGGCGTCGCGCCCGCCGACGGCAATCTGGCCCGCAGCGCCATCGTCGACGCCAGCCGCCGGTTCGCCGAACGCCTGTCGGACCTGCTGAAGGAGGCCGGGGTGAGCACGGACTGGCCCCTGGTCATCTGGCGTGATCGGGAGGGGTTCCTGAAGGCCTGCGCCTGTTCCGACCGGCGATCCTGGGCCTTCATCCGAGACGACCTGGGCGCGCCCGACGCCCTCGGCGCGGATACGCCCTTTGACGCCCTGCCGGAGGCCGACGCCACGGCGGCGCCGATCCCGCCGGCGACGGAGGACCGCGCCCTGCCCTATCCGGACCTTCCGGCCATTCCGCCGTCCACGGCGCCTCAGGCCCAGCCGCAGATCCAGTCCCCCGCCCAGCCCGGCGCCGCCGCGCCTCGCACGGCCGGCCCCCCGCCTTCGACCCGGCTGGAACGCCAGACCACCCGACCTCCCGCGTCGCGGTCCACGACGCCCCGGTCCACGGCTCCCAAGCCGCCGGAGGAGGAGGACACCCGCTTCTACTGACGGCGCGTCAGTCCAGTCCGGCGCAGGCGGCGATCAGGGCGTCCACGTCCGCCTCGTCCTGATAGAGGCCGAAGCCGAAGCGGATCACGTCTTCGCGCACATCGGTGATCACATTCCGCTCCAGAAGGTCGGCGCGCCATCGGGGGGCATCGGGATGGCGCAGGGCGAGGAAACGGGCGCGGCCCTCGCCCTCCCGGATCGGGTTCAGGACCTCGGCCGAGCCCAGCGGCCCGCACGCCCCCGCCCCGACGGCCGCACCGAACCGGCGCTGAAGCGACAGGGCGTGGGCCGAGACGTCGGCCGTGGTCAGGCCCGCCTCATCCAGCATCCGCCGCACCGCGTTGAAGCGATACAGCGCCGAGGCGTCGAACGTCGCGCCCCAGAACCGCCCGCCGTCCGTCCGGTAGCCGACGCCGCCCGGCGGACCCTCCAGATCCCCAAACTCGGCGAACCAGCCGGTGACGACGGGGCGAGGCGCGAAGCCGGGCGGGGCATGCAGGAAGCACACGCCCTCGCCGGACATGGCGTACTTGTAGCCCCCCGCCAGATAGAAGACCCGGTCGGCCACATCTGACAGGTCCGTGGTCGTCGCCATGAAGCCGTGGTAGCCGTCCACGACCACCCACGGCCCCGCCGGACCGGCCAGGGCGGCGAGGTCCGCCAGGCCGTCAAACAGGCCACCGGTGCGGAAGAAAACCTGGCTGATGAAGATCAGATCAAACGACCCGGCGCGGGCGGCGGCCAGGAACCGCGCCGCGAAACTGTCGAACGGCTCCAGGGGAACGCGGTCGACAACCACCTCTCCGACCTCCTCCCAGCGCTCGGCCTGACGTCGGAAGGAATGGAATTCGCCGTCGGTGGACAGGATGCGCACGGGCTTTCGCTCCACGCCGGAAACCAGCCGCAGCAGCAGGTCGTGGGTGTTGGGCGCGAAGACGACGCTGTCGGGCGACGGCAGACCCAGTTCGTGCGCCACATGGCCCTGGGCCTCGGGAATGACCTCGCCGAAGACCAGATCCCATTTGCGGTCGGCGTGACGCATGGCGTCGTCCCAGGCCCGCATCTGGGCCTCATGCGAGACATCAGGCCAGAGGTGATGACTGTGGGCCGCGAAATGCAGACGACCGGGCGCCAGCGACAGGGCGCGCGAAAAGAGAGGCTTGAACGACATCGGCCGACCCTAGCGCGGGCCGGCCGATGCGTCACGGATGCATGAAAGCCGAGAGATGCTTGTGCTCAAGTCGTGAGCGACCGCGTTGCGAACATAGCGCGGCGCGAAGCGCCCTAGACCAAAGTTCCGTGGCAATGCTTGAACTTGCGGCCCGAGCCGCAGGGGCAGTCGGCGTTGCGCGAGGTGCGCTGCCAGCCTTCGGGAAGCAGTTCGACCGGTAAACGCGAGCGGTCGTCGCCCTGGAACTGGCCTTCCGGGTTCTGGGCGGCGGTGTTGAGCATCTCGTTCTCGCCGGTGCCGGGGTTCAGGTGGATCTCCTGGAACTCGGGCATCTCAAGCTCGGGCGGCGCCTCGAAGCGGAACTCGACCGTCATCAGCCAGCGGGTGACGTTCTGGCGAAGCTCGTGCAGCAGGTTCTCGAACAGGGAGAAGGCTTCGGTCTTGTACTCGTTCAGCGGATCGCGCTGGCCATAGCCGCGCAGGCCGATGACGCCGCGCAGGTGGTCCAGATGAACCAGATGCTCGCGCCAGTTCATGTCGATCTGCTGCATCAGGAACTGACGCTCGATGCCGCGCATCTGGCCCTCGCCGATCAGGGCGATGCGTTCGGCCGCGCGGGTTTCGGCGGCGGCCTGGATGCGCTCCTCGACCTCCTCATTGGACACGCCTTCCTCGGCGGCCCAGTCATGCAGCGGCAGCTCCAGACCCAGGATCGACCGGACCCGTTCGTCCAGACCGTCGATGTCCCACTGTTCGGCATAGGCCTTGGGCGGCATGTAGCGTTCGACCAGATCGCTCACGACATCCCGGCGGAATTCGCCCACCAGCTCGGACAGGTCGGTAGAGTCCATGAACTCCTGCCGCTGCTCGAACACGGCCTTGCGCTGGTCGTTCACGACGTCGTCGTATTTCAGCAGGTTCTTGCGGATGTCGTAGTTGCGGGCCTCGACGCGCTTCTGGGCCGTCTCGACCGCACGGTTCAGCCAGGGGTGGCTGATGGCCTCGCCCTCGGCCACGCCGAAGTTCCGCATGATGGCGTCCAGACGATCGCCGGCGAAGATGCGCAGCAGGTCGTCCTGGCAGGACAGGAAGAACTTGGACACGCCCGGATCGCCCTGACGGCCCGTCCGGCCGCGCAGCTGGTTGTCGATACGGCGGCTCTCGTGGCGTTCCGTGCCGAGCACGAACAGGCCGCCGGCGGCCAGGGCTTCCTGGCGCTTGACCTCGATCTCGGCCTTGAACTCGGCGGTCTTGGCTGCGAGGTCCTCGGGCGTGACCTCGACGGCCATGTTGCGCTGATCCAGCTGCCAGCGCTGCAGACGCATGTCCAGGTTGCCGCCCAGCTGGATGTCGGTGCCGCGGCCGGCCATGTTGGTGGCGATGGTCACCGCGCCCGGCAGGCCGGCGTCGGCGACGATATAGGCCTCCTGCTCGTGCTGGCGGGCGTTCAGAACGGAGTGGGGGATGCCGGTGAACTCGGTCTTCCAGACGATGTCCCAGGCGGCGTCGCCGACCTTGGCGGCCTCCTTCTCCTTGCCCGCGAACTCCGGCTTCAGGGTGCGCGAGACCTCGGTCTTGTAGACGAAAGTGTCGAGCAGGGCCGACAGGGCCTCGGACTTCTCGATCGAGACGGTGCCGACCAGGATGGGCTGGCCCCGGACGTGGCATTCGGCGATCTGGCGCGCGATGGCCACATTCTTCTCGGCCTCGGTGCGGAACACCTCGTCGTCGTGGTCGATGCGGACCACGGGGCGGTTGGTCGGCACCTCGAGCACGTCCATCTTGTAGATGTCCATGAACTCCTGGGCCTCGGTCGCGGCCGTGCCGGTCATGCCCGAGAGCTTCTCGTAGAGGCGGAAATAGTTCTGGATCGTCACCGAGGCCAGGGTCTGGTTCTCGGGCATGATCTTGACGTCCTCCTTGGCCTCGATGGCCTGGTGGAGGCCCTCGGACAGGCGGCGTCCGGTCATCATCCGGCCGGTGAACTCATCAATCAGGACGATCTCGCCGCCCTTGATGATGTAGTCCTTGTCGCGCTGGTACAGGGTGTTGGCGCGCAGGGCCTGGTTGATGTGGTGAACCAGGCTGATGTTGGCGGCGTCGTAGAGGCCGGTGGTGTCCTCGGCGAAATAGCCGCCGGCCTCCATCATCGCCTCGATCTTCTCGGAGCCCTCCTCGGTCAACAGGGA
>NZ_JBQVNM010000061.1:0-16927 GCF_052436175.1 Brevundimonas sp. | reverse complement strand
GGCGCGCAACGTCTACTCGCTCTTTGCGGAACTGGCCGTGCCGATCGTGTCGCCGGAGATGAACATCCCGTTCGTCAAGGCCATCGACATGCAGCTGGCCGGCCGGGTGGAGGACTATTCCCTGTTCGGCACGGTGGCGGCGCCCAAGGTGGCCCTGTCCTATCGCCCCGCCGACTGGATGATGTTCCGCACCGCCTGGTCGCAGGGCTTCCGTGCGCCGAACCTGCTGCAACTGCACCAGCCCGACTTCGAGCGGTCCAACAGTCGCCGCGACTATGCGGCCTGCGCCGTCCAGCTTCGGATCGGGGCCATTCCGACCCTGACCACGACCAACGATTACTGCACGTCAGAGTCGCGTATCGAGGCCCGGGCCGGCAATCCCGATCTGAAACCCGAGCATTCGGACAACTTCACCTTCGGCCTGGTGCTGGAGCCCACGCTGTGGCCGCGCGAATACGGCGCCCTGACCTTCACGGTGGACTACTGGAAGATCGAACAGACCGACCTCGTCGGCATTTTCGGCGGCAACAACCAGCTGCTGATGGACTACTACCTGCGTGAGATCGGCAGCTCCAACCCCAACCTGGTCCGCGCGGCGCCCGACGCCCAGCAGATCGCCGATGGCTTGGCCGCCGGTCGGGCCCCGGTGGGGACCCTGCTGTCGATCAAGGACGATTACCTGAACCTGCAGCCCCGCACGTCGGAGGGGGTCGACTACCGTCTGTTCTACAATCTGCGCGACACCCCCATCGGCAGCTTCCGTTGGTCGTTGAATGTCAGTCAGCGTCTGAAGCTGTTCCAGGAAGCGAGCCCGGATCACCAGGTCCTGCTTGACGCCCTGGCGGCCGGCACGATTTCGAGCGTCACGGTCAGCGGCGTGGAGGACCTCCTGCGTCGCAACGGGCGGCCGGAGTGGAAGGCGTCGTCGACCCTGACCTGGACCCAGGGACCGTGGTCGGTGGGCCTATACAGCAGTTATGTCAGTGACTTCTTCGACACCTCGGCCACCTTTACCGGCACGACCGATCCCTGGATCATCGACGCCTGGACCACCCATAACCTCTACGTCCAGTACACCTTCCGGAACGACGGCTGGATGGACGGGACGCGGGTCCGCATCGGCGCCCGCAATATCGAGGACAAGGATCCGCCGCTGGCGGACGACCGGTTCGGCTTCAGTGGGTCGGTCCACTCGAACCGGGGCCGCTGGTTCTACGCCACTGTGCGCCGAAGCTTCTGACAAGGCGGCGGGGCGTCGTCAGCGACGACGTCCCGTCTTCGCCGGCTGAACCGTCCCCTGGTCCTCGCATCGACGTCGTGGGAGCGTTCTGATGTCCCTTCCTTCCATGCCGCACGGCGACCGCCGGAGCCCGCGCGGACGCTTGGCCAACCTCTGGTTCGGCACGCCCCTGTGGCGGCGCATCCTGCTCGGTCTGGCCCTCGGCGCAGCCACAGGTCTGATCCTGGGCGAGGCGGCCGTCGATCTGAAGTGGATCGGCGACGTCTTCGTCCGGTTGATCCGGATGCTGGTCGTGCCCCTTGTCTTTGTCACCGTGGTCGCGGGCGTGGCGGCCATGTCGGATCCCGCCCGTCTGGGGTCGGTCGGTCTGAGAACCATCTTCCTCTATTTCAGCCTGATGCTGGTCGCCTCGGCTCTGGGGCTGACGCTGGGCGCCCTCGTTCAGCCGGGCTTGGGCGTAGATTTGACTGGCGTCTCACCCCAGCCGCTGGCCGAGGCGCAGGGCCTGTCCGAAACCCTGCTCGGGATCATCCCGCTGAATCCGGTCGCGGCCCTGGCTGCGGGCGACATACTGGCGGTGATCTTCTTCGCCGTGCTGATAGGCATTGGCATCCTGACCGTGGGGGAGGAGGCGGCGCCGTTGAAGGCCGGCTTCGACGCGGCCGGCGCCGTCATGATGCGGATCGTCTATTTCGTCATGGAGCTGGCGCCCTTCGGGGTCTTCGCCCTGATCGCCTGGGTCATGGGCACCAGCGGTCCGGCGGCCTTCGTCAGCGTCTTCAAGCTCGGCGTTTGCGTGCTGCTGGGGGCCCTGATCCAGACTCTGATCGTTCACGGCGCCGTCCTGCGCCTGCTCGCGCGCGTGCCCGTTCTGCCCTTCTTCCGAGACATCGCCGACGCCATGGTGGTGGCCTTCTCCACCTCGTCCAGCTCCGCCACCCTGCCGGTCGCCATGCGGGTGGCGCAGAAGAACATGGGCGTCAGCCCGGCCGTCGCCTCGGCCGTTCTGCCGATCGGGGTGACGCTCAGCATGGATGGCACGGCCCTCTATGTCGGTCTGCTCGCGACATTTTCGGCCCAGGTGTTCGGCGTTCAGCTGGCCATGGCCGACTATCTGGCCATCATGGCGGTGACCACACTCGTCGCGATGGGCACGGCGCCCGTGCCCTCGGCCTCCCTGTTCCTGCTCGCAGCCGTGTTGTCGGTGATCGGGCTGGGGCCGGAGCAGACCGCCCTGATCGTCGGCTTCATCCTGCCGTTCGACCGTCCGCTGGACATGATCCGTACCGTTCCGAACTGCACCAGCGACCTGTCCGTCGCCGTCGCCGTGGCACGCTGGGAGGGCGAGCTGGACATGGAGACCTACCTCGCGAAGCCCGTGGAGTAACGAGATGATCCCGATGATCCGCAAACTGATCGCCGCCGCCGTCGCCTCGATCCTGATGGCCGCCATGCCGGCGAAAGCCCAGATCACCGCCGAGGCCGAGCCGCCGCGCGCCCTGCTCAACTATCGCTCGATCCACCACCCGGTCGTGTCGGACGGCGGCATGGTGGTCAGCCAGAACACCCTCGCCAGCCGGGTCGGGGCCCGGATCCTGGCCGAGGGCGGCAATGCGGTGGATGCGGCGGTCGCCGTCGGCTTCGCCCTGGCGGTCACCTTGCCGCGCGCAGGCAATCTGGGCGGCGACGGCTTCATGCTCGTGCATGTGGCGGCCGAGAACCGGACCTACGCCCTCGACTATCGGTCCATGGCGCCGGGGGCCGCCCGACCGGCGATGTACACGGCCAATCCCGAGGACGCCCGCTACGGCTACCGCGCGGCCGGGGTTCCAGGCACGGTCGCAGGCCTGGCCCACGCCCACGGCAAATGGGGCCGGCTGCCGTGGGCCCAGGTGGTGGAGCCGGCGCGGCGGCTGGCCGCCGAGGGGGTGATCCTCAGCCATGACGAGGCCTACGCCACCCGCTGGGCCGGGCGCGTCATCCAGCGGTGGGAGGCGGGCCGGGCTGCCTTTTTCCGCCCGGACGGCTCAGCCTATGAAGCCGGCGATCTCTGGACGCAGCCCGATCTGGCCTGGACGTTGGGCGAGATCGAACGCGACGGGGCGTCCGCCTTCTACACCGGCGCGGTCGCCGATCGGATCGTGGACTCGATGCGAAAGAACGGCGGCCTGATCACCCGGGTTGACCTCGCCGCCTATCGCGTGGCCGAGCGCGAGCCGCTGGCGACCGACTATCGCGACGCCAGCGTCGTCACCATGCCCCCGTCCAGCGCCGGCGGCGTCATGCTTCTGGAAATGCTGAACATCGTCGAGGCCTTCGACCTCAAGGCGGCGGGCCCCAATACGGCGGCCGGGCTGCATCTGATGGCCGAGGCGATGAAACTGGCCCAGCTGGACCGCACCCGGTACATCGGCGACCCGGATTTCAGCCGTCTGCCCACCGCGCAACTGGCGTCCCAGAGCTACGCGGACACCCGCTCGGACTTGATCCGCCCGGACGCCGTCCTGCCGCGCGTGAACCTGACGCCGGGCGATCCATGGGAGGTCGAGGGCATCGACACGACCCATTTCTCGGTGGTGGACCGCGACGGCAACGTGGTGTCCAACACCTACACCCTGGGCTCGTCCTTCGGATCGGGAGCGGTCATCGACGGGGCCGGATTCCTGCTCAACGACCAGATGAAAAACTTCAATCGGCGCATGGATGCGAACGGCCGCCCGCTGACGGCCAACGGGATGGAGCCGGGCAAGCGGATGATCTCGACCATGGCGCCGACCATAGTGTTCCGGGACGGCAAGCCCTGGCTGGTGACCGGTACGCCGGGCGGATCGACAATTCCGAACACCCTGTTCCAGGTCATCGTGAACGCCGTGGACCACGGCATGAATGTCGCCGAGGCCACCCAGACCCCCCGCATGCATCAGGACGGGGCCACCGGCGCACTGCTCGTCGAGCCCGGCTTCAATCGCGACACGATCCGGCTTCTGGAAGCTCTGGGCCACAAGGTCGAGGTCGATGAGACGGTCGGCAGCAGCCAGTCGATCATGATCGTCGATGACCGGCTGGAAGGCGCCGCCGACACCCGCCGCCCGGGCGCCGAGGCGGTCATCGCCAACGAATAGGAGAGACGGCCATGCAGACTGGAAAGATCGCGGCCGTGATCGGCGGTGCCCTTATCGCCCTCGCGGGCGCGGCCCCGGCCTGGGCGCAGGATGAGACGTCGCCCACCGAGCCGACGGCCCAGACCGCCGTTCGCGGCGAACGCGTGGTCTTCCTCAGCCGCGACGAGGCTCGCACCGAACTGATCGGCTATCTGTTCCGCCCGAGCGCGCCGGTCCAGGGCGCCGCTCCCGCAGTGGTCCTGATGCACGGGCGGGCGGGAGTCTATTCGTCGCTGGCCAATGGCGTCTATGAGGCGCGCACGATCAGCCAGCGCCACCGCACCTGGGCGGAATACTGGGCCGATCGCGGCTACTACGCCCTGATCGTCGACAGCTTCACGCCGCGCGGCTATCCCACGGGCTTTGCGGCGGGGACCTATTCGGAACGACCGGCCGAGATCAATGAGGTGACCATCCGGCCGCTCGACGCCTACGGCGCCCTGCGCTATCTGCGCACCCTGGATGGCGTGGACGACGACCGTATCGGCCTGATGGGCTGGTCCAACGGCGGCAGCGCGGTGCTGGCGACCATGGCGGACGACAAGCCGGGCGACATGCGCCGCCTGGGCTTCCGCGCCGGCATCGCCATGTATCCCGGCTGCGGCCTGCAGGGCCGATTCCGGCAGCAGGGCTACAAGACCTACGCCCCGGTCGAGGTCTTCATGGGCACGGCCGACGAGGAGGTTTCCCACGACAGTTGTCAGGCCCTGACCACCGCCTCGGCGGCGGCAGGATCGCCCATCGTCTTCCATAGCTACGAAGGCGCCAGCCACACTTTCGACGACCCGGGTCGCCGTCGCCAATCGGTCCCGGCCAATGCGGCCGCTACCGCCGACGTTCGGCGTCGGGCGGAACACTTCTTCGAACAAGCCTTGCGGCCGCGATCGGGCGATTGAGCGTCATCCTCACGGACCGCGCCTGTGGGACGACGCGCGGCGCATCCCGTCAGATATGGGCGCCCTTCTCATGGTCCGGTCGCAGGCGTGGGGCGTCCGGATGCCGGCGAAAACGGTGAGCGGCTGGTTCCGGGTCGTCGCCCCCGCCAATCGTCGCCGGCAAGCGCGAGTTTGGGGTGAACACCTGCGAATGACATGGTATTGCCTTGATTTATCTGGCCTCGCGCAGTTTCGTTTCGGGCGAGCGTTTGAGCCGGCTTTCGGAGAATCGGGCGCTTGGCGATCAAGGGCGGTCGAGTCGAGCACGCAGTATCAAGTAACCCTGGAGTACCCATGTTTGTGTTGAAGGCCGTTCCCACCGCTTCCCGCAGGCTTCGCCATCGTCTCCTGCAGGCCTCCGCCATGGCCGTTTTGGCGGCAAGCGCCGTCACCACCGCATCCGCCCAAGAGCTTCTAGGCGCGGAGCAACTCGGGGCGGCGATCCGCGATGAAGCGGGCCAGGCTCAGGCAGGCGAGGCAGGACGCTCAACGGGTGGTTTCGACATCGAACGTCATGCCCGCTTCAGCGAGGAGCCGCTGGCCTATACGCCTCCCGTCGCCGGGGCGGTCCGTCTGCCGCCCGCCGGCTATGTCGAGCCCGGGCGCGTGGGTGATCCGGCTAGCTGGGTGACGCCCGAGTTCCAGCTCGACTACGGTCTGGCCCAGATCAACGCCCAGTACGCCTATGCGCGCGGACTGACCGGAGCCGGCATCCGTGCGGGCCTGCTGGATGACGGCGTCGAGTTCCGCCACAGCGAGTTTGCCGGCAAGAACAACGCCTCGATCACCGCCGCCGACATCCTGGCCGGGGGCGCCCTGTGCGCTCCCGTCAGCGGCGTCTATGTGTTGACAGGCTGCTTCTACACCCAGGGCGACGAGAGCTCGCGCGACTTCTACGTCGCCGACGGCAACGACCGGTTGACCGCCTTGCTGCCGACCTACGTCGGCGTCAGCGGCAACCGCTTCATGTACCGGACGGGCCACGGGACCCACGTGGCGGGCACGATCGCGGGCAATCGCGACGAGAACGGCGCCCACGGCGTAGCTTTCGGGGCCAGCATCGTCAGCGCCCGCCTGTTCGCCGACACGATGAGCGACCTGGATTCCCTGGTCTATGAGGCCGCAGGCCTGACCTGTCCGACGGGCGCCTGCTATTCCGTGGCGCCCCAGATGTCGCTGCAGGCGCGCACGAACGTCTATCGCGACTTCGTCGCCTCGGGCGTCAAGGTGATCAACAACAGTTGGGGCTATACCGTCCGCACCCCGACGGTCGCCAACCTCGACGCTGTCTATCAGGCCAACAAGACCTTCTTCGACCCGATCTTCCGCGCCACGGCGCAGCAGACCTCGGCGGCGGGAATCCTCCAGGTCTGGTCGGCGGGCAATACGCCCAACGACGTCGCCGGCCTGACCGCAAGCCTCCCGCGCTGGATGCCCGAATACGAGCCCTACTGGGTCGCCGTCGCCAATATCAATTCCGCCGGCACGATCAACGCCGGGTCGAGCATCTGCGGCGCGGCGGCGATGTGGTGCGTTTCGGCGGCCGGCACCACCATCTGGTCGGCCCAGTTCGGCACCAACGCCGTCTACACCAATGCGACGGGGACCAATTTCGCCGGGCACGAGATCGTCTACAACAGCGCCGGCCAGCCGATCGGTTTCCGTGAGCTGGCGACCGGCGAGATCGTCACCAACGCCTTCAAGACCTTGACCGGCACCTCGATGGCCGCGCCGCACGTCACGGGCGCCCTGACCCTGCTGTTCGAACGCTATCCGTATCTGGAAGGCACCTTCATCCGGGATATCCTGCTGACCACGGCGCGCGATCTGGGCGCGCCGGGCGTGGATGCCGTGTACGGCTGGGGCGTGGTCGATCTGCAGAAGGCCATCAATGGTCCCGGACAACTTATCAAGGACAGCACGGTCGACATGACCAGCCGGGCCGGCGGCGCCAAGGTGTGGCAGGGCGACGCCTGGGACGACTGGAGCAACAGCATCTCCGGCGTCGGCCGTCTGACAAAGACCGGTCAGGGCTGGCTGCGCCTGTCCGGGTCCAACACCTTCAACGGCTTGAATGTCCAGGCTGGCGTCCTGGAGTTGACGGGCGCCAACGCCCTGACCAGCGCCGTCAATGTGACCGGAGGCACGTTCATGGTCGGCGGCAGCCTGGTCAACACGCCGCTCAACGTCACGGGCGGATCGGCCATTGTCACCGGGACCATCACGGGGGGGCTGACCACCATCGGCGCGGGCGGTTCGCTGTTCGGCACGGGGACCCTGGCCAATACGATCGTCAGCGGTTCGATCACCCCGGGCCTGTCGGTCACCGACCTGGGTCGCCTGACCATCGCGGGAACCTATATCCAGAACGCCGGATCGACGTTCAACGTGGCGACACGGCCGGCGGCCTCTTCCAGCCTGCTGGCGGTGACGGGCGCGGCGACCCTGAACGGGGGGACGGTCAATGTGCTGGCCCTTCCGGGTCTTTATCAGCTTGGCCAGACCTATACGGTCCTGAGCGCCGGCGGCGGCCTAACCGGGCGTTTTGCAGGCCTTCAGACCTCGGGTTTGGATCTGCCGTTCCTGGCGTTCAACCTCAGCTATCGCCCGGCCGCGGTGGATCTGGTCGTCGGTCGCGGCGCCACCTTCGGCTCTGTGGCGGTCACCTCCAACCAGCGCGCGGTCGCAGGCGCCGTGGACGCTCTACCGACCGCCGACGGCGTGCTGAACAGCCTCAGCCAGCTGACCCTGGCGCAGGGTCGCACGGCGCTGGAGGAGATCAGCGGCGAAGCCTACGCCGGCGTACAGGGGCTGCTGATCGATTCCGATCGCGGGGCGCGTAACGCCGCCCTGAGCCGCATCCAGCGCGATGCCGTTCAGGACACAGGCGTGTCTCTGTGGGCCGACGCCCGCCACGGCGCCGGCGAACGAGACTCGATCGACGGCTACATGAGCACTCGCTACGAGGGCGACACCTATCTGGTCGGGGCCGACGTCACCCTGTCGAACGCCATCAGCCTGGGTGTCTTCGGCGGATGGGGCGAGACGGATCTGCGGGGACGCGCCCTGCAGCAATCCCGCGCCGACAGCACTCACTACGGGGTCTATGGCGCCTGGCGGACGGGGGCCTGGCGCCTGGGCGGCGGCGTGGTCGCCTCGGACCATGAAGCGGATATTCGTCGCGCGATCACCACGCCGGGTCTGGTTCAGGCCCTGCGCAGCGAGGCCGACTATTCGGGCCAGCAGTACTTCCTCGATTTGGGATACAGCCTGAGGACGTTCCAGTTCGCCGCCGTCGAACCCTTCGTGCAATGGGTCCGCGCTCATGCCGATCAGGACGGAGTGACGGAAACGGGCGGTTCCCTGGCCCTGTCCGGCAAGGTGGAAACGTCCGATATCGACCTGGCCACCGCCGGCGTTCGCTTCAGCGTGGGCGGGGAGGGAGCTCCGGCCAATCTGCGGCTTCGCGCCATGGCCGGCTATCGCTACGCCAGCGGTGACCTGACCCCGACCGCCCGTCTCGGCTTCGCCGGCTCGAACGCCTTCGTTGTCGGCGGCGCTCCGCTGTCGCAGGACGCCCTGGTGTTCGACGGCGCCCTGGCGGCGGACATCGCGCGCAATATCTCGATCGAGGCGGGCTTCTCCGGCGAATACGGCGGCCGAACCAACAACCAGATGGGCAACGTCCGGCTGGTGGTGAGCTTCTAGACTGCGGACACCGAGATCGACCGGGTGAAGCACAGGTTCGCCGGGCCGGGTCTTGAACGATCGGAGGCTGGAGATGTCGCTGCGGCGGCGTGAGATGACCTGGATTCTCGGGCTCGCCGTCTTGGGCGGCTGCGCCGACGCCGATGCCGGGCCGCGTCCAGGCGGTGTCGCAGACAGGCCGACCTCTGTCGCGTCAGGCCTCGGCACGGCCTTCGGGGTCCTGGCGGCGCACGCCGAGGCGCCGTCCGTGGCGGAGGTCGAACGCGCCCTGGGCGTCGCGGCGACGGTCGTCCCGCGTCAGGACCGGCATGAAGAGGTTCGTTTCCCCGGTGGCATGCGATTTCTTCGGCTGGTCCCGGCTCCGCCTGACGGGCGGGCGCGTCTCGACACCGGCGCAATGGCGGCCCTGACGGTTCCGGCCGCATCGCTGGGCGAGGGTTGCCTCTCGCCGGATACGGTTCGGTCTCGCCTCATCCGCGAAGGGTGGCTGGCGCCACAAGCATTCTCGATGGAGCGTCATGATGCGGGCGACGTACGCTTCGCAGCGCCTTGGACGTTGAGCCGTCACGATCATCGCCTGCATGTCCAACTGTTCGCGGATCACGCCGACTGCCTGTCTCGCTACGTCCTCTCCTGGAACATGGACCTTTCCATCCTCATGCACCTGATGCCGGAGTAGATCGCGGCGATGTTGCCGGAGGGATTGATGGATGCCGCGAGCTACGCAAACCGGCCCCATCTCAGGTCGCCGAAGGCCAGGCGTGTTGCCTAACCAGCCGGTGATCCGACCGACCCGGCGGAGGCCCTCGAGGAAGCGGTGATCATCCGCAGAAAGCGAAGAAGCGCTCTATATCGCCGGCGGAGGCGGGGTGGGGGGCGTAGGTCTCGCGGCGGTCGCCCTGCCAGTCGGCCAGCCAGCCGACCTTGCGGAACCGCTGGAACACGGGTTCCGTCGTGCGCGTCTGGGCGGTCAGGAAGACGCCTTCATGCAGTTGCGACGGCTCGGATCGGGCCGGAAACCGCTCGGTCTCGCCGCCGGATTCCAGATGAATGTCGCGCGCCCCGGTCGGCCGCATGGCGCTGACTTCGAGGCGTCCGCTGCCGCGTTCGCAGCTCAAGCCCAGCTTCAGCTCGTCGCTTTCGGCCAGGCCGTAGGCCAGTTTGGCTTCGGTGTCGTCGGTGGTCAGATGCCAGTCCAGACCCGCGACGGGCGCCGGGGCGCCGGACGCGACGGGGACGGGGGGCGAGGGCGCCGTCGTGGAACAGGCCGACACGGCTGCCGCCACGGACAGAAAGACGAGGACGGGCAGACGGGGGCGAGCGACGATCATCAATCCATCCAACGCGGGGGACCGGTGAAGGTTCGATCAACCTTCGCCGTTTGGCAAGCGCCGCCCGCCGTCCTTTGGCCGCCGATCAGAACGGGCTGAACCGCTCCACCAGGGACTGGGCCGCCGGGGTGGCCTGCATCCGGCTGATGTCGCCGCGACCGCCATAGGAGATGCGCGCCTCGGCGATCTGGGTGTGGTTGATGATGTTGGCGCTGGAGATATCCTCGGGCCTGACGATGCCGGCGACGGTCAGTTCGCGCACCTCGCGGTTGGTGCGCACTTCCTGCCGACCCTGGATGACGAGGTTGCCGTTCGACAGGACGTCGGTGACCACGGCGGCGACGGTCAGATCGACCTTTTCCGACCGGCTGACCGAGCCGGAACCCGCCGCGTTCGACTGGCCCTGCAATCCGACCATGTTCGATGGATCGAAGCCGCCGGGGAAGGCCTTGCCGAGGCTGTTTTCCAGGCCGAAGAAGTTGCTGACCCCGCCAGAGGTGTCGTTGGACCGGGCGCGCTGGGTCGAGTTGGAGGTCTGGGCCCGGTCGTCGATGGAGATGGCGACCGTCAGGATGTCGCCGACGCGTCGTGCGCGCTGGTCGCCGAAGAAGGTGCGGGCGCCGGTGCGCCACAGGCTGTTGGCGCTGGCCGCCATGGTGTTCTCGACCACGTGGTTTTGGGCGTTGCGACGCGCGGCCTGTTCCTCGGGGGAGGGGAGGTAGGCCTGGCTTGTGGGCACCAGAGCCGCCGGATAGCCGATGGGGGCCAGTTCCGGCCCGCGCACGGCCTCGATGGCGGTCGAACAGGCGCCGAGCGTAAGGGCCGCAGCGGCGACGGAGAGCGGGATGATCTTGCGGGTCATGGGGCGGCTCACAGGAGAAAGGATCAACGGGCGGCGAAGGCGGTGGAGTCTGTACGGGCGGTCTGGGCGGCCGGTCCGGCGACGGCGCGGCCGGGGGCCACGGCGACGGCGTCTATGGTGCGGCCCGAGGACAGGTTCAGGATCGGCACGGCCTCGCCGGCTGCGGCGTTGCGGGTGGCGCGGCCGGTGACGGTCAGCTTGACCCCGCCGGAGATGAAGGCGACCTCGACCATGTCGTTGCGGGCGATGACCTGGGGCGCGGTCAGGTCGCGGATCGCGACCGGCGCGCCGGACCGCAGGGCGCGGCGGGCGGTCAGGCCGATGACCTTCTCGACGTCCGTCGGCGCTCCGCCCGTGGCCTGGTGCGCCTGAACCGTGGTCCAGACGACGTCTTCCGGCTGGAGCACGTCGCCGGCGGCGAGATTGCGGGCGTAGGTCAGGACCTCGACCGTCGCGCCGGCCCGGGCGGACGACGTGGCGGACGCGGGCGTCGTGACGGGGGCGACCTCGGCGGCGCGGACCACGACCCGGTTCAGGCCGCGCGGATTGTCCCACTGCAGCCCGGCGCGCAGGGCCTGGGTCTGGAGATAGCCGGTCTCAAAAACGACGGAAGGCCCGGCCCGGTTGGCGATCAGAACGCCCGCCGCCGAGCCGGCGCCGTCGAACACGTCGCCGAGGGTCACGCGTCCGTCCGTGTCGACGGGATTGGCCTTCAGGGTGACCGGACCGGCCAGGACGGGGGTGGCCAGGATCACCATAGCGAGCGCGGAAAAGATCAACCGGAACATGCGCATGGCTCTAGTTCTTGATCTGGGCTGTGACGGCCATCATGTCGTCGGCGGTGGTGATGACCTTGGAGTTCATCTCATAGGCGCGCTGGGCGATGATCAGGGCGCTGATCTCCGACACCGCATCCACGTTGGACGCCTCGGTGAAGCCCTGGAGCAGTTGGCCATAGCCGGGCTCGCCGGGGGCGGCGACGGTCGCCGGCCCCGAGGCCGCGGTTTCCATCAGCAGGTTGTCGCCGACGGCTTCCAGCCCCGCCTCGTTGAAGAAGGTGGCGATTTCCAGCTGGCCGACGGTCTGGGGCTCGGCCTCGCCGTCCGTGGTCACCTGCACCAGGCCGGTCTTGGAGATGGTCACGTCGACCACGTTCTGGGGAATGGTGATGGCCGGCTCGACCGCATAGCCGTCCTCGGTGACCAGGGTCCCCTCGGGGCTGACCGAGAAGTTGCCGGCGCGGGTATAGCCGATCTCGCCCGAGGGCAGGGTGATCTGGAAATAGCCCTTGCCGTCGATGGCGATGTCGTAGCGGTTGTCGGTGCGGCTGGGCGTGCCCTGTTCGGTGATGCGGTAGACGCTGCCCGTCTTGACGCCGAGACCGACCTGGATGCCGGTCGGGACCACGGTCCCGGCGCTGGAGGACTGGGCCCCCATGCGCTCGACGTTCTGGTACATCAGATCCTGGAACTCGGCGCGCTGACGCTTGTAGCCGATGGTGTTCATGTTCGCGATGTTGTTGGAGATGACCTCCACGTTCAGCTGCTGGGCGGCCATGCCCGAGGCGGCGGTTCTCAGAGCGCGCATGCGAAGTTCCCTTAGCTGACCCGACCGAGCCGCTCGACCGAGCGGCGCGACAGGTCGTTGGTGTTGTCGATCATCCGGCTGACGCTCTCATAGGCGCGCTGAATTTCGATCAGATTGGTGATTTCGATCAGAGGGTTGACGTTAGAGCCCTCAAGGGCGCCCTGACGCAGCTTGGCGCCCGTCGCCTCGACCGGCGTGGCGTTGGAGCGGTTGCGATAGAGGCCGTCGCCGTCCTTCGACAGGGCCGAAAGGGTCTCGAACCGCGCCAGGGTCAGGCGGCCGACGATGGCGCCCTCCTGGGTGATGGTCCCGTCCTGGCCGACGGTGACGGGGCCGCGCGCCGGGTCCAGGATGATGTCGCCGCCGTCGCCCTGGACCGCCAGGCCCTGCTGGGTGACCAGCTTGCCGGTCGGGTCGGTGGTGAAGGCGCCGTCGCGCGTATAGGCCTCTCCGGTGCCGTCGTTGACGGTGAAGAAGGCGCCTTCGCCCTCGATGCCGAAGTCGAAGTCCCGGCCGGTCTGCTTCAGCGCCCCCTGGCCGAAGTCGCGGCCGACGCCCTGATCCAGCACGAAGCTGGCGCCCGGGCGGATGAAGTCGTTGCGGGCGCGCTGGCCGATCTCTTCCGAGACCATCAGCTGCTCGACCTTGAAGCCGTTGGTGTCGGCGTTGGCGATATTGTTCGCCACGACGTCCAGCTCGCGCCGCAACGTCATCTGACGGGACAATCCGATGTAGGCGGCGTTTTCCACGGGCGAACGGGCTCCTTCGTTAACCACCCAAGCAACGACCGTGCCAACAGGGTTAACGCCCATTCTGCGGGCGTTTGAGCGGGTTTGGGCCGCCTTTGACCCGGCAGGATTTGCCGGTTTTCAACGTCTCGTTAACCAAAACAGCGGCATCTGGGAGGCGGAATCATCCGGGGGCCGAAACGCCATGCTGAAGCTGGGCAAGAAGAAGGGCGACAAGAGCGCCGAGGCCCAGCCACCGGCTGTCACCGAAGGCGGCGAAGGCGCTGCCGAGGGCGAGGAGGGCGCGCCCAAGAAAAAGAAGATCCCGCTGCTGTTCATCATCATCCCGGCCGCGGTTCTGGTGCTGGGCGGGGGCGGCGCGGCCGCCTTCTTCCTGCTGCAGCCCAAGCCCGCCGCCGCAGAGGGCGAAGAGGGCCACGGCAAGGCCGAGGAAAAAGGCCACGACAAGAAGGAAGACAAGAAGGGCGGCGGCCATGGCGAAAAGGGCGCGGAGGGCGCCGACGCCGCCGCGACCGGAACCATCTCCGAAGGCGCGGAGGGCTCGACCTTCTACAGCCTGCCCAACATGGTGGTGAACATCCAGTCGCCGGACGGACGGCCCACCTACCTGAAGCTGAAGCTGACGCTGGAGATGGAGGATCCCCATGTGGCCGAGACGCTGCAGGCGGACTACCCCCGGCTTCTCGACATGTTCCAGACCTTCCTGCGCGAGGTGCGCACCGAGGATCTGAGCGGATCGGCCGGCACCTATCAGTTGCGGGTGGAGATCCTGCGCCGCGTCAACCTGCTGGCGGCGCCGGGCAAGGTGGACGGCGTCCTGATCGAAGAAATGCTGGTGCAATAGGCATGAGCGACGCAGCCTTCGCGAGCGATCCGGCCGGCGGGGACGAACTCCGCAGTCCCCTGTCCGAGCGGGTCCTGAACCAGGACGAAATCGACAGCCTGCTGGGCTTCGACCTCGGCGATGACGATGGTTCCGAACGCTCAGGCATCCGGCCCATCATCAACACTGCGCTCGTCACCTACGAGCGGCTGCCGATGCTCGAGATCGTCTTTGACCGCCTGGTGCGGTTGATGACGACGTCGCGTCGCAACTTCACCTCCGACAACGTCGAAGTCAGCCTGGACAACATCTCGTCGATCCGGTTCGGCGACTATCTGAACTCCATCCCCCTGCCGGCCATCCTGGCGGTTTTCCGGGCCGAGGAGCTGGACAACTACGGCCTGCTGACGGTCGATTCCAACCTGATCTATTCCATCGTCGACGTGCTTCTGGGCGGTCGTCGCGGCACGGCGGCGCTGCGGATCGAGGGCCGGCCCTACACCACCATCGAGCGGGTCCTGGTCCAGCGGATGGTCGAGGTGATCCTGGCCGACGCCCAGGCGGCGTTCGAGCCCCTGACGCCCGTCAGCTTCACCTTGGACCGGCTGGAGACCAATCCGCGCTTCGCCGCCATCGCGCGTCCCGCCAACGCGGCCATCCTCGTCAAGCTGCGCATCGACATGGAAGATCGCGGCGGACGGGTCGAGCTGCTGCTGCCCTATTCGACGCTTGAACCGATCCGGAAGCTTTTGCTTCAGCAGTTCATGGGCGAGAAGTTCGGACGCGACAACATCTGGGAAGGCCACCTGGCCACCGAGCTCTGGACCACGGACACCGAGGTCCGGGTCGTGCTGGACGAGCAGCAGGCGCCCCTTTCCACCGTGCTGGACCTGAAGGTCGGCGACACCTTCATGCTGAACGCCACGCCCGAGTCCGAGGTGTCCATCCGCTGCGGCGCCATCCCGGTCACGACCGGGCGCATGGGCCGAAAGGGCCAGCATATCGCCATCCGCGTGGAGGCGCCGATCAGCATCGACGCCGCCACCGCCTTGAGCAAGGGAGCTCGCTGACATGATCGGCATCGTCCTGGATTCCGTCCTGATGCTCCTGCTGGTGGCCGCCGTCGGCTATGGCGTGCGGCTGGAGAAGAAGCTGACCGCCCTGCGCGCGGGCCAGCTGGCCTTCGCCGGCGCGGTCAACGAACTGAACACCGCCGTCGGTCGGGCCCAGTCGGCCCTGTCGGACCTGAGGGTGGCGGGCGAGGACGCGGACCTGCTGCACGACCGCATCGTCAAGGCGCGCACCCTGAAGGGCGAGCTGGAGACCCTGATGTCGCGCATGGAGCGGGCGGGCCGCTCCCCGTCGGGCCTGAACGTCGAAGGGCGTTCCCGGGAGGAGGCGGTGCGTGACGAACCTGTCGTCCGGCCGACCCCGACGATCGCCCGCCCCAGTCCGATCGTGGAGGACGCCGAGGACGATCGGGCCCGCCGCATGCAGGCTCTGGCGGACCGTATCCAGGGCATGGCTGCGCCGCGCGAAGCTGCGCCGGGCCACGACAATGTCAGCGCCATCCTCGGCGCGCTCAACTCCGGTCGGACCACCTCGGCCCGCCCGTCCGTTCGCGGCGCTAACCAAACCGTTCAAGACAGCATCAACCGCGCCCGGCGTAGTCTGGACGACGACCTCTTCGCTGCATGACCTGATTTTCGGCGTCGATCCTCGCGCAAGCGGCGGACCGGCGCTCCCCCTTTTCGGCCCTCGGGGCCCGTGAGACTGACGAGATGGCCCGGATACCCCGCCTCCTGCCCCTGATCGCCATCGCCATCGGCGGCGTGGTCGCCGTCCGCGCCGTCGGCGCCGGGCCTGGCCTGTTCGAGGGCGCCAAGGCCTGGGCCGAGGAGGCCGCCACGGCCGTGAAGCCCGGTGAAAGCGGCGCGCCGCCCAAGCCGGTGGTCGCCGCCTGCGCCCTGACCCCCGAGCAACTGGCCCAGCAGGTCGGGGTGTCTCCGGCCGAACTGAACATCCTCCAGTCGCTGATGAAGCGCCGCACGGAGCTCAATGCGCGCGACACCGACTTCGCCACCACGCTTCCGCTAATGGCTGCGGCCGAGCAGAAGCTGGACGCCAAGGTCCAGGCCCTGAACGCGCTCAAGGGCGAGATCCAGGGATTGCTGGGTCAGGTCGATGCGAAAGAGAAGGCCGAGACCGATCGTCTGGTCGCCGTCTATTCCGCCATGCGTCCGCGCGAGGCCGCCGCCGTCTTCGCCACCCTGGACGACAGCGTCCGCCTGCCGATCGCCGCCGCCATGCGTCCGCGCAGCCTGTCGGCCGTCATGGCCCAGATGCAGCCCGCCGCTGCCCGTGAGCTGACCGAGAAGCTGGCGCGCCGCTATCAGGCCCAGCAGATGGCCGCCAAGGCCGCCGTCGCCAACGCCGCCGAGGCGCCGGTCACGCCCGTCGCAGCGTCGGCGCCGACCAGCACACCCGCGGCGACGCCGAACGCCGCCGCGCCGAACACCGCAGCTTCGGCG
>NZ_JBQVNM010000060.1:0-17240 GCF_052436175.1 Brevundimonas sp. | reverse complement strand
GCGCCCGACACGCTGCACGTCGGGCCGCACGTTCGGGCCCGGAGGCCGGCCAGGCCCGCGCCGCCCCGGCGCCCATCGTCATCGCCGAGGTCCGCGCCCGGGCCGAGGCCGCCTTCGACCGTCTGGACGCGGACCGGGACGGCTTCCTTGTCCGGACCGAACTTCAGGCCGCCCGGGCCGCCCTGCGCGACCGGCGCGAGGCGCGCCGCGGTGAGATGAAGGCGGGCGACGCACAGGCCGGGATGACACGGGAAGCGCGCCGCGAGGCGCGTCGCCTGCGTCGGGAAAATATCGCCCCGGCGTCTCCCCCGAGCCCCGCTTCGGAGTAATGTCGTGGTCGGCCGGAGCAGTCGCGACGGATCGTCGGGCCTGGCCCAGGACGCAAGAGGTCTGTTTGGCGCCCATCGCCGACCCCGACGAGGATCTGGTTCGCCGTGTCGGCCAGGGCGATCCGGCGGCCATCCAGGCCTTGGTGGCGCGCAAGCTGCCGCGCATCATGGCCCTGGCCAAACGCATGCTGTCGGACGCGGTCGAGGCCGAGGACGTCGCCCAAGAGGCCATGCTCCGCGCCTGGAAACAGGCGCCGAAGTGGACGCCGGGCAAGGCGAAGTTCGACACCTGGCTGCATCGGGTGGCGCTGAACCTCTGCTACGACCGGCTGAGGCGGCGGCGAGAGGTTCTGACCGACGCCCCGCCCGAACGGATCGACGACGGGCCGGCCCCGGATCAGGGCCTGCTGTCGGCCGAGACGGGCGCCCGGGTCGACGCGGCCCTGTCCCGCCTGCCCGACCGCCAGCGCGAGGCCATCGTTCTGTGCCATTATCAGGAGCTGACCAATATCGAGGCCGCGGCCTTGATGGAGGTCAGCGTCGAGGCGTTGGAAAGTCTGTTGTCGCGCGGCAGGCGGGCCTTGAGAGTATCTTTGGCCGATCTGGCCGACAGCCGGGGGGCTGACCGAGGATGACGATGAACGCCGAAAGGCTGCACCAACTGATCGCTGCGTACGGCGCCGACACCCGCCGCTGGCCCGAGGCCGAGCGGGAGGCGGGACGCGCCTTGCTGGCGGCCGACCAGGATGACGCGACCGTCGAGGCGGCGCGCGATCTGGACCATCTGCTGTGGGCCTCGCCCCAGCCGGCGGTGTCCATGGCCCTGCGCGACCGGGTGCTCGCCTCGGCGGCGGCGGCGGGGCTGACGCCGCGCCGGGTGCGGGTCTGGCGCGACCGTCTGGCCCTAGCCTTCGGTGCCGGCTGGGCCGTGGCCGCCTGTGCGGGCGTGGCGGCGGGCGTCCTGCTCAGCGCCCAGATCAGCGCCGACGCCAGCGCCGACGCGGTCCTCTATCAGGCGTCCCAGCTCACGTCCGACGACGGCGAGATGTTGGGATGAAGATCGGCAAGCTCCAGATCGCCCTGGCCGTCTCGGTCGCCCTGAACCTGTTCGCCGTCGGCGCGGGCGTCGCGGCGTGGACGGGGATCAAGCGCCACGAGGCGAGAGTGGCCGAGATGCGCGCCCCGGCGCAACGCGGCCCCTTGCGCGAAATCCTGGCCCAGATGGATCCGGCCGTGCGGGATCGGGTGCGCGCCGCGATGCGCGCCTCGGCCCTGGCCGCCAAGCCCGATTTCGAGGCCGCCCGCGCCGCCCGACGTCAGGCCGTCGCCCTGGCCGCCGCCCCGACGCTGGATTCCGCCTCCGTGACCGCCGCCCTGGACGCCTCTCGCGCCGCCGAGCTGCGCGGCCGGGCCCGGGTCGAGGCGGACGCCGTGGCCCTTCTGGCCACTCTGGAGCCCGCCGACCGGGCCGCCATGAGCCAGATACTCAAGCGCAGGGGTCGCGACGACGGCAACCGCCAGGGCCGTCAGCCCCGCGACGGCGACGGCGACGACAAGGCCCGGCCGAACTGATCAGTCGCCGCTGAACAGGCCCGGCCGCTTCTCCAGCACCGCATTGACCCCTTCCAGATGGTCGTCGGTCAGATGGGCCAGGGCCTGATAGGCGGCCGACATCTCCAGGATCTGGTCCAGGGTCGCGTCCCGGCCCTGACGCAGCAGGCTCTTGGTCATGCGCACCGCACGCGGCGGCTGGGCGGCGACCTGACCGGCCAGCATCAGGGCCTCGTCCAGCAGGGCTTCATGGCCGACGACGCGATTGACCAGACCCCAGTCGAGGGCCGTTTGGGCGTCGATGGAGCGCGACGTGAACAGAAGTTCGGCCGCCCGCATGTAGCCGACGTTGCGCGGCAGCCGCCACGCCCCGCCGTCCCCGGCGATGATCCCAAGCTTCAGGAAGGGGGCGCCGAAACTGGCCCGGTCCGAGGCCACGATCATGTCTGCGGTCCCGGCGATGCCGCATCCCAGACCCATGGCCGGGCCGTTGACCGCCGCGATCAGGGGGACATCCAGCCCGTAGAGAGACCGAATGATCCGGTGCACCACCCGGCGATAGCGCTCGCGGATGGCCGCGCCCGAGCCCTCGAACAGGTCTCTGCGGTCGCGCATGGCGGTCAGGTCGCCCCCGGCCGAGAAGGCCCGCCCCGCCCCCGTCAGGACCACGCAACGAACCTCCGTGTCCGCGTTGGCCGCCTCGCACAGGCCCGCGACCTCGTCCCCGTCGCCCAGGTCCGGCAGGGCGTTCAGCCGCTCAGCCCGGTCGAAGGTCCAGACCGCCACAGCGCCGCCGCCCGGCTGCTCCAGCCGCTGCTGCGTGATCAGACCCGTCATGACGATCCCCGGAATTGCAAAGCCCCGGCCTTTTCGGGGCCGGGGCTCTGGCATGCAAGCCTGAATGACAGGCTGGCCGGTCAGGATCAGCGCGGGCGCTTGATCTCGATCGGCACGAAGTTGGACGGATGACTGACCACGCGATCATTCGCGCGCGTCGGTCGGTTGTGATTCACCAGCATGCCGCCCCAATAGGCGAAGGACGTCATGGCGTGCTGGAGGTTACGGTCCTTATCGTTCATCTTTGATGTCTCCTTTCGTTGAACGATGAAAAGAGACACGTCGTGCTTGCAGGGGTTTGCACCCTCTTAGTCGTTTCGCGTCGCAGCCTATATGGCGCAGAACGACGCGAAAGGCAAGTTTTTTAGTCCGACTTCGGAGTAGTTTTTGTCTGATCGTCACGAAGATGCGGCGGCGGCGCCACAGCCGGCGGGAGGCCCGCCCAGGGCCATCGCCACCCCCTGCGTGCAGGTCTGCATCGTCGATGGGCCGTCGGGACTGTGCCTCGGCTGCTATCGCACACTGTCGGAAATCGGCGGCTGGCGCGGCCTGACCGATGAGGCGCGGGCGACGATCATGGCCGAACTTCCCGGTCGCAGCACTCGTATCGACCCGGCGAAACTGGCCCCGACGGCAGGCGGTAACCTCCCGTAAGCCATCTCGCTTCACCTCAATCGAACCCCCGCCGTGCAGGATGCGAAGGCCCGCAGAAGCGGCGTCCTGTTCCGGTGTGGCCTGAATGAGCGTGTTTGACCTGAAATCCTCCGGCGTCCTCGTCGTCGCGACCGCCTGTGCGCTCAGCGTGGGCCTGTGGCTGAATCACGCCGATGGCCGGGGTCAGGCCCATGGCGAAGTGGCCGTGGCGCCCGTCGTCGCATCCGCCCCGGAGGAGGATCGCAAGCCCAGCCGCCCCGGCCAGGTCGTGCGCGCCGCCGACGGACACTACTGGGCCGAGGCGGTGATCGACGGCCGGGCCGTCCGGGTTCTGGTCGACACCGGCGCCAGCGTCGTGGCCCTGACGCGCGAGGACGCCCTGCGCCTCGGGCTGAAGCTGTCGAGCGAAGATTTCCGCAGCACCGTCGTCACGGCCTCGGGCCCTGCCCCGGCGGCGCGTGTGAAGCTGGCCAGCGTGTCGGTGGCCGGCGCCCGGGTCGATGACGTCGAGGCCCTCGTGGTCGAAAAGGGCCTGACCCAGTCGCTGCTGGGCATGAGCTATCTGGGCCGACTGTCGGGCTTCGAGGCCACGCCCGCCGCCCTCACGCTTCGACCCTAAAGCGCCTTCACCACCACCAGACCGGCGGTGACCAGCAGATAGACGGCGAAGGCCTTTCTCAGCACCCGCTTGTCCAGACGGTGCGCCAGCCGCGCGCCCCAGGGCGCCACAAGGGTCGTCAGCACCCCCATCACGATCGCCGCCGGCGCATTGACATAGCCCAGCGACAGGGGCGGCCTTCCCGGCGCGTCCCAGCCGAAGATCACGAACCCGACCATGGCCGCCGCCCCGATCGAGACGCCGAACCCCGAAGCCGTCGCCACCGCCTGATGGATCGGCCGCCCGCACAGGGTCATCATCATCCCACCCAGACTGCCGCCGCCGACCCCCATCATGGCCGACAGACCGCCGATCAGGCCGCCGACGATCCGCCGCGCCCATCCGGTCGGCAGGTCCTTCGCCAGGGTGAAGCGTTCGGGCAGCAGCCCCATCTGGGCCGCGACCAGGGCCAGACAGACGCCGTAAACGATGGCCAGCCCGCCCATGGAGGTGAAGCCCGCGACCGCCGCCCCGATCAGGGCGCCGCCCCCCACCCAGGGCGTCCAGGCCTTCAGCACCGCCTCATCCACCGCCCCATGCGACCGGTGCGCCTTCAGCGACCTCAGGGCCGTGGCGACAATGGTCATCAGGGAGGTGCCGACCGCGACATGCAGATTGCTCTCGCCGCCGAGCCCCAGAACCGAAAAGGCGTAGAAGAGCGCCGGCACGATCACCGTCCCGCCCCCGACGCCGAACAGCCCCGCGATCAGTCCGCCGAACAGCCCGGCCGCCACGACGGCGGCCATCAGGGAGAGGATTTCGTTCAGGGGCAGGTCCGGCATGACGCCTTCCTACGCCCGCCCGGTCAGAACTTGTAGTTCAGCCCCAGCTGCAGCACCGGATAGAAGCCGTAGTCCTCCACGTCCGACTGGATCGAGGCGCGTTCCTCGGCCAGACGGGCGCGGAAGGTCGGGTCGTTGGACAGGCTTCCGCCCGTCGACTCCAGCCCGACCTCGGGCTTGTCGCTCCAGGCCACTCCGGCCAGGGCGCGGAAGCCCCAGCGCGAGCTGCGGGTGAAGGTGTTGTCGAAGCCCAGCCCGGCGAAGGGCGCCACGTCCTTCAGCTTGATCTGGCCGGTCAGGGTCCCGACCTGGGCCGGCGTAAAGGTCTGGCCGCCGATATTGACCGGAGCCGAGGGCGTGGCGTTCAGCCCGATGTCGCGCTGGCCCACATAGGCGCCGCCCGAGACGAAGAAGCCGTTGGCGAAGGGATGCAGATCGACGAAACCGCCGACGGTGTCGAAATCGAACCGGCCCGAATAGTCGACGTCGTCATAGCTCTCGTCGATGTCGTAGCCCAGGGTGTCGACCGCGCCGCGAAGCACGAAGATCGGGCCGAGGGCGAACTGGACCTCGGCGCCGACCCCGGTCGTGCCGGCTGTGACCCCGACAGCGACGGCCGGATCGGACCGGGTCTGGGCGAGCGCCGGGCTGGCGACGACACACGCGAGGGCGGTCATCGCGGCGATGAAGGGGCGGATCATTCTGGCGGCTCCGGGAAGGTCGGCGCCACCGTCGGCGAACAGGCTTAACGAAGGCTTGCGGTCAGGCCGCCTGATCCGCCTGGTCGCGCCGGGCCTCGGCCTCGCGCACGGCCTCGACGGCCCGGTCCACGACCTCCAGCCCGGCGTCCGGACGAATGGCCTCGACCGTCAGGATGCGGCGGAAGGCGCGGGCGCCCGGGCGTCCGTGCATCAGCCCCAGCATATGCCGCGCCATGGCCGCCAGCCGAACCCCCTCCCCCAGCCGCGCGGCCAGATAGGGCCGGTAGCGGTCGATGGCCGTGAAGGGATCGACGTCGGGCGTGGCGGCGCCGAACAGGCGGCGGTCCACCTGACCCAGCATGGCGGGCTCGTGATAGGCCGCCCGGCCCAGCATGACCCCGTCCAGCACGACGCCCTCCGCGTCCGGCGCCAGCAGGGCCTCCGCCTGATCCAGATCGGCGATCCCGCCGTTGATCGAGATGGTCAGATGCGGCCGCTCCCGCTTCAGCCGACGCACCAGCCCATAGTCCAGCGGCGGCACGTCTCGGTTCTCCTTGGGCGACAGGCCCTGCAGCCAGGCCTTGCGGGCATGGACGATGAAGGTGGTCACCCCCACAGCGGCGGAGGCGTCCACCGTGGCGAACAGGCTTTGCTCCGGGTCCTGATCGTCCACCCCGATGCGGCACTTGACCGTCGCGGGCAGGTCCACCGCCTCACGGATGGCGGCCATGCAGTCGGCCACCAGCTCTGGCTCGCGCATCAGACAGGCGCCGAACCGGCCGGACTGCACCCGGTCGGACGGACAGCCGACGTTGAGATTGATCTCGTCATAGCCCAAGGCGGCGCCGATCCGCGCCGCCTCGGCCAGCTGGGCCGGGTCCGACCCGCCCAGCTGCAGGGCCACCGGATGCTCGACCGCGTCGAAACCCAGCAACCGCTCGCGGTCGCCATGGATCACCGCCGGCGCCGTGACCATCTCGGTATAGAGCAGGGCCCGCGACGACAGGGCGCGATGGAACGCTCGGCAATGCCGGTCGGTCCAGTCCATCATCGGGGCGACGGAAAATCGGTGCGGAGGGGGAGGGCTCACGCGCGGCCTCATAGCCGAAACGGGCCGCGAGGTCGAATATCGGACCGGAAAGGCCGATGGTGCGGGCGGTCGGGCTCGAACCGACACTCCTTTCGGAACCGGATTTTGAGTCCGGCGCGTCTACCAGTTCCACCACGCCCGCATGCGTCGGAGGCCCCGGCGAACCGGGCGTATGCGTTTAGCGCAAGCGCGGGCGGCGGCGCTAGCCCTGCGCGCCTACTGACTGCGAAAGACCGTCCGGAACCCGATCAGGCGGGGCGTATAGCTGCCGCGCGTCTCGCCCGGTATCTCGACCTGCGAGCGGCGCGCGGCGCGCAGGGCGGAATCGCCGAAGCCGCCGTCCTGAGGGTGTTCGCTTTCCACGACGCACTCGCCCAGCACCCCGTCCGGCTGGTTGATACAGGTGATGATGGCGTAGCCGCCGGCGTACTTGAACTCGATCGGGTACTGCGGACGGGGCGGCCGCGACCAGACGGCGGGCGCCGAGAGCCCGCCGGCCGGCACGTCGGGCAGCAGAGCGTCGCGGGCGTCTTCCAGGGGCTTGCCGCACGCCGTCAGGGTTTCCCCTATCGCGGCCGAGGACGCGGGCAGGGTCACGTCGTGACGCAGCGTCCCGCCATTGGGCGCTCCCCCCGGGATGGCGACCTGAAACCGTCCGCCCTTGCGCCAGCTACGCGCCATCGCAGCGGGATAGTCGGCGACGGCCACGGTCCGGTTGGTGGCCACGTTCCAGGTCGAGTCGTATTCGTCATCGTCGCCGATGGTCAGACGCAGGGTGCGGGTCTCGCCCCCCGCCGCCGCCGCAGGCAGGCCGGCGATCAGGGCGTCGAACCGCCCGCCCATGCACCTTGCCGCCAGCACCAGGCCGCTGGAGAGCGTGATATGAGCCGAGACCAGCCGCTTGGGACGATCGCGCGTCATGTCCCAGTCGTCGTCCTGGGCGACGACGGGCGAGGCGGCGATCATTGAGACCGCGAGGCCGAAGACCGCCGCGCGCTTCATGCCGCAACCTCCACATGGCTGTCCGTGCCGCCCTGCTGGATGCGGCGGGCGCGGATGAACATTTCGACGCGCTGGAAGACGATCAGGCCGACGGCGACCAGCATGAAGGCGTCGGTCAGGGCCATGACGTTCAGATGCCACTCGGCGGCGTGGCCCTCCAGCAGGGCCTCCAGCCCGCGGCGTCCGGCGAAGATCGCCAGCAGGATGAGGATGCCGAGCGGCGAGGCCTGGGCCATCAGCCTGCCGTCCGTTTCCTTCTCGATGGTGATGGTCTTGCCGCGCCACCAGCCGGCGACGCAGCCGAGGGCCAGACCGACCGCCAGCATGGCCCATTCGGCGGGGCCGAAGGCGGTATGCGGGGCGTTCGGGTTCATCGTCATCCCCCACATGCCGAACAGGATCAGGGCGGTGACGAGGGTGGGGGTGATCCAGAGCAGGTGCGGCTTCAGCTCCCGCTTCCTCCGGTTCTTCAGCACGGCCAGCACCAGCACGACCGGAATGACCAGCAGCGGAATCAGATGTTCGGGCGCCATGCGCGATCGTCCCCGGGGAGTTAGCGGCCTGCGGCCGGATGTCGCAGTCTAGCCCTGCTGCGCCCCTGACGAAAGCGGCTCGACCGTCTGTTCGATGGCGCCGAAGATCGACCGGTGAGCCTCGTCCAGCATCTCAATCCGCACGGTGTCGCCGTGTTTGAGGAAGGGGGTCTCGGCCGCGCCGCGCAGGATCGTCTCCACGGTCCTCACCTCGGCGATGCAGGAATAGCCGAGGCCGCCTTCGGACACCGGCTTGCCGGGGCCGCCGTCGGCGTCGCGGTTGGAGACCGTGCCCGAGCCGATGATCGACCCGGCGCCCAGCGACCGGGTCCTGGCCAGATGCGAAATCAGGGTTCCGAAGTCGAAGGTCATGTCGACCCCGGCGTCGGCCTTGCCGAAGGCCTTGCCGTTCAGCTGCACCGACAACTCGCCGTGCAGCTTGCCCTCCTTCCAGCGATCGCCGAGCGCATCGGGCGTGACGAAGACGGGGGACAGGGCGCTGGCCGGCTTGGACTGGACGAAGCCGAAACCCTTGCCCAGTTCGCCGGGGATGAGGTTGCGCAAGGACACGTCGTTCACCAGTCCGACCAGGCGGATATGGCCGCGCGCCTCTTCCGGGGTCACGCCCTGGGGCACGTCGCCGGTCACGACGACGATCTCGGCCTCCAGATCGCAGCCCCAGCTTTCGTCGGCGAGCGGCACCGGATCGCGCGGGCCGAGGAAGCTGTCAGACCCGCCCTGATACATCAGGGGGTCGGTCCAGAAGCTGGCGGGCATCTCGGCGCCGCGCGCCTTCCGCACCAGTTCGACGTGATTCACATAGGCCGAGCCGTCGGCCCACTGATAGGCGCGCGGCAGGGGGGCGGCGGCGTCGCGTTCATGGAAGCGGCCGCGCGGCACGGCCTCATGCTCCAGGCTTTCGGCCAGGGCGCGCAGACGGGGTTCGCACCGCTCCCAGTCGTCCAGCGCCGCCTGCAGCGTCGGAGCGATCAGGAAGGCGTCGGTGAACCAGTGCAGGTCGTTGGAAACGATGACGAGGCGACCGTCGCGGCCGTGCTTGAGAGAGGCGAGTTTCATGGTCTCAGGTCTAGAGGGGGTTGGCCGGCAAGCCAATCTGGCGCCGCAGCAAATCGGCTAGTGCGGCGGCGCTAGGATGGCGCGGGCCTCGGCGCCCGTGCGGTTGGAGCGGTCACGGACCTCGACCTCGACCACCACGGCGCCCTCCGGCTCGATGGCCCAGAGGTAGCGACGCTCGACCTCGACCGTGCGGCCGGACGGGGCGAAGCCTTCGAACGTGTCGCCCCAGGGGGTGACCGCCTTGATCTCGGGCCAGCTGAGGGCGATGGCCGAGGCCAGTTCCTCCTCGGCCATGGCGGTGAGTTCGTCGGGGACGGGAGCGGCGCTCACAGGCCCGGCTCGTCGGCGTAGATGGCGACGCTGGGCGTCGGCTGCCTCGACGACACCTGGCCGCGATACATGCCGGAGGTCGACATCTCGAAGCTCGCGTAGCCGTCCTGCCCCATGACGATCACTCCGCCCTTGCCGCCCAGACTGTCGGCGTCGGCGATCTCGGCGCGGGCGGCGACGGTCTGGGGCAGAAGCTCATGCGCGACGCCGATGGCGTTCGGGTCGCCGCTGTGGGCGACGGCCGCGTCGGCGGCCTGACGCAGGCGGTCGGTGCGGGTCTCGGCCAGCATCGCCATGCGCGCGCAGATGTCCCGCGCCACCGTCGCCCGGATGAAATACTCCCCATCGCCGGTCGCCGAAACCGCGCAGCCATCGGCGTTGGAGGCATAGGTTCCGGCGCCGATGACGGGCACGTCTCCGACCCGGCCCCATTGTTTGGCGGTCATGCCGCCGGTTGAGGTGGCGGCGGCGAGGCGACCCTGATTGTCCAGGGCCACGGCGCCGACCGTGCCGAACTTCTGCTCGTTCAGCGGAGGGGCCGAGGGGTCGTTGGCGGCCATCGGCGTGGCGGGCGCAGGCGGGGCGCCCTCTGGCCGGTCGGGGATGGGAAGGTTCTTCGCCTTCAGGGCGTCCACCAGACCCTGCCAGCGGCGCTCGGTGAAGAAGAAGGACGGCGGGACCTGCTCCAGCCCCTGTTCGGCGGCGAAGGTCTCGGCCCCCTGACCGATCAGGAAGACGTGGGGCGATTTCTCCATCACGGCCCGGGCGGCGGCGATGGGGTGGCGGGTCGTCGTCAGCCCGGCCACGGCCCCGGCGGCGCGGTTCGAGCCGTCCATGACGGCGGCGTCCAGCTCATTGCGCCCGGCGGCGGTGAAGACCGCGCCGCGCCCGGCGTTGAACAGGGGATCGTCCTCCATCAGCTCAACCGCCGCCTGAACCGCGTCCAGAGCCGAGCCGCCCGCCGCCAGCACCGCCGACCCGGCCTCCAACGCCTTGGTCAGGGCCGCGCGATAGGCCGCGTCCTGGGCCGGGGTCATCCGGTCCCGCTCGATGGTCCCGGCCCCGCCGTGAATGGCGAGGGACCAGCGCGGGGCGGCTTCGGGCGTCTGGGCATGCGTCGGCGCGCAGAGTCCGAAAACCGCCAGTCCGGCCAGCGCGGCGACGACCGGGCGCGAGATGTATGCGCGAGCTCTCGACAACATGGACATTCGCCTTCGCCTCCTCGGGATGCAGGGCGACAGTATAGACCGGTTTGAAGGGGGCGATGGAAGAGAGGTCAATTTTGCGGGCGTGAGCGCGCGGCGGGTGACGACCCGACGCGGACGAGTAAGCCAGGACCGGGACGTATCGACCTTGCCTCTACATAGGGCGGATATTAGCAGGCGCTCATGAGCGCGCTGGCCTGTATCCGGATTTCCACCGACGCCTTTCCCCTTGAGGCCCGCTTCGCCGCCTGGCGGCAGGCGATGACGCCCCTGTTCGACGTTTCCTCGCCCCCGGAGCCAGAGACCTTCAGCGGCAGCGCCTACACCTACCTGATCGGGTCCGTCGCGTTCGGCGGCACCCGGGTCGATGCTCTGGCCTATGAACGCACGTCAGCCCGGATCGCGGCCGACCACATCGATCATATCCTGATCCGCCTCGACTTCAGCGCGGAGCGGCCCGAGGGCGTTCTGCGCGTCATTGATCTGGGGCAGCCGATCAGCCTGCCGCTGGCGCCCATGGACTGCCTCTGCCTGTTCGTTCCGCGGGACGTGATGGAGATCGCGGCGCCCGGGGTCGAACGCCTCCACGACCGATTCATCGAGGAGCCCCGCGCCGAGTTCTTGGCCGGTCTCATGCGAGGGCTGGCGAAGGCGGCCCCGACCCTCGACAGGATGGAGACCGGGGCGGTGGTGGAGACTCTCCTGGCGGCCTTCTCGATCTCGCTGGCGAGCCCGCCCGTCGCCGACAGCCCGACCGATGCCCGCGACACCGCCTTGCTCCGCCGAGCCCAGCGCCACATCGACGCCAACCTGTCCTCACGCGACCTGAACCCGGACCGCATCGCCAATGCCCTGGGGATCTCGCGGACCAGCCTGTATCGGCTATTCAGGGACAGGGGCGGTGTGGCCGACTATGTGCGCCGACGCCGCCTGCGTCGGGTTCAGTCCGCCCTGACCCTGCCCGGAGAGACACGCAGGATCAGCGAGATCGCCTTTGAATACGGCTTCAGGGACGAGGCGACGTTCAGCCGCGCCTTCCGTCGCGCCTTCGGCTACACCGCCACCGCCGCGCGCGAGACCGGCACGAGACTGACGGATCCGACACTGGTCGGCGAAGACGCGCATCTTCACCTGTCGCCGCCCGATCGCCCCCTGATGTGGGCCGACTGGATGAACAAACTCGGCGGCTGACCGCCAGCGGTTTGCGTTGCGTGCCAAGTCTTGACCTGGCGTGCCAAACCCCGCCCCCGCCGTTGACCCGCCGCCCTGCCGGTCTAGGCCTGCGCCCTGAATCAGGTTTAGACGGGGCTGAGCGTGTTTCGCCTTATCAGGTCTATCTTCGTCACCACGGTCGCGAGGCTGCTCGTCGGGCGCGCGCGGACGGGGGCTCGGCCTCTTGTCGGTCTGTGCGCTCTCGTGCTGCTGGCGGGGGCGGGCTATGCGACGCCTTCAGCGTCGCAACCGGTGGAGGTCCAGCCGACCGTGACGATGTCCGACGGCGCCCTCAATGTCTCGTGGCAGATGACCAACGGCCCTTTCGACATCTTCTCGCTCGCATTTAACGATGCGCGTTATGCGGTCGTGCGCATCAATGGCGTCGACTCCCCGGTCGAAGCGTTCAACTACAGCATCGTGGGACCGCCCCGCCGGGGAGTTCTTCACTACCGTGGCCCCAACTTGGACGCCCTGCCCCAGGGGACGGTGTCCCGCATGACGGTCAACGGCCGGACCTATGTGGATCACTCCAACTATCGCCTGCTGCTGCCCGACCTGCCGGCCCCGGTGCCGACCCTGTCGGAATGGGCGATGCTCGTCTTTGGGCTACTGCTGGCGGGCGGGGCTGCGCACTATATCCTGCGGAGACGGACGACTGCGGACGGCCAGCCCACTTAGAAAAGACGCGCCCTTGGTGGCGTTGGCTTGGGCGCTTGCTCGTCCGCTTCCCACCCATCTCGGACATCCCGACCGGCTTCTGTCGGAAACCCCTCCCGTCAGGTTTGGCAGGTTGCGCCTGCCAGGCGGGCGCCGGACAAGGTCCTGACAAAGGGCGGAGCGCGTGATGACGGCGAAAGGAATGACGGTTTGCGGTCTGGCCGCGGGACTTCTGGCGATCGGCGCGGGGTCGGCCTCGGCCGAGGAATGGCGCACGGCGCACAAGGCGGCCGAGGGGGTCGTGGGCGTCGAGCTCAGCTACATGGACCGGTCCACGCCGAATGAGCCGACCGCCTCGATCGTGATGGTCTTCCGCCAGAATCAGGGGGCGGACTATCTGATCCAGCGGGTCCGGCTGCGCTGCGCCGAGGGCCAGTGGCTGACCTATGGCGGGGCCGCCTTCACCCTGGACGGCGAGCGGGTCGCGGCCGTTCCGGTGGACGCGGCGAACAACCCCTGGATGCCTGTGGCGGGCACCGCCGGCGCGGCCTTCCATCAGGCGATCTGCAACGACGTCTGGGCCGCCCCGGCGACGTTCGAGGGGCGGACGCAGGACTATGCCCGCGCGATGCGGCGGGAGCTGACCGCCCCGGCGGGATAGGGGCGCCTTCAGCCCGGCGCGGCGACCGGCGCCAGCCAGGGCCGCACCCCGTCCATCAGGGCCTTGGTCGGCCGCATGGGCCGGCCGTCCAGATGGATGCAGACGGCGGTGACCTCGGCCCGGCACAGGACCTCTCCGTTCCGCTCGACGCTCTGGCGGATGAACAGACGCGGCCCCTTCACCGTCTCATAGGTGGTGCGCACGATCAGGGCGTCGTCGATGCGGGCGGGCTTCAGGAACTTCAGCGACATCTCCGCCACCACGAAGGCGCTGGGCGTCTCGCCTTCCAGCAGGGCCGAATGGCCGGCTGTGGTCAGCCGCAGGAAATCCGACCGCCCGCGCTCGAAATAGCGGACGTAGTTGGCGTGATAGACCAGACCGGTGAAGTCGGTGTCCTCATAATAGACCCGCACGGGCAGGAGGTGCTCGCGCCCCTCGAAACGGCCGGCGGTGGGAAGGTCGTTCGCGGTCATGTCAGGGGACCGCCGGGAGGTTCGGCGGCTCCGGCAGGTCGGGACAGTCGCGCGCCTTCATCTCCGCAAACTCCGCGGCCAGGGGATCGGTCTCGAACAGGATGCGATTGGGCCGGGAGATGAAGGCGATGGCCTCGCTGTTGCCGCGATAGCCCGCATAGCCGCACATCACCGGCCCGACGCCGGGAATGGCGTAGCGGACCTCGGCGCCTCGCCCCATCTGGGCCCGGACCTGGGCGATCATCCGCTCTCCGGGCGCCTCGGGCTCCAGGCTCCAGCGCTGACCCTGGCGGATCGCATAGGCGCTCAGGGCGCCCAGTCCCACGACCAGCACCCCCATCACCATCATCAGCCGCTGCACGTTCAGCCGTCTGGCCACCCGGATCTCCTGCCACAGCCCCGGATCATGCCGGGCTTCGGGACAGGTGGAAACCCCGCGTTTTCAGACGCTGGCGCGGGGCTCGCGGCCGTGATTAGGTCGTTTCCGAACCGGGGAACCCACATCATGCGACGCACCTTGTCCGCCGTGCTTCTGCTGGGCACCGCCCTGATCGCCACGCCCGCTCCGGCTCAGACCCGCACCGTCACGGCGGAGCCGACGATCGAGGACGGCGGCGCCGACCGGGCGCGCGTCCTCGCCGAAATCGACGCCGCATTCGAGACCTGGCAGGCCGGGGCCCATGCGCCCGGCATGATCTACGGCGTAGTGCTGGACGGCCGGCTGATCCATGTCCATGCCTCGGGCGTGAAGACGGTCGACGGGGCGCCCGTCGGCCCCGACACCCTGTTCCGCATCGCCTCCATGTCCAAGGCCTTCACCGCCCTGGCCATCCTCAAGCTGCGCGACGACGGCAAGCTGTCGCTCGACGACCTGGCCGAGACCCACGTCCCCGAACTGGCCAAGCTGACCTATCCGACCGCCGATTCGCCGCGCATCCGGGTGCGCGACCTGCTCAGCCACCTCGGCGGCTTCGTCACCGACGACCCCTGGGGCGACCGCCAGCAGGTCATGACCGAGGCGCAGTTCACCGCCTTCCTCGAGGGCGGCGTCCCCTTCACCCGCGCGCCCCAGACAGCGTTTGAATATTCGAACTTCGGCTATGCCCTGCTGGGCCGGATCGTCACAAACGCCTCCGGTCGTCCGTACAAGGATTATATCGAGCAGGAGATCATGCGGCCGCTCGGTATGACCTCGTCCGGCTATGACGTCTTCGCCTCCGATCAGGACCGGCGCGCCCTCGGCTATCGATGGGAGAACGACGCCTGGTCGCGCGAGCCGGACATGGTCCACGGCGTCTTCGGCGCCATGGGCGGGGTCCAGACCTCGGCGAACGACTATGCCAAATGGATCGCCTTCCTGCTGTCCGCCTGGCCCGCCCGCGACGAGCCCGACACCGGCCCGGTGCGCCGCTCGACCGTCCGCGAAATGGCCCAGGGGCTGAACTTCGTCTCGGGGCGCAATCGCACCACGGCGGACGGCAAGCCCTGCGCGGTGGCCACCGCCTACGCCAAGGGGCTGATCGCCGGCAACGACTGCGAACTGGGCGTCTACCTGACCCATGGCGGCGGCTATCCGGGCTATGGCTCCAACATGATCCTGGCGCCCGAGCGCGGTCTCGGCGTCTTCAGCTTCGCCAATCGCACCTACGCCGGACCGGGACCCGTGACCTTCGATGCGGCGGTCAAGCTGGCGACCTCTGGGATTGCCCCGACCCGCACCCTGCCCCTGTCCCCCGCCCTGACCACGGCCTACGCCGACCTTGGCCGTATCTGGACGGCGGGCGACGTGTCGGTGGCCGAGGACCGTCTGGCGATGAACGTCCTGATGGATCGCTCTGTCGAGACCTGGCGAACGGTGCTCGCGGCGCTCAAGGCCGACAGCGGTGCCTGCGCGACCGAGGCCCCGCCCACGGCCACCGGCGCCCTGTCGGCCAACTTCACCTGGATCTGCCAGAACGGCGAGGTCAACGGCCGCCTGCTCCTGGCCCCGACGACGCCGCCGACGATCCAGGCGCTCAACTTCCGCTATACGCCCCGGCCGGACGCGGCGCGCTGATCAGGCGGCGTGTTTCTTTCTCTCCGCCTCGATAAGGGCGTCGGCCATGCGTTCCCGCCAATCCTCGCCCTCCTCGGCGAAGGCCTGGATCGTCGATGCCGGCAACTTCAGTGCGACTTCGCTGGCGCCCGTCAGGCGCGCATAGGTCGCAGCCGGCATCGCTTCGCGCGCCGGGCGCATCTTCGCGATGTCCCGATCGGTCAACTCCGGATTGTCCGGATCATCGATGGGCTCAGCGACTGAGTTCGTCATACCTGGCAACCTCGCGCGGGTTGGCCCGACGCAGACTGATGATGCGTAGGATCCCGTCCCGCTCGGTGTAGACGACCACATGCATGCGGCCGCCGATCGGGAGGTAAGCCTACCACCGGATTTCGCCGTAGTCTTGTCGGTCGTCGACGGCGATATAGGCCGCTGCCCAATCGCCCCGCTCCGCCTCGGCGAGCATCACCCCGTGCTTGGCGCGGTTGGCCGCATCCTTCGCCGGGTCGAACGCGATGCTCACTCGAACAGGTCGCCCGGAACCGGCCCGGCGGGCTTCGGCGGTTCGGACAGGCCCAGGTGGCTATAGGCCCGAGCGCAGGCCATGCGGCCGCGCGGGGTGCGCTGGATGAAGCCCTGTTGCAGCAGATAGGGTTCGATCACGTCCTCGACCGCGTCGCGCGCCTCGGCGATGGCGGCCGCGAGCGTATCCATGCCGACGGGCCCGCCGCCGTAATTCTCGATCAGGGCCTTGAGGAACCGGCGGTCCAGACTGTCCAGTCCCGCCTCGTCGACCTCCAGCCGCGCCAGGGCCCGGGCCGCGACCAGCCGGTCGATCGTCGCCGCCCCCTCCGCCGAGCCGAAGTCCCGCACCCGGCGCAGCAGCCGACCGGCCACGCGCGGCGTGCCCCGCGACCGGGCCGCGATCTCGCGCGCCCCGTCCTCGGTGATCGCCGCCCCCATCTTGCGGGCCGCGCCCATGACCACCCGGGTCAGTTCGTCGGCGGTGTAGAACTCCAGCCGCAACGGAATGCCGAACCGGTCCCTCAGAGGGGTCGCCAGCAGGCCCGCCCGCGTCGTCGCCCCGACCAGGGTGAAGGGCGCCAGGTCGATCCGCACCGAGCGCGCCGACGGTCCCTCGCCGATGATGAGGTCCAGCACATGGTCCTCCATGGCCGGATACAGGATCTCCTCGACCTGGGGGCTTAGGCGGTGGATTTCGTCGATGAACAGGACGTCGCGCGGCTCCAGATTGGTCAGGATCGCCGCCAGATCCCCCGCCTTGGCCAGGATCGGGCCACTGGTCGCCCGGAAGCCCACGCCCAGTTCGCGCGCCACGATCTGGGCCAGGGTCGTCTTGCCCAGACCCGGAGGTCCGAACAGCAGGACGTGATCCAGGGCTTCGGCCCGGCCGCGCGCGGCCTCGATGAAGACCTTCAGATTGCCC
>NZ_JBQVNM010000059.1:0-17290 GCF_052436175.1 Brevundimonas sp. | reverse complement strand
AAGATCGGCGTATTCGTCGGCGCCGGGCAGCAGGTCGGGGCGGATGTTGGTCAGCCGCTCCTCCATCGCCGCGCAGGCTTCCTCGGCCATCTGGATGGCGCCGTCGAGGTCGTCGCGTTGCTGCTTCAGGGCCTCGATCTGGGCCCGGTGGCGGCGCAGCGAGATGGCCATCTGCTGCACGTTGCCGTCCTTGCGGTCGTAGAGGTCCAGCATGTCCTGGATCTCCTGCAGGGTGAAGCCGATGCGGCGTCCCCTCAGGATCAGCTTCAGCCGGGCGCGGTCTCGCGCGCCGTAAACCCGGGTCTGGCCCTTGCGCGCCGGGGTCAGAAGCCCCTTGTCCTCATAGAAGCGCAGCGCCCGCGCCGTGGCGCCGAACTCGCGGCACAACTGCCGGATGGAATAGGTGCGATGGTCGTCTGCGGTCGCCATGGTCGAATCCATAGCCCAAACTTGACGCGGACGTAAAGGGAAGGATTTCACGGTGGCGCGCAAGCACGTCAATGACGCGGCCCGGAGCCCGGCCGATCAGGCGCTCAGGGGCGCGGCGAAACGCGACCTGCCGCAGAAGACGTGCGTCTCCTGCGGCAGGCCCTTCGTCTGGCGGCGCAAGTGGGCGCGCGACTGGGATCAGGTGAAGTTCTGTTCGGACCGATGCCGGGCCAGGGGCGCAGGCCCGTGCGGGGACGTCAGCCCATGAGCGTCTTCTGTTCGCGCATCACGAGGTTGAGCGCCGGACGACGACCGATCAGCACGGTGGCGGTCAGGGCCATCAGGATCAGGTTGACGACGGCCAGACCCAGATCCTGTCCGGTCACGTGGACGCCCAGCATGACCGTCTCCAGGACCAGCAGGCCGAGCCCGGACACCATCAGGATGGGGCGGCCGATCCGCCAGGAGGCCAGAGGCGCCAGGACGCCGAGCGCCAGAACCATCTCGACGATGCCGACGCCGCGCACCAGGTCGGCGCTGACCAGGGCCGGCCAGGACATCAGGGTGATCAGATTCTCCATCGGCTCGGTCAGCTTGGCGTAGCCGGCGGCGATGAAGAACATCGCGATCCAGCCCTGGAAGGTCCACAGACCGAGATTGCGATAGGTCGAGCACAGGCGGATCTGGGCGGGCGTGTGCTCGGACTTGAAGGTCGTGGCCATGGTTCGGCTCTGTCGATAAAGGCGATCGGGAGGTTATCTGCAACAGTGTCGATGTCGGATCGACCTGCGCCTTGTTCAAGAGGTATGGCACAGGTTTTTTGACATGTCATCAGTTGTAGACATCAATTGATGACTTAGCCGATCACGCCGTGTTTCGGGCGACCGAAACCTGCATCTGACAAGCGGCCGAAGCGTGGCCGTTGTCCTACAGATACGTCATGATCGGCGGGGCGGATGACGTCAGCTGCGGGCCTGTCGCGCGGTCTCCAGCCGATTCAGCTTGGCGTGGAAAACCGACCAATCGTCGTGGCCGTCGATGGCCGCCCAGATCGATTCGACCTCCTCGATCAGCATCTCTTCCGGCTCCGGTGCGGCGAAGACGGCGTGTTCCAGCCGTTCGGGGCGGTCCGGCTCATGCTCGAACAGGGCGAAGCGGAAATCATCGAAGGTCTTGCCTTGGTAAGCGGCGCCGCGCGGCCCCTTCAGCGCCCGGGCGGAGGAGGCGAAGCCGGCGAACCAGTCGTGGAACAGAGGTTCCCATCGCAGGGCCTCGCCGCCCTCGCGCAACAGGGCCAGGGTGGCGTCCAGCAGCCGCTGGTCGGCCGCCTCTCCGAGCGACTTCACGCCCAACCGTCTCAGGAAGGCCGCGCGGAGTTCGCGGATATAGACGGGGCCGAAGCCGTTGAGGGCGTCGGTCAGAGCCTGGACCTGGGCGGGTTCGCCCGCGACCAGCTTCAGGCAGCCTGCGAACTGGGTCAGGTTCCAGAACACCGCCTCAGGCTGACGGGCGAAGGCGTAGAGACCGGTCTGGTCGAAATAGGCGGCGGTGAAGGCCGGATCATAGAAGGGCAGGAAGCGCCAGGGGCCGTAGTCGAAGCTCTCGCCCGTGATATTCAGATTGTCGGTGTTCAGCACGCCGTGGACGAAGCCTGCCGCCACCCAGGCCGCCGTCAGCCGGGCGTTGACCTCGACGACTGCGGCCAGCAGACCCGCCGCATCGCCGGTCGCCACGCCGGGATGATACAGGGTACGGACGTGCTCGATCAGGGTCTCGATCTGGTCGGCCCGGCCGTGGAAGGCGGCGCGCTGGAAGGTGCCCAGGCGGATATGGCTGTGCGACAGGCGCACCAGGACCGCCGCCCGCGTCGGCGACGGCTCGTCGTTGCGCTCCAGCCGTTCGTCGGTTTCGATCAGGGACAGGGCGCGGCTGGTCGGCACGCCCTGGGCCTCCAACATTGTCGCGGCCAGCACCTCGCGCACGCCGCCTTTCAAGGTCAGACGCCCGTCGCCGCCGCGCGACCAGGGCGTCGTGCCCGAGCCCTTCGTGCCGAGATCCATGAGGCGATCCCGCTCGTCCCGCATCTGCGCCGCCAGGAAACCGCGCCCGTCGCCGAGGTCGGGATTGTAATGGCGGAACTGGTGCCCGTGATACCGCATGGCGATGGGGCCGGGCTGGCCGGGCAGCGGAGAGAACCGGCCGAAATGCGCGATCCATTCCGCCTCGGTCAGGCTCTCCAGCCCCACGGTCGTCGCCGCCCGGTCGTTGCGGTAGCGCAGCGTCAAGGCCTCGAAGGGCGCCGGAGCCACGGCGTCGCCGAACTCGGGACCGAGGGCGGCGAAACGCGGATCAGGGCGATAGGCGGAGGAGACGGGCATGGCACGCAGGTGAGGCCTCGGTGCTCCGGACGCAAGCGGTTGAACCGTCACGGTTCGAGGCTATGATGGCGTCAGACATCAGGTCGCGGCGTTCGCCCGGCCAGGCCGGCGCCGTCTTCGACGATGCGAATCCGGTCCGACGCCCGTCGATAACCTGGCGTCACGACAGCTTCATTCCTGATCGGAGGCCGCCGTGGCGCGCAAATTCACACTCGATTTCCTCAAGACCGAGACGGCCTCGGGCTCGGCCCTGGCGCTCGCCGCCGTCGCCGCGCTGATCGTCGCCAACTCGCCCTGGTCCTACGACTATTTCGCCTGGCTGAAGAGCGTCCATGTTCTTCAGATCGGCCCGATCCGGCTGGAGGAGACGATCTCCGACTGGATCAAGGAAGGTCTGATGGCGATCTTCTTCCTCGTGGTGGGGCTGGAGATCAAATACGAGATTCTGCGGGGCGAACTGGCCGATCCGAAGAAGCTGGCCATGCCGGTGATCGCCGCCCTCGGCGGCATGGTCGGCCCGGCTGCTGTCTACCTGGGCCTGTCGGGATCGATCGGCGCCCCGCATCAGGGCTGGCCCATCCCGCTGGCGACGGACATCGCCTTCGCCCTGGCCGTCTTCGGCTTCGTGGGCAAGGGCCTGCCGTCGTCGCTGCGGGTCTTCCTGCTGACCCTGGCCATCGTGGATGACCTCGGCGCCATCGCCCTGATCGCCCTGCTGTTCAGCGAAGGCGCGAACTGGGTCCCGCTGGCCTGGGCCGGCGCGCTTCTGGCCGTCGGCTTCTTCGCCGCGAAAATCACCAAGATCGGCACGCCCTTCTGGGTGCTGGGCTTCGCGGCGGTCTGGTATCTGACCGTGCAGTCGGGCCTCTCGACCTCGCTGACGGCCGTGGCCTTCGCCATGATCGTGCCGATCAAGGCCAGGACCGAGGATCGCCAGAGCCCGCTCAAGGAGGCCATCCACGATCTGCATCCCTGGAACGCCTTCCTGGTCCTCCCGCTCTTCGCCTTCGCCAAGGCCGGGGTCTCGTTCGCGGGGATTTCTCTGGATCAGTTGTTCGCGCCCCTGGTGGTGGCCATCGCCCTGGGCCTGTTCGTCGGCAAGCAGATCGGCGTGTTCGGCGCGGCGCGGCTGGCGGCGGCCCTGAAGGTCGGCGCAAAGCCCACGGATTCGACCTGGCCCCAGGTTTACGGCGTCAGTCTGCTGTGCGGCGTGGGCTTCACCATGAGCCTGTTCGTCGGCGTTCTGGCCTTCCCCGGCGCGGTGGATTCGGCCGAGCAGATCCAGGTCAAGCTGGGCGTCATCGGCGGCTCGATTCTGTCGGCCATGGTCGGGGGCGTGGTTCTCGCCATGTCCCGGGACAGGCGCAAGGATTTGGCTCAAAACCCCGCAGGTCCCGAGCAAGACTGATCGAATATTGACCTTAGGTCATCGATTTCTGTCGCTTTTGCATCACACCGAAGGCGGGGCCACGGAGGAAACGCGGCCGTGACGCGGCCGATCCTTGCTGCAAGGCCCCGGTTGGACTAGCCAATTGGCTTCGAGCCGACACCCCGAAAGAGGGTGCGGAGGGATTACAGGAACGCCGCGCCGCACCGTCGTCGCGCCATGAGCCGGGAGCCATTCATGCGTCTTACCCACCGTCTTCGCACCACCGTGTCCGCCGCCGTCGTCGGCGCCGTGGCCTTCGGCTTCGCCGGGGTCGCCGCCGCCCAGGATCAGGACACCCCGTCCACCGTCGATGACATCATCGTCACCGCCCAGAAGCGCGAACAGAGCCTTCAGGACGTGCCGATCGTGGTCACGACCTTGTCGCAGCAGGCGCTCGACAACGCCGGCGTGCGCGACATCAAGGACCTCCAGATCCTGACCCCGGGCCTGATCGTCACCTCCACGACCAACGAGTCCGTCACCACCGCCCGCATCCGCGGCGTCGGCACCGTGGCCGACAACCCCGGCATCGAGAGCTCGGTGGGCGTGGTCATCGACGGCGTCTATCGCTCGCGCAACGGCGTCGGCTTCGGTGACCTGGGCGAGATGCAGCGCATCGAGGTTCTGAAGGGACCGCAGGGCACCCTGTTCGGCAAGAACACCTCGGCCGGCGTCATCAACGTCATCACCGAGGCGCCCTCGTTCAACTTCGGCGTCAATGGTGAAGCCACCGTCGGCAACTACGGCGCCTATGGCCTGTCGGCCTCGGTCACCGGCCCGCTCAGCGACACCCTGGCCCTGCGTCTGTACGGCGCCAAGCGCGTGCGCGACGGCTTCTACAACGTCAATACCGGCAGCGGCCCGCGCACCCTGACCGAAGACCAGAACCAGGACTTCGGCACCATTCGCGGCCAGCTGCTCTGGCTGCCCAGCGATGCGACCTCGGTCCGTATCATCGGCGACTTCTCCAGCCGCAATGAGGACTGCTGCGTGGCCACCCCGGTGGTGCTCGGCCCGACCGCGGCGATCATCGACGCCCTGACCGCCGGCAACGGCATCGCCGGACCGCCCTACGGGGCCCAGCCCTTCTCGCGCGACGCCCGCGCCAACGCCAGCACCGCCCAGCGCATCAAGGATCGCGGCCTGTCGATGGAGATCAACCACGATCTCAACGACAGCGTCACCCTGACCTCGATCACGGCCGCCCGGTCGTGGGAAACGGTCAACGGCGGCGACGTCGATTTCACGGCCGCGGACCTGTTCTACCGCCTGCCGGACGGCAACTTCAGCTTCGCCCTGGACCAGTTCAGCCAGGAGCTGCGGTTCGCGGGCTCCACCGACCGCCTCGACTGGCTGGTCGGCGGCCTCTACAGCCAGGAAGACCTGGCGCGTAACGACAGCTTCCTCTTCGGCACGGCGTGGAACGGCTACCTCTCGACGCTGGGCGCCTCGCAGATCGGCGCCCCGGGCGCCGCTTCCACGTTCCTGCGCTGCATCACCGCGCCCTTCCCGGCCAATGTCGGCTGCGCCACCACCGGCTTCGGCGCGCCTGCGGTCGCGGGTCCGCTCTATGCCCCCGGCGACGGCTACCTGGACAAGTACCGCCAGGACTCGAGCTCCTTCGCCATCTTCACGAACAACTCGTTCCGCCTGACCGAGCAGCTCGAACTGACCCTGGGCCTGCGCTACACCCGTGAAGAGAAGAATCTCGACACGATGCAGGACAACATCGGCAACAATGGCCTGCCCTGCGCCGCCGCACGGCTGAACCCGGTGCTGGCCCCCGGTCAGCCGCTCAACGCCCTGCTGGGCGGCGGGCTCTGCATCAACCAGACCAACCCGGACTTCGACGGCCGCAACTACAGCCAGACGTTCGAGGACGACGATATCTCGGGTCGCTTCTCGGCCCAGTATCGCTTCAGCCCCAGCCTGATGGTCTACGCGTCTGCGGCGCGCGGCTTCAAGTCGGGCGGCTTCAACCTGGAACGGTCCTCGGCCCCCCGCGCTGCGAACAACACCAGCCCAATCCCGGTCGACGACACCTCCTTCGCCTCGGAAACCGTCGACAGCTACGAACTCGGCTTCAAGAGCACCCTGTTCGACCGCTCCCTGCTGTTCAACGTCACGGCCTATCAGCAGAACTTCCAGGACTTCCAGCTGAACACCTTCGCGGGCATCAGCTTCATCGTCGAGAGCATCCCCGAGCTGGATACGCGCGGCGTCGACATGGACTTCCTGTGGTTCACCCCGATCGAGGGCCTGTCGATCCAGGGCGGGGCGACCTACACGGACAGCACCTATGGCGAGTTCACGGCCGCCGACCTGCAGGTGCCGTCGCGCTTCCCGGCGCTGAGCCTGCTGCCCGGCAACACGGTGTCGTTCGCGCCGGAGTTCACCTCCACGATGGGCATCACTTTTGATCGCTCGATCGGCAACGGTCTGCGCGGCGGCTTCAGCCTGTCGGGCAAGTACACGACCGAATACAACACCGGCTCGGACCTGATCCCCGTCAAGATGCAGGACGCCTTCAGCCTGTTCAACGGCCGGGTCAGCATCGGCAGCGAGGACGAGCGCTGGACCTTCGAGGTCTGGGGCCAGAACCTGACGGACGAGGAATACTACCAGGTGGTGTTCAGCGGCCCGCTGCAGGGCACGTCCTTCTCGAGCACGCTCCAGTCGAACGGCAGCTACTACAACCCGGCGACCGACACGACGACCTACAACGCCTTCCTGGGTCAGCCCCGCACCTTCGGCGCGACGCTCCGGGTCAAGTACTGATCGCCCCGACAAGAGGGTGAACTGGAAGCCGGCCGGGGTTCGCCCCGGCCGGGTTTTGTTTGGACGGTGGGGGCCGGTGGGGGCCACGTTGTGATCGAGTCCGACCGGCGGCGCTCGGACCATCCGCGCTTCGCGGCGTCCAGAGTGTGTTGGAACGGCATGGCGTCGGTGATCGATCGGTGGCGGAACGCGCACCGGTCGTCGATCAAGCGCCCGGCAGGCAGGGTCGAGGGGCGCTTTGGGTCCGAGAAGGCCGCGTGAACCAGCCTCCGGCTCGCCCCGCCCGGCCTACTCGGCCGGTGCGGGGGAGGGGGGCGCCGAACGCGCGTCCGGGTGGTGTTCGCGCTGGCCGGCGAACATCTTGCCCATCCGGCGCCGCCCCCAGCCCGAGATGTCGTCCACGATGGTGAAGATCGGCGGGATGAACAGCAGGGACAGGAAGGTCGAGGAGATCAGGCCGCCCACGACGGCGATGGCCATGGGTTGGCGGAACTCCACGTCGGCGCCCCAGCCGATCGCGACCGGCAGCATGCCCGCACCCATGGCGAAGGTGGTCATCAGGATCGGGCGGGCGCGCTTGTGCGCCGCGTCCATGATAGCTTCCAGCCGGTTCTGGCCCTCCTGCTCGGCGATGATGATGTAGTCGACCAGCAGGATGGAGTTCTTGGCCGCGATGCCCATCAGCATCAGCACCCCGATCAACGAGGAGATCGAGAAGCTGGACCCGCCGATCATCAGGGCCACAAAGGCGCCGCCGATGGCCAGGGGCAGGGAAGCCATGATGGTGACCGGATAGGCGAAGCTTTTGAACAGCAGCACCAGAACCGCATACATCAGTAGAATGCCGGTGCCGAAAGCCACGGCGAAGCCGGTGATCATCTCCTGAATGAACTCCTCGTCGCCCGCCGGAACCTGGCGGACGCCCGCGGGCAGGTTCTTGACGGTCGGCAGTCGGCTGACCGCGGCGGCGGCTTCACCGCTGCGGATGCCGTCCAGTTCGGCCGAGATGGTCGCTACCCGACTGCGGTCCTGGCGCAGGACCTGAGAGGGGCCGGCGCCGAAGCGGATGTCCGCCACGGCGCTGAGCGGCACGGCGGTTCCCGTGGCGGTCGGCACACGCAGGTTCTCGAGCACCGCCAGATCCTCGCGGGCGTCTCGGGTCAGGCGCAGGCGGATGGGCACCTGACGGTCGCCCAGATTGTACTTGGGCAGGTTCTGATCGACGTCGCCGATGGTGGCGACCCGCACGGCCTGGGAGATGGCGCTGGTCGAGACGCCCATCAGGGCGGCCTGGTCGGGGCGTGGCGTCACGAGGATCTCGGGGCGCGCGATGGAGGCGGTGTTCACCACATTGGCCAGGCCCGGAACGGTCCGCATCTCGGCCTCGACCTTGCGGGCGGCGGCGGTCAGGGCCGCGCCGTCGTCGCTGAGGATGGCGAAGCGATAGCTGGTGCCGTCGCTGGGCCCGCCGCCCTGCTGGGCGACGCCGGCGCCGATCCGGGCGCCGGGAATGGGCTTCCAGCTATCGACCATCACGCGGGCGAACTGTTGCTGGCTGAGCTCGCGCTCGCCCTTGTCGGTCAGGTCGGCATAGACATTGGCCTGATTGACCTCCTGTCCGCCGATCGAGGCATAGACCGACGTCACTTCAGGCCGGGCGCGCAGGTCGCGGGTGATGCGCTGAACCACGGCGTCGGTCTGGGCCAGGGTGGCGCCCGGCGGCAGTTCGACCGAGAAGCCGGCGCGGCCCACGTCGCCGCTGGCCAGGAACTCGAACGGCACCCGCGTGGCCAGGACGCCGCAGCCGATGAACAGCACCGTGCCGATGACGAACACCTTCCAGCGGTTGCGCAGGCTCCAGCCCAGGGCCTTGAGGTAGCCGGACATCCAGAAGGGGTCCTTGTCCTCGTGATTGTGGTGCTTGAGCAGATAGGCCGCCATCAGCGGCGTCAGGGTCCGCGCCACCACCAGGGAGAAGGCCACCGAGATACAGGCGGCGAGGGCGAAGGCTTTGAAGAACTGGCCGATGATGCCCGGCATGACGCCCACGGGGGCGAAGACGGCGATGATGGTCGCCGTGGTGGCCACGACCGCCAGACCGATCTCGTCGGCGGCCTCCATCGAGGCGTTATAGGGCGACTTGCCGTTCCGCATGTGGCGGACGATGTTCTCGATCTCGACGATGGCGTCATCGACGAGGATGCCGATGGTCAGGGACAGGGCCAGAAGGCTGATGCCGTTCAGCGACTGGCCCAGCGGCTCAAGCACCAGAAAGGTCGGGATCAGCGACATCGGGATGGCCGTGGCCGTGATGAAGGTCGCCCGCCAGTCGCGCAGGAAGATGAACACCACGACGACGGCCAGAACGGCGCCCAGCAACAGGGCCTCCAGCGAGGCGACGTAGCTCTCCTCGATCTGTTCGACGCTGGCGGTGACCTGACGGATGGTCAGCTCAGGGTGGTCCTCGTCGATCTTGGCGACCGCCTCGCGGACACGCTCGGCGATCTTGACCTCGGACGCCGTGCGCGAGCGCAGGAAGTTGAAGGTGATGGCTTCCTGGCCGTTGTATCGGGCCAGACGACGAGGCTCGGACCAGTGGTCCTCCACCCGCCCCAGATCGCCCAGCCGCACGGACCGGCCGCCCGAGAGGGGCACCAGGGTCTCGCGCAGGGCCTCGATCGAGGTGGCGGCGCCCAGGGTGCGGATCGACCGCTCGGACCCGGAGATGGTCACACGGCCGCCGGGTTGGTCGGAGTTGACGCCCGTCAGGGCCTGGCTGACCGCCGCCGCCGTCAGGCCGTAGGAGGCCAGACGGTCGGGATCGAGTTCGACGGCGATCTCGCGATCCACGCCCCCGCCGCGATTGACCTCGCCCACGCCCTTGATGGCCAGCAGGGCGCGACTGACGTCGTTGTCGACGAACCAGCTGATCTCTTCCGGCGTCATGGTCTCGGAGCTGATGACCCAGGTGATCAGGGCGTCGCCGGTGATGTCGATGCGCTGGACGCTGGGCTCCTGCATGTCCTGCGGCAGGTCGGCGCGAAGGCCGCTCATCGCGTTGCGGACGTCGTTGGTGGCGCGTTCGGTGTCGGTGCCCAGCTCGAACTCGATGGAGGTCGAAGACACGCCGTCGGTGATCTGGGAGTTGATGTGGCGCACGCCGGAGAGGCCCGCGAGGGAGTCCTCGATCAACCGGGTGACCTGCACCTCCATCTCGCTGGGCGCGGCGCCCGGCCGAACGGCCGTGACCGCCACCAGGGGGAAGTCGATGTCCGGATTATTGTTGATCCGCATGCTCAGGAAGCTGAGCACGCCCCCCACCGTCAGGAGGGTGAAGAGCAGAATGATCGGGATCGGATTCTTGATCGACCAGGAGGAGATGTTCTTCATGACCGGGCCCTAGCGCGCGGCCGGAGCGGCAGCGGGCGCCGCGGTCGGGGCGGCCTGGGCGGGGCCCGAGACGCTGACCCGGTCGCCGTCGCCGAGGAAGCCGGCGCCGTCGACGACGACCCTGGCTCCCGCCTGCAGCCCCTCGACCGAGGTCTGGGTGGCGCTGCGCGACAGGACCGTCACCGGCTGGAAGCGCACGTGGTTGTCGGCGGTCAGGACGAAGACGCCGGAGCGGTTCTCGCGATAGAGGACCGAGGCGGTCGGGACGGTGATGGCCGGCTGGGCGCCGACGTCGATCCGGGCCCGGGCGAACATGCCGGGACGGAAGCCGCCGCCGGACGTCAGGGCGATGCGGGCGACGCCGAGGCGGGTTTCTGCATTCACTTCCGAGGTGACGATCCGCACCCGGCCGGTGGTCTCGCCGACCTGATCCGAGGAGACGGTCGCCGACTGGCCCGCGCGGATCAGACCCAGCTCGGTTTCCGGCACCTGGGCGTCCAGCTCAAGGCGGCCGTCGCGGACCATGCGGAACATCTCGGCGCCGGCGGCGACGATCTGGCCCTTGGTGACGCTGCGGCTGATGATGAGGCCGGAGACGGGCGCACGCAGGGTGGCCTGAGCCAGGCGGGTCTGGGTCTCTGACAGGGCCGCGCGGGCCGAGGCGGCGCCGGCCGAGGAGGCGCGCTGATTGGCCAGGGCCGTGTCGAGCGAGGCCTGGGACAGGAAGCCCTTCTCCTTCAGCTCCTGGGCGCGGGCCAGGGCCGCGTCGTCGCGGGCGGCGTTGGCCTCGGCCGACTGGACCGCCGCCTGCTGCTGGCGAAGCTGGGCGCGGAGTAGGGCGTCGTTGAGCTGGACCAGAGGTTGGCCCTGGCGGACGTAGGACCCCTCGTCCACCAGCACGGCCGTAGCGACCAGCCCGCCGGTCTCGGCGCCGACCGGCACCTCTTCCCAGGCCGAGACGGTGCCCGAGGCGTTGATGACGCGGGGCAGGGAGGTCAGGGCGGCGGTGGCCACGGTCACGGTCTGACCCGCTGTGGCGCCCGCCTTCTTCTCGGCCGCGGCCTTGTCCTCGCCGCCGCCGCAGGAGGCCAGAGCGAGGGCCGCGGTCGCCAGCAAGGCGGCCCGAAGAAGCTGGGTCCGCATCAGGGTCTTGGTCGCCACCTGGAAAGTCCTGTCGCTGAGCCCCGTCGAGGGCGGATCGAGGCGCGCTGGGGGCGCCGGGGAGGTCGCCGCTCCATACCGCGTCCACGGGCCATTCTCAAACGACAGCTTCGCCATTAACGCGTTGTAATCCGTGCCGACAACCGTTGCAGTTGCGCCCGGCTATACGCGGGCGGGCGCGGGTCGGATTGGCGTTCGGGCGCCCTCCGTGCTAACCGCCGCGCCGACATGACGACGCCCCCCACAGACCGAATCCGCAACTTCTCCGTGGTCGCCCACATCGACCACGGCAAATCCACGCTTTCCGACCGTTTGATCCAGTTCACCGGCGGCCTGACCGCGCGGGAGATGAGCGCACAGGTCCTGGACTCGATGGAGATCGAGAAGGAGCGGGGGATCACGATCAAGGCCCAGACTGTCAGGCTGCATTATAAGGCCGCCGATGGGCTCGACTATGTGCTGAACCTGATGGACACGCCCGGGCACGTGGACTTCGCCTATGAGGTCAGCCGGTCGCTGGCGGCGTGCGAGGGCTCCCTGCTGGTCGTGGATGCGTCGCAGGGGGTCGAGGCCCAGACTCTGGCGAACGTCTATCAGGCCATTGATAACAATCATGAGATTGTTCCCGTCCTGAACAAGATCGACCTGCCGGCCGCGGAGCCCGACCGGGTGCGGCAGCAGATCGAGGACGTCATCGGCATCGACGCCAGTGACGCCGTCATGTGCAGCGCCAAGTCGGGCATCGGCATCGAGGATGTGCTGGAGGCCATCGTCACCCGCCTGCCGGCGCCCAAGGGGGACATCGACGCCCCGCTGAAGGCCATGCTGGTCGACGCCTGGTACGACCCCTATCTGGGCGTCGTTCTGTTGGTGCGGGTGTTCGACGGCACGCTGAAGGCCGGTCAGCGGATCAAGATGATGCAGTCGGGCTCGACCCATCTGGTCGACAGGGTCGGGGTCTTCCTGCCCAAGAACACGCCCGTGGACCAGCTGGGTCCGGGCGAGGTCGGCTTCATCACCGCCCAGATCAAGGAAGTGGCCCACGCCGCCGTCGGCGACACCATCACCGACGAGAAGAAGCCGACCGCCGAACCGCTGAAGGGGTTCAAGGAGGTCCAGTCGGTGGTCTTCTGCGGCCTGTTCCCCGTGGACGCGGCCGATTTCGAGGATCTGCGCGCCGCCATCGGCAAGCTGCGGCTGAACGACGCCTCCTTCACCTATGAGATGGAATCCAGCGCGGCCCTCGGCTTCGGCTTCCGCTGCGGCTTCCTGGGCCTGCTGCATCTGGAGATCATCCAGGAGCGGCTGAGCCGCGAGTTCAACCTCGACCTGATCGCGACCGCGCCCTCGGTGGTCTACAAGATCCAGCTGCGCGACGGCTCCGAGATCGACCTGCACAACCCGGCCGACCTGCCCGACGTGATGCAGATCGAAAGCATCGCCGAGCCGTGGATCAAGGCCACCATCCTGACCCCCGACGACTACCTCGGCAGCGTCATCAAGCTGTGTCAGGACCGCCGCGGCTCGCAGGTCGAACTGTCCTATGTCGGCAGCCGCGCCCTGGTGGTCTATGAGCTGCCGCTGAACGAGGTGGTCTTCGACTTCTACGACCGGCTGAAGTCGATCTCGAAGGGCTACGCCAGCTTCGATTACGAGATCACGGACTACAAGGTCGGCGATCTGGTCAAGATGAGCATTCTGGTCAACGCCGAGCCCGTCGACGCCCTGTCGATGCTGGTCCACCGCGCCCGCGCCGAGACGCGCGGCCGGGGCATGGTCGAGAAGATGAAGGAGCTGATCCCGCCCCACATGTTCGTCATCCCGATCCAGGCCGCCATCGGCGGCAAGATCATCGCGCGGGAAACCGTGCGGGCGCTGCGCAAGGACGTGACGAGCAAGTGCTACGGCGGCGACGCGACGCGCAAGAAGAAGCTGCTGGAGAAGCAGAAGGCCGGCAAGAAGCGCATGCGCCAGTTCGGCAAGGTGGAGATCCCGCAGGAAGCCTTCATCGCCGCGCTGAAGATGGACGAGGATTGAGGGCTGCTGGTAGAGTTGTAGTTTCCGATTCACGGAGCGAACTATGGCTAAGCGAGACCCGGTCAAGACAGCTCGCAACGCGATCATTCGTGACATGAAGGTCGCTCTTAGGTCTGAGCTACCAAAGGTTCTGGCGGAGACCGGAATTGCGAGCGAGGCATCTTTGAATGCGATGATCGGCGGCAAGGCTGCAGAGTTCATCGACCTAAAGCACGATGTAATCGCGTCACCGGACCAATATATCAACCTCTACATGAAGGGCTTCAAGGCTCGGATGTCACCGCCTGGGAGTTGGGCGAACTCCCATCGCAAAAACTACGAGATAATCAAATCATCAAAGGCGGCGCAGAGGTACTTCCTTCAGTTTCTAAAAAGATCCTATCTGAACCACGCCGAAGAATTGTCACGCGTGCGCCCCCACGTTGATGAGAGCGAAATATGGATAGGCCAGAACAACGCTGATTATGGGTTGCTTATCACGCCGCGTTTCAATCCACTGAAGAATTCTTGGGAGAATGACAAGAGCGAGATTCGTCATTTTCCTAAACGTTACTGGACCATTGGCCACGTGTTAAAGAGTGGTCTGGTGGTTCCTGATGATGATGATAAAATCGAGTTCGATTCGGTAGAAGAATATCTTTTGTTCTTCAAGAACATCCTCGTGCGAGCCTCGGGATCTAAGCACGAGAGGGCGATCGCCAAGCTATACTGTGATTTTGTACGCACGTCGGACGATCCAGAGAGCATGCCGTTGTTGATTCCTGAATTCAGATTCGAGGGTCGCGAAAAGAAGCATAAATTTCGTTTGGACTTCACGATTATTGACCCATTTACAATGAGCAAGGTGGGTTATGAGTTATCTCCTTGGTCTACGCACGGATACCTGAGTAAGATCGGTGGGTTAACGCAGGCCCAAATCAACGACATGGCTAAAGACAATTTTGAGAAGGAAATGGTTAAGCACCGCTCTTTCTTCAAAAAGTACGGTCTATATGCGTTGATTTACACCGACGGACAGCTCGCTAAACCTGAGTTGATATTCGATGATATGCGGCAATACCTTCAACCAATCGACAAGGTTGTCCAGCTCGACCTAGATTTGATGACCAATTTCTTCAAGTAATACAGGCCGTGGCGGCTGAAGGTGCACGCGCCGCTCAAATGGCGCTCGTCCCCCCGAACTCACCGTCCGCCGCCTGATCCACGGCCTCGGCTATCGCTTCCGCCTTCATCCACGCGATCTGCCCGGCACGCCTGACGTCGTCTTTCCCGGTCGCCGGATAGTCATCTTCGTGCACGGCTGTTTATGGCATCGGCATCTCGATCCGGACTGTCGTCTGGCGCGGATGCCCAAATCGCGGCAGGTTGGTTGTGGAGGGCAATCCAATGAACAAGGCGCGCTGGGTGCAGACTGTCGATCGCTTGATGAAGCGAGACTGGTGTATCGATACTGCCGATGCCGGCTTGGATGATGCAGAGTTGTCCCGGTATTGGCAGGAAGGCGAAGAGCCATCGGCATTCGTCGCATGGTTTGCGGAGAAGCACGATCTGATCCGGTTTGAGCGCAATCCCTTCCGGCCAGCAGGCGTCTGACGCTTGTGCCAAATTATTGGTGGGTCAATCACAAGCAGACGGTGCGTCAGGAGATAGACGGCCAATACCTGTGGTCGCCGAAGGCGGAGCGGAACGGGGCCCGCAGCCAGTTCTACGACAACATGCGTTTGGCTTCGCCCGGCGACATTGTGATGTCCTACGCGAACGGCAAGATTGGCTGGATCGGGCGTGTTGCAGAGTTTGCGTTCACGGCGCCCAAACCTGCGGAGTTTGGTGACATAGGGGCCTACTGGGACCATGAAGGATGGTTGCTGCCGGTCTATTGGACGGAGCTGGCTCCCGCCGTTCGCCCGAAGGACATGATCCAAGGCCTTGGACCGTTGTTGCCGCAGAAGTATTCGCCGATCAGCGCACTGAGCGGCGACGGAAACCAGAAAGCATACCTCGCCAGCGTGCCGCGCGAGGTATTTGAAATGATCGCTGCTGGCGCGGCGTTTAGCGAGGACGCCCTCGCGCGTGGCGGCAGCAATAGCCTGACCTTCGATGTCGTCACCGAGATCCTTGACGATGCCATCCAGCAGCGCATCGAAGAGGACGCGGGGCTCGAAACCACCGTCAAACAAACGATCATTCAGGCACGACGAGGCCAGGGCGCGTTCCGCAAAAACGTCGAGGCAAAGGAGCGCGCCTGTCGGTTGACGGGGATAACCAATCCCGCATTGCTGATCGCGAGCCACATCAAACCTTGGCGCGTGTGCAAGACGGCCTCCGAGCGGCTCGATGGCGCCAATGGACTATTGCTGACGCCTGACGCGGACCACCTTTTTGATCGCGGCTTTATCAGCTTTGGCGATGCGGGTGAGGTCATTGTATCGCCGCGCGTGCCAGACGACGACATGCGACGCCTCGGCTTCGAGCAACTCGTCAGGCAAAGGTTTGGGGTAAGCGAGCCGCCGTCGGCTTGGATGACGGACGCATTCCAGCAGGATCAGAGCAGCTACCTCTCGTATCACCGAAGTCAGGTGTTCATTTCCTAGCCGCAAGCGCGACCATCCATGATGGGAGCTCCACCCTCTGTCCGCCTTAGGTCAGGCGCCGCCTGCAGTCCCAACCGATGGAAAATAACCTCCGCCATCGGCGCCTCGCCGCCCGGCGATAATGGCGGGATGGAACCCAAACACCTGAGAACGCGGGCGAGGGCGCCGGGGCATTACCGGCTGTCGACCGAGACCTGGATGACCATTCTGGAGGAGTACAAGCGGGGGGCGACGACGCCCCTGCTGGCGGCCAAGTGGAAGGTGTCGGAGCATGCGTTGCGCAAGCGGATCACCGTGCACGGGGCGACCAAGCGGGCGTGGGGCGACGCCTGTGCGCGGGCGGGGGCCGAGGCGTGGGATCAGGAGGTGGCGGCGGCCCATGCGCCCCTGCCGCCCCTGACCCCGCCGGAAGAAGGGGCGGCGGCGGCGACGGATGCGCGGACGCTGGGGCGGCGGGTGTTGCGCGGGGTCGGGCGGGCGCTGGATCAGGGGCGGCTGGAGGAGGCAAAGGCGCTGGGGGCGCTGGCGGCGTCTCTGGGGCGGATCCCCGAGCAGGACCGCGACCGGGTGGACTGGGCCGATTTCGCGCGGGCGGCGACGGAGCCCCTGACGGCGCTGGAGCTGAGTTTCGCGGCCGAGGAGGGGGCGAGGACGGCGCACCCGGCCCGGGTCGAGCTGTGGCGGCGGCTGACGGGCTGCACGGCCGCGGACCCTCTGGAGGTCAAGGCCGAGGCGCTGAAGCTGATGATCGAGGGGCTGCTGGAGAAGAACGCCGAGTATGACCGGGCGCGGGAGGCCCGGCGGTCAGGGTCCTGAGGGCTCAGCGTCCTGGGGGCTCAGCGCCTGGAGGCGCCCGTGAGGTCGGACCAGCGCCAGGCTCCGGTTCCCAAGGCGACGGCGGGGGCTGTGGGGCCGTCGGCGAGGGTGAGGAGGACGAGGCCGCGCATGGGCTGGCTGCGGCAGGCGGGCGGGGCGAAGGCGACCTCGACGGCGATGGCCTGACGCACGCCGGCGAGACCGTCGCCGTCCTCGCCCGGGGTGCGGAGCCAGTTCCCGTTCCACAGCAGGGGGGTGCGGCCGGGGGGCAGGTCGCGGCG
>NZ_JBQVNM010000058.1:0-17974 GCF_052436175.1 Brevundimonas sp. | reverse complement strand
GCCGGGGCGACGGCCGGAGCGACCGGACGCGGCGCGGGCGGCAGCTGGTTTTCGGTCGGCGGCAGGGCCTTGGGCGCCGGGCGCGGCTGGACCTCTTCGGGCGGAGGGGCGAACTGGGGTTCGGCGGTCGTCGGCTCGGCGCTGCCGCGATAGACCTGGACGTCGGCGTTGGGGTCCACCGGCTGGGCGTCGATCGGCGCCTCGACCTTCAGCTGGCCCACCGGCGTTCCCACGGCGGGCGGCACGTCCTGGGACGACCGCAGGCCCGAGCGATAGACCAGCACCACGATCACGATCAGCACCAGCAGCACGGCCGCGCTGACGATCAGGGTCACCGGCGGCGCCTTGGACGGCGGCGTGCGGCGCGCATCGAAGCCGCCGCGATTGAACGGCAGGTCGTCGTCGGTCGGCGGCGTATAGGCGCCGCGATCGTTTCCGCGGTTGTGATCGTCGTGGGACATCGGGGTCGGCCTCTGGAACGTCTCGTCGCGCGAATCGGCGCGCAGGACATCACTCTAGCGCGTAGGCCGCTCCAGACGAATCACAGTTGGCAGGGATTCACAGTTGGTGACGATTCACAGATCGAGCGCGGAATCGAGGTTGAACAGCCGCCGGTGCTCCTCGATGGCGAACCGGTCGGTCATCCCGGCGATATAGTCGCAGACCGCCCGCCCCCTCCGCACGGGATCGTCCGTCCGCGCCCGGGCCGCCCATTCCGGCGGCAGGATGTCGGGCTCGGCGACGACAAGGTCGAACATCTCCGCCAGGATGCGCCGCGCCTGGCTGCGGATGCGGTTCACGCGGTAATGGCGATACATCCGCTCGAAAAGAAACCGCCTCAGCCCGCCCAGCTCGGCCAGCATGGCGGGCGAAAAGGCGACCATGGAGCGTTTGGCGGCGCGGACATCCTGCACCGACTGCACCTTGGCCTCGGCCAGACGCCGCTCGGTCTCGGCCAGAACGTCCTCGACCATCACCCCGATCATGCGCCGCACGGCCTCCAGCCGGATCATGCGCGCATCCAGATGCGGCCAGTCCCGGCGCACCCCGGCCAGCACGGGCCCGATCAACGGCACCTCCGACAATTCCTCCAGGCTCAGCAGCCCCGACTGCACCCCGTCGTCCACGTCGTGGTTGTTGTAGGCGATGTCGTCGGCGATGGCGGCGACCTGCGCCTCCAACGAGGCGAAACCGCCCAGCTCCAGGTCCCAGTCCGGCCGCCCGGCGGCATAGCCGGCGATGGCCTGCCAGGCCGGCTCGTCCAGCCGGTGATCGACCGGGCCGTTGTGCTTGACCACCCCCTCCACGGTCTCCCACGACAGGTTCAGCCCGTCGAAGGCCGGATAGCGGGCCTCCAGCTTGGTCACCACGCGGAAGGTCTGGACGTTGTGGTCAAACCCGCCCCACAGCGCCATCCGGGCCTGAAGCTCGTCCTCGCCCGCATGGCCGAACGGCGGATGGCCCAGATCGTGGGCCAGGGCGATGGCCTCGGCGAGATCCTGATCCAGGCCCAGGGCGTGGGCCAGGGACCGGGCGATCTGGGCCACCTCCAGACTGTGGGTCAGGCGGGTGCGGTAGTGGTCGCCCTCATGGGCCACGAAGACCTGGGTCTTGCCCTTCAGGCGGCGGAAGGCGGTGGAATGTATGATCCGGTCGCGGTCGCGAGCGAAGGCGCTGCGGGTGCGGCTGGCCGGCTCGGGCGTCAAACGTCCGCGCGAGGTTTCCGGCCGTTCGGCGAACGGAGCCTTGAGCCCGGGTTGAAACGGCGTGGCCTGATCCAAGTGAGACTTTCATTTTCGAGCGGCCCTTTGCGATCCGCCTGTCCAGCCTCATATAGTCAGCTGTGAGCACCGTCCAATCCGCCCCCCTGTTTGAAGTCTCCACCGGCCGGGCCGCCCCCGAAGGCATCGTGCTGGACGCCAGCGCGGCGAAACGGCTGGCGAAGTTGTCGGCCGCCGAGGGCAAGGCCCTGATGCTGCGCGTCGCCGTCGAGGGCGGCGGCTGCTCCGGCTTCCAGTACCAACTCGATCTGGTCGAAACCGCCGAGGCCGACGATCTTCGCATCCAGGCCGACGGCCAGACCGCCCTGATCGACCCGGTGTCCGTGCCCTTCCTCAAAGGGTCCGAGATCGCCTTCGTCGATGAACTGGCCGGCGCCCAGTTCGTCATCCGCAACCCGAACGCGGCGACCAGCTGCGGCTGCGGCGTCAGCTTCTCGATCTAGGCGTCGCCGTGCGGCTCAGTCGGCGGTGAGCGCCGCAAGGGCGTGATCCGCGATCAGGGCGTCGGCCAGGCCGTGCGGATTGCGCACGCCATAGTTTTCCGTCGTCACTACCACGACCGCGTCCATATCCGGCACGATGACCACCTTGTTGCCGCCTGTACCGGCCATGGCCCAGGCCGAATGCGCCTTGCCCGCGACCGTGTAGGTCGGAAGCCAGATCAGATACCCGTAGTCGCCATGGTCCCCGGCCCTGGCATGCGGACGGGTCATCGCCTCGGCCCAGGCTTCCGGCAGCACCTGCCGTCCCTGCCATTCACCGCGATTCAGCAGGATCTGGCCCAGGGCGAGGAGGTCGCGACTGCGCAGGCCGAGGCCCCCTCCCCCCTGCGCCAGGCCGGTCGGGGAAATCTGCCACTCGGGTTTCTCGATGCCCAGGGGATCGAACAGCGCGCGCCGGGCGAAGTCCGGCAGCGATTCCCCCGTCGCCGACTGCACCACCGCGCCGAGCGTCGTCGAACCGGCGGTGCAATAGCTGAACGCTCGCCCGTAAGGCTGGTCGGCAGGCTTGGGGATCCAGGCCGGAAAGCCCCGGATCGGCAGGCTGAAGGCGAAGTTCACCCAGTTCTCGATCAGATACATCCGCTCCTCGTTGCCGCGCGAGAACTGGTTCTCATCGTCGCATTCGAGCAGGGAGCTCATGGTCAGGAGGTCTTCGACCGTGATCGCCGCCTTGCGCGGGTCCGGATTGTCGAACGGACCATAGGCGGCGATGAAGGGCAGGACCGGCGCCTGGGCGCTCGGGATATCGCCCTCGGCAATTGCCGCGCCGACCAGCATCGCGGTGACGGTCTTGGTCGCTGAACGGGTGTTGCGGCGAGCCTCGGCGCCGCCCTCATCGAAATAGGTTTCGTGCACCAGCTGGCCGTGTCGCGCGATCAGGACGCTGGTGATCTTCTGATAGGTCCCGGCGCGGACGGCGGCGTCCAGAGCCGCAAGCCCTTCCACCGAGACCCCCTGGCGCTCCGGGGTCGCCGAAGCCCATTGAGGCCCGGCATGGGCTTGGGTCGATAGGGACAAGATCGCGGCGATGGCGAGGGCGATGAAGGGCTGGCGCATGATGATCCTCTGACAGGCGGAGGACCCTGCCGTGGGCGCCCGGCGCCGTCTTGAACACGTGAAACCGCCTACCTGAAAATCGCACGATATCGGGCGGGCGTCAGACCGTAGAAGGTCGTGAACTCCCGCGTCATGTGGCTCTGATCGGCATAGCCGACGCTGGCGGCCACGGTCGCCAGATCCTCGCCCCGTCCTACCAGCCCAACAGCGCGGTCGGCGCGCGCCTGACGAATGGCGGTCGCGGGCGATCGCCCGAAATGACGTCGATACCGCCGGGCCAGGGACACGGCGTGAACGCCCACGATGTCGGCGACGGCCGCGACTTCCAGACCCGGTCGCGACGACAGGTCGCCGATCGCTTCTTGAGCCCGCCGGACCCAGTCGGGCGAGGGATCCTCCCGCAGCTCGAACGCCTCATGCACGCTCGCGGCGAGATCGAGCGCGAGCCCCTCGACTGTCAAGGCGTCGCCCGGCGTGAAGCGGGCGGTGGCTCCCACCAGCCGCCGCGCAACGGTCTCGGCGCGGCCGAACAGGCGCATGGGATCTCCGCGTCGGGCGCCCGGCGGCGGGGCGAAACTGACCGACATGAACCGGCCGCCCGCCTCGTCGAAACAGTCCCGATGTTCCACGCCCGCAGGGTTCCAGATCAGAGCGCCGGCGCCGAACGCGGAGCCCGGGGTCGTGCCAGCATCATGGGCCAGGCTGCGATACCCGCCGTCGAGCGCCAAGACGAGGTGGGCGTCGTCGTGGGAGTGACTTTGGACCTCTTCAGGCGGCAGGGTCGCGGTGCGCAGGTCGATACGAAAGCCCGACGAGGACACGCTCCGAAAGCGCGAGCCGAAGAACTCGCCCGCCGCCAAGGTCATTGAGGTCATGGGCCGACCGTATTCGCTCACCGACCCTAGGACACCATAATATTCGGTAATCCCGAGGGGCCGGCGCTCGCCAAGCTGTTGCATTTAGCGATTTCCCTAATTAGGATTTTTCCTATGAACACGCTGTTCAAGGCCCTGTCGCACCCGGTCCGGCGTCGCATTATCGAGATGCTGCGCAAGGGGCCGATGGCGTCGGGCGACATCGCCGCCGCCTTCGACATGAGCTGGCCGACCATCACCGGCCACCTGAACGCGCTGAAGGAGGCCCATCTGGTCAGTCCCGAGCGCGACGGCCAGACGATCCGCTACCGGCTGGAGATTTCGGCCGTGGAGGAGGCCCTGGCCTTTCTGATGGACCTGGCGGGCGCCGGTCAGACGGTCGAGGCCGCGCCGACCGCGCCGAACTTGACGGAGACCCCGAAATGACCGACCGCCGCTTCACCCTTCTGGACGCCGCGACGGCCGCCGTGACCGTGGCCATCGCGGCCCTCGCCCTCTGGGTCTGGCTTCGCCTGCCGGACGTTCCCTATCCGATGCATTTCGACGCGCGCGGCGAGGTTGATCGTTGGGGCGGCAAGGGCGAGCTGGTCCTGCTGTTCGGCTTCATGGCCCTGATGACCGCCATCACCGCCGGCATGATGGGCTGGTACGCCGAGGCGTCTGACGAACCGGCCCGGCGGCGCGGGCTCCGGGTCGGCCAGGCGGTGTCCCTGCTGGCCATCGGAGGAACCAGCGCCTTCATGGCCTGGGCCATCCTGGGCAAGGCCTGGGGCGTGGCGCCGCCGGCCATCGGCTGGATCATGGCGCTGACGGGTCTGATCCTGGTCGTCATCGGCGCGGGTTTGGGCCGGGTCGCCCCCAATCCCCTGATCGGGGTGCGGACGCCCTGGAGCTTCAAGAGCCGTCTGGCCTGGGACCGTTCCAACCGACTGGCGGGACGTCTGTTCTTCTGGATCGGCCTCGGCCTCATCCTGTCGGCGCCGGTCGCGCCCCAGCCGGCCGGGAGCGTCGCCATGACGGTCCTGATCCTCGGCGCCGCCCTGTGGTCGGTGTTCGAGAGCTGGCGCGTCTGGCGCGCCGACCCCGACCGCCAACCCTTCTGACCCCGCACCTCATCCCGGAGACCGCCATGTTGTCCCTGCTGCTCGCGACCGCCCTCGCCGTCTGGCCCAACCAGACCACGGCTGGCTCCGCCGAGATCGAACTGCCGTCCCAGCCCGTCCCCCTGCACGGAACCCTGCTGACGCCCGAAGGGGCGACGCGCGCCGCCGCCGTCATCATTCCGGGCTCCGGCCCGACCGACCGGGACGGGAACAGCCCCCTCGGCGTCACCGGCGGGGTTCTGCGCCAACTGGCCGAGGGGCTGGCCGAACGCGGCGTCGCCACCGTCCGCATCGACAAGCGCGGGATCGCCGGCAGCGCCGCCGCCGGCTTTGACGAAGCGAAGCTGACCTTCGATATCTATGTCGCCGACGCCCGCGCCTGGGCCGAGACGGCGGCCACCCGGACGGGACAGCCCTGCGCCTGGTTGATCGGCCATTCGGAGGGGGCGCTGGTGGCCGAACTGGCCGCGGCCGACAACCCGAGCGTCTGCGGTCTGGTCCTGCTGTCGCCGGTCGGACGCAAGGCCGGCGACGAAATCCGCGCCCAACTGAACACCGCCCTGCCCGAGGCGATGAAGCCCGCCGCCCTGGCCGCCCTCGACGATCTGGAGGGCGGGCGCACGACCGCCAACATCCCGGGTCTGGAGGCCCTGTTCCGCCCGTCGGTCCAGCCCTATCTGATCAGCTATCTGACCAAGGACCCGGTGGCCCTGGTCGCGGCCTATGACGGCCCGATCCTGCTGGGCCATGGCTCGCACGACATCCAGGTGACGCCGGACAACACCGACCGCCTCGCCGCCGCCCAGCCGAACGCCGTGAAGGTGATCTTCGAGGGTGCCAACCATGTCTTGCGGCAGGCGCCCATGGACCGGGCGGGCAACATGGCGACCTATGGAAACGCCTCGATCCCGCTGGATCCGGCCGTCGTTCCGGCCGTGGCGGACTTTATTCTGAAGGCGCGCTGAGCCCCCGGCGCGCCTCGTCGGCCAGGGCGAAGAACCGCTCGCGCACCTCGGCCGAGAAGGGATTGTCGCGCTCGATGGCCTCAAACACGGCCGGGCTGTCGTGGCGGACCATCTCCACCCCCTGCATCAGCCGCTCGAAACTGGTCGTGGTCATGCGGGTCGGCAGAGGCTCCATGGCGATCAGGACGCGCGCGATCAGGTGGGTCAGCCCCTGAACCGTCGCCGCCTCCCGGTCATGGTCCTCGGCCGAGACCACGAAGACCTTCAGCCCCAGAAGCTTCCGACCCCAGGCGGCGACGCGGCGGGCGGCCTTGGGGTCGTTGGCGGGACAGACGGCCATCCTGAGCCCCGCCACGCCGTCGGCCGCGCTCTGGGGTCCGAACAGGGGGTGGGTGCCGACGATTCGGACATGATCGGGCAGGCCCGCCGTCATCCACCGCATCGGCAGGACCTTCACCGATCCCACGTCGATCACCAGTGCGCCGGGCGTCAGATGGGGAGCGATCGCGGCGATGGTCGCCTCCATCACCCCTACCGGCACGGCCAGCACCACCACCGGACAGGCCGCCGCCGTGGCCAGATCGACCAGACGGGCGTGGGCGTCGCCCTCCCCCGCCGGATCATGGGCCAGAATCTCGAACGTCGCCGACAGGTGCCGCGCCGCCAGCCGCCCGAAGGCGCCGTAGCCGATCAGGCCGAGGCGAGGCCGCGCCGCCGCCGTCACAGCGTCTCCTGGAACCGCACCGGCCGTCCGTGGGCCGAACCCAGAAGTTCGGCGTCGCGCATGACAACCCGGCCGCGCACGATGGTCGCCATCGGCCAGCCCGTGGCCTCGAAGCCGTCGAAGGGGGTCCAGCCGCAGCGGCTGGCCTGCTGGTCGTGGGTGATGGTGCGCTTCGCCTTCAGGTCCACCAGGGTCAGATCGGCATCATAACCCTCGGCCATCCGGCCCTTGTTCGCGGTCTGGAACACCCTCTGCGCGCCGCCCGAGGTCAGGTCGATGAAGCGCTCCAGCGACAGCTTGCCGTTCGCCACATGGGTCAGCATGACCGGCACCAGGGTCTGCACCCCCGGCATGCCGGAGGGCGAGGCCGGATAGGGCTTGGACTTCTCTTCCTTCGTGTGCGGCGCGTGGTCGGAGCCGAGCACGTCGGCCACGCCCTGCTGGATGCCGGTCCACAGGCCGGCGATGTGAGGAGCGTTGCGGATCGGCGGGTTCATCTGGGCGTAGGCGCCGAGACGCACATAGGCCTCGTCCCCGTCCAGGGTCAGGTGCTGGGGCGTGATCTCGACGGTGGCGATGTCCTTGTGGTTCGCCAGGAAGCGGATCTCCTCGGCCGTCGAGACGTGCAGCACATGGATGCGGGCGCCGGTCTCGCGCGCCAGCCGGACCAGTCGCTCGGTGCTGCGGATGGCGCTCTCGGCGTCGCGCACCACCGGATGGCTGGTCCAGTCGCCGGTCACGGCCAGTTCGCGCCGCTCGGCCAGACGGTATTCGTCCTCGGAATGGAAGGTGGCGCGCCGATTGACGGTCGACAGCACCTTTCGCACCCCGTCGTCGTCGGCGATCAGCAGGTCGCCGGTCGAGGCGCCCATGAAGACCTTGACCCCGCAAATGCCCGGCAGCCGCTCCAGCTCGTCCAGATACTCCGCATTGGCGTGGGTGCCGCCCACATAGAAGGCGTGGTCGGTCCACATCCGGTCCCGCGCCCGGGCCAGCTTGTCCTCAATGGTCGGCTGATCGACAGTGTTGGGATTGGTGTTCGGCATCTCGAACACGGCCACGACCCCGCCCAGGGCCGCCGCGCGACTGCCGGTTTCGAGGTCTTCCTTCCACTCCAGCCCTGGCTCGCGGAAATGGACCTGGGTGTCGATGACGCCGGGCAGGACCGTCAGGCCGGAGGCGTCCACCACCTCGCCCGCCGACGCCAGAGACAGGTCGCCGATGAAGGCGATCTTGCCGTCGCGCACCCCGACGTCGGCCATGCCCCGCCCGGCGTGGTTGGCGACCTCCCCGCCGCGAACGATCAGGTCATAGGTGCTGGACATGGCGCGGACTCCGATGAGCGATTGCCGTCTTGTGAACACCGAGGCCTACGGGTCAAGTCCGGGGTGAGCGGAAGCCGCGATCAGCCGACCTTGTTCCGTTCGGCCAGCATCTTCTTCGCCGCCTTCATCACCCGTTCGGCGGGCAGGTCCAGCATGTGCTGAATGGCCTGGTTGAGCCGGGGATCGAGCGTCTTGAACTCGTCCAGGGTCCGGGGGCCGCGCACAGACACCCCGCCCCAGGGGCCGACGCGGGTCTCGTCCGAGGGGCCGAAGACGCCGATGGAGGGCGCGCCCGCCGCGACCGCCAGATGGGTCCAGATCACGTCGCCGCCGACATAGAGTCCGGCGTGGCGCAGGGCGGCGGCAGTCTGCAGCCGGGTCAGCTTGCCCTGGGCCTCGATCACCCGGTCGCGGGCGACGGCCAGTCGGATGGTGTGGGCCAGATCGCGGTCGGCCTCCTCGCCCACGATCAGCAAGCGGCCGTTGGCCAGGGGGCCGGTCTCGTCGTTCAGCAGGGCGGCGGCCACCCGGGAATAGCGGTCCGCCGGCCAGCGTTTGCCCATCCAGTCCGCGCCGGGACCGACCGCCAGGATCGGCCGGCCGTCCGGCTTGACCAGGGCGTCGGCGACGGCCCGGGTCTCGTCGGAGAAGAACAGTTTCGGCGCCGGAACCTCATCCAGCCTCAGAACCTCGGCGGCGTCCTCGACCGCGTGGCGCTCAGGCCGGTCGGGGCCGCGCACGGCCCGCTTCTGGCGCTTCAGCTTGCCGGAGATGGTCGATCCGCGCATGTCGACGACCAGACCCCAGCTGGTCTCGCGCAGCTGGTTCCAAAGCGCGATCCACTCGAACCGGCCGTCCCTGTCGAGCACCAGCAGGCGCGACAGGTTGGGCGTATCCGCGAACAGGGGCGCGCTGGCGGGCGAGCCGACGACCGTGATCCGGGCCTGCGGCATCTGCTCGACCAGATAGGCCAGCACGCCCGACGACAGGGCGGCGGCTTCGGCCTCGGCCTCGGCGATGTACAGGATTGAAAAGCGGCCGATCATCCGGGCTCCCCATACAGGGATTCTGGATCGCGTTCGATTCGATTGCGGACCCAAGCGACGCCTTCCGCTATGCAGACGGCATGTCTCTCCCGCTGCTGCCCGGCCGGGAATGCGGCGGTTGCGTCGAATGCTGCCGCGTCATTCCCCTCAGCCTGCCCGAACTGTCCAAGCCGACGGGCAAGCTCTGCGCCTATTGCGTGGACGGCGCCGGCTGTTCGGTTCATGCGATCCGGCCCCAGACCTGTCGCACCTGGTTCTGCCTGTGGCGGGTGGTGGAGGTGTCGGACGACTGGCGGCCGGACCGCTCCGGCGTGATCCTGAGGCCCGATGGGCTCGAGGAGGGGCGGATGACTCTGTTCGTCCTGCGCCGCACCGAATTCCTGGACAGCCCTGCCTTTCGGACGACCGTGGCCCACTGGATCGCCGAAGGGTTCGAGATCGGCCTCAGCGTGCCGGGGCCTGTCGGAACCCTGCCCGTGCGCGCCGTCGTCACCGACTGGCTCAGGCCGGCGACCGACGCCGACGACCCGGTCGCCTTCCAGTCGCGCCTGACGGCGGCGCTGGACCAGCTCGACGCCCATGAGTTCGAGCCGGACGGGGTGATCGCCCACTACGCCGTGGCCTGATCCCGGTGGCGGGTTGCGGGCCCAACCCCTATCTCTGCCCCATGTTCATCGCCCGACTCGACAGCCGCGCCCTGATCCGCGTCTCCGGCCCTGACGCCCGGCCCTTCCTGCACAATCTGGTGACCCAGAACGTCGAGACCCTCACGCCCGGCGAGGTGCGCTTCGGCGCCCTGCTGTCCGCGCCGGGCCGGCTGCTGTTCGACCTGTTCCTGTGGGGCGAGGACGAAGCGGTGGTGCTGGACGTGGCCGCCGTGAAACGCGACGTCCTGATGCAGAGGCTGTCGATGTATCGCCTGCGCGCGAAGGTGGAAATCTCGGCCGACGACCGGCCCGTCTTCGCCTGCTGGCCCAGCGTGGATGACGGCTTCCTCGCCGACCCCCGCACCCCTTCGATGGGGGGACGCGCGCTCGGCGGCGATCATGCGACCAACGCCGACGAGGCCGATTGGCATCGACATCGACTGGCGGTCGGCGTCCCGGACACGACCTTGGACGCAGGGGACGACAAGGCCTATGCGATCGAGGCCGATTTCGACCTGCTGAACGGCATCGACTTCGCCAAGGGCTGTTTCATCGGCCAGGAGACCACCTCGCGCATGAAGCGGCGCGGCGCCATCAAGAACCGGATGGCGCCCATCGCCTTCGACGGTCCGCCCCCTTCCCCCGGCGCCGAGGTGTTGAACGGCGACCGACGCGCGGGCGAGGTGCTGGGCGGGATCGACGGCGCGGCGATGGCCCTGCTGCGGCTCGACCGGCTGGACGGCGACCTGACGGTCGAGGGCCGCCCGGTTCGCGTCCGCATCCCCGACTGGATGCCGCCGCCCGCTACGCCGGACTGAGCCGGCTGAAAAGGGGCGCCATCGGGGCTGATCCATCACGGATCGGACCATCTTCCATCATCAAATCATGGCCTTGGCGGTTTGAACACCGCGCCAACCCGCCATGGGTCAGACCTGGCCGATACTGGGTCAGGTCTTTGACATCAGCACACATCGTCCCCGGCCACGCCCGACGATCTGGACTCTACGGACTCTCTCGACTCCGTTTTTGCGACCGGATCACGAGGCCGGAGCGACCCCGAACATGGCGACCAGCCGGTTGCGTTTGGCCAGAAGGGCGGCCCGGGCCAGGGTCGCGGCCTTGGACATGTCGGCGTCCAGCGCGGCCAGGGCCTTGTCGATCGACCCCGTGGTGCGGACCAGGGCCGTGTCCTCGATGAACTCCTCGGCCGGGCAGCGGCCGCCGAAGGCCCAGTACATGCCGCCGGCGCCGTTCTCCTGATCCAAAACGCAGCGCTTCTCGGGCGCCAGGGACAGCCACATCACCGCCCGGAAGTCGGCCAGGGCGCCGCCGGCGAAGTCATCATGCCCGAGCAGCCCGCCAGAGGCCGCCGTGGTGTCCACGGTCTGCAGCCCCTCGCGAATGATGATGTTGCGGGCGTCGCCGATCCTCTGCATCTGGTTGACCTGTTGCGAGATCTGCAGGGCCCGGTCGCGCTGGGAGGCGTAGAGGGTGAAGCGTCGGCCCAGGCCCTGGATGCGCGGCCAGGTCGCCTCGAACTCGTCCACGCCCACGTCGGCGGCCGCGAAGACGATCTCGTGGAAGACCGGCGGCTGGTCCGGGCCCCGCGCAGCCATGACGTCCAGCGCCCGCTCCAGCACCCGGTTGCCCATGGAGTGGGCCACCAGATGAACCCGCTCGGCGCCGGTCCGGTTCGCCACATCGGTGAGGAAGTCGGCCACCTCGTTCAACAGATCCTGATCGGCCACGGTCCGGGTGTCCGCCTGATAGCCCAGCAGCGACGCCCGCGACGGCCAGGAATAGAGGATCGGCGCCCCGTCCAGGTTCATGTCCACCGCGATCTGGGCCGTGCGGATGGCCGCGCCCTCGAACGATGTGTTGTAGCCGTGGATGAAGACGAAGACCTCCTTGCGCTCGGTGGAGCCCACCGCCTTGGCGACGCGCTCGAAGAAGATGTCGCGGCTCGACACCGGGCTGACGCTGTTCAGGATCATGTGCTTGTTGGGATCGGGCCGGAACTCGAGCGTCCAGATCGACGGGCGCGGGATGGTTCCCGGCGCCCGGTCGCGCGGCACGCTGACCTCGGTCACGCCATAGCTGAGCGGGCCGCGCTGACCTCCGAACATCGCCGCCGGCGTCAGGGCGTCCGTGCGAGCCCGGTGCGTGGCGTACCAGACGTCGACCAGATCGAAGTTCGACGGACCGTCCGCCGGCGCGGCGCGCGTCAGCATCGGCTCCAGTCCGGCCGAGGCGCGGGCGGCGTCCACAGCCTCGCGATAGGCCGCCAGATTGGGATTGGCCGCGCCCCAGACCGTCTCGCGAATGAGGAAGGCCTTCTCCAGCCAGTCGGCCCGGCGCGCCGGTTCGGTTGCCAGGGCCGCGAGTTCCTCCATCGGCTGGGCCAGGGAGATGTCGCCCTGACCCCGGAACCGCATGATGTCGAGCAGGCCGCGATTATAGGCCGCCACCGCCTCTCGCGTCCGACCCGCCTCAGCGAAGACCCGCGCCACGGCCAGGTTCAGTTCGATCAACAGATCCGTATCGGTCGCCGCCAACTGCTCAAGCAGGACCGGATCGGTCGCCAGGGCCTGGAGGCGATCCAGATCGTTCGCATCCAGGGCGGCGGCCACCGCCTCTAGCGACACGGCGGACTGCAGGACGGCCGGCGTGTTTTCTGCGGTCTGGACGACCGTCGCCGCGCCGACCGGGGTCGCACACAGGAGAAGGAGGGCCAGCCCCGTCCTGAGCCATTTTCCGATGGTCATCTCGCCCTCCACCCGTCCCGATCGTCATCCTGTGCCAGATTTCGCCGGTCGGCGACGACTTTCCAGACATGACGAAGCGGGCCCGTTCCGCCAGACTGAGGGCATGACCGAATCCTCCCCCGTTCCCGCCGAAGGCCGCTGCGGCTGGTGCGGGACCGATCCCCTTTATGTCGCCTATCATGACGAGGAATGGGGCGTGCCCGAGTATGACGCCCGGGCCCTGTGGGAGAAGCTGGTGCTGGACGGGTTTCAGGCCGGTCTGGCCTGGATCACCATCCTGAGGAAGCGCGAGGGCCTGCGCGACGCCTTCGACGGCTTCGATCCGGTCAAGGTCGCTGCCTATGGCGAGGCCGATATCGAGCGGCTGTTGGGCGACGCCCGCATCATCCGCTCCCGCGCCAAGATCAACGCCGCCATCAATGGCGCTCGCCTCTGGCTGGAAATCCAGGAGACGGCGCGGCGCGGCGAGGGCCCCGATTTCAGCGAATGGCTGTGGTCCTTCGTCGGCGGGGCGCCGATACAGAACCAGTGGACCGAATTCCGCCATGCCCCGACGCAGACCCCGGAATCCGAGGCCATGGCCAGGGCCTTGAAGAAGCGCGGGTTCAACTTCTGCGGCCCCGTGATCGTCTACGCCTTCATGCAGGCGGTCGGGATGGTGAACGACCACCAGACGACCTGCGCCCGCCATCGTCAGGTGCAGGCGCTGTGAAGACCGGTACGGCCCTTCGTGCCCGCCCCCGGCCCGATCTGGCGCTGGAGACGGCGCTGTCCGCCCGTGTCGGCGGGCTGGTCTGCGGCGTGGATGAGGCCGGGCGCGGTCCCTGGGCCGGGCCGGTTTCGGCCGGGGCGGTGATCCTGAACCCGAACGACATTCCCGAAGGCATCGACGACTCCAAGGCTCTCACAGAGGCGCGACGAGACGCCTTGGCCGTCCAGATCAAGGCCCGCGCCCTGGCTTGGGGCGTCGGCTTCGCCTCGGTGGAGGAGATCGAGGATCTCAACATCCTCGGCGCCACGGGCCTGGCCATGTGTCGAGCCATCGAGGCGATGACGCTGAAGCCCGTCGCCGCGCTCGTCGATGGCAACTACCGGTTCAAACTGCCCTGCGACGTTCAGACCGTGATCAAGGGCGACAGCCTGTCCCTGTCCATCGGCGCCGCCTCGATTCTGGCCAAGACGGCGCGGGACGGGTTGATGGTCGATCTGGCGGCGCAGTATCCCGACTATGGCTTCGAACGGCACAAGGGTTACGCGGCCCCGGCGCATATTGCGGCGCTGGAACGCCTGGGCCCCTGCCCCGCCCACAGGCCGAGCTGGGCGCCGATCCGGGCCCTGCTCGACGCCCGATAGATCACATCGAGAGGACGCCGCCCAGCAGGGCGCCCATGGCGGCGGCGGCGGCCGAGCCGCCAATAAAGATCAGCCAGCGAGAGACCGACTGTTCGACGGCGTCGCCCATGACCCAGCCGGCTTCCTCGATATAAGGCTGAGCGGCGCTGGACGCGGGCTGTCGTCGGGCGAAGACAGGCTGGGCGGCTCTGACCGTTTCGACGAACGGGTGCGGCGCGGTTTCGGCCCAGTAGGCCGGCACGGGGCCCTGAGGGCGGGGCGCGCGGGGCGTCAGTTCGCGCTGCGGCGGTATGACGGGCGAAACGGGCTGGATCGACAGGGTCTGCATGACAGCCGAACGATCTACACAGATCGGCGTTCCGTCCCGCGCCGTCAGGTCGGGATGGTCAGGCGGCGACGGGCAGGTCCAGACGCCGGTCGCTGACCACGAACAGATGCTCGACATTTCTCAGGCGACCGACTGATCCCACCTTCTCGCCCTTGGGATTGTGGATGCCGATCCGGGCGCCGACATAACGCGGCCGGGCGATGTCGATGACGTGGACATGCCCCCGCACTGACAGCATCTCGACCAGGGCGTCGCGCGACAGATAGCCCTCGTCGTTGAACGACACGATCAGGTTCGGGGCCCGCAGACGCTCGACCACCGACGACAGGGCCGGGCCGATGCCGGGGCGGGAGTTGAAGGCGCTCTTGCGGGTGCGGACATCGATCCGCTTGTTGGCGATCCCGTAGGTCTCGGGCCTGTCCCAAAGGGTCAGGCTCTCCCAGACGTGGTAGTTCCCGAGGTAGGAGTGCTGGTTGTAGGGCGGGTCGAGATAGACGAGATCGGCCTCCACCTCGGCCGCGATTTCGACCGCATCGCCCTGTGTGGCTCGCCCCTCGCCCGGCAGCAGAGCCGGAAGGCGCAGCTCCAGCGGCTTCAAGGCCCGCGGCGCCCAGCGCTTCATGTAGGCCATCTGGACCCCCGCCGTGGAATCCACCCGGTCGGCGGCCTCCATCAGACTGACCAGGGCGATGGCCTTCAGCTCCGGCTCCAGCCCCATGGCCTCGATCCGGTCGCGCATGGCGTCGATGCGGGCCCCGTTGTCGGGATGGACATAGCGGGCGTCGGTGCAGAAGGCCTGGGTAAACCAGCCCGCCTCGGGGCGGACCCGGCGCAGTTCGGCCAGCACTTGTTCCGCAGGCGCCGTCCACCGGTCCGCGTCGGCCTGGACATAGGTCGTGGCCAGGGCGTGGGCATAGGCGTTCAGGTCGTTGGACCAGACCCGATACCCCTCACCTTTCAGCGCGTGACCGACCCGCGCAGTGCCGGAGAACAGATCACAGACCTTTCCCCCGTCCGGCAGCAGACCCCGGACCGCTGCCTTGATGGGGTCCAGTAGTGCACGCTTCGAGCCGAGATACTTGATCATCGGGGCAAGCCTGCCCCGCTTCGCCACGCCCTGCAATCAGGGGGCGGCTCCGACGGTCGGCGTCAGGCCTTCTTGCGCCCCGACGGCTTCACGGGCGCCTGGGCGATGCGCAGCAGGTTAGCCGCGCCCGGCGCTCCGAACGGCGTCCCGGCCAGGATCAGGATGCGCTGACCCGGCTGGGCCATGTCGTACTGCATGGCCGAGGTCACGGCGTCCTCGGTGACGTCCTCCAGAGAGGTCGGCTCTTTGCCGAGGCGCGATTCCAGACCCCAGACCAGGGCCAGACGGCGCGCCGTCTCCGGCTTGGGCGTCAGGGCCAGAATGGGCTTCAGCGGCCGCTCGCGCGACATCCGCCGGGCCGTGCCGCCCAAGGTGGTGAAGACGACGATGCAGGCCGTGGACTGGGCCTCGCCGGCCTTCCGCGCCGCCGCGACAAGGGCGTCGGCGTCGATGTCGTCCATGCCCGCGTGTTCGGCGTCCATCAGACTGGGCCACAGGGGATCGGCTTCGACCCGCTCCATGATCCGGTTCATGATCCCGACGGCCTCCATCGGATAGTCGCCGGACGCCGTCTCGGCCGACAGCATCAGGGCGTCCGCCCCTTCATAGACGGCGTTGGCCACATCCGACGCCTCGGCCCGGGTCGGGGCGGGAGACGCTGTCATGGACTCCAGCATCTGGGTGGCGACGATGACCGGAACGCCGCGCTGGCGGGCGGCGCGGATGATCTTCTTCTGGGCGACGGGCACCTCTTCGGCCGGCATTTCAACGCCCAGGTCGCCGCGGGCGACCATGACGCCGTCGCAGTAGTCGAGGATGCTCTCCAGATCCTCCAGCGCCTGAGGCTTCTCGATCTTGGCCAGGCAGGCCGCCCGGCCTTTCACGATCTGCTTCAGCTCGGCCATGTCCTCGGCCTTCTGGACGAAGCTGAGGGCGACCCAGTCGACGCCGAGACGCAGGGCGAAGGCCAGGTCCTCGCGGTCCTTGGGCGTCAGGGCTGAGACCGGGATGATGGCTTCGGGCACGGCCACGCCCTTGCGGTCCGACAGTTTGGAACCGCTCTCGACGGTGACGTCGGCCCAGTCGTCGGTCCGCTTGCCGACGCGGAGGCGCACGCGGCCGTCGTCGAGCAGCAGCAGCATGCCTTCGCGCAGGGCCTTGAAGATTTCCGGATGCGGCATCTGCACCCGCGTCTCGTCGCCCGGCGTGGGATCTAGGTCGAAGCGCATGGTGTGGCCCGGCTTGACCGAGATCTCGACATCCTTGAACCGGCCGAGGCGCAGCTTGGGCCCCTGCAGGTCCGCCAGAACGCCCAGCGGGCGTTGCAGCGCCATCTCCGCGCCGCGTACGGCCTTCAGCGCCGCCGCATGGTCGTCATGCGATCCGTGGCTGAAGTTGAGGCGGAAGACGTCCACCCCGGCCTGGGCCAGGGCCTTGACCGTGCCCGGCGCCCGGCTGGCCGGACCCAGGGTGGCGACGATCCGCGCGCGGCGATCTCTTTTCATGACCTGTCACGTCCCTTGCTCGACCTTTCGGTCGATGCGTTTCCCCAATGGCGTTCTGCCAATGAAACACGCGGACGGTAAGGGCGTCGCCGAAAACGAAACCAGATGTGAGTCCGTGTAACGAAGGCTGATCTACTTCGTCGCCGGGCAGGTCGGCGCCGGAAACAGGCCCAGGTCGATGCAGCGTCCGTCCAGCTCGCCATCCGACTTCACCCCCATGACATTGGCCAGGGTGGGGGCGATGTCGATCGTGCGGATCGGCAGGAAGCGCTCCTGACCCGCGCCCTTGCCGTCCACGCCGCCCGGCTTCCAGAAGATGATCGGCACGCGGCGATCGAACTCCCACGGCGTGCCGTGGCCGCTGAGGGTGCCGCCTACGCGTCCGCCGGTGCTGATATTGGGCTGCCAGGCGAAGGCGATGTCGGGCGAACGGCCGTCCGGCAGGGTCGACAGACGCATCCGCTCGCGCAGGGTCAGCATTTCCGGCTGGTCTGTCGAGACCGGCAGGGGTTCGGCCGCCAGCACCTCGCGGCGCTCGGCGAAGGCGACGTCCGGAAGCGCCCGCAGCAGTTCGACCGCCGCCGTCGCCACCTGGGTGCGCAGGGGCTCCGGCAGGGCCCTGTGGTCTTTGTCGGCGACGATGATGCCGCTGGAGCCCGCCTGAAGCGGGTCGTCTTCCAGGCCGAAGCGCGCCTTGAGCGCTCCGTTGACCTGCTGGAAGGCCGCCATGTCGGCGCGGTGGGCGTGGGGATAGCCGTGCGCCGCCTCGCGCTCGACGAAGTCGGAGCCGCCGTGGTCCGCCGTCAGGACCAGCAGGACGCCGCCGGTGATGGCGTCCAGCCGGTCGAGGAAGTCGCCGAGCGCCGCGTCTAGCCGCATCATCTGTTCGCACATCTCCGGCCCCTGGGTGC
>NZ_JBQVNM010000057.1:0-18286 GCF_052436175.1 Brevundimonas sp. | reverse complement strand
GTCCGGGGTCAAACTTATCGCGACGCTGGCTTTACGCGACGCGCCCGGGCGAAATGACGACATGCAACTGACCATCGAACGATCCGCTCTGCTCAAGGCCCTGGGCCACGTCCAGAGCGTGGTGGAACGCCGAAACACCATTCCGATCCTGTCCAACGTCCTGCTGTCGGCCGGGCGCGATCGCCTGTCCTTCGCCGCGACCGATCTGGACATGGAGATGGTCGACGAGGCCGACGCCACCGTTCAGGTCGAGGGCCAGATCACGGCGCCCGCCCACACCCTGTACGAGATCGTCCGCAAGCTGCCCGACGGCGCCGAGGTGGCCCTGACCTACAACGGCGACGATCCGCGCCTGACGGTTCAGGCCGGCCGCTCCAAGTTCAATCTGCCGGTCCTGCCGGCGGGCGACTTCCCCGTCATGTCGGCCGACACCTCGGGCGTCCGGTTCAGCCTGATGAAGGAGGACCTGGCCCGTCTGATCGACAAGACCCGGTTCGCCGTCTCGACCGAGGAGACCCGCTATTATCTGAACGGCCTCTATCTGCACACGGTGGCCGAGGCGGGCGTGCCCCTGCTGCGCGCCGTGGCCACCGACGGCCACCGCCTGGCCCTGGCCGAGACCCCGGCGCCCGAGGGCGCGGCGGGCGGTCCCGGCGTCATCGTGCCGCGCAAGACCGTGGATCAGGTCCGCCGCCTGCTCGACGACGGCTCCGGCCCGGTCGAGGTCCAGGTCAGCCCGCAGAAGATCCGCTTCGAGTTCGGCCAGGCCAGCCTGACCTCCAAGGTCATCGACGGCGCCTTCCCCGACTACATGCGCGTCATCCCCAAGGGGAACGACAAACAGGCCGACATCGACAAGGCCGTCTTCGCCTCCGCCGTCGATCGCGTCGCCACCATCTCGGCCGAAAAGAGCCGGTCGGTGAAACTGGCCTTCGAACTGGACCGCGTCACCCTGACGGTGCGCAACATGGAGGCCGGTCAGGGCGTCGAGGAGGTCGAGATCGGCTATTCCGACGAACCCTTCGAAATCGGCTTCAACGCCCGCTACCTGCTGGACGTCGCCGGCCAGATCACCGGCGAGAACGCCGCGTTCCGCTTCGCCGACCCGGCCAGCCCGACCCTGGTGCTCGATCCGGGCGATCCGGGCGTTCAGTATGTGCTGATGCCGCTGAGGGTTTAGGGTCTCGCCTGTGAAAGTCGTACCTCCCAAACTCAAACGCCTTGAGCTGAGGGGAGCATTTAAGTTTGATGTTGAGTTCTTCGCCGCCCAAAAAAGGCTATTTGAATCAATTGCTGGAGAGCAGGCGATATCTACATATTCGCTCCAGGTTCGCTCTGGGGCGAAGTATGAAGTGGACTCTCTAGAAGGCCTCGAGCTCCTTCCATTCAATGATGTGGAGGGGCGTTCTTCTTTTTCGGCAAAGTACGAAGCTGCGAGGCAATCGCTGGAATTGGAAATCCGGTATTTGTCTCCGGCTTGGATTTCCATCTCAAGCTGGTCGGAGCAGGCCGCTGAGCGGCTGGCAGGCGAGGCTATGTCAGCCGTCCGGGCACGCCGTCTCTGGTATAGTTGGATTTTTGGATTCTGGACGGGGGGGCTCGTTGCAGTCCCGGTTGGGCTGTTCCTTGGCGCTACGTTGCCGATCAGTCTAATGACCTCCCCGAAACAACGGGTGATTTTGATTGCCTGTGCCGCCTACTTCGTGTTGTTTGGCTTAGCCTTTTTGGCCCGCAGGTTCCTTTTCGACACAGTTGTTATGATGGTTGGGTCGGAAGCCGCGCGACAGTCGATGCTTACGAAGAGCCGAACATACCTATTCGGGACCGTTATCGGCGGGATCGCGATAAGCGTTATTGGGGCCGTAGTGGCTGGGCTATTTTCGCCCGCTTGATCACATTCCTCACCCTCACTGACTTCCGTTCCTACGCGAGCGGGACCCTGCCCATATCGGCGGGCGCGACGGTGCTGCATGGCCCCAACGGCGCAGGGAAGACCAATCTCCTGGAGGCGCTGAGTCTGTTCACCCCCGGCAAGGGGCTGCGCGGGGCGACGGCGGCGGAGATGGGGCGGCGTGAGCCGGGGGAGGTCTCCGGGCGGCCCTGGGCGGTGACCCTGACTCTGGATGCCGGGGACGATGACGCCATCCGCCTCGGCACCGGCGTCCAACCGGGGTCCACCCGCCGCATCGTCCGCATCGACGGCGAGACGGCCCAGCCAGGGCGCTTGCTGGAATATCTGCGGCCCGTCTGGGCCACGCCGGAGCAGGACCGGCTGTTCTCCGACGCCCGGGCCGAGCGGTTGAAGTTCTTCGACCGTCTGGTCTTCGCGGCGCGCCCCGGCCATGCGGCGACGGTCGCCGCCTATGAAAAGGCCCTGCGCGAGCGGCTGCGACTGCTGATCGACGGCGCCGAAGGTCGGGAGGCCGACCCCCTTTGGCTCGACGCCCTGGAGATCCGCCTGGCCGAGGCCGGGGCCCGCGCCGCCCTGGCCCGCGCCTCGGCCCTGACCGATCTCCAGTCCGGCATCGACGCCCGCGACGACCGCCCCTTCCCCCAGGCCGATCTGGGGCTGGACGGTCCCGCCGAGCGCATGGCCGCCGAAGGCGCGGACGAAGACGCCATCGCCGCCGCGATCCGCGCGGGTCTGACCGCCTCCCGCCCCCGGGACGCCGCCGCCGGCCGCTCCCTGTATGGTCCGCACCGCACCGACCTGACCGCCCTGCATCGCCAGAAGAACCGCCCCGCCGCCGAGGGCTCGTCAGGCGAACAGAAGGCGTTGGTGCTCAACCTGATCCTCGCCCAGATCGCTCGTCTCAAGACGGAAGCGTCCGGCGACGCCGCCCCGCCCGTCCTGCTGCTCGACGAGGCGCCCGCCCACCTCGACGCCGCCCGCCGCGCCGCCCTGTTCGACGAGATCGAAGCCCTGGGCCTGCAAGCCTTCCTGACCGGCACCGAACGCGCCCTGTTCGACGGCCTGACCGGCCGCGCCGCCTTCGTGCGAGTAGACGGCGGGGCCCTGACGCCGGAGAGTTGAGCCCTCGGCCGTCGCCCCCGGCGATAGCCGGCTTCATTAGGCCGCCGATCGGTTCATCACAGCGATCACAGCGGACCACAGCGGACCACAGCGCGCACGACGGGATCGCGGCCAGGCTTCGCCGTGTCCGTTGTGAGATCGTTGTGTCCGCTGTGATGAACCGAGCCGCCATCCACTGCGGCTCGCAGCCCCCTGAAACCCAAGGTGTGGGCCTAGCCGGTGGCGGCCCTGCGTCGCTTGCGCTATCTGACCGTCCGAACGCCCGCCGCACCCGGAACTCCGTCATGCGCTATCTCCACACCATGGTCCGCGTCGCCGATCTGGACGCCTCCCTTCGCTTCTGGACCCTGCTGGGGCTTGAGGAGGTCCGGCGCATGGAGAACGAGAAAGGGCGCTTCACCCTCGTCTTCCTGGCCGCGCCGAAGGACAAGGCCCGCTCGGCCGCCGAACGGTCGCCCGAGGTCGAGCTGACCTACAACTGGGATCCCGAAGTCTACACGGGCGGGCGCAACTTCGGCCACCTGGCCTACAAGGTCGATGACGTCTACGCCCTGTGCCAGAAACTGATGGACGGCGGAGTGACGATCAACCGGCCGCCGCGCGACGGCAACATGGCGTTTGTGAAGTCGCCGGACGGCATTTCCATCGAACTGCTCCAGGAAGGCGAGCCCCTGGCGCCGGCCGAACCCTGGGCCTCCATGCCGAACACCGGAACGTGGTGAGGCCAGTGCGTCCGCTCGTTCTCGGCCTGGCGGTCGTCGCGGCGACCCTGTCGGCCTGCGCCTCCACGACGGAGACCAACACCGGCCGCACCGCGACCGAACAGCTCCTGTTCGCCCGCGCGGCGGATCGCGCGGTCGAGGGGCTGATCCTGCCCCTGCCGATCGGCACGCGGATCTTCGTCGATGACGTCTATTTCCGCAACGAGGGCTCGCCCTACGCCATATCCACCATCCGCGCGGCCCTGTCGGAGGCCGGCTTCGCCCTGGCCAACAACCGCGCCGACGCCGACGCCATCTTCGAGCTTCGCGCCGGCGCCATGGGGCTGGAGCAGATGCGGCGCGTCGTCGGCCTGCCCGACATGCGGGTGCCGATCAACGAGACCTTCAACGTCGTCTCCATTCCGGAACTGTCCGTCTACAGCCGCCGCGACCGCATCGGCGTGGCGGAGTTCTCGGGCTTTCTCTACGACGGCAAGACCGGCGCGCCCCTGGGCGCCGTCACGCCCATGATCGGCGAGTACCGGATCCGCAGCCACAAGCTGCTGATGATCATTTCCTGGGGTCAGCAACAGGCCGTGCCCGGAGAGCGCGACCCCGGCGACAGCTGGCGGGAATTCTGAGGCGCGACCCATCGACGACGCCATGACGCGGGCGATCAACCGCCCTATGCTGCGCCCATGACCGACGCCGCCGACGCCCCGAACACCCCGCCCGAGACTGGGCCGATCCGCCTGTGGCTGATCGACGCCTCGGCCTATATCTTCCGCGCCTATCACGCCCTGCCGCCCCTGACGCGCAAGTCGGACGGCCTGCCGGTCGGTGCGGTTCAGGGCTACTGCAACATGCTGTTCAAGCTGTTGCGCGACATGAAGGGGTCGGACGGCCCGACCCATCTGGCGGCCATCTTCGACCATTCGGAAAAGACGTTCCGCAACACCCTCTACGTCGACTACAAGGCCAACCGTCCGCCCCCGCCCGAGGATCTGGTGCCCCAGTTCGCCCTGGTGCGCCAGGCGACGGCGGCCTTCGGCGTCCACTGCGTCGAGCTGGCCGGATATGAGGCCGACGACCTGATCGCCACCTATGCCTGCAAGGCGCGCGAGGCGGGCGGACAGGCGGTGATCGTCAGTTCCGACAAGGACCTGATGCAGCTGATCGGCGACGGCGTGGTCATGTACGACCCGATGAAGGACCGCGTCCTGGCCGAAGAGGCGGTGTTCGAGAAGTTCGGCGTCACCCCCGACAAGGTCATCGAGGTCCAGGCCCTGATCGGGGACAGCGTCGACAATGTGCCCGGCGCCCCCGGCATCGGGCCGAAGACCGCAGCCCAGCTGATCGAGGAATACGGCGACCTCGACACGCTTCTGGCCCGCGCCGGCGAGATCAAACAGCCCAAGCGCCGCGAGACCCTGATCGAATACGCCGACCAGATCCGCCTCAGCCGCGAACTGGTGACCCTGACCTGCGACGCTCCGGCGCCCGAACCCATCGCGGACTTCGCCGTGCGCGATCCGGACCCCGCGACCTTGTCGGCCTTCCTCGACGAGATGGAGTTCCGCTCTCTGGCCCGGCGCGTCGGCGGCGGCGGAACGATGGAGGCCGCCGACCCCGCCGCCCCGTCGATCCTGACCCGTCCGCGCGCCGCCCCCCTCACGGCCCCCGTCGCCGGACATCGCCATGCGCCCCAGCCGGTCGCCGCCGACGTCGCCGCCCAGCCCTTCGACCACGAGGCCTATGTCTGCCTCCAGACGCTGGAGGAGCTGGACGCCTTCATCGCCCGGGCGACGGCGGCCGGAGTGGTCGGGTTCGACACCGAGACCGACGCCCTGTCGTCCAGCCACGCCGGTCTGTGCGGCGTCTCCCTGGCCATCGGGCCTAACGACGCCTGCTATGTGCCCCTGACCCACGAGCACGCCCCGGCCGAGGGCGCCGGCGGCCTCGACTTCGGCGAGGTCACGGACAGCCGCGAACCCCTGACCCAGATCGACAAGGCCACGGCCCTGGCCCGGCTCAAGGTGCTGCTGGAAAACCCGGCGGTGCTGAAGGTCGTCCAGAACGGCAAGTACGACATCGCCGTGATGAGGCGGCGCGGCGTCACCGTCGCCCCGATCGACGACACCATGCTGATTTCCTATGTGCTGGAGGGCGGGCTGCACGGTCACGGCATGGACGAGCTCAGCCGCCTGCACCTCGGCCACGACCCGATCCCGTTCAAGCAGGTCGCCGGGACCGGCAAAAAACAGATCAGCTTCAAACACGTCGAGCTGAAGCCCGCGACCGCCTACGCCGCCGAGGACGCCGACGTGACCCTGCGTCTCTGGCGCATCCTCAAGCCCCGGCTGGCGCGCGAGGGACTGGCGACGGTCTATGAGACCCTGGAGCGCGGCATGCCCGCCGTCCTCGCCGGGATGGAGCTGGAGGGCATCCGCGTCGATCCCGCCCGCCTGACCCGCCTGTCCTCGGAGTTCGGCCTGAAGATGGTCGAGCTGGAGGCCGAGGCCGAGAAACTGGCCGGTCGCCCCTTCGGCATTTCCAGCCCCAAACAGATCGGCGAGCTGCTGTTCGGGGAGATGAACCTGCCCGGCGGCAAGAAGACCGCCTCGGGCCAGTGGGAGACCGGCGCCGCGACGCTGGAGACCCTGGCCCTCACGCACGACCTGCCCCGGGTGATCCTGGACTGGCGCCAGCTGTCCAAGCTCAAGGGCACCTATACCGACGCCCTGTCGGCGGCCGCCGACCCGAAGACCGACCGGGTCCATACCAGCTACCAACTGGCCGCCGCCTCGACCGGCCGACTGGCCTCGTCGGACCCCAATCTGCAGAACATCCCTATACGGACGGAAACGGGTCGCCAGATCCGTCAGGCCTTCATCGCCGCCCCCGGCCACGTCCTGATCTCGGCCGACTATTCCCAGATCGAGCTGCGTCTGTTGGCCCATATCGGCGACATCCCCGAACTGAAAGCCGCCTTCAAGGCCGGCCTCGACATTCACGCGGCCACGGCGTCGGAGATGTTCGGCGTCCCCGTCGAGGGCATGCCCGCCGAGACCCGCCGCCGCGCCAAGGCCATCAACTTCGGCATCGTCTACGGCATTTCGGCCTTTGGCCTGGCGGCCCAGCTCGGCATCGATCAGGGCGAGGCCGGAGCCTATATCAAGACCTATTTCGAACGCTTCCCCGGCATCCGCGACTACATGGATCGCATCAAGGCCGAGGTGAAACAGGCGGGCTACGTCTCCACCCTGTTCGGCCGCCGCATCCACATCCCGGCCAGCCATTCCAAATCGGGCGCCGAGCGACAGTTCGGCGAGCGGGCGGCCATCAACGCGCCGATCCAGGGCGCCGCCGCCGACATCATCCGCCGCGCCATGATGCGGATGCCCGCCGCCTTGCAGGCCGCCGGTCTGCAGACCCGCATGCTGCTCCAGGTCCACGACGAACTGGTCTTCGAGGCGCCCGCCGCCGAAGCCGAGGCCGCCATCCCCGTCATCAAGCGGATCATGGAAAAGGCCGCCGAACCCGCCGTCGCCCTGACCGTGCCGTTGGACGTCGAGGCCAAGGCCGCCCTGAACTGGGACGAGGCGCATTGATCTGGGGCGCTGGCGCGCCGCGCTACGCTCGCGACGCGGTCGCTCGCTACTTGAGCGCACAATGCATGGCGCTAGCGCTCGGCTCGCGGAGCCTCGCGGCCTAGGCGCAGCCTGTGCTAGGGCGTGGTCATGAGCCAGAGTTTCGATGTCCTGATCGTCGGCGCCGGCGCCGCCGGGATGATGTGCGCGATCGAGGCCGGGCGGCGCGGGCGGCGGGTGCTGGTCGTCGATCATGCGCGGGCGCCGGGCGAGAAGATCCGCATCTCGGGCGGCGGGCGCTGCAACTTCACCAATCTGGAGGGCGACCGGATCGAGCGCTTCCTGGGAGAAAACCCGCGCTTCGCCGCCTCGGCCCTGAAGCGATTCGGGCCGCAGGACTTCATCGCCCGGGTCGACCGGGCGGGCATCGCCTGGCACGAGAAAACCCTGGGTCAGCTGTTCTGCGACGACAGCGCCAAACAGATCATCCGTATGCTGACGGACGCCATGCGCACGGCTGGAGTGACGCTGAAACTCGGGGTGGCGATCGACGCGGTCGAGCCAGACGCCGACGGCTGGCGGGCAGTCCTCGGCGACGGGAGCCCGATCCGGGCCGCGTCTCTGGTCGTGGCCTCGGGCGGCAAGTCGATCCCCAGGATGGGGGCCACGGGCTGGGCCTATGACCTGGCGCGGCGGTTCGACATCCGCGTCACCGACACCCGCCCGGCCCTGGTCCCCCTGACCTTCGAGCCCGGGTTTCTGGAACAGCATGCGGGTCTGGCCGGGGTGGCGGTCGAGGCGACGGCGAAAACGTCTCGAGCCTCGTTCCGCGAGGCCCTGCTGTTCACCCATCGCGGCCTGTCCGGCCCGGCCATTCTCCAGATCAGCTCCTACTGGCGCGAGGGCGAGGCGGTGGAACTGGCCCTGGCGCCCGATGCGAAGGTCTTCGAGACTCTGAAGGCCGCCAAGGAGGCCAACGGCAAACAGGCGGTGCAGACGGCCCTGGGCCAGATCGTACCGCGCCGTCTGGCCGATGCGGTGCTGGCGCGCGAGGGGCTGGAGCCAAGGAAACTAGCCGAACTGCCCGACAAGGCCCTGCGGTCCCTCGACGCCGCGATCAACGGCTGGAGCGTCAAGCCGGTAGGGTCCGAGGGTTACCGGACCGCCGAGGTCACCCTGGGCGGGGTCGATACGGCGGCGCTTGACCAGCAGACCATGCAGGCCAGGTCCGTCCCCGGCCTGTTCTTCGTCGGCGAGGCCGTCGACATCACCGGCTGGCTGGGCGGCTATAATTTCCAGTGGGCCTGGTCGTCGGGCTGGGTCGCCGGTCAGGCGTGCTGACCCAGCGACGACGCGCCGGTTCGAAGAGAGATTCCGTCCACGATCCGCGATCGGGCGGATTCAATCCGGATCGATAATGGTCTAGAGGTTCGCATCGAGCGTCCAAGGGGTCTGTGCCTGCGGCGTCGAAGGATCCGAGGTTTGCCGTCATGGGCCTGAATGGGGGAGCCTTCCCCGAAGAGTTTCGGCCGGCCTCCGATTCGGGGGACATGACGTCTGCCTTCATGGAGGCGCCGACCTTCGGCGCGGGGCTGCGGGCGACCCGCAAGGCGTCGGGCCGATCCCTGGCCGAACTGTCGGTCGTCACCAAGGTCCACCGCCGTTATCTGGTCGCCCTGGAGGAGGGCGATTTCTCGGCCCTGCCGTCGCGCGTCTTCGCCGTCGGCTATGTGCGGGCCTATGCCGGCGCGCTCGGGCTGGACGAACAGTTGGCGGTCGAGCGATTCAAGCGCGAAAGCCCGGACCTGACGGCGCCCCTGCAGCCGCCGGTCGGCGCGGCCTTCCAGGACGTGCGTCGCCGCTCCCAGCCCGTTCTGATCGCCATCGCCGTCGCGGGGGTGGCGGTGATCGGCTGGAACGTCTTCCAGCGCGTCAACCTGATGCGTGCGCCCCAGCCGTCCGACATCGCCTCGGTGCCCGATAGCTGGAGCCGGGGCGCCGGCCAGGTTCAGACCGGGGACGTCCTGCAGATCGGCGGCCCCAAGGCGGCGCCCCCGGACCAGACCATCCCCGCCCTCTATGTGACCCCCGGCCTTGAGGAACAGCTGACGGGCGTCAGTGCGGACGACGCGGCGATCGCCCAAGCCGCCACGGCCGTCGCCCCCGTCCAGGCCGCCTTCAACCCGCGCGGCGCGATCTACGGCGCCCCCGCCACCGCCTCCCACGTCGTGCTCCAGGCCAAGAAAGCCGGCGCCCTGGTCGTGCGCCTGACCGACGGCCGCGTCCTGTTCGCGCGCCAGTTGGCCGCCGGTGAAGCCTGGCGGGCGCCCATCGGGGTGTCGGCGACGGTGGACGTTTCCGATCCCGCCGCCTTCGACGTCTATATGAACGGCGAGCACGGGGGCGTCCTCGACGCCGTCCTGACCCCCCTGGCCCAGCTCAACGCCCGCGCCGAGGCCATGGGCCGCCAGGCCGCCGCCCAGGCCGCCGCCCGCACCGCCGCCGCCCAGGCTGCGGCTCAGGCCGCTGCGCCTCAGGCGACACCCGCCAGCCCCGCGCCCAGCCCCGTCGCCGCGCAATAAGGACGCCGGACAGTCCCTCGCGTCATGGCCATGCCATGATGAAGCGCCTATCTTGTCTCCCGTCATGAGCGCCGACCATTCCCACATCCGACCCTGGCGCCACATCGAGCGCCGAAAGAGCCGCCAGATCCGGGTGGGCTCCGTGCTGGTGGGCGGCGACGCCCCGATCAGCGTCCAGTCGATGACCAACACCCCGACCTCCGACGCCGCCGCGACGATCGACCAGATCCGCCGTCTGGAAGAGGCCGGGGCCGATATCGTGCGCGTCTCCTGCCCGGATGAGGAGAGCACCGCCGCTTTCCGCACCATCGTGCGCGAGGCCCGCGTCCCGCTCGTGGCCGACATCCATTTCCACTACAAACGCGGCATCGAGGCCGCCGAGGCCGGCGCCGCCTGTCTGCGCATCAACCCCGGCAATATCGGCAATGCGGACCGGGTCCGCGAGGTCATCAAGGCCGCCCGTGACCACGGCTGCTCCATGCGGATCGGCGTCAACGCCGGCTCCCTGGAGCGCGAACTGCTGGAAAAATACGGCGAGCCCTGCCCCGAGGCCATGGTCGAGAGCGCCCTGAACCACGCCCGCATCCTGCAGGACAACGACTTCCACGAGTTCAAGATCTCGGTGAAGGCGTCGGACCCCTTCCTGACCGTCGCCGCCTATCAGCAACTGGCCGAGGCCATCGACTGTCCTCTGCACCTGGGCGTCACCGAGGCCGGGCCCCTGCGCACCGGCACGATCAAGTCGGCCATCGGCATGGGCTCCATGCTGTGGGCGGGCATCGGCGACACCATCCGCGTGTCGCTCGCCGCCGACCCGGTCGAGGAGATCAAGGTCGGTTTCGACATCCTCAAGTCGCTGGGCCTTCGCCACCGGGGCGTCAACATCATCGCCTGCCCCTCCTGCGCCCGTCAGGGCTTCAACGTCATCGAGACCGTGGGCATCCTCGAAGAGCGGCTGGCCCATGTGACCACGCCCATGTCCCTGTCGGTCATCGGCTGCGTCGTCAACGGCCCGGGCGAGGCCCTCTACACCGACGTCGGCTTCACCGGCGGCGGCGCGGGCTCGGGCATGCTCTATCTGAACGGCAAGATCGCCCACAAGCAGGCCAACGACGGCATGATCGACGAAATCGTCGCCCAGGTGGAGGCCAAGGCCGCCGAACTCGACGCCGCCCGCGCCCGCGCGGAAACCGGTCTTGCAGCGGCGGAGTAGTTTCAAATCACCCCGAACAGCCTCAACGCCTGATAGCCGGCCGAGAGCAGGACCACCGCCCCGACCCCGTAGGTCAGCACCCGTCGCGGGGCCACCCGGGCGACGATCCCGGCCAGGGGCGCGGCCAGCAACCCGCCCAGAATCAGACCCAGGATGGCCTTGGCGTGGGTCGCCACGCCTTCCGCCTGTTCCCAGTGCCCGGTCAGCAGGGCGGTGAGGAAGGTCGCGGAAATGGCCGAGGTGACGAAGAACTCCGCCGTATTGGTCGTGCCGATCGAAATGCGCGGGTTCTGGCCCGTGCCGACCAGGGTCGTGGTGACCGTCGGGCCCCAACCGCCGCCGCCGATGGCGTCGAAGAAGCCGCCGACCAGCCCGAGCGGACCAGCGAACCGCGTCGGGAAGATCCGCTCGCGCGTCTGTTTCGTCGCTCGCCAGATGATGACCGCCCCCATGATCGACAGATAGGCGGTGATCCAGGGCTTCAGCACATCCCCGTCGATGCTGGTCAGGACGAAGGCGCCGAAGCCGCCGCCCACGACACCGCCCAGGGCCAGGGGCACGAACAGCTTCCAGTTGACGTTCTTGTTCACCGTGTGGGAGCCGGCCGAGGCCGCCGTGGTGAAGACCTCCGCCGCATGGACGCTGGCCGAGGCCGTCGCCGGCGGCACCCCGAACGACAGAAGCACGGTCGACGAGATCACGCCGTAGGCCATGCCCAGGGCCCCATCGACGATCTGGGCCAGGAAGCCGACCAGAAGAAAGAGAAGGAAGTCGTCCATGAAGTCCCGGCGGGCGGCGCCCCGAAAAGGCGGGGCTCGGCAGGCTTAGCGGGACGCCCGGCGCCCGGCCAAGCGAGGATTTCTCATCCTGCTGACAGGCGGACAAGCGCCTCGGCCACGTCGGCGCGACCATAGGGCTTGGCCACGATCGCCCGGGCCAGCTCGGCATGGCGAGCGGCCGCTGCGATGTCGCCCGACAGGAAGATCACCGGCACGCCCCAGCGGTCCTTCAGCCGCGCCGCCAGGGTCACGCCGTCCGTGGCCCCCGACAGGTTGATGTCGAGAAGGGCGCCGTCCAGGACATGCAGCCCGGCCGCCGCCTCCGCCGCGTCCCCGTCGTGGAACGGGCCGACCACGCTGTGCCCGGCCTCGATCAGGGTCTCGGTCAGGTCCAGGGCGGACTGTGGATCGTCCTCGACCACCAGAAGGGTGAGGGTTTCGGCGGGCGCCCCCGGGCGGGCGTCCGGGTCGACCCCCGTCTGGCGCACCAGAACGGCGCGAAGGTCCCGCCAGACGGCCTCATGAGGGCGATCGACGTCCAGATCATAGACGGCGGCCAGACCGGTCAGCTCGGCAGCGGCCGCCTCCGACAGACCCCGCCCCTCCGTCAGCAGGACATCGTAATCCCGGCACAGGCGCGCCAGATCGCTCGCGGCGGCGGTGGGGATGGCGTCAGGCGTTCGGTCGAACATGGGGAGGCTCCAATCCGGCTTGCGGCGTTCATCTGCCGTTCACATAGGGAGATCACCGCCCGCGAGTCAGGGGGTCTGACGCCATCGTGACCCGGGATCACAAGCGGGTCAGACCCTGCAACCCCCGTGCGACGCCCCGATTCGCGCGCATCGACAGTCGCGGGCCGGACAGGGTAAGAGCCCCGCTTCCTCCCGTCTTACCGATGAGTGTTCCGTTTGCGACTGCCCCAGGCCCGGCTCGATCAGGTGCTCGACCGCTTCCACCAGGTGGAGGCGCGGATGGGCGCGGCCACGGACGGTCAGGAGATCGTGCGCCTGTCGAAGGAACACGCCGAGATGAAGCCGGTCGCCGACGCCGTCATGGCGCTTGCCAAGGCCCGGGCCGAGATCGAGGATCTCCGCGCCATGGCGGAAGACCCCGAGATGGCCGCCATGGCCGCCGACGAGCTGGAGACCCTGAACGCCCGTCTGCCGGAGATGGAGCGGGACGTCGCCCTGCTGCTGGCTCCGCGCGACGCCGACGAGAACGCGAGCGCCGTGCTGGAAGTCCGCGCCGGCACCGGCGGGGACGAGGCCGCCCTCTTCGCCGGCGACCTGTTCCGCATGTATTCGCGCTACGCCTCCACGCGCGGCTGGCGGGTCGAGCTGGACAGCGCCACCGAGGGCGAGGCCGGAGGCTATAAGGAAATCATCGCCACCGTCACGGGCGAGGGCGTCTTCGGCCGTCTGAAGTTCGAGAGCGGCGTCCACCGCGTCCAGCGCGTCCCGGCCACGGAGACGCAAGGCCGCATCCACACCTCGGCCGCCACGGTCGCCGTCCTGCCCGAGGTCGAGGACGTCGAGAGCGACATCCAGGACAAGGACAGCCGCATCGACACCGTCCGCGCCTCCGGCTCGGGCGGTCAGCACGTCAACAAGACCGATTCCGCCGTGCGGATCACCCACTTCCCGACCGGGATCGTGGTGACCTCCTCGGAGAAATCCCAGCACGTCAATCGCGACAAGGCGATGAAGAACCTGCGCGTGCGCCTCTACGACATGCAGCGTCAGGCCAAGGACAACGCCCGCTCCGACGCCCGGAAGTCACAGGTCGGCTCGGGCGACCGATCCGAACGCATCCGCACCTACAACTATCCGCAAGGCCGGGTCTCAGACCACCGCATCAACCTGACCCTGCACTCCCTGCCCCAGATCCTGGAAGGCGACCTCGACCCCCTCCTGAACGCCCTGATCGCCGAGGATCAGGCGGCGCGCCTGGCCGACCTTGAGGCGGAGTTCTCCTAGAGAGTGGCGAGTGGCGAGTGGCGAGTGGCGAGTTTCAAATGATCTCGAACACACTCCAATGACTGTGACGGCGTCCAAGTCACTCGCCACTCGTCACTCGCCACTGGCTTCTCACTCCACCCCCGCCAGGAATTCGAAGATCGCCGCCTTGGCCTCGGGTTCGTCCAGCATGGGGGCGTGGCCGACGCCCGGGACCTCGACATAGTCCATGTCCGGCGCGGCCTTCCGCATCTTCTCGGCGATGACGGCGCTCAGCAGGTCGGACGTCCCGCCCCGAACCAGCAGGGTCGGCCGCTTGCGGGCCAGAGACCGGAACATGGGCCAGAGGTTGGGGACGAGGGCCTTGGCGCCCGCCGCCCGGATCGGCACGGCGATGTCGGGATCATAGTCCAGCACCGGCGAGCCTTCCGTCCCCTCGCGGAAGATGCGGCGCGCGAACGCCTCCCAGTCGGCGTCCGAATAATGGGGGAAGGCGACGGCGTTGATCCGCCGGGCGTAGTCTGCAGCCTCGGCCCATGTCGGGGTGTCGACGGGCTGGCCGGAATAGGCGGCGATGCGCATCAGGCCCTCCGGGGCCACCTCCGGCCCGATGTCGTTGAGGATGGCGGCGGCGACCTTTTTCGACGCCTGACCGGCCAGGCCCATGGTGATCAGGCCGCCCATGGAGGTGCCCATGAAGACGGCGCGCTCGATGCCCAACTGGTGCATCAGGGCCTGGACATCCCTGGCGTAGACGTCGGGGGTATAGGTCATCGGATCGGTCGCCCGGTCGGACCGGCCCCGCCCGCGCACGTCCACCGCCAGCACCCGCCGCCCGCTGGCCGCGATCAGGGGGGCGATCCCGCCGAAATCGGCGCTGTTACGCGTCAGGCCGTGGATGGCGATCACCGGCAGCTTCGCCACGCCGCCGCCGGGCGCATGGTCCCGCGCGAACAGGGTCAGGCCGTCTGCCGTCATCCAGCGCCGCTCGGCGAACGCCGTCGAGATGTCGGTCATCCCGTTTCCTCCGTCTTGTCCTGTCGCGGAGAGTAATTCATCACCGGGTGAAACGCGACGGCTCACGGTCAGCCGATCGCCAGTCCCCCGACGAACTCATTCAGGTTCGGCCCCTCGAACAGGAAGCCGCGAACCCCCGCCCGTCGCGCCGCCTCCATGTCGCTCTCGCGGTCGCCGATCATCAGGGACCGCGTCAGATCCAGATCGTGCTCGGCCGCCGCCCTGAGGATCATGCCCGGATTGGGCTTGCGCTCCGGGTGGTCGGGATGGCGCCAGCGCGGGTCGACCGCCGTGTCGTGATACGGACAGGCGTAGACCGCATCGATCATCGCCCCCTGTTCCGCCAGCCTGCGCACCAGCCGGGCGTTGAAGGCCTCCATGGTCGCCAGATCGAACAGGCCGCGCGCCACGCCCGACTGGTTGGTCACGATCACGGTGAAGAAGCCGCTCTGGTTCAACTGCCTGACCGCCTCGGCCGCGCCCGGCGTGAGGATCAGGTGTTCCTCCAGATGGGGATAGCCGACATCCAGATTCAGGACGCCGTCGCGATCCAGAAAGACGGCCGGCTTGAGGGGAACGGAGGGGACCATGAGGCGACCGCTGTATCGGGGGCCGTTGCAAGACGCAACGCGAAGTGACTCTCCCGGGTTTGCCGTCGGGAGGCCTCATTTGTTAGGAGGCGGCCTTCCCGGTGCGTCGTTTCCGGTCCCTGTCGCCGCCGTTGTCGTGCATGATGCGCCCACAGGCCGCCGCCCCAGAGAGAGTCGTTTCTCCATGTCCATTCCCTTCATCGACCTGCAGGCCCAGCGCCTTCGCCTCGGCGGCAAGATCGAGGCCGCCGTTCAGGAGGCCGTCGTCGGCGGCGCCTGGGTCATGGGCCCTCAGGTGCGCCAGTTCGAGGCCGATCTGGCCGCCTTCGGTCAGGCGAAGCACGCCCTCGGCTGCGCCAACGGCACCGACGCCCTGATCCTGCCGCTGATCGCCTGGGGCGTGCGCACCGGCGACGCCGTCTTCTGCCCCAGCTTCACCTTCACCGCGACGGCCGAGGTCGTGCCCTGGCTGGGCGCCACGCCGGTCTTCGTCGACGTCGACGCCGAGACCTACAATATGTCGCCGTCGCATCTGGAGGCGGCCATCGAGGCCGTCATCGCCGAGGGCCGGCTGAAGCCCCGCGTGGTCATCGCCGTCGACCTGTTCGGCCAGCCCGCCGACTATCCGGCCATCAAGTCCATCTGCGACCGTCACGGCCTGAAGCTGATCTCGGATTCGGCCCAGGGCTTCGGCTGCACCATCGCCGGCGATCATCCGATCAAATGGGCCGACGTCACCACCACCAGCTTCTTCCCGGCCAAGCCCCTGGGCTGCTACGGCGACGGCGGGGCGGTGCTGACGGACGACGACGATCTGGCCCAGGAAATGGATTCGCTGCGGGTCCACGGCAAGGTGGTCGCCAAGGATCTGAAGGACGGCCAGACCTTCGACCACGATCCGAAATACCTGGCCATGCGCATCGGCATGAACAGCCGGCTCGACACCATCCAGGCCGCCGTGCTGATCGAGAAGCTGAAGGTCTTCCCGGAAGAGATCGAGACCCGGATGCGGATCGCCGCCCGTTACAATGAAAAGCTGGCGCCCTACGTCGCCGCCGTGCCGCATCTGCCGGCCGGCAATGTCTCCAACTGGGCCCAGTACACGATCCAGCACTCCGATCGGGACGGCCTGGCCGCCCATCTCAAGGCGGAAGGGATTCCCACCGCCGTCTATTATCCGGTGCCTATGCACCTGCAGCCCGCCTATGCACGGTTCTCGGCCGGGCCCGGCAGCCTGCCGGTCACCGAGCGGCTGAAGGAGACGGTCATCAGCCTGCCCATGCACGCCGACCTCGACGAGACGACCCAGGACCGGGTCGTCGCCGCCGTCGCCAGCTTCAAGGGTTGATCTCCATGCCCAGCACCACCCCCCTCAAGATCGGCGTCGCCGGCGTCGGCGTCATGGGCCGCAACCACGCCCGCGTGGCCGCCGGCATGCGCGAGTTCGACCTGACCGCCGTCTTCGATCCGGACGCCCCGACCGCCCAGGGCGTGGCCGAGGTCTACGGCGCATCCGCCTATACCTCCGCCGCCGATTTCGTCGCCTCGGGCCTCGACGCCGCCATCGTGGCCACCCCCAACCGCTTCCATGCGGAGGTCGGCGTCGCCCTGCTGGAGGCCGGGGTCCATGTGCTGGTCGAGAAGCCCATCGCCGCCACTGTGGCCGACGCCCAGCGGATGATCGACGCGGCAAAGTCCAACAACCGCGTCCTGATGGTCGGTCAGGTCGAGCGGTTCAATCCTGCGGTCGAGGCGGTCAAGCGCGCCATCGCGGGCGAGGAGGTCATCTCCATCCAGATCACCCGCGTCGGCCCCTTCCCGCCGCGCATGGGCGAGGTGGGTGTGGTGATCGATCTGGCCGTCCACGACATCGACATCATCCGCCACCTGACGGATAGCGAAATCGCCGAGGTCCAGCCCCAGCTGGCCCGCACCCGCGCCGAGCGCGAGGACACGGCCCTGCTTCAGTTCCGGCTGGAGAACGGCGTCATCGCCCACATCACCACCAACTGGGTGACGCCCTACAAGACCCGCACCCTGCAGGTCGCGACCCGGACGAAGTTCGTCGTCGCCGACCTGATGACCCGCCAGGTGACCGAATACTTCGGCCAGCAGCCCGATGGCTCCTACTCCACGCGCGGCGTCATGAGCTGGCCCAACGAGCCCCTGAAGGCCGAACTCGAAGCCTTCGCCCGCGCCATCACCACCGGCGAGACCCCGGCGGTCACCGGCGAGGATGGCCTGCGCAACCTCGAGGTCGCCCTGAGGTGTTTGGGCGAGTGAGGCGAAGGCGCCGACAGGCGGGGCGTTTCAGCCCTTGGGCCTGAGACGCAACCGGGCCCTGAATCCTTCCGGCGAATAGTCGAACTCGCCCTCACCCTTCAGATCGCCCTTGAGGCTGGTGGCGATCAGGCGGGATCCGAAACCGCGATGCGCAGGCGGCTTTACGGCCGGGCCGCCGGTCTCGGTCCACTCCAGCGTCACCTGCGCATCGTCGTCGTCCAGCGCCCAGCGCACCTCCAGACGCCCGCCGTCCCGGCTCAGGGCGCCGTATTTGGCGGCGTTGGTGACCAGTTCATGGATCACCATCCCCATGGCCAGAGCCTGGGGCGCGTCGAACATCACCGACGGCCCCGTCAGCCGGTACTGGTCGGCGGCATAGGGCTCCAGCTCGCTGGCCAACAGATCGTCCAGACTCGCCGCCTCCCAGCCGGTGGCGGTCAGCAGGTTGTGCGTCGCCGACAGGGCCATCAGACGCGCCTGGAACAGGGGGATGAAGGCCTCGACCGACCCGGACCGCCGCGCCGTCAGGGCGGCGATCGACT
>NZ_JBQVNM010000056.1:0-18381 GCF_052436175.1 Brevundimonas sp. | reverse complement strand
AAGACCTGGACCACCCTGGCGCAATACGCCGACTGGGGCTTCTTCCTCGTCCGCACCGATCCCGACGCCAAGGCCCAGGAGGGGATCAGCTTCCTGCTGATCGACATGAAGACCCCGGGCGTCACCGTACGGCCGATCATCACCCTGGACGGCGCCCACGAGGTCAACGAGGTCTGGCTGGAGGACGTGCGCGTCCCGGTCGAAAACCGCATCCATGAAGAGAACAAGGGCTGGACCTGCGCCAAATTCCTGCTGGCCCATGAGCGGACCAATATCGCCGGCGTCGCGGCGTCCAAGAACGCCCTGATCAAGCTGCGCGCCGTCGCCGAGGCCGAGGGGCTGGCCGACGATCCCATCTTCCAGAGGAAGCTGGCCGACCTCGAGATCGAACTTCTGGCGCTGGAATACACCGAACTGCGCACGCTGGCGCGCGAGAGCTCGGGCAAGGGGCCGGGGCCGGAATCCTCCCTCCTCAAGATCAAGGGCACGGAGGTGCAGCAGCGGCTGACCGAACTGGTGGTTGAGGCCGTCGGCGCCTACGCCCTGCCGGACGGACGGGCCATTCGATCCGGCAATCTGGGTCCGGTCGGGCCCGTCTGGGCCAGCCGCGCGGCGCCGACCTATTTCAACATGCGCAAGACCTCGATCTTCGGCGGCTCGAACGAGATCCAGCGCAACATCATCGCCAAGATGGTTCTGGGGCTCTGACGATGGATCTCGACTTTTCCGAGGAACAGACCCTGCTGGCCGATGCGGTGAACGGCTATCTGACGGCGGTCTATGACCTCGACACACGGCGCGGCGCCGTCGCCTCCGAGGCCGGCTGGCGGCCCGAGGTGTGGAAAGCCCTGGCGGAGGAGTTGGGCGTTCTGGGCGCCCTGATCCCCGAGGACGCCGGCGGCCTCGGCGGCGGCGGGGTGGAGGCCATGATCGTCATGCGCGCCATCGGTCGGTCGCTGGCGCTGGAGCCCTATCTGGAGACGGCCGTGCTCGGCGTCGGCCTGCTGAAACGGGCGGGCGGGGCACGGGCCGAGGCCCTGATGGCTTCCATCGCCGAGGGTCAGGCCATCGTCGCCTTCGCCCATGAGGAGGCGGCGGGTCGTCACACCCTGCTACGGGTCGAGACCACGGCTCGGCGTGACGGCGACGGCTGGCGGCTGGACGGCGCCAAGGCGGTGGTGTCGGCCGCGCCGTGGGCGACCCATCTGATCGTCACGGCCCGGACTTCGGGCTCAGCGACGGACGAGGCCGGGATCGGCCTGTTCCTGATCGAGGTCGCGACGGCGGGAGAGGGGCTTTCGATCCGACCCTATCCGACCGTAGACGGTCGCCGCGCGGCGGAGGTCGCCTTCGACGGGCTGGTCCTCCCGGCCGACGCCCTGCTGGCAGAGGACGCCTTCGACGGCGTCATCGCCCCGGCCCTGGACGAGGCCGTCGCCGCCCAGTGTGCGGAAGCTGTGGGAGTCCTGTCGCAGCTCCATGACCAGACGCTCGACTATGTGAAGCAACGGAAGCAGTTCGGTCGGCCGATCGGCCAGTTCCAGGTGCTGCAACACCGGCTGGCGGACACCTTCGCCGCCGTCGAGCTGGCGACATCCCTGACCTATATGGCCACGCTCCATCTCGACGCCCCGGCGGCCGAGCGGGCGCGAATGGCCTCGGCGGCCAAGGTCGGGGTCGCGCGCGCCCTGCGCTTCGTCAGCCAGGCGGCGGTCCAGACCCACGGCGGCATCGGCATGACCGATGAGTTGGCGCTGAGCCACTACTTCAAACGCGCCTCGGTGATCGAACAGCAGTTGGGCGGGGTCGAGCCGCACCTGCGCCGCTTCATCGCCCTGACCCCGGCTTCCACCGCCGAGCTGGATGGAGGTCTGGTCGATGCCTGAGTTCAGGGCCTCGGACGGCGTTCGCCTGAACTACTTCGTCTGGGGCGAGGCGGGCGACCGGCCGCCGGTCTTCCTGCACCACGGCTTCGCCGCCAGCGCCCTGCTGAACTGGCACGGAACGGGCGTGGTTCAGGCCCTGCTGGATGCGGGGCGTCAGGTCATCGCCATCGACGCCCGGGGCCACGGCGCCTCGGACGCCCCGACCGATCCAGCCCTCTATGGGGAGGTCCAGCTGGCCCGGGATGTCGGCGAGTTGCTCGACCATCTGGGCGTGGAGCAGGTCGATCTGGCCGGCTATTCGATGGGGGCTGTGACCGCCCTGATCTTCGCCTCGGGCGACGCGCGCGTGCGTCGGCTGTGGATCGGCGGCGTCGGCGAGGCGGTGATCGATCTGGGCGGCGTCGAGACCCGGCTCCTGCCGCCCGGAGCCCTGATCGCGGCGCTGGAGGCCGACGAGCGTCCGGCGGACATGCATCCGGGCGTGGCCGAGTTCCGCATCTTCGCCGAACGCACCGGCGGACATCTGAAGGCCCTGGCGGCGCAGGCTCGATCGATGCACGCCGCGCCCATAGCGCTGGACCAGATCCGCGTCCCGACCCGGCTGGTCGTGGGCGACGCGGACCCGCTGGCGCGCCATCCGCAGCGGCTCGCCGACGCCCTGCCGGACGCCGAACTCATCATTCTGCCGGGCACGCATCTGGGCGTGTGCAGCAACCCCCAATTCGCGGAGTCGATCGTCGCCTTCGTGAACTGACCGCGCTCGGGGAGGGCGCGGCCAGAGAGCTTCAGTACCTGCGTAACCAGACAACAGCGGACAAACCGCACAGAGGGAGGAAGACTATCATGAGGACCCATCAACGGCTTCGGACCGGCGTATCGCTCGCCGCCTTCGCCATCGCCGCACTGGCCGCCGGAACCGCCGCCGCCCAGCAGGACCAGCCCACCTCGGTCGATGACATCATCGTCACCGCCAACAAGCGAGAGCAGAGCCTTCAGGACGTGCCGTCGGTCGTCACCGCCATCAGCGAACAGCTGCTGACCGACGCAGGCGTCAAGGACATCAAGGATCTGCAGATCCTGACGCCCGGCCTGACCGTCACCTCCACCTCGAACGAGGCGATCACCACCGCTCGCGTGCGCGGCGTCGGCACCGTCGGCGACAACCCGGGGCTGGAAAGCTCGGTGCTGGTGACCATCGACGGCGTCTATCGCCCGCGCAACGGAGTCGGCTTCGGCGACCTGGGCGAGCTGGAGCGGATCGAGGTGCTGAAGGGGCCCCAAGGGACCGTCTTCGGCAAGAACGCCTCGGCCGGGGTCATCAACATCCTGACCCAGCGTCCGTCCTTCACCTTCGGCGCCAACGCCGAACTGACCGCCGGCAACTATGGGGCCATGGGCGGTTCGGCCTCGGTGACCGGCCCGATCATCGGCGACCAACTGGCCGGACGCTTCTATGTCGCCCGCCGCACCCGCGACGGCTTCATGGACGTCTCCACCGGCCCGGGGCCGCGCACCCTGAACGAGGACAACGACCAGGACTTCTGGACCGCCCGCGGCCAGTTGCTCTGGCTGCCCAGCGACCGGCTGTCGGCGCGCCTGATCGTCGATTATTCGAAGCGTGAAGAGAACTGCTGCGCCGCGACCCAGCTGTTCGTCGGTCAGGCGGCGAATTCGCGCGCGGCCCTGATCAACCTCGTGCGGCCCGGGTCGGTCGACACCGTCGCCACCCCGTTCGACCGCCAGGCGCGCAGCAACCGCGACACCACCCAGGACATCGAGGACAAGGGCGTCTCGCTGCAGCTCGACTTCGACCTGACGCCGAACGTCAGCCTGACCTCGATCACGGCGGCCCGGTCGTGGAACATCGTCAGCGGTCAGGACAGCGACTTCACCTCGGCCGATCTGGTCTATCGTCCCAGCGACGGCTCCAACTTCACCGACTTCAAACAGTTCTCGCAGGAGGTGCGGCTGGCCGGATCGTCCGGGCCGATCGACTGGCTGATGGGCGCCTTCTACGCCAAGGAGGATCTGGAGAGCGGCTCGGCCCTGCTCTACGGCTCGGACTACTACGCCTACTTCGCCGGGCGGGTGCTCAGCGGCGTGCCGGCCCTCGTCGGCCTGACGCCCGGCACCATTTTCCAGCAGGGCAACGGCAGCCGCGACGCCTATGACCAATCCGGCGAGACCTTCGCCGTCTTCGCCGACATAAACGCCGCCCTGACGTCGAAGCTGACCCTGAACATCGGGGCGCGCTGGACGGTGGACGACAAGACGCTGAACGCCCGATACAACACCACCGGCGCGTCCTGCGATCAGGGCGAGGCCCGCTATGCGACCCTGGCCGGCCTGTTGGGCGCGGCGACGGCCCAGACCATCGTCGGCGGCCTGTGCCTGAACAGCCAGAACGATGACTTCGACGCGCTCGGCGCCTTCACCCAGGAGCGCTCGGAGGACGGGGTCACCGGCACGCTGAAGCTGAAGTACGACTTCACCGAAGGGGCCATGGGCTACGTCTCCTACTCGCGTGGCTTCAAGGCGGGCGGGTTCAACCTGGATCGCGAGCAGGCCATCTTCATCACGGCGACGGGGCCGAACTTCACCGCCGACCCCAACACCGCCTTCCGCGGCGAATATGTCGACTCGTTCGAGGCGGGCATGAAGCTGAGGCTGTTCGACGGCGCCATGTCGCTGAACGGCGCGGCCTTCCACCAGACCTATGAGGACTTCCAGCTCAACACCTTCGTGGGCACGGCCTTCATCGTCGAAACCCTGCCGGAGGTGATCTCCAAGGGCTTCGACCTCGACATGGTCTGGTTCCCGCCGGTCGAGGGCCTGTCCTTCCAGGGCGGGGTGACCATGGCGGAAACCACGATCAGCAACTTCACCGCCGCCGACCTGCTGGTTCCCAGCCGGTTCAACAGCCTGCGTCGCCTGCCCGGCGCCCAGCTGTCCTTCGCCCCGGAATGGTCGGCGTCCCTGGCCACCTCCTACGAGCGGTCGATCGGCGGCGGGCTGAAGATCCGGGGCAATGTCTCGGCCAAGTACATGGGTGACTACAACACCGGCTCGGACCTGCATCCGTCCAAGTTCCAGAAAGCCTATACTCTGGTGAACGCCCGCATCGGCTTCGGCGCGGAGGACGACCGCTGGTCCATCGAGGCCTGGGCCCAGAACCTGTTCGACCAGGACTATCTGCAGGTCGGCTTCAACGGCCCGTTCCAGGTGGACGAGAACAATGACGCCATCAGCGTTTACAACGCCTTCCTCGGCGCGCCGCGCACCTATGGCGTGACCCTGCGCTCGAAGTTCTGACTTCGGTCTGACCGGACTCCTCCGGAGACCGGCTCCGGGGGTCTACTGGGCCGGACGTGTCGCAGGACGCGTCCGGCCCCTTCTTGTCTAGAACCGATAGGCGACGCCGACCCGGATGTTGCGGCCGGGCAGGGGGGCGATGTCCTTGAGGAAGGAGACGTGCTCGCGCGCCTCCTCGTCGGTCAGGTTGTGCGCCTCGGCGAAGACCGTGACGTTGCGGTCCGCCAGGGGCCGGAAGGCGGCCTTCAGATTGACCATCGTATAGGCGTCGGTCGGCAGTTCGCCCTCGGCTACGCGGTCCTGTTCGGCCACATGGCGCACCTCGCCGGAGACGTCGTAGCGAGCGGTGGTCCAGCTCAGGCCGGCGGTCACCGACCACGGCGGGATGCGGGCGGCGGGGCCCAGGTCGGTGTCGGCGCGGACATAGTCAGCCGAGCCTTCCAGTGACAGTTTGCGGTCGCCGCTCTCCCACAGGGCATAGGCGCCTTCCAGCTCGAACCCTTTGAAGGTGGCGTCGGTCTGGACGAACTGGAAGATGGGGAAGAACTCGTCCTCCTCCTCGAAATAGAAGTCGGCGCCGGTGGGCCGCTCGTCGATAAAGCCGTCGTACCAGGAGTGGTAGACGTGCAGGTCGCCGGTGAAGGGGCCCCGGTCGTAGTGGACGGTGCCTTCCAGGGTGGTGACCTTTTCCTTGTCCAGATCGACGTCGCCGGTCTCATAGACAGCCGTGGCGATGTGGACGCCGTCGGCGAACAACTCGACCTCGCTGGGGGCGCGCTCGTTGCGGGCCAGGCTGAGGCCGAGAAACAGGCCAGGCGCGGGTCGGAGGAAGCCGGCCACCGAGGCGGACCAGTTGTCGAAGCTGCGCGTCACCTCGCTGGCCCCGCCGATCGGGGTGGCCGACAGTTCGCGACGGTCGAAGCGCAGGCCGCCCTCGACGCCCCATCCGGCGCGGTCCAGCCGCTGGACCGTATAGACGCCGATTTCGGAGATGTCGGAGGTGGGCACGAAGGCCTCCTCGCCGATCGCCTCGAAGGTACGGTCCAGTCCCTGGACGCCCCAGGCGCCGTTCCAGCCGTCGCGAACGCGCTGAACCAGATCCAGTCGCGCCTCGGTCCCGTCGGAGTTGAAGATGGTGCCGGGCTCGCCGACATCCTCGAACTCGGTGTGGGTATAGGTGGCGTGGCCGACCGAACCGCGCACGGCTTGCAGCGGGCCCTGGTCGAACCGGTATTCGCCCCGCAGGTCATAGCGGTCCTGGTTCAGGTCGATGAAGACCGTCGGTTCCGCGACCGTGCCGTATTCGCTGTCGGTGGTCTTGTAGGACAGGCCGAGGAAGCCCTTGTCCCCGATCCAGGCGCCGCCGACGCCCCAGGCCGTCAGGTCCGTGGCGCTGTTGGGCTGTTTGGTCTCGTCGCCGCGTGCGACGCCTTCGGCCTCGGCCAGGCGACGCGACAGGGCGGGGGCGGGAATGTCATAGTCGTCCGTCGTCCGGCGCACCCCGTCCAGGGTGAAGGCGAAGGATCCAGCGCCGACGGTCACCCGGCCGAAGCCGCCGCGACCGTTGTCGACGCTGGAGACCTGGGTCGAGAAGACGCCGTCGACCCCGCCTTCGGGCTGTTCGGTCGGGATGCGGTCGTCCAGCACATTGACCACGCCGCCGATGGCCGAGCCGCCGTAGATCAGGGTGGCGGGGCCGCGAATGATCTCGATCCGGTTGGCCTCGGCCGGGTCGGTGGCGACCGCGTGGTCGGGCGAGACCGAGGAGGCGTCGATCAGGCCGATGCCGTTGGTCAAAACCTGCACGCGCGGGCCGCTGAGGCCCCGGATCACCGGACGGCTGGCGCCGGGGGCGAAGTCCGTTGAACGCATGCCCGGCTGACCCGCGACAAGATCGCCCAGCGAGGCGGCGGGGGCGGTGGCAAGATACTCCTCGTCCAGCACGTCGGTGGCGATGGTCGTGGCCCGCTGGCTGATGCCGTAGGGGGCGGCGGTGACGATGACGTCCTCGACCCGGTCGACCGGCTGTGAAGCGGGGCTGGTCTGGGCATGGGCGCCGCCCGCGAGGGCGGAGGCGGCGACGGCGGTGAGGAGGAAGGGACGCAAAGCAGACATTAGGCGAAATCCTTGGGAGGGTTCGCCAGTGTTATGAGATAACATTGCGGCTCGTCAAGCCGCAGGAGTCAGGTCGTGCGTTCGGCCTTCTTCACCAGGGCCTCGGCCTGACGGATGGAAGCGACGTCGATCATCCGCCCGTCCAGCGTCGCCGCGCCCCGGCCTTCGGCGGCGGCCTGTGTCATGGCGTCGAGGATGCGGCGGGCCTGTTCGACCTCGGCCTCGGGCGGGCTGTAGGCGGCGTTGATCGTCTCGATCTGGCCCGGATGGATGGCCCATTTCCCGTCGAAGCCCAGCGCCGCCGTGCGGGCGGCGGCGGTCGCCAGCCCCTCGAGATCGGCATGGGCTGACCAGGGTCCGTCCAGCACCCTCAGGCCATGGGCCCGGCCGACGACCAGCAGGCGCGACAGGGGATAGTGCCAGGGATCGCCCGGATAGGCGGCGATGCCCTCGCCGATGGCCGTGGTCCGGGCGCCGGTCGAGGCGGCGTAGTCGCCGGGGCCATAGTGCAGCGCCTCGATGCGCGAGCTGGCGGCGGCGATGGCCTCGACATTCATCAGCCCCTCGGCGCTCTCGATGATGAGCTCCAGACCGACGGGCTTCGTGCGACCCAGATCCGCCTCGACCTGACCGACGAGGGCGGCGAGGGCATGGACGTCGGCGGCCCGGTGGACCTTCGGCAGCATCAGGAGGTCCAGCCGGTCCGAGGCGCCGGTCAGCACCTCGATCACGTCGCGATACGTCCAGACCGTGTCCCAGGCGTTGACCCGGACCGACAGGGTCTTTTCGCCCCAGTCGAACGCGCCGACCGCCCGGGCGGCGTTGGCGCGGGCCGCCGCCTTGTCGTCCGGGGCGACGGAGTCCTCCAGATCGAGGAAGACGACATCCGCCGCGCTGGCCGCCGCCTTCTCGATGAAGCGCATCGACGAGGCCGGAACGGACAACTGGCTGCGGTTCGGGCGGACGGGAATGCTCATCGCCGATAGATGCGATGGAACGGCCGGGGGAGCAATGTGTGTGTCAGCGCGCGATGCGAACGACGGCGCCCTCGGCCGGGTCGCCGCCGTGGTCGGCGAGGGCGCGGATGACGGCGGCGGCGGCGTCGAGGCCCTGGTGCGCGACGATGCGGATCCATGGATTGGTCGGATCGACCACGTGTTCGAAGAAGGTCTTTTGATCGGCCAGGAAGCGTTCGTGGAAGGCATGCAGCGTCCCGCGCTCGCGGTGGCGGTCCAGGGTGGTGGCGGCGAAGAAGAACTTCGGCCTGGGGCCGACCAGTTCCGGGTCGTCGGTCGGGAAGGCGTCGCCCAGGGTAGAGCCCACGAGGCAGTCGTAGGTCAGGTCGTCGCCAAACCGCGCATGCACCCGCCGGCGCAGGACCGGATCGCCGGCCAGATCGAGATAAAGAGTTGGAACCCCGGTCGGCAGGCTCTCGATCTCGTCATAGGCATGGACCGAGGCATAGGCGCCCAGGCCCGCGACGAAGGCGCGGTTGCGCGCGCTGGTCAGGGCGACGACCTCGACATCATCGCCCGCCATCGCCCAGGCCGCGCCATAGGCCGTCTTGGACGAGGCGCTGGAGACGACGATGCGTCTGGCGCCGAAGAAGCCGTTGTCCCGGAGGAAGTCGACGGCCGTATAGGAGGTGACGAACAGGGGCCGGAAGATCGCTTCGGCGTTTTCCAGCGCCGGGTCGTAGTGGCGGTCGGCGGCGCACAGGACATAGCGGTTGTAGATGTCCGGCACGGCCTTGCGCCAGGGCGAGGCGTCGGCGAACCCGCCGCGCGAAACCTTCTCCGCCTGGACCACAAGCGTGTCGGCGATCGGGAAATAGCCGAACACACGCGCCCCGACCTCGATCCCCTCGGCGCGGCTGGCGACCACGTCGGCGAAGCCCCAGACCGGCATCATCCCGTAGTCGTCGCGCCCGGTCGGAAACACCTTCCAGTAGCCGATGGCGTCGCCATAGGCGGCATAGGTGATGTTGTTGGTGGTCAGGGAGAACCGGTCCAGCGCCAGCACCACCTCGCCCTCTGCGGCTTCCGGCGCGGCGACCGGTTCGACCAGGGTCGCACCAGGATCAGACTTCAGCGTCATCAGGCGGCGGTTCGCGTCGGACATGGCGGTCTCCCTTTTCGGACAGACTAGCGCCGACTGCGGTTGACGTAGGAGCAACTGCGCAAACGAAGAGGGCGGGCGCCTTGCGACGCCCGCCCTGACGGTTTGGGCTGATCCTGCCGGATCAGAACTTGAAGGTCGCGCCCATGGAGAAGACCCAAGGGCCGATCTCGGCCTCGCCGACGACCGGAGCGCCGGCGAGAGCCGGGCCGGCGACAGGATTGACGTTGCCGGTGGCGGTGGTCTCGAGCCAGCCCTTCTTCAGTTCGACGAACAGGCCGTAGCCGTCGTTGACCATGAAGTCGGCGCCGAGTTCCACGACCGGCCCACCACCTCTCCCTGGCGGTCGAGAACCGGCGCCTGTCGCGCGAGGGCGCGCGGCTGGACGTCAAGGCCCACTCCGATCCCCTGACCGGGCTGATGAACCGGGTGGCGTTCAACAACGTCCTGGCCGAACGCAGCCGCGACCATGTTCAGGGCGAGTTGGCCATTCTGTTCTTCGATCTGAACCGGTTCAAGGAGATCAACGACAGCCTGGGCCACACGGTCGGGGATCTGTTGCTGGGCCAGGTGGCCCTCTGTCTGACCGAGAATCTTCCCGGCGCCGTCTCGGTGGCCCGGATGGGCGGCGACGAGTTCGCGGCCATCCTGCCGGTCACGCGCGAGGTGACGCCCGAGGCCTGTGCGACCGCCATCGCCGAGAGCCTGAAACAACCCTTCCTGCTGGAGGGCCAACTGGTCCAGACCGGGACGGCCATCGGCATCGCTTACGGCAATCTGGCCTATGACGACGGCGACGACCTGCTCAAGCGCGCCGATCTGGCCATGTACGAGGCCAAGAGCGCCGGCATAAACACCTATCGCGTCTTCGATGACGTGATGGAGGAGCGGATGTCGAGCCGGGTGGCGATCCGCAGCGAACTGTCAAAGGCCATGCAGGAAAATGAGCTGTCGCTGCATTTCCAGCCCCTGGTCAGCGCCCGCACGGGCGAGCTCAGGAGCGTCGAGGCCCTTCTGCGCTGGAAGTCGCCCCGGCTGGGAAATGTGTCGCCCGGCGTGCTGGTCCCGATCGCGGAAGAGAGCGGCCAGATCATCGAATTGTCGAACTGGGTCATCGACCGCGCGCTCGAGGCCGCCGCCGTCCTGGGCGACGTGCCGGTCGGCATCAATATCTCGCCGCTACACTTCCGTCACAGCCAGTTCGCCCAGATGATCGCCGACAAGATGCTGGCGGCCAAGGTCAAGCCCTCGTCCCTCTATATCGAGATCACCGAAGGCGTCCTGATCTCGCACATGGAGGCGGCCAAGCGGACCATCAGCCAACTGCGGAACCTGGGCATCAAGGTCTATCTCGATGATTTCGGCACGGGCTATTCCAGCCTGTCCTATCTCCAGAACTTCGAGTTCGACGGGATGAAGATCGACAAGTCCTTCCTGCGCAACCTGGATCAGCGCCAGCAGGCGACCCAGATCATGAGGTCGGTGATCGACCTGGGTCACAGCCTGGATCTTCAGGTCGTGGCCGAGGGCGTCGAGACCGACTGGCAGGCCCGCCTGCTGCAACTGCTGAACTGCGACCTCCTGCAGGGCTTCCATTTCGCCACGCCCATGCCGCTGGAGGACGTCATCGCCTTCCGCGCCGCCAATGACCCGGCCGCGATCGACGCCGCGCCGGTCGAGCGCCGCATGGCGGTCTGATCCGGCGACCCACATCGGCTTGTGTCGGGGCGCCCGCCCGTTTACGACCGTGGCAGGAGCGCCGGCCGGCGACCGTGTTCAGGCGTAAGGGAGGATTGAGTGACGCCGTCGACCTGATCGTCGTCTGCCGCCTCGCGCCATGACCCTGCCTTCGTCCTCGACCCCCGCTCCCGCTGTCGCCGCACGTCCCGGGGCGATCATCCTGACCCGGCACGGAAAGCCCGCCCTGTCGCGCAAGTGCCTTCTGACGGCGCAGGGCTATGGCCGCTGGTGGGCCGAGTATGAGCGGCTGGGTCTGTTTCCCGGCCAGACGGCGCCCGACGCCCTGTCCGAGACGGCCGTCGCCTCGGGAACCCTGATCTCGTCGAGCCGCCCCCGCGCGCGCGAATCGGCGGCCCTGGCGGCCCCGGGGCGAGAGGTTCTGGTGGAGCCTCTGTTCATCGAGGCGCCCCTGCCGCCGCCGCCCCTGCCCGAGTGGATCAAGCTGTCGCCGAGGTTCTGGGGCGTGGTCTCACGCTTCTGGTGGCACGTCTTCAACAACCATGGCGGCCAGGAGACACGCGTCCAGGCCGAGGCACGCGCCGAACAGGCGGCGGATCGGCTGATCGCGGCGGCGGCCGACGGTCGGGAGGTCGTCGTCTTCGCCCACGGCTACTTCAACCATATGGTGGGCGTGGCCCTGAAGGCGCGCGGCTGGCGGCTGACGGCCAATCAGGGATTCAAATACTGGTCCCAGCGCCGGTTCGAGAAGGTCTGAGGCGAAATAGGAGGGCGCGATGCTTCGGCGAATATGGCTTTCGGTCCTTCCGCTTCTGATCCTCGGCCTGGCCACGTCGCCGGTGTCGGCGCAGACGACGCCCCCTACGCCCGCGACCGCCGCCGCCGCCGCCGCTGATGTTCGCGACCGGGTCTTGGTGGAAACCACAGCCGGGAACATCGTCATCGCCCTCGATCCCTCGGCTCCGATCACCGCCGCCAACTTCCTGCGCTATGTCGAAGAGAAGCGGTTCGACGGGACCGACTTCTACCGCTCCATGGTCCTGGGTCCGAACCTCGGCCTGATCCAGGGCGGGACGCAGAATGCGCCCGATCGCGTCCTGCCGCCCATCGCCCATGAGCCGACCAGCGAGACCCGCCTCAGCCACACGGACGGGGCGATCTCCATGGCCCGCAACGAACCGGGCTCGGCGACCGGTGACTTCTTCATCATCGTCGGCAATGTCTCGACCCTGGACGCCAACCGCAGCGCTCCGGGCGATCCCGGCTTCGCCGTCTTCGGCCGGGTGATCGACGGCATGGATGTGGTGCGCCAGATCCTGGCGGCGCCCAAGTCCCCGACCGAGGGCGAGGGCTTCATGGTCGGCCAGATGCTGGAGCCGCGCATCCGCATCGTCTCCGCCCGCCGCGTCGAGGCCGTGGCCGTTCCACAACCCTGACCTCTTGTGGCCGGGATTGAGCGTTGAACCGGGGCGGCGCGGCCATTAGGGTCCGCGCCATGACCGACGCCGCCGCCAAGATCGCCGACCTGAGCTTCGAAGACGCCCTCGCCCGGCTGGAGACCATCGTCTCCCGCCTGGAATCCGGCCAGGCGCCGCTGGAGGAATCGATCACCCTCTATGAGGAGGGCGCGCGTCTGAAAGCCCACTGCGAGGATCGGCTGAAGGCCGCCCAGCTCCGCGTCGAGAAGATCGTCGTCGGCCCCGACGGTTCGGCGAAGGGCGTCGAACCGGCCGAGTTCGGCTGATGACGCCGATTATCGACGCGCCCGTCGCGCCGAGGATCGTCTACGACGACTTCATGAAGGTCGACATCCGCATCGGCCGGGTGGCGAAGGCCGAGCCGTTTCCGGAGGCGCGCAAGCCCGCCTTCAAGCTGACCATCGACTTCGGCCCCAAGATAGGCGTGAAGCGGTCCTCGGCCCAGATCACCAAACACTACACCCTGGAACAGCTTCAGGACCGGCTGGTGGCCGCCGTGGTCAACTTCCCGCCGCGCCAGATCGGCCCCTTCATGTCCGAGGTTTTGACCCTCGGCTTCCCGGACGCGGACGGCGAGGTCGTGCTGGTGGGCGTCGATCGCGACGCTGTGGTGGGCGGGAGGCTGTTTTGAGCCCCAATCCACGCGCCGCCAACTCGCCCGAGCAGGCCGTGATCGACCGGGTCGCCGAGGTCGCGGACCTGGTCACCATCGCCCTCGACCGCCTGTTGCCACGGGGCGAGGGACCGGAGGCGAAACTGACCGAGGCCATGCGCTATGCGGCGCTGGGTCCGGGCAAGCGGCTGCGACCCTTCTTCGCCCTGGAGGCCGGGCGGTTGCTGGACGCGGACGAGGGCGCCGTGCTGCGCGCCGCCTGCGCGCTTGAGTGCATCCACGCCTATTCCCTGGTCCACGACGACCTGCCCTGCATGGACGACGACGACGTGCGGCGCGGAAGACCGACCGTCCACCGCCAGTATGACGAGGCGACGGCGGTGCTGGCCGGCGACGCCCTGCAGAGCGCGGCCTTCGAGATCGTGCTGGACGAGGACACCCACGACGACGCGGAGATCCGCGCCGAGCTTGCGTTGCGGCTGGCCCGGGCCTCGGGCGCCCTGGGCATGGCGGGCGGCCAGATGATCGACCTGCTGGGCGTGCGCGACGATCTGGGCGGCGTGGCGCGGATGCAGCGGCTCAAGACCGGCGCGCTGTTCTCACACGCCTTCGAAATTCCCATCATCATCGCCCGGGCCCGCGAGGCCCAGCGCAACGCCCTGATGGGGTTCGCGGACGACATCGGTCTGGCCTATCAGATCGTCGACGACCTGCTGGACGTGGAAGGCTCGGCCGAGGAGATGGGCAAGGCGGCCGGCGGCAAGGACGCGGCGCTGGGCAAGACCAATTTCGTGACCCTTCTGGGCGTGGAACAGGCGCGGCATCGCGTCGCGCATCTGGCCGATCAGGCCCGTGATCGCCTCGCCGTCTTCGGTCCGGACGCGGAAAACCTCAAGGCCAGCGTGGACTTCGTGCTAAACCGTCGGTCCTGACGGCCTCTCGCCCGTTTCGGTTGCCCTTCGCAGTCCCGGAATGTGGGCGTAAGGGATCGTCCGTTCGTCCTGCGACTTCTGAGTAATATGCCCGACACCCCGCTTCTCGATCAGGTTCGTCTCCCCGCCGACATGCGGAAGTTCGATCTTCCGCAGCTGCGCCAACTGGCGGACGAGCTGAGGGCTGAAACCATCGACGCCGTGTCGGTGACCGGCGGCCATCTGGGCGCGGGTCTGGGGGTGGTCGAGCTGACCGTGGCCCTGCACCATGTGTTCGACACCCCGAACGACATCCTGATCTGGGATGTCGGTCACCAGTGCTATCCGCACAAGATCCTGACCGGGCGGCGTGACCGCATCCGCACCCTGCGCATGGGCGGCGGCTTGTCGGGCTTCACCAAGCGCTCGGAGAGCGAATACGACCCCTTCGGCGCGGCCCACGCCTCGACCTCGATCTCGGCGGCGCTCGGCTTCGCGGCGGCGCGCGAGCAGAAGGGCGGGTCGAACAAGGTCGTGGCCGTCATCGGCGACGGCTCCATGTCCGCCGGGATGGCCTATGAGGCGATGAACAACGCCGCCGAGACCGCCGGCCAGCTGATGGTCATCCTCAACGACAACGACATGTCGATCGCGCCCCCGGTCGGCGGGATGAGCGCCTATCTGGCCAAACAGGTCTCGGGCGGCGCCTACCAGAACTTCCGCAAGTTCGGAAAGAAGGTGGCCCAGCACATGCCGCGCCCGTTCCGAAACGCGGCGCGCAAGGCCGAAGAATACGCCCGGGGCATGGTCGTGGGCGGCACCTTGTTCGAGGAACTGGGCTTCTACTACATCGGCCCGATCGACGGGCACGACATGGACAACCTCGTGCCCATCCTGAAGAACGCGGCGGCCATCACCGATCGGCCGGTTCTGGTCCATGTCGTGACCCAGAAGGGCAAGGGGTATGCGCCCGCCGAAAGCAGCGCCGACAAGCTGCATGCGGTCGTCAAGTTCGACGTGGTCTCGGGCAAGCAGGCCAAGTCGGTGTCCAACGCCCCCAGCTACACCAAGGTGTTCGTGACCGATCTGATCAAGCGGGCCGCGCTGGATCCGTCGATCGTCGCCATCACCGCCGCCATGCCCTCGGGCACGGGTCTGGACCTGTTCGGCCAGGCCTATCCCGATCGCACCTATGACGTCGGCATCGCCGAACAGCATGCGGTGACCTTCGCGGCCGGTCTGGCGGCGGACGGGATCAAGCCTGTCTGCGCCATCTATTCGACCTTCCTCCAGCGCGGCTATGACCAGGTGGTCCACGACGTGGCCATCCAGAGCCTTCCCGTGCGGTTCGCCATGGACCGGGCCGGTCTGGTCGGCGCCGATGGGGCGACCCACGCCGGGTCGTTCGACATCGGCTTCATGGGCGCCCTGCCGGGCATGGTGCTGATGGCCGCGTCCGACGAGGCCGAACTGGCCGCCATGATCGCGACCTCGCTGGAGATCGACGACCGGCCCAGCGCTTTCCGCTATCCGCGCGGCGACGGCGTCGGGGTCGAGATCCCGGAGCTGGCCGCCCCTCTTGAGATCGGCAAGGGCCGTATCGTGCGCGAGGGGACCTCGGTCGCCCTGCTGTCGCTGGGCACCCGGTTGCAGGAGACGCTGAAGGCCGCCGACCTGCTGGCCGCGCGCGGCGTTTCGGCCACCGTCGCCGACGCCCGCTTCGCCAAGCCGCTGGACGCCGACCTGATCCTGCGTCTGGCGCGCGAGCACGAGGCGCTCATCACGGTGGAGGAGGGCGCCATGGGCGGCTTCGGCGCCTTCGTGCTGCAGCTTCTGGCCTCCAAGGGCGCGCTGGATGCGGGCTTGAAGGTCCGCACCCTGAACCTGCCCGACGTCTTCCAGGATCAGGACAGCCCCGCCGCCATGTACGCCGCCGCCGGCCTCAACGCCGAACAGATCGCGGCCTCGGCCCTGGCGGCATTGGGCGTGGGCGCGGCGCGCGGAGCGGTAAGAGCGTAGCTATAGCACTTCCCGTCACCCTCGGGCTTGACCCGAGGGGCGGACGGTCTGCCGCACGGCGTCAGGGGCGAGGCACGGCCCGGTCAACCTCCGATCCTCGGGTCAAGCCCGAGGATGACGGATTGGGAAGGTTGGCGGCGGCGGCTTGCGGCTTATGTTCCCGGCTGGACATAGGGGATCATCGAGAAGAACTCACGCTGATCCCCGCGCGGGTCGTCGGCCATGCGGCTCTCGACATCGAACAGCATGGTCTGGCGGCGCGGCAGTTCGTATCTGTCCCAGCGCGCCAGGCCTGCGTGGTTGGGATCGCCCTTTGCCGCCAGTGAGATGAAGGCGTCGCTCATCCGGTCGGCGACCTGCTGGGCGCCCGGCCCCCGGGTGCGCGAGCTGGCCGCCTCGACATTGTCGAACACCAGCGGGATGTCGGCCGTGTGGAAGGCGCCCTTGCGGCCCGACGCCATCTCACCGGGGAAGTCGAGCTGATAGACCCAGGCGGGGGCGCCGGCCTTCGCCCGTTCCTCCGCCTCGATGACGGCGCCGCGCCAGGACCGGCCGGCGGTCGTCGCGCCGATCAGCACCTGATCCGGCGTCCAGTCGGGGTGCATCCTGCGGTAGCCGGCGATGATGGTCGGCGGGTCGATGTCTATGCGCATCACGCCCGGTGTCAGACGAGCGGGCAGGGTCTCCCAGGTCAGGTTCGCATTGGCCGGATCATTGCCCATGAAGCCGAGGGTCTCTTCGCGCGTATTGCCGATGATCATCGGGATATGGCGGCCCACCGGCGAGGCGACGGGATAGAAGGGGTGGGTCGGCAGGCTGCGGAAATCCAGCACCGGCCCGAAATAGAGACCGCCAAAGCCCAGGATCGGATCCTCGGCCGACATGGCCTCGAGCAGCTTTTCCGGCGGCATCGTCAGGGTTTCGGCCGCGCGATCCGGCGTCAAGCCCAGCGCCTTCAGCCAGGTCTCGGTGCGGCGCCGCGCGTTGATCGGACCGGAGGCCGTGACCTGTTGGCCGCTCATGGTGGCGGCGCTGTGGAACAGGCCGGAGGCGGCGGGGGTGGCCATCAGGGTGGCGATCTTGGCCCCGCCGCCCGACTGGCCGAACAGCATGACGCGCGACGGGTCGCCGCCGAAGGCCGCGATATTGTCCCGCACCCATTGCAGGGCCAGGATCAGATCAAGCTGGCCGACATTGCCGCTGTCTTCGAGACCCGGCACGAGGGGCGCCAGATAGGCGTAGCCGAAGACGTTGAGCCGGTGGTTCAACGTCACCACCACCACGTCGCCGCGCTTGGCCAGTCGCGTGCCGTCATAAAGATCGCTGGAGCCCGACCCGCTCGAATAGGCGCCGCCGTGGATATAGACCATCACCGGCCGCTTCCCGGCGTCCGTCCCGGGCGTCCAGATGTTGAGGAAGAGGCAGTCCTGGCTCTGGACCTCGTCGCGACCCCGCTGCGGGCTGGCCGCGCCGTAGTCCGTCGCCCGCACCGGATCGGTCCAGGGCGTCGGCGCCAGGGCCGGGCGGAAGCGCCGGTCGGCGGTCGAGGCGCCGTAGCGCAGTCCCTTGAACACCGCGATCCCGTCGCTGGTCACGCCCGTGACCGGGCCATACCGTGTCTGGACGAGCGGGTCGGCCGGGCCCCGGCGCCGGTTCTGGGCGGAGACGGGCGAGGCGAGGGCGGCGGCGGCGAGGCCGGTCAGCAGGGTGGCGCGGCGGGTCAGCATAGGCGGCGTCCTCAGCGGGTCCGCGCGGGCACGGCCGCGCTGTTGTTGTCCAAGGCGATCTCGGCGCCGTCGAAGAGGACGCGGAGGCGGGCGCCGGTCAGGCTCGCGCCCCTCGGCGGGGTGATCCGGACCTTGGCCGTCTTAGCCTTCAGATCGTTCGGCGCCGCCAAGGCCGGAATGGCGGCTTCGGCCAGGAGGCGGCCGTCGGCGCCCTCCAGCACCAGTTTCGCCGCTCCGGCGTCGCGCGATCCGAGCGAGTGGATCGTCGCGTCCAGGGCGCCGCCGCGCCAGACGACGTCGCGCGGGGCGAGGCCCAGATCAGGCCGGTCGCGGACATCGACCTCGGCGCCGTCCAGCGCCAGTTCGATCACCGTGGTCACGCCCGGGGCGAAGCTGAACGAGAGGTCCGAGCCCTTGCCGAAGTCGTGCGTCGATCCGGCCGTCGCGTCGTCGATCCCGTCGTCGCCGTCCGCGTCCAGGCCCTGACGCACGGTCCAGCGGCCG